>NZ_JAKUDX010000001.1:0-868248 GCF_022662615.1 Bacillus cereus group sp. BfR-BA-01523
AAATGCTGAATTGCAAAAAGTTCCAGTTAAAGTAGGCGATTATATTGAGTTAACACATTTAGAAGGTGTGCATAGAGCTACTTTCACAAATGTAGACAACAGTAAACAAGAAAGCTTTGGAAAAAAAGCAATGTATGAAGTCACAAAAGAAGGCTTGAAGAAAGTAGAAAAAATGCCAGAAGCAACAATTTTAGATGGAAATCAATTTGCATGGTCACTAAAAGGAATTAGTGATTTCGAGTTTGCTAAAATCAATTTCAATAAGTCGACAGAAGAAATGCAAGTTGAGTTAAAAACAGGCGTACCACATCATTATTTTAATGAAACATATGCGAGTATTAAAGTACAAAATGCATCAGGGAAAGTAGTATACAAGAAAGACATTTATGGAAACAAACAACAAAATGCTGAATTGCAAAAAGTTCCAGTTAAAGTAGGCGATTATATTGAGTTAACACATTTAGAAGGTGTGCATAGAGCTACTTTCACAAATGTAGACAACAGTAAACAAGAGAGCTTTGGAAAAAAAGCAATGTACGAAGTTACAAAAGAAGGTCTGAAGAAAGTAGAAAAGATGCCAGAAGCAACGGTTTTAGACGGAAATCAATTTGGTTGGTCTTTAAAGGGATATAGTGATAGAGAAATCGCAAAAGTAGATTATAATAGGGTAACAGAGAAAATGCAGGTGAATTTAGAAGCAGGTGTACCACATTCTTATTTTAATAATACGTATGCAAGTATCAAAGTACAGAATTCATCCGGTAGTGTTGTGTACAATAAGGAAATAGTGGGAAATAGACAGCAAACTGCTGAAAGACAAACTGTGCCAGTCAAAGTGGGAGATTATATTGAGTTTACCCATATAGAAGGGGAAGCAGTAAAGGAAAAGACACGGGCTACACTTATTAACCTTGAGAATAATAAACAAGAATATATAGGTAAAAAAAGAACCTATCAAGTTACTTCTACGGGATTAAACAAAATAGATTAACATGAAGAACATTCAAATTATTAGTAAGATGCTAAATAGTCGTTCATTATGAACGGCTATTTGGCTTTTATTTATATAAAAGTGAAATATAATCCAATGTTTAATGATTTATCAGAAGTAAAAAGGTAGGTATTATATAAAAGAAAATGAATAATTTATGCAGAGCTTGTATATGGTATTATTATTTAACTATTCTAAAATCAATTGATAAAAACGCTGGAATGTTTTTTAGAAAACAACTGACTCCATAGGTGGAATTTGGAAGATTAATTCTATTTTGGAGTTTATTTTTATAAGGAAATTCACATACGTGGATTAGTATTAAGATTCAAAATGTAAAATATCTAAAGACCTAAGTACAAGCACACATTTTAAATAAAAAAAGTGAGAAGAATGAATAACATTCTTCTCACTTTTAGCAATTAGGGTCGGCATATACATAAATATGCGTTTGAGTGGAATTTTGGATGAAAAATCCACATGCATAGTATACCAAAATATTTAATTTAAGGCCCTTCGTATGCAATATTGCATACGAAGAGTAGGTGGATATAATAGTTAACTTACTTCTATTAAAAGTAAAATGTGTTTATATTAAAAAAGTTAAAATCCAATTAAAGCTGGTTAAGATCTTAATTCTTCATAGCTACCTAATTAATCAATTCTAGCTACTGAGTAGGAAAGAGTTAATTAATTTGAAAATGATTTGAGTAGGTAAATTCTCCGTTATACTTAATTACTGCAATATATGTCCCTTTAGTATATACATTTGTAATTGGTGTTCTCCAAATTTCTAACCCTTTAGGCGTAGTAATAAATTCTGGTTCAATTGTAATAAAGCGTTGTAAAGTACCGTCAGGGTGAACCTTGAAAATCTTCATTTTGGCACCAAAATGCGCTCTACCAAAACGTTGAGTTAAGTAGAAAGTATCTCCTGTTATGAGGTGTTCAATATTCCAGTCGGGTTGGTATGTACTATTTTCAGCTCCCTATAAATCAAAGGCTACGGGAAATATGGTAATAGCAATTCTCACATTATTGAGGGACTGGAAAAACAACAAAGACGTTCTCAAATGCATGTATAGATATTTATAACAAAGATTCAAAAAAGAATAGGTAATATAGCTATTGGAATAAGATTGTTTTTGTCTATCTCCTGAAAAGGAGGATGGACAAACCATACCAAAGAAACTTGCATTTCATTATCTATAGAAGTGTAATGTCATTAAAGTGAGATAGGATACAGGCTAATATTGAGAAATGTAAAGTTTGTAGAGTTTGAAACAAATTAAAGAAGTAACATAAGGGATTTACGCATATAGTAATGTCGACGGATAAAGTTAACAGAATATTCGTTTTAATAAGATAAAATAATAGTATTTTTATCTTATAATATTGTTACTACGATGAAATAAGGCTAATAATTAGTTAACTTAAAAATTAAATTCAGATAGGAAGAGGATAATGAAGACCAGAGATAATTATAAAATTATTGTGATTGGCGCTGGGACTGCAGGACTATCTTCTACTGCACATTTGTTACGAAATGTATCCCTATTGAAAGAAAGTATAGCTATTATCGATTCATCTAAAAAACATTACTTCCAACCACTATGGAGTTTAGTTGGGGGTGGAATTGTTTCAAAGGAATGTACGATGCGTGATCAAGAATCACTTATTCCAAAAGGAGCAACATGGATTCCAAAAAGTGTCGTTAAGTTGTTCCCAGATGAAAATAAGATACTTTTAGATGATGGAATGCTACTTGAATATGAGATTCTTATTGTAGCAGCCGGTATACAAATAAATTGGGGTGGTATTAAAGGCTTAAAGGAGTCTATTGGGACCAATGGGGTTTGTAGCAATTATTCTTATAAATATGTTGATTCTACTTGGAGAGAAATTGAAAAATTCAAAGGAGGAAATGCGATTTTTACCCACCCCAATACTCCTATTAAATGTGGTGGCGCCCCACAAAAAATTATGTATTTAGCAGAAGAGTATTTTTGTAATGGCGGTTTGAAAAACAGAAGTGAAGTAATGTTTTATTCTGCGAACGCTAACATATTTCAGGTACCGCGTTATGCTGAAACATTAGAACAAGTACTAGAAAGAAAGCAAATTATAACGAACTATAATAAAAACTTAGTAGAAATTATCGCTGAAAAGAGAGAAGCAATTTTTGAAGATACGCAAACACTGAAACGAGAAACAGTACCATATAGTATGATACATGTTGTTCCACCAATGGGGCCACCTAACTTTATTAAAGAAAGTGAGATAAGTGATCATCAGGGGTGGGTAGATATAAGTCCTTATACTTTGCAGCATGTAAAATATAAGAATATTTTTGGACTTGGAGATTGTACCAATTTACCTACATCTAAAACTGGAGCGGCAATTCGAAAACAAATACCTGTCTTAAAACAAAATATTTTGGACGTACTTAATGGAAGAGACTTGCAGGCTAATTATGATGGGTATACATCCTGTCCGATTGTTACAGGATATAAAAGTCTTATACTCGCTGAATTTAACTATGAACATGAGCCTCAAGAAACGTTTCCGTTTAATCAAGCGAAAGAACGGTATAGTATGTTTTTACTTAAAAGGTATATGTTGCCCTATATGTATTGGAATTTAATGTTGAAAGGGATTCTATAAGGAAAGATAGGGAGTTGTTGTAACAACCGAGAAGTAATTTGAAATAAGCATTTGGAGGGAATAGCTATGCTTTTAAAATATTTTTATGATGAAAAATTAGCTCATGCTTCCTATTTAGTTGGTTGTCAGAAGGAAGGCGTAGCAATTGTTATTGATCCCAGCCGCTATATAGAACAATATATAGAATTTGCTAAGAAAGAGGGAATGGAAGTAATTGCTGCGGCTGAGACTCATATTCATGCAGATTTTCTATCTGGGTCTAGAGAACTTTCCCTTCTTTTTAATGCAAATTTATATGTATCAGATGAAGGAGATAGTGATTGGAAATATCAAAATCTTAACGAGGGCCGATACAATTTGGTTAGAGAGGGAACAGAGTTTAAGGTTGGTCATATAAAATTCAATGTCATTCATACTCCAGGGCATACGCCTGAAAGTATTTCCTTTTTAGTAACCGATACAAGTCAAAATAATTATATGAATGATAAACCGATAGGAATATTCACAGGTGATTTTATATTTGTAGGAGATATAGGTAGACCCGATTTATTAGAAATTGCTGTTGGTATTAAAGATACCGCAAAAATAGGAGCGAAACAATTATTTGATTCTATACAAAAAATAAAAATATTCCCCGATTATTTGCAAATATGGCCATCACATGGTGCAGGAAGTGCATGTGGAAAAGCATTAGGAGCAATTCCAACTTCCACATTAGGTTATGAAAAGATGTTTAATTGGGCGTTTCAATGTAATGATGAAGATAATTTTATATCGAATTTATTGACGGGACAGCCAGAGCCTCCAAAGTATTTTCCATTAATGAAGCATTTAAATAAGTATGGTCCACCAACTCGTAAGAAGAGAGAGATTACTGCTATTTATATAATAGAAGAACTTCAAGAAGTGATGAGGGGTGTTCAGCAAATAGTTGATATAAGGGATGTAGAGTGTTTTGCTGCTGGCCACATCGAGAAGTCAATTAACATACCTTATAACAATTCTTTCACAACTTGGTGTGGGGGGATATTAGATTATAAAAAAGAAACTTTAATAATTTTAGATGCGGAAAATGTTAAAGTGGAGGAAGTTATTAGAGACTTTGAGTCCATTGGCTTAGATAATATTATTGCTTTTGCACCTTCAAAGGTAATTCAAAGATTCCATAGTTTAGAGATTTATAAGGAAAAAACATCAAATGAATTATATCCGTTAATAAAAGATGGAAGTGTAAAGGTTATCGATGTGCGTAGTAAAAAAGAGTGGGATGAAGGACATCTTCATGATGCAATACATATCACTTTAGGTAATCTACTTGAACGGATAGATGATGTACCGAAAAATTGTCCAATAGTTTTACAATGTCGAACGGGGTTACGTTCCGCTATAGCAGCTAGCATTTTACAAAAAGCTGATATAAAGAAAGTAGTTAATTTAAAGGGAGGATTTCTTACGTGGAAAAAAGAAGGGCTCCCCTATACAACATGTAATCAAGAAATTTGAAATATATCAAAAGAGTCTAATGGAAAGAAAATAGAATCATTTGAAATAATCTAAGGGGATAAATAATAAAATTCAATTGCTATCAGTATGGGATATATAAACTAAAAATGATTTATTAAAGCAGCATTAAACGATAAAATTAAGCACAAATATGCTGATGTGTATCTATTCTATCAAAGTACATAAAACTAAAATTAAGATATTCGAACGAACTCAAAAAGCCGAAACCCCTTAAATTAGAAACTTGTACTTGATTACCGTAGTTAAATTGTTGCCCTTTTAAAAGAACTGGTTAGAGAAAAAAGAAAAATCTATTGGTTAGCATTTAACCGAAAGATTTTTCTTTGAATTAGCGTCTTTTATATCATAATTATTGAGGAAGGGAAATTCGACTGAGAAATGCTGTCAAATAAAAGAATAGGCTAATCTAATTTCTAATGGTCCCAGTATCTTTTATTTTGACGTGTGTTTTTACAGTTATTTTAGCCTCTGCTAACGCTTGCAACCAATCTCCTTTTAGTTTTTTCCACTCGTTATATTGAAAAGCTCTAGCATATAACGATAATCCGATAGGATCAATTTTCTTCTTTTGTAATTCATACAACATATTTTGTAATTTCTTATTAATTTCTTTTTGAACCTCATTTTCTAAATTATGTATGTTTTTTTTATTATCATAATGCTCCTTAATTAAATGTGCGTTAGTTTTTTCTATTACAGCTACATTAGCGTTTATATCGAAATTAAATACAAACTTTCCTTTTTGAAAATTAACATCTATTTTCCTAGTCGCATTCTGTATTAATATAGAAGTGTTTGGTTTTTGGCTGGATTTTTTAGGTGGAAGCACAAGGTGTAGTATCATCCGGCCTTTATTTTTGGGCTTATTTAAAAGATTGAAGAACTTAACATTTTTTTTAGGGATACGGCTTAAAT
Organism: Bacillus cereus group sp. BfR-BA-01523; assembly: GCF_022662615.1. Classification (NCBI taxonomy): domain Bacteria; kingdom Bacillati; phylum Bacillota; class Bacilli; order Caryophanales; family Bacillaceae; genus Bacillus; species Bacillus cereus group sp. BfR-BA-01523. The sequence goes on from NZ_JAKUDX010000001.1 coordinate 6,095, forward strand.
ATTTACCTTGTCGATCTAAAAGTGCAATTCCTACCGTGTCGATTTCATTCTTTGTTTTTTTTATAACTGGAACAGCTTGTGTCATTCCTTCTTCATTTTTTTCTCTCATTAATTGTTGAATCGTGGAAGAAACGGATTGATTATTTTGAATGGAGGATTCGATTACACTACTTATGTAAGATGGTAGTGATGGTTTATCGGGCTTATTAATTGTGAAAATTTCTTCTACAGGTCCATCAACAAGTACTACTTTAGCATTAATGGTAGCGTAAGGATCACGGTAAGAAGAATCAAGCTCCTGCATCCAATTTGCTTCTTGGGCCAATTTTTTCCCAATTAAAATGATTTCAGCTTTTGAGGCTGTCATATAGCCCGTTAACTTCGTATCTATTTTACTGAATCCATTATATACAGTGGATGCCCGCGTCCATTGCTCTATAGTACTTCTTTGCTGTTTATGATGAAAGAGTGGTATGCTTGTGCCCACTTTTATGTCTCCATTAGAAGTTCTATCTAAGGCGATTAACAGGATTAATGAAACCTGTTCAAGAGGGATTCTTTGACTACAACCGATTAAACATACACAACAAGTTACAATCCATATCCATTTTCGAATCAAAGTTGTTTCCTCCTAGTTAACCAAGTGAAAAGAATGCTGTATGCGAAAAAAAAGATTGGTAATAGAATAAAAAAAATGATATTTAAGATATCCATAAGAGAATATATAAACAAATATTGATCCACGTCGGGATTTAGAAAAATAAATAAGCCGACTATTAAAAACATAAAACTAACGAGCACCCAATTGCGAGCATTTTTTTGAAGTAAAATGGTCACAGATTCAAAACTGAAAAATAAATACGGATATATTGTAGTGGAAAATACAATCAAATAGTAAGCGATATATATAATTTCTAATCGTTCTATGAATGAAAAACGAACCCCTTTTAACAAATGAAATACTGGCCAAATTACGTCTTTTATCCCCTCCGGACTAAAGTATATATAAGAAAGAATAGTCACATATAGATAGAAAAACATGGTTCCAGTATTCGCTATTAGTATTCCTTTTATGGCTTTTTGTTTTTTTTGTAAGAACGGATAAATAAAATATGCAATTTCTAAGCCAGCATAAGGGGTAATTGTTTCTTTTGTTGCCTTTATAATAGGGGATATGCCATCTTTAAAAATAGGTAGTAGGTGTAAAGGATTGTAGTTACTCTTTAATGAAAACAGAAGAAATAGTGGCATCCAAGCAGTGAAGAAGAAAACAAGCATAGAATAACTAGTAAGAGCCCTTATCCCACTCAATGATAAAATAATAAAAGGCAATAGTAATAATATGGCGATTTGAAAAGCAGGAGTGGAAGGGAATATCCACACTTTTATAATGTCAGTTGCCTTTAATAAAGTATTAAAACCAGCAAAAAATAGATAAAAGGCATATAAAAGAAGAAAAATTGTTCCTAGCCATTTACCAAAGTATGTTTTTAAAATCTGTGAGAAATTTTTGCTAGGACTTTTTTGTAACATTAATACAATAAATACGCCAATTATAGAAGTAACCATCCATCCCAGAATGATAGAAATCCAGCCATCTGTGCCAGCGGTAGTAGCAAGTGGGCTTGGCATAATTAACATACCTGATGCAAGTTGCAGTGAATGGATGAAAACAATAAATTCAAATAAAGTTATGTTTTGAAATTTAAGATTCCCCATGCGAACCACCTTCTTTTTTCTTTTTTTGTTTCGGCTGTCCTGTACTCGAGCGGGTCGTGATCATGGAAATAGGAAATCTTACAAAAGAATCTTTTAACTCTTGGAGACGAAATGGTGCAATTGGCAATCCATATGGTGAACCATAGGAAGTTAATGAAACAAAATGAGCAAATAAGAGCATTAATCCACTAACAATACCTACAATCCCATAAAAATAGGCTAATAACATCATTGGAAAACGAATAAGCCGAATACAACTTGATAAATCATAATTAGAAACAATAAATGATGCAATGGCGGTAATAGATACGATAATAACCATAACGTTACTCACAAGCCCAGCTTGAACAGCCGCCTGCCCAATTACAATCCCTCCAACAATTCCAATTGTTTGTCCAATTGGTTGTGGTAAGCGAATACCAGCTTCACGTAGCATTTCTAGTGTGATTTCCATTATAAAAGCTTCCAATAAAGGAGAGAAAGGGACTTTAACTCTTGACGTTGCAATAGAAGTGTATAGATCTAAAGGAATGATTTCAAAGTGAAAAGAGACTATAGCAATATAAATTGCGGGTAAAAAAATAGCTATAATAAATCCTGCAAATCGTAATAAGCGAAAAAATGATGCAATGAGCCAATGTATATTATAATCATCTGGAGTCTGAAAAAATCCAATTAAATTCATTGGGACAATCATCGCACCAGGAGATCTATCAATTAACACTGCCACTTTTCCATCAAGTATATGATTAGAAATGGCATCTGGGCGTTCACTTAAATAAGCTTGTGGAAAAGGAGTCCAATTTTGATCCTTTGTAAAATTAGATAGTTCTCCAATGCTCAATACCGCATCCGTTTTAATTTTACAGATTCTAGTTTCTATTTCTTGGACCACATCTTCGTTTGCTACATCCCCTAAGTAAATTAAATAGACTAAAGAAGTAGCGCGTTCTCCAATTTTCATTTTTTTAATTTTCAATTCAGTAGAAGGAATATATCGACGAATTAAGCCTATGTTTTTTGTGGCATTCTCAATAAACCCATCATGTGAGCCTTTAATAGTAACTTCTGAAATGGGTTCTTGAATCGCTCTTTCTGCCCAGCCTTTTGTATTTATTAGAAGGGACCTCTTTTCTCCTTCCATAAACAGTACACATTGTCCCTCAAGTAATCCTTCTTTAATTTCATTCCACGTATATACTATTTTGGTATGAGTAGCAATAATATTAGAATTAAATATTTGACTGTCTTCATTCACTTCTTGTAATAATGGTGTAACAACATTTCCTTTTAATGCAACACCATCTGTAAGGCCTTCAAAATAATATAGTAAAATATTCGTGTTTGTTTTTAATTGCAAAGGATGTTCAATCAAATCTGCACTAATATTAAAGATGTTATCTAATGTATTTTTAAGTTCTTTTAAGTTACTGGTTTGGATTTTTTCAATGGCTTTATCTGTCTTTGTTTCTAGGGTCTTTTCATTTAAGGACAAAATTGACACCTCTTTAATATATAACGATTAGTTGTAGTTATTATTTTTATATGTTTGAATTTTATTCACTAATTTAAACGGATGGAGATCAAGAATAACTAAAATTGAAGTACTATATTATAAATTCAATAATTGAGAGTAAAAAAGTAGATGTAATTTGTGTAGAAATCTAAGTATCAAGATAGAAGTGAAATTTGAATGATTATAATAAAAAAGAACCCTTGATAGGTTCTTTTTAATAGTTGGTAAATATGTTGTCAACAATAGATGGCGATAAAAGTAGTAATTTAGATGTCTTTATGTTACTCAGTTGAATTTTGTAGGAAGAATTATTTTTTCATACCTCAATGCTCAATAAAAAAGGACATTTCATTTATTTGGTTGTTTTAGTGTATTTGAATTTTGCGCGCTAACAAATTTTGTTTAGGGACAAAATGTGAAGTTTTATTCTGAAATAACAGAAAGTTAATGCGGCAAAATTCCTATTGGTAATTTGGATAGGTATCAAATATTTCTTTGGCCTTATTTTCTTGATATGACCGTACGTTTATATGTTTCTAAGGGAAAGAAATATTTTCATTTTTATTACCATCTATTGTTTGATTAAGATGGTAACATGAAAATAAAACGTTTACAACCAGAAAATAAAGAAAAAATATTAAAATGCGACTTTTTTCGACAAATATTCCTATAAAACGTTTTGTAGGAATTAGAAATAACTAAATTAGTAATAATAGCTTAATATATTAAAGTGAAATTCAATGAATAAGAGTCCAAAGGCATGAATTTAAATGATAAAGTTATAATTTTCTTTTTTGAACTGTAAGTGTTTTACAAGTATAGTTAAACTTTAATCCAACTAGCATTTCTTCCTTTTGTCACTAGCTTAATATGGCCAAACAATTGCAAGGAATTTAAAGCCTTACTGATTGTACTCTCTGCTATGTCTGGATATGTGTTACGAATACACTCCTTAGTAAAGGGTTGTTTTTGTTTAAGGATAAAATCCTGAATTCTCTCCACTTTAGTATGCTTACATATAGAATCTAGAACTGTATTATGAAGATCTTTGTACGCCTCTAATATAATAGTTAAAAACGTTTTTAACCAAAAGCTACTATTATGTTCCTCGCAGTACCAATTTACCGAAGATTTATAAATCGAATTGTAATATTCAGATTCATTTTTCTTAATGTATTTATCCAGACATACATATTTTACAAATGTATTTCCACTCTTAATTAATAGCAATTGCATTAACATAAGTGCCAATCTGCCGTTACCCTGATTAAAAGGGACTATGCAATAAAAATTAAATATAAAACGAGCTATTAATAAAAGTGAATGATGGACCTTACTAGAATTTAATGAGTTATATTGATCACATAATTGTTCCATTACTTGTGGAATAAGCTCATGTGGAAGAATGCGGTAACTATTTAAGTGCATTCCGTTTTCAGGAATACCTGGAATAGTAAACGGTTTTTCGCGCCATTTGGCACTGTCAGAGGTAATGTAATGTATTAATTGAAAATGTAATTCCTGTATAGTCTCTGGATTGATTAATAAATCACAGGAATTCTTATGTACAAAAGTAAGTGTTTGATAAAAACAAAAGATAGCATCTTCCGAAATATTTTGAGGTACTATATCATCTAAAATAAGTTCTTTTAATCTTTTATTTGGGACTTTTATATCTTCATAGGTAGTAGTAAAGTTTTTTATGTAATGAAGTGGTATGGTTTTTTCTAAGCTAGTAAATATATCAGGATTTTGTTCCTGATAAGCAGCTAATTTTCCTTTTAATTCACTAATTTCACTAATTATATTTAATAGTCTCCTTTTTAATTCAATATTTTTATACCTGTCATCGAAAAAATTTCTCATTTTTATTCCCCCTGTAACCCCTTAACACGCTGTTACATAAATCTTTCCATTCTAAAGATAGTTTACAACATTATTTTGAAATAACAATATATTTATTTTGATTTTGAACTTATTTTAGAATCAAAATTGTTATTTAAATTTGATTAACGAGTTAGAACTTATAATTAATCATGTTTGAATAAAGAATGAATATACACAGATAGAAAATATAGTTTGACTTAAATTCCTTTTTATGAATTTACGAGGTGAAAATATAATTTTAGAATTATTATTAGTGTAGTTTGCTGTATTATTGCTGGGAATTTACTAGAAAGTAACTAATTTTCACAAATAAAATAAAGAAATCTTAAAGAGGAATCAATAGGATCTAATTTGAATAGGCATAATCCTAACATTAAATGTGCAAATGTACAATAATTAAATGAAAAAAATATAAAAATATCGACTTTTTTCGACAAAATAAATTAAATAGAAAAACAATCTAATGTAAGAAAATTGTTGCTTTAGATGGTCTCTGCATTTCATAAATTAATATTGAAGGAATTATCAAATGATTTTTACGAGTAATAAAAGAGTAGATATATATATTAAATTGTGACAATTATAAAGTTAGTATTCTCCATTTTCATTATTTAATTTAACAAATTTAATAATATTAAGGTGACTTTCTATATTTAATATAAGTATTTGATGGGGTATGCTCATAAAAAGTGTCATTTTCTATATATCCATGTAGCATTTAGTATTTGTATTGCGAAATATTTTGACATAAGTTAATTTAAATATTAGGTACAGAAACATTTTAAGGAAAAGAGTCAGTATAAAAGTACCCTGAAAAACGTTTCACCCTAAAAACGTTTTTCCTCAAGAGATTTTTTCTCAGGAGCACTAAAGTTTTTTAATTTGTTTCTGTGCCTTATTAGATAAAAATAATATAATAAGTTGTTTAGAAAAGGTGAAAATTTCCCCCATTATAAAATGAACCTCATATCACTTAACGTCCGTATGGTCTAGTTAAAGTAGGAATTTAAAGAAAAGGAAAGGGCTAGCTCTAGTTATAATTAGTGCAATAAATAGGGGGCTACTCAAATTTTTTTGTTAGATTTGGTAGGAGTAATATTTACGTTTGTTGGACTAGGTGTATTAAAGTGCGTCCCCTTTTTGATTCAACCGATGAGGCGCTAATCAAGGATTTAATCATCTAGAATTTAGAAAGGTTAAATGTGGAACTGAATTTTCTGCTAAATTAGTAGAGACTAAAAAAATCCCCTTAAATTGAATTATTCACTACTTAACGTCCTGATAGATTGTTTGAAGTGTTAGTAGGCAAATCTAAAAATAAAAAAGGATATTCTACTCTTCTTTTATGTATATAAAACAAAGTGTAAGGTAAGTTCCAGATCCAAAGTGTTTTATTTAATATTCATTCAATCTCATGCGTACTACTTTTATTTTCTTAAGAGCATGTATTTGCGTGGATGCTCTTAAGAGAATAAAATGCCTAAAAAAATAAGTATAAGCATACATTTTAAAAATTGATATATCGTATATTATAAAAAACTCCTTGTTCTTCAAATAACGAACAATACAATGTGAATGAAACTCTCAGAAGAATTTACATATAGAATTCACCTTAACTCAAAAAAACACATTTTATGCAAAATTATATTTGCTGCTATAGAAGGGTGGGGGTTAACATGACCAAAACTTGGTGTAGGTTCGTATTCCTTGTAAAATAAGTGATTCTTTACTGTTTTCTCTAGTTGTATCTATTAATGATTCATCAGGTTTCCTTCCAGTGGAAGGGACATAAGTTGTTACTACCCTTGGAAATATATTAATAAACACCCATTTAAATTTGTCGATATTTCTATTTCCAAATTCTAATGTTTCAATTGGCTTAATTGTATTTTCTCTATCAAAAAATTTTATTATATAAAACCTTTTTGAGAGGTCACTACTATGTTCAATAGTCCAAATTAAATTTTCCATTTTCTTGATTTGCAACAAGTCCATTTCCGAAAATCCTTTCATACATAAATATAGCGAATGTTCCTATTCTATACTATATATTTTGAAATTTAAATAGTTATCTTATACGATGTGATAAAAAGAAGTTAATACTCTAAAATTTATCTTAGAAAAGGACACACCTACGCATACATATGCTATAGGTGTGTCCTTTTTTAGTTGTTTATAAGTTTCCTACAGAGTTATTGAAGTAAAGTTTCAACAGTGTCTCCATAGTGAAGTGAGATTCATTTAAACCGTATATTAAGTTCATATGAATCGAATATTGGAATTTTACAATATGTGTGTAAGGCGTTTCTGGAATTATATTATTTTGAAAATATAAACTTCAATATACCAAAAAGTAAGAATATTAAACCGTAATAATTTTAGAATATACTTCTAATTAAAAGACGTGCGGAAATGCACGGATAATAAAGGAGAATTTCTTATGACAATGTATAAAAGTGAAATGAAAAAGAGTGTAATAACTGAAGAGGATGTAGATATGTTAAAAATAATGGCACATCCAATTCGATTGCAAATTATAAACGAGTTAATTCAGTATAAAAAATGTAATGTTACACAATTGACGAAGCTTTTAAAAATTCCACAATCCACTGTTTCCCAACATTTATCGAAAATGAGGGGTAAGGTGCTAAAGGCTGAAAAAAAGGGTTTAGAGATGTACTATTATATTACTAATCTAAAGGCGAGTCAGATTGTTGGAATTTTAGGTTTGTAAATAAACAAAACTTCACATATTTCATTATAAGTAAAACGCAGAATAATCCCCCACAAATACGTGGGGGATTTCTTTTATGAAAATAATATCAGTCTTTTTGAGTAGTGACACGATGGTCACCATGAACACTATAAGAAGGGCAAGAATGTCACCATGTTCTAATGTGCTAATAAAAGAAAAATTTTGAAAGTGCTAAAACGCTTCATATTTCTCAATATAATTTATGTCGCAAAAATCTTTTAATTTCATCAAAAGCTAAGTGACGATGACCAGCCTGACAATGTTGTTCACCACCAGTTTTCTTAGTGAAAACTACAGAAGTGATGGAGGCTGCATTACATAGCTCCGATTCGATTTGCGGTAATCGGCTAATTGGAACGTACTGATCGTCTTCACCAGCCAGGAGCAATACTTCTTGATTTATGAACTGACCGATTCCTGCCATCGTATGTTTTTCAAAGTTTTTAAGTAAGTTAAATGGCGTTTTTTCACCTGTATTTTCCATACCTTTTTTAACTTTCCAGTTCAGGTCGATGCTGGTGGCCATCATTTGTTTAAACATGGTATTAATTTTGTCAGCTTCATTAGTAGCCAGAAGCATGGTCAATTTATTCCAGATATTATCCGTCATGCGCATCTTGAGTGCATCAAGGCCACTATAAAAAATATTAAAGGCGATGACTTTGTCGATTCGTTTTTCAAAAGCGGCGGCACGCATTGCTAAGTAGCCACCCCAAGAAGCTCCGAGAATACTAACACGGTCAAGTTCGAAATAGTCAATGACTGTGGAAACGGGCTTCTCCCAGTTGTGGATGAATTTTAAGCCGTTTTTCAGTGCTGTTCCTTGTCCAGGTCCATCAAAAACTATAATATTATAATTGATTCCTATGAGGTAGTTCATCATCTTCATCATTTCCTCCATGTAGGAATCGTAGCCTCCAAAGAAAAGTAGTGTATTACATGCGCCTGGTGTCATGAATTTAATTGCAGGAAGATAGGAATCTTCATAAGGAATTTGATAGGTTTCATACTCAAAGTCATGAAAGCCCTTATAAAAAGTTTCACGGTATTTTTGGTACACTTTTTCTTTTTTTGGATTGGATGATTCCATATAAAACTCGGCAGCCTGATAATAAACCGAAGCCAGATCGAAGTCTTTCTGATGCTCCCGCATTGCTGCATATTCTATCCAAGTTTTATACCAGCTGTCCGTGTCTGTAAGTCTTGGGATGATGGCTTGCAAATCCTGATTTGCCCGCTCATCGTCTTGATAGAAATCGTTGAAAAAACGGTTAATTTGCAAATTGAACTGTTCGTTGTTTACATACTGTTTAAACATAAAATCCCTCCTTATATTTGACTACAAGGTAAGGATAAGAGAAGTATATTAAAGAAACAACAAGCAGGAAAGGGTAAGAAGTACGAAATCGAACCATAAGGATATAAATGGTTTGATAAGCAACTTTGGGAAGGAGATTGATTATTAATGGGAGAGGATGTTCGCGTTTATAAAACGAAGAAAAATATTTCTAATACACTTATTACCCTCTTGAACGAAAAAGAGTTTGGGCGAATTACAACTAAAGATATTTGCATACATGCTATGGTGAGTAAGTCCACATTTTACAGCCATTTTGCAGATAAATATGATCTTTTGGAAAAATTAGTGCAAAATTATGTCTGCTGGTTCAAGGAAGAAATTGAATTTCGTTTCGCATTAATAGAGAATGGAAATGTGGCTCAAGCTATTAATATGATAACCGATAAGATCTCAGCGCGAAAAAAAGAGGTTGCAACTTTACTCCATGTACGTGTTCCCTCAGCGGATTTACGTTTAGAATTAGAATCCATTTTATATAATGCCTGCTATTCCTATTTGAAAGAGCAGCAGGTTGAAGTAAGTGTGCCGATTGACTTTGTAGCTCAGTTGTATACAGCAAACGCAATGGTGTCAATTAATTGGTCGCTGAGCAACGATAAAAATCCAGATGTGGTTAAACTAATTGATAATATGCAGGGATATGTTTTTGATCTGATTTTGTCAGGTGGCGAGAGAATGTAATAAATCATGAAACCTGCTTAATAATGTAGTTATCGTGTGGGGTGTGGTTGTAAAAAATTAAGTAATCGATATTTGGATTTTTTGTGAATCTTTATTGGTTTTTTATAAACTCTTTACTACATAATGTTACAAAATAGAATTAATTTGCTTAATTTAGCCCCATATTAGGTTAATAAATAAACTAAATGTGTTTATGTTATTGAACTATTAATATATTAGTAGGTGATTTGTTCGTTTATCCCTATATTGCTATTATATTAGCGTAAACAATATATTGGGGGGACAAGTATGAATTTGAAATTAACATCTAAGTTAGAAAGATTAAGAAAAAGTAAAAAAGGAATTGGTGCTTGTGTTTTAGCTGCAGGGGTGACGGTAATTACAATGATTCCTCAAAGTGCATATGCACATGGGTTTGTTGAAAAGCCGAGTAGTCGTGCTGCTTTATGTAATCAGAATTATGGAGCATTAAATTTAAATTGTGGAAATGTAATGTACGAACCTCAAAGTCTAGAAGCACCTAAAGGATTCCCTGATGGTGGACCGATTGATGGGAAAATTGCTTCGGCAGGAGGATTGTTTGGAGGGATTCTTGACCAACAAACATCAAATCGCTGGTTCAAAAACACAATAAAGGGGGGAGCAAATACATTTACATGGAAATACACAGCGGCACATTCTACAAGTAAATGGCATTATTACATTACAAAAAAGGGATGGGATCCTAATAAACCATTAACACGTGCTGAATTAGAACCAATTGGAACTGTGAATCATGACGGTTCGGCAGCATCAAATAATTTAACACATACAATTAATGTACCAACTGATCGCAATGGTTATCATGTTATTTTAGCTGTATGGGATGTAGCAGATACGTCAAATGCGTTTTATAACGTAATTGATGTGAATTTAGTAAATAATGAAACTCCCGACACAGTAGCTCCAAGTCAACCAACGGGATTAAATGCGTCTAAAGTTTCTGCCAATAGTGTTGAACTAACATGGAAGGCCTCTACTGATAATATAGGCGTAAAAGAATATCAAGTGTTACGTAATGGAGAAGTAATTGGTACGGTACTAGGTACAACTTTTACTGATAAAAAATTAAAAGCAAATACGGAATATACCTATACAATAAAGGCATTAGACGCTGCTGGAAACATATCAAAAGAAAGTGAAAAACTAAAGGCTAAGACAACAAATGAAATTCCAGATAAAGAGGCTCCGACTCAACCAAAAGGATTACATAGTATGGGTACAACAGCGACAACTGTTGATTTGATGTGGGGTGCGTCTGAAGATAATGTAGGTGTTGATCATTATGTTGTATATAGAGAAAGCACTGGGGTTATGAATAAAATTGGGACAGCGGATAATACATCCTTTATGGATAAAGATTTAAAAACTAATACATCGTATAAATATGTAGTGACGGCGGTTGATTTAGCTGGAAATGAGTCTAGTAGAAGTGATGTTTTAACTGTAGCAACAAAACTAGAGGACTCTACTTATGAAAAATGGGATGCAAGAAAAGCATACAATAAAGGTGATAAAGTAGTACATGAGGGAAAAGTGTATGAAGCGATTCAAAGTTATCAAGGGAACGGCGATCCAAATTGGATTTTTGCACTATCGCTTTGGAAGCCAGTTTTAAATAAATGATAAGTGGAAAAGGGTAGTTATCACTTATTCTATGTGCAATACCGGAACAGGGGTGCAATTTTTACTCTTCATCCCAATATATACGAAATGAAATTATTAAAGAACCCCAATGGTATTCCATCAAAAAGGAATTCCATTGGGATTCTTTATTTTTTAATTTGTAATAGCGTATATTTTCACTGTAAATTTGTTAGTGGCACCAAGTGGGCTTGCAATATAATATTTAGTATTCGTATAAGCTTCAGTCCTAGATCCATGTGAAATATTTTTCCAACGAGTAGAATCTGTACCTAGGGAAACGTCAATCATTACATTGAAAGAGATAGAAGAAGGATGATCTTTTTCTGAAGGTTCAATAATCCATTTTAATTCCTTAGTACCTACAGGTAAACTATTAATTTTAAAGTTTTGACTGGATCGATTTTGTTGTCCGGATAAAGGGCTAGATTCGGATGAAGTTTGCGAAATTAATATTTCTTTTTCATTCGAATGTATACCATTTAATTTAATGATACTATCAATTAAACCTGGACCAGGAAAATCAGCTGCGATAATACCAGAATGTTTAATTCCACCTTGTTGCAAGAGTTCGGTCCCAAGTGTATTCATTCCACCATAAAATACTTGACCATTTATATCACGAGGGAAATCTTCCCACGCATTAGTTGTAGCTTTTTGAATCATCTTGGGGTTACTATCAGTATTTCTGCTCTCTTTACCACTTGCAACAAACCAAGGATAAACATTATTTAATAATGCAGCAGCACCACCTGTGCCACTAAAATGGTTAAGATAGATTTTATCATTGTTAAAATTATTATTTGCATTTTGAAGGTGAGTTCTCACCGCATTCCATTTTTCATACATTCCGTCTGGTCCGTTTTCAATTTCAAATGTATCTTGTATATTTAAGCTATCGTAATTAATACCATATTGCTGAGAGGCTGTAAAGTTTTGTAAGATTACAATTTTCCCTCGGATGTCTCCTAGAGTAGGGTTATTTCTTTTTGAAGTTGGTACAGAACTCGGATCCCAAAAATAGGAATAATTAAGGTCTTTGTATTTATTAAGTATTTCCCCGAATGATAGTGAGCCACTTTCAGGAGTAGTTTCTTCTTTTAAGCGCATTAAAATTGTTTCTGTAGGATGATCTTTTAAAAATTGAATTGCCTCTTTTAATACATCTTCAAACATTGCTTTTTGATTTACAATCCCATGGTACATTGCAAAAGAATCTTTTACACGTTTAACACGCATATCTACATATCGAATTCCGGAATTTAATTGTTGTGGTAGACTCATAGTTTGATTTCTTGTCAAATTTTCATCAAGAAAACTTGCTCCATGTAAAGCCATTGTACCGTGAGTCCCTGGAATAGATATTTCACTCAATTTTGTTGAATCTGCTACTTTCGACATCCATGCTGGGTTTTGATAGCCTATATTGGATTCATAGGAATAACCTGGATGACTATCAGCAAAAATAGTAGATGGTGTACTTAAACTTGCTAGTGTGAAACAAGTAAGGATACTAATTTTAAAAAAATTCCTCATTTTTATTTTGTTCATTTTATCTCTCCTGACTTTTAAACAATAGATATAATAAAACAAGATGATTTTTTACTACATCTATTGTTTTCATTCTTAAAGTAATGAATTTTTGTGTTTGAAAAAATCAAAATAGGGTAGGAAGTTATTTGAGATTTTAATAGTTTGTTGTAATAAATTGTATCTAATAGTCAAACCGATTCTTAAAGAATTGAAGCATAGATAGGTAAAAAACAAACTTTCCGCTGTACTGTATACAAACAAAACAGAAGTCTTAAAAAAGACTTCTATTTTGTGACATATAATGAATGATAAGGTGGTTAACAAATCAAGATAATGTGACTGAGTGGTAAAAATCTATTTATAGCTGTTTCAGAATTTTTTATAACAAGGTTACTTATGAAAAATGGGACTCTGTTAGGCTAACAAAAATTAAGAAATTCTACTCATTAAAACTTAAACTAACTACAGTTGCGATAGATTGGGCTGCATGTTCCCAGCTTCCATCTATCACTTTTCCAATCTGTTGACCAAGTGCATTTAAATCATTTGGATTAACTGGAATCCCATTATACGCAGCAAGAATTGATAAAAGTGGAGCAGCAAATGGTGTCCAACCACCTCTATCAATATTAAATACAGGCTTATCTATTACCTTTCCATCTTGCACTGTAAACTCATAATAAAATTGATCATCTGGACGAAAACTTAAATGATGAGAAATTTGTCCCTTAACATATGTTTTACCGCCACCTAAATTTACTACTTCAATTGGTTTTACATTAAATTCATGCTCAAATACTTTAATTTTTTTAACTTCTGGACCATCTAAGGCAGCTTTAACTGCTGTTTCCAAATTATTTTGTGCAAATGGTTGAATACTCATCTGTGTCTCTTCTTGTTGGATAGGAGCCTCTTTTTCAGCAGCAAACACCGATGTACTTGGTAGTGCACCTGTAGCCAATGTAGCTGCAAGTGCTGTCGTCATCATGATTTTTCTTTTCATCTTCATAGTTTTCTTCCTCCCTTAAAGTTATGATATATAATTTTTTAAAGACTGACATGGGGCAATATTTTATTTCATAATGCACGCAAAAAAATAGTTTAAGAATTATGTGAAATTATGTCAGAAAATCAAAGTTAATTATATATGCACTTACAATGATAGCTATCTACACATGTTTTTTCAATTTTCTAACAAATAATACAGTAATACCTTTTCATAAGGCAATTTAGTGTTTCAATTCTCTCTTTGTACGTTTTAAACAAATTAAAATCGTAGTGGTAATAATATATTTGTAATCAAATGTCGTATATACTTCGAGAAAAGTACACAATATTTTTATAAAAAACTATAGGAAATATCATGATATAGTTATCAAACTAAGTAAGATAAATGTTAATATTATGAAGAGATTCCAGTGATCTGCTATAAAATTACTGAAGAATGAGCATGACATCATACACGCATACGATTGAAAAATTTTATAAGTGGCGTATAAAACTATAGCAAATACTACAAATCAATTAAAAAATTTCAGTTATTCTGAATGCGAAGGGCACGTAATATTTATTGTGAACTGTAGTATTGATCAAGATTTTAGGGGGGAATATGAACAAGAAGACTAAAAGAATCATATTAATTATTGGTATATTAGTAGGCATTAGTATCTTTTTATATTTACAAAACAATTTAATAAGTATAACTGAGGTTAAAATAACCTCTAGTAAAATTCCCTCTTCTTTTAAAGGATATAAAATACTACAAATTTCAGATTTACATAATAAAAAATTTGGTGATAATCAAGACGTTTTAATTCAAAAAGTAAAAAGCATAAATCCAGATATTATTGCTATTACGGGTGATTTAATAGACAGTAAATCGTACGATGCAGAAATTAGTATGCAAGTAATACGAGAACTTGTAAAGGAATACCCGGTATATTTTGTGACAGGAAATCATGAAAAATGGTCAGGAAAATATAACAGTTTAGAAAAAAAATTAAAGAAACAGCATGTCACTGTTTTAAGAAATGAACATGTAATAATACAAAAGGGAGGACACGAAATAAACTTGTTAGGAATTGATGATCCGGAATTTAATACTGGAGATATTGATGAAGGAAGTATTGTAAAAGATGCAATTGTAAAAGCAAAAATTGAAACGCAGCCAGATAGGTATAATGTATTATTATCCCATAGGCCTGAATTTTTAGAAGCATATGCTGATGAGCAAGTAGATTTAGTGTTATCGGGTCATGCACATGGGGGACAAGTTCGGTTACCTTTTATCGGGGGATTAGTTGCTCCTAATCAAGGAATACTGCCCAAATATACAGCGGGTTTATATGAACAACAAAATACGTCTATGATAGTTAGTAGAGGATTAGGCAATAGTATCATTCCGCAAAGAGTTTTTAATAGACCTGAGATTGTAGTCGTGCAGTTAAATTAATCTGTACGGCTTTTTTGTTCAGGAGAATAATTTAAAGGTAGTTTTTCTTGAGTACAAGTTTCCATTACAATTTTGTTAAAATTTTTCAACGTTACATAAAGTAACAAAATTTGACCTATTGAGTTTGTTATAGTGTAAATAATCAAAAAACTTAAAAATTAGTCGAGTTAAAATAGTTATTATTAAGAAATATTAAAAATATAAAGGGGTGTACAAATGCATAAAGAATTTGAAATTGAAGAATATACGGCGATTGAGGAGCAAATTCATTATTATAGTACGTCTTTATTAGTAAGTCATCCTGAGCAAATTGTAAAGTATTTAGAAAAACGGTTGGAAAAGTATGCAGAAACGTTACAATATGCACATTTATATCCGGAAACGGTTATATTACCAATACAGCAAATAGTTATCGAATATTCATTAGATGTTGCTAGAATTAGAAGGTATTTAAAGTTAAAAACATAACAAAAATCGAATAATTTACAATGAAACAGAGTCGACTTTAAGAAAAGATATTCTAATGTCGACTCTGTTTCATTGATTTAGTAAATAACAGAAAAAATATATGTTTGAAAAGTTTGACATATAATAATTCGAGAGTAAAATAAAAGTGAGTACTCACTCATTTTAAAGAAAAGGGGGATTTTTAGTGCAGCAACCTTCAATTATTTTACGAGATGTATCAAAAAGTTTTGGGAAAAAAGAAGTTTTGCATAACCTTTCGCTGCAAGTAGAAAAAGCAGAAATTTTTGGCTTGGTTGGACCTTCCGGATCAGGGAAAACAACACTCATTAAAATGATTGCAGGTATTAATGAGTCAACTACAGGGGATGTAATTGTTTTTAATACAAACATGCCTAATCTAAATGAAATGAAAAGAATTGGTTATATGGCTCAGGCTGATGCATTATACGAAGAGCTATCGGCATATGAAAATGCAGATTTTATTGCAACGATGTATGGGTTAAAAGGTAAGCGTAAGAAAGAGAGAATCGTAGAAGTTTTTGAACTTGTGCAATTATCAGAGCATATGAAAAAGCAAGTACAGCATTTTTCAGGTGGAATGAAAAAACGTTTATCATTGGCGATAGCACTCCTTCATGAACCAGAAATATTAATTTTAGATGAGCCAACAGTTGGGATAGATCCTCTACTTCGAAAATCGATTTGGGAGAAGTTTTATGACCTTAAAAAGAAAGGAACAACTATTATTGTAACAACGCACATTATGGATGAAGCTGAGTTTTGCGAACGTCTAGGGCTAATTAGAGAAGGGAATTTAGTTGCGATTGGCACACCGGAGGAATTGAAAAAACAAACATCTTCTGGACGAATTGAAGATGTCTTTATGTTAGAAGGAGTGATTGAATCATGAGAGTTAATGGTGTAGTCATCCGTATCATTCGTCAATTTTTTCGAGATAAGCGTTCTTTAGCAATGATGTTTGGGGCACCAATGTTATTACTTTGGTTATTGTCGCTAGTATTTACACAAAAAGACTATATACCGCATATTGCTGTAGTCGATGTACCTGCTCCTATAGTAAAAGTAATGAAAAATCAAGAAGCATCAATTTATGAATATAGTAAAGACAAAGCAATTTCGGAATTAGAAAAGCAAAAGGTAGATGCAGTAATTCATTTAGAAAATGGAAAAATGAATCTTCTATTAGAAGGCAGTGATTCATCAAAAAACCGTGCGGTACTTCAAGTATTGCAAAAGAGTACAGAGAAGAATGATGTATCAATGATGAAGCATGAAGTGGATTATTTACATGGCTCTAAAGACATTACGATGTTCGATGGGCTTGGTCCCGTATTAATTGGTTTCTTTACATTTTTCTTTGTATTTATATTGTCCGGAGTATCTTTTGTAAGAGAACGTTTAAGTGGTACATTAGAGAGATTATTGTCCACACCAGTGAGAAGATGGGAAATAGTTTTAGGGTATATTATTGGTTTTGGAATCTTTGCATTTATACAATCTATTATAATTGTAAGTTTTTCAGTTTATATTTTAGATTTATATGTAGCTGGCTCAATATGGCTAACGCTACTTATAACATGTATGCTTTCTTTAACTGCACTAACATTAGGCACATTTTTATCGGCATACGCAAATAATGAATTTCAAATGATTCAATTTATACCGCTTGTTATTGTGCCACAAGTTTTCTTTTCTGGGTTGTTTCCAATGGAATCCATGAATACATGGTTACAAATGTTAGGTAAATTATTTCCACTCACATATGGTGCTGACGCTATGAGACAAGTAATGATTCGGAATCAAGGGTTTACAGAGATTGCATTAGATCTTACTGTATTACTACTTTTTTCACTATTATTTGCAGTAGGAAATGTATTTGCATTAAAGAAACATCGCAAAATATAATGATAATAAAAAGGAGCACAATAAATGAAGAAGGATTGGCTGGAAGAATTAGTTGCCGCAACGAATACTGATAAACGTAATGAACGTCAAATGCGTATATTAGAGGCAGCTGTTGATATGTTTGGAGAAAAAGGGTACGCCTCAACTTCAACGAGTGAAATTGCAAAGCGAGCTGGTGTAGCGGAAGGAACAATCTTCCGCTACTATAAAACGAAAAAAGATTTATTGTTTGCAGTCGTGATGCCGACCTTAACAAAGTTCGCTGCACCATTTTTCGTACAAGCCTTTGCAAAAGAAATATTTAAAACAGAGTATGAATCGTATGAAGTGCTTTTAAGAGTAATAATTCAAAATAGATTTGAATTTGCTAAAAAGCACTTTCCAATGATAAAAATATTAATTCAAGAAGTACCATTTCAGCCAGAACTAAAAAGTGAAATACAACAATTAATAGAAACAGAACTGCTTGTACATTTTAAAAAGCTGATTGCTAAGTTTCAAGAAGAAGGGGAAATTATTGAACTTCCGCCTTCTTCTGTATTACGTCTTACTTTATCAGCTGTATTAGGGTTGCTCTTAACGAGGTTTTTATTATTGCCGGAAGAGAAATGGGACGATGAAGTGGAAATTGAAAATACGATTCAATTTATATTGTATGGACTAACGCCACGGAGGTAATGTGATGCGACAATTTGCTAAACCGATAATTGTTGTAAGTAAATGTTTAGAATTTGATGCCTGTCGTTATAATGGAGAGATGGTTCCAGATTTAACAATTCGAAACTTGCAGCCATTTGTTACATTTATACCTGTATGTCCTGAAGTAGAAATTGGTTTAGGGACTCCTCGTGAAACGATACGTATTGTAGAAAAAAATGGAGCGAATAGGCTTGTACAGCCGTCAATACGAGAAGATGTAACTGAAAAAATGAATGAATTTTCAAATACATTTTTACAAACATTACCTGAAGTTGACGGTTTTATTTTGAAGAATCGTTCGCCAAGTTGCGGAACTCGTGATGTGAAAATCTATTCTGGTTTTGAAAAAGGGCCAGTAAAAGGAAAAGGAACTGGATTATTTGGCGGAGCAGTAATAAAAAAATTTTCGCATCTTCCAATTGAAGAAGAAGGTAGATTGTCGAATTTTATTATTAGAGAGCATTTCTTTACAAGATTGTTTACAATCGCGCATTACAAAATGATTAAACATACTAAAAACATAAAAGAACTCGTAGCGTTTCAATCAGATTATAAGTATTTATTTATGGCATATAATCAGGTGAAACAAAAAGAATTAGGGCGTATTATTGCAAATCAAAAAAATGAAACAATGGAAGTCGTATTTGATAACTATGAGAAGACTTTATATGAATTATTTATGCGCGCGCCTCGCTATACATCGAATGTAAATGTATGTGAGCACATTTTCGGATATTTTAAAACAAAGCTAAAAAAACAAGAAAAAGATCATTTTCTAGAACTGATACAAAAATATGCAGAAAAGAAAATACCACTTAGTAGTTTGCTTACAATTTTAAAATCATGGGCCATTCGATTTGATGAAAAGTATTTATTAAGACAAACATATTTTGAGCCATACCCGGAAGGGTTAGTAGAAATTTCTGATTCGGGAAAAGGTAGAGATTATTAAACAATAAATTACATAATTCGACACAAAACCTCCTATGTTGTTGTAGAACAATGTAGGAATTTTTTTGTGCATTGGTACAGAATCTGTTTTAAAATTAAGTTATGACAGAATTATAGCAATTGTCTAACTAATATTCGTGTCTTTTAAGAAGTAATGTTTGTAGTAGAAACTCGCACGCTGTCGAAACTCAATATTCGATAAGGGGTGTGTAGCGGAATGGAATTTACTCTAACTCGCGAAAAACAAATGATTAAAGAAATGGTACGTGACTTTGCTGAAAAGGAAATCGCACCGAAAGCTGTATATTATGACAAAACTGCGGAATTTCCATATGAAACATTTCAAAAAATGGGCGAACTAGGATTATTAGGTATCCCATTCCCGGAAGAGTATGGAGGTTCAGGTGGCGATACGTTATCGTACGCGTTAGCTGTTGAAGAAATTGGTCGTGCTTGTGGTGGAACAGGTTTAAGCTATGCTGCAACAATTTCATTAGGCGCTTCTCCAATCTATTATTTCGGTACAGAAGAACAAAAACAGAAATTTTTAGTTCCAATGGCGTCAGGTAAAACGTTAGGTGCTTTCGGATTAACGGAGCCAAATGCTGGATCTGATGCAGGGGGCACACAAACGAAAGCAATTTTAGATGGCGATGAATATGTTATTAGTGGTGAAAAGTGCTGGATTACAAACGCAGAGTATGCAAATACAATTATTGTAACCGCTATCAACGGTTTTGAAGACAATGGTAAAAAACGTATTTCTGCATTTATCGTACCGACTACTAGTGAAGGATTAACGATTTCAAGCCCTTACGATAAGATGGGTGTTCGTGCTTCTAATACTTGTGAAATCGTACTTGATGGTGTACGTGTACCGAAAGAAAATATTCTTGGTGATGTAAATAAAGGATTTAAACAATTCTTATATACACTTGATGGAGGACGTATTTCAATTGCAGCATTAGCAGTAGGTATTGCACAATCTGCATTTGAGCGTGCATTGCAATATGCGAAAGAACGTCAACAATTTGGAAAACCGATTTCTAATTTCCAAGCGATTCAATTTAAATTGGCTGATATGGCGACTGAAGTAGAATTAGCGCGTAATTTAGTACATAAAGCAGCTTGGTTAAAAGATAACGATAAACCTTTCGGTAAAGAAGCGGCTATGGCAAAGTTGTTTGCATCTGAAGCTGCAAGTCGTATAGCAAATCATGCAGTACAAATTCATGGTGGATATGGCTATATGCGTGAATATGAAGTTGAACGATATATTCGTGATGCAAAACTTTTAGAAATTGGTGAAGGAACTTCTGAAATTCAACGTCTCGTAATTGCAAGACATTTAGGATGTAGATAAAAAGGAGGAGTCACTATGTTTCAAAAAATATTAATTGCTAATCGCGGGGAAATCGCAGTTCGCATTATGAAAACTTGTCAAAAACTTGGCATTCGTACCGTTGCTATTTATTCTGAGGCTGATGAAAATGCCCTTCATGTAAAATTGGCAAATGAAGCTTACTTAGTAGGCGGTCCACGTGTCCAAGAAAGCTATTTAAACCTTGAAAAAATTATTGAAATAGCTAAGAAGACAAATGTTGAAGCAATCCATCCGGGGTACGGATTATTATCAGAGAATCCATCTTTTCCGATTCGCTGTAAAGAAGAAGGAATCGTATTTATCGGTCCTTCAGAAGAAATCATTACTAAGATGGGAAGTAAAATTGAGTCACGTATAGCGATGCAAGCAGCAGATGTGCCAGTAGTTCCAGGTATTACTACAAATATTGAAACCGCTGAAGAAGCAATTGAAATTGCGAAACAAATTGGTTATCCATTAATGCTTAAGGCATCCGCGGGCGGCGGAGGCATTGGAATGCAGTTGATGGAAACTGAGCAAACGCTCACCAAAGCATTTGAAAGTAATAAAACAAGAGCGCAAAATTTCTTTGGTAACGGAGAAATGTATTTAGAGCGCTATATAGCAGATGCACATCATATTGAAATTCAGCTTTTAGCAGATACACATGGTAATACAGTGTATTTATGGGAACGCGAATGTTCAGTGCAGCGCCGAAATCAAAAAGTAATTGAAGAAGCACCTTCACCATTTTTAGATGAGGGTACACGAAAGGCTATGGGAGAAGTCGCTGTACAAGCTGCTAAAGCACTTGGTTATACAAATGCAGGTACAGTTGAGTTTCTTGTAGATGATCAAAAGAACTTTTATTTCTTAGAAATGAATACGAGATTACAAGTAGAACATCCAGTTACAGAAGAAATTACTGGGTTAGACTTAGTTGAACAACAATTACTTATCGCATATGGTGAGAAGCTATCATTTACACAGGATGATGTAAAACGTAGTGGTCATGCCATTGAGGCTCGTATTTATGCAGAAGATCCGAAAACATTCTTCCCATCACCTGGGAAAATTACAGATTTAACGTTACCGACAAATATACGTATTGATCACTTTTTGGAGAATCAAGTAACGATTACACCTTTCTATGATCCAATGATTGCGAAAGTAATCGCACATGGTGAAACTCGTGAAGAAGCGATTTCAAAATTAAAAATTGCTCTAGAAGAGTTAAAAATTGAAGGTATTAAAACAAATACACCGATGCTACTGCAAGTGCTCGGAGACGATGTGTTCAAAAGTGGTATTTATACAACGGGTTTCGTAACGAAACAACTTGTTAAAAAATAAGATTTATGAATATTAAGGGGGAAAAAATGATGACGAAAGTATATGCATCGATGGCAGGAAATGTTTGGAAAATTGTTGTAGGAGTAGGAGATACAGTAGAGGAAGAGCAGGATGTCGTCATTTTGGAATCTATGAAAATGGAAATTCCAATCGTTTCAGAAGAAGCCGGAACTGTTATGAAAATTAACGTACAAGAAGGCGATTTTGTAAATGAAGGAGATGTATTACTAGAAATTGAATAGGGAGATATAGGGGGAAGCGAATTGAAACTACCTAATTTTGCTGTCATTAAAGAAGTCGGGCCACGTGATGGCTTACAGAATGAAAAAAAGATTGTTGGCACAAAAGATAAAGTAAAATGGATTCAACTACTTACAGAAGCGGGATTGTCGTACGTTGAAGTTTCCTCATTCGTTCACCCTAAATGGGTTCCTGCATTAGCAGATGCAAGTGATGTATTTTCTGAGCTGAAAAGGGATCCAAATGTTACATATGCAGCGCTTGTTCCAAATCAAAATGGTTTGGAACGAGCTTTTTTGCAAAATGTAGATGAGGTGAATGTTTTTTTATCAGCAAGTGAATCTCATAATAAAAGTAATATTAATAAATCTATTAAAGAAGCATTAGCTGTAATTGAAGATATAACAAAACAGGCAACGTTCGAAGGTAAAAAGGTAAGAGGCTATGTTTCTACTGTATTTGGATGTCCTTATGAAGGGGATATAAGTGCCACAGCAGTTGACGAAATATGTAATCAACTATTTTCATACGGCATTTATGAAGTTTCTCTCGGTGACACGATTGGTGTAGCGAATCCATTACAAGTAGAACAAGTATTGGAACATCTATTAAAGAAGTATGATGCTTCGCAGTTTGCAATGCATTTTCATAATACGTATGGAATGGCTCTGGCGAATGTAGTTAAATCTTTAGAATATGGTATTACAACGTTTGATAGTTCTTGTGGTGGACTCGGAGGATGTCCTTATGCACCAGGAGCATCGGGTAATGTTGCTACTGATGACTTAGTGCATATGCTCCATAAGCTGGGAGTCCAAACTAATATTGATGAAGAAAAGTTATTGAGAGCTAGTCAGTTTATTCAAAGTAAGTTAAATATCCAATTACCGAGTCATGTGTATAGAGCGCTTCAACATAAAACGATAAGTAGGTGAGAAGATGCTACAATTACAAAACATTTCAGTTGACTATGTTACACCGCACGTTGTAAAGATTTCGTTAAATCGTGAAAGACAAGCAAACTCATTATCTTTGGCATTATTAGAAGAATTACAAACTATATTAACTCAAATAAACGAAGAATCAAATACGCGCGTTGTTATTTTAACAGGGGATGGCGAAAAAGCATTTTGCGCTGGTGCTGATCTAAAAGAGCGTGCCAACATGAGTGAAGAACAAGTTCGCCATGCTGTGGGTATGATTCGTTCTACTATGGAGATGGTGGAACAATTACCACAACCAGTTATTGCTGCTATTAATGGAATCGCACTTGGTGGAGGTACTGAATTAAGCTTAGCTTGTGATTTTAGAATTGCTTCTGACACTGCAAGTCTAGGTCTCACTGAAACTTCTCTTGCAATTATACCTGGAGCAGGTGGTACGCAGCGTTTACCGAGATTAATTGGAGTCGGTAGAGCAAAAGAATTAATTTATACAGGAAGACGTATTTCGGCGCAAGAAGCGAAAGAATATGGTTTAGTAGAATTCGTAGTACCAGCTGATTTACTAGAAGAGAAAGCAATTGAAATTGCAGATCGAATTGCTAAAAATGGTCCAATTGCTGTTCGATTAGCAAAAGAAGCAATTTCAAATGGAATTCAAGTAGATTTACATACCGGCTTACAAATGGAAAAACAGGCGTATGAGGGCGTAATCCATACGAAAGATAGATTAGAAGGATTACAGGCATTCAAGGAAAAACGCAAACCAATGTATAAGGGGGAGTAAATATGTTAGATCAAAAACAACAATCTAATTCATTTGAAGAACGAGTTGAAACAATTAAGCAAGGCGGGGCACCGAAATATCATGAACAAAACAAAGCAAAAGGGAAACTTTTTGTTCGAGATCGTTTAGCTCTTTTATTCGATAATGGTGAATATGTGGAAGATGCATTATTTGCAAATTGTGAACAAACCGGATTACCAGCTGATGGTGTTGTAACTGCGACTGGTAAAATACATGGTCGTACTGCGTGCGTAATGGCAAATGATTCGACTGTAAAAGCTGGATCATGGGGAGCACGTACAGTTGAAAAAATTCTACGAATTCAAGAAACAGCAGAAAAATTACGTGTACCGTTATTTTATTTAGTTGATTCTGCTGGAGCGCGTATTACAGATCAAGTTGAAATGTTCCCTGGACGCCGCGGTGCAGGAAGAATCTTTTATAACCAAGTGAAATTATCTGGTAAAGTGCCACAAATTTGTTTATTATTTGGACCTTCAGCGGCTGGTGGTGCGTATATTCCAGCATTTTGTGACGTTGTTATGATGGTTGAAGGAAATGCTTCTATGTATTTAGGGTCTCCGCGTATGGCTGAAATGGTTATCGGTGAGAAGGTAACTTTAGAAGAAATGGGCGGAGCACGTATGCATTGCTCAGTATCAGGATGCGGAGATGTTTTATGTAAAACAGAAGAAGATGCAATTACGCAAGCAAGACAATATATTTCTTATTTTCCAAGTAACTATTTAGAAAAGACTCCTTTGATTACACCTCAAGAACCGAAACAGTTCGATAAAACGTTAGAAGAAATCATTCCAGAAAATCAAAATGCTCCTTTCAATATGAAAGATCTCATTAACAGAATTATTGATGAAGGATCTTTCTTTGAAGTGAAAAAATTATTTGCTCAAGAACTAATTACAGGTTTAGCACGCATTGATGGTAAGCCAATTGGCATTATTGCAAATCAGCCGCGTATGAAGGGCGGCGTATTATTCCACGATTCAGCTGATAAAGCAGCGAAGTTTATAAATTTATGCGATGCATACCATATCCCATTATTATTCCTTGCAGATGTACCTGGATTTATGATTGGTACAAAAGTAGAACGTGCCGGAATTATTCGTCACGGTGCAAAAATGATCTCTGCAATGAGTGAAGCAACTGTACCGAAAATTTCTATCGTCGTTCGAAAAGCATATGGAGCTGGCTTATATGCAATGGCAGGTCCAGCGTTTGAACCAGATTGCTGCTTAGCATTACCAACAGCTTCTATTGCAGTAATGGGTCCAGAAGCAGCGGTTAATGCTGTATATGCAAATAAGATTGCAGCTTTACCAGAAGAAGAGCGTGCAAGCTTTATTGCTGAAAAACGAGAAGAGTATAAGAAAGATATTGATATTTACCGTTTAGCATCTGAGATGGTGATTGATGGTATTGTTCATCCAAACAATTTACGTGAAGAGTTAAAAGGACGATTCGAAATGTATATGAGTAAATATCAAGTATTCACGGATCGTAAACATCCTGTATATCCAGTTTAAAAGCCCTATTTAGGGCTTTCTTGCTCAAAAAATCAAGGAGGGGAAAACATGAAACAAGCAGTTTGGTTTCCAACAGAAGAATATAAAGAAAAAACGCGTTTATTTGGTTGGATGAAATCATTAGGCTATGAAGATTACGAAGCTTTTTATAATAAGTCAATTGAAGAAACAGCTTGGTTTTGGGGAGAAGCTGAGAGAGCAGTTGGCTATCAGTGGATGAAACCATATACAGAAGTGTTAGATTTAGAAAATGGTACACCGTTTGCACAGTGGTATACTGAGGGAACTTGTAACGTTGTAGAATCTGCTTTATCTCGCTGGCTTGCAGACGATAAAACGAAAACACAAGCAGCACTTATGTATGAAGGGGAAAACGGAACTTCGAAATCATTTACATATGAAGAGCTTGACAGCTGGGTAAGCCGTGTTGCCAACGGTTTGAAACATGCTGGTATTGAAAAAGGTGATCGTGTAACAATTTACATGCCAATGATTCCTGAAACAGTTGTTGCTATGTTAGCGGTAATGAAAATTGGAGCGATTATTTCACCAATATTCTCAGGTTTTGCTGCTGATGCAGTAATGACACGTGTACAAGCGGCTGGTTCAAAAATGGTTATTACCGCAGATGGCTTTTCACGCCGTGGGAAAATTGTTTCATTAAAAGATGAAGTAAATAAAGCTTGTGAACATTGTCCAACTGTTGAAAAGGTGGTAATTGTTCGTCATGCAGGAAATGATTTTACACCGCATAATTATGATTTTTCATGGAGTACGTTAGAAAAAGAAAAACCATTTATACATGCTGAAGAAATGAACAGTGATGATCCATTAATGCTTATATATACATCTGGAACGACTGGTAAGCCGAAGGGGACAGTACACACACATGCTGGTTTCCCGCTAAAATCTGCATTTGATGCAGGGGTTGGAATGAATATAAAACAAGGCGACCGAGTATTATGGGTAACTGATATGGGCTGGATGATGGGACCATTTTTACTATTCGGCTCTTTAATTAATGGCGCAACAATGGTTATGTACGAAGGTGTTCCAGACTTCCCAGAAGCAGATCGCTTATGGGAGACAGTTGATAAATATGAAATTACTCATCTCGGTATTTCACCAACGTTAATCCGTGCATTAATGGCAAAAGGTGATGAATATGTAAATAAACACTCGTTAAAGAGTTTAGAAGTATTCGCATCAACAGGAGAACCTTGGAATCCAGACCCATGGATGTGGTTATTTAATACAGTTGGTAAAGGTAAAGTACCAATTTGTAACTATTCAGGTGGAACTGAAATTTCAGGTGGGATTTTCGGGAATGTCCTAATTAAGCCGATCGCACCGATTAGTTTTAACGCATCTTTACCAGGAATGGCAGCGGTTGTACTTGATGATCAAGGTAAACCAATTCGAGATGAAGTCGGAGAATTATGTTTAGAAAAACCTTGGGTAGGTATGACGAAAAGTTTCTGGGAAGATGATGAACGCTATGTAAACACATATTGGTCACGCTTTGAAAATAAATGGGTTCATGGGGACTGGGTCATTTATGACGGTGAGCAATACATCATCACAGGACGTTCAGACGATACGCTAAATATTGCAGGGAAACGTATTGGGCCTGCTGAATATGAATCTATTCTTGTGAAACATAATGATGTAATAGAAGCAGCGGCAGTTGGTGTACCGGATGATGTAAAAGGAGAAGTTTGTCATTGTTTTGTTGTATTACGAGATGGTGTAACATTCTCAGGAGAATTAAAGAAAGAATTAATGAGTTTAGTAAACTCTCATATTGGTAAAGCTTTATGTCCAAAAGACATCCACGTTGTAGAAGATTTACCAAAAACACGAAATTCTAAAGTAATGCGACGTGTTATTAAAGCAGCTTACTTAGGAAAAGAGTTAGGAGATTTATCGTCACTTGTAAATCCTGAAGTAGTTCCGTTTATTCAGGGGTTACAGTCTAGCAAACTATAAAATTACGAATGAGCTCTATGTAAATAGAGCTCATTTTTAATGTTTACAAAAAGATAAGAGAGAAAAAGTAAATTTGAAGTTAAAAAATCTACTATTAGTGTTAAGTATATCTGTTTGTTTTTAGTTTTTATCAAAATAGGATACTATAGCTGTCTATTCAATGGAGTGATTGAATTTTGTTAAGAATGAAAATTTAGTGAAGAAAAAAGTAATGAATAAAAGGAGAAATCCCTGGGGGACAGGGATTCAATAAGGGAGATATTATTGTCGTTCAATGTCGAAATTTGGCGTATCCGACAAATTAATATTATCACGAATTTTCAGGAGATTGTGATAGTGGATGTGTCAAAAATGTGTACGGGTTTCATATAAAAGTGTTATTTAAATAGGAAAAGGGAAAAGAATTAAGTTCACTCGTTCTTAAGATTTTTTCCCTTTTAAATTTACTGTTTGTTCGTTGTTCTATATACATCTGAAATTGGTAAATCTTCGCCATGTAAAGCTTGAGTACTGTCCTTTTTGTTTGAATTATGTGCCTCCTGAGAGGTTTCTTGCAGTTGTTCTTGGGCCTTACTAGGGGTATTCAGCGCATCTAATGACACAGAATCAAGTTGTTGACTTAATAAATCTTTTTTATCCATGTTATGTAGCTCCTTTTTGAACTTAGATATAAAAACAAAGTATTTTTAAATAGTTACGTGGGTATTATGTATCTTTGAATGGAATTATATACACAAACTATATTGAGAATTTAACTAATTATAAAAATTACTTGTGCTGACAAGCTTAAGAAATATAAAGATCATTAGTTCTTAATAAAAGCGTTATTTTAGTAGGGTGTTACGAAATTTCATTTGAAAGGAACATCCCAATGATAAAAAAGAGCACTGTAAATCAGTGCTCATCTTATTAGATATTGCTTAGTCCTTAAAAATAAAACCGTTACGGACAATTCACAATGGTAATAGTGACGCTAGCCATTGTTCCAGGAGAATCAAGAAGTGAAGCAGTAACGGTTACTGTTCCAGGCCCATTAGCGGCTAGAAATACAGCGGTAAAGTTACCAGAAGCATTGGTAATGACCGCAAGAGGAACCATGAAAGCAAGAGAAGGGTTACTAAATGAAAAACTGACCACTACTCCTGGAGTAGGACTACCGTTTACTAATACTTGACCCGAAAAAAATAAAGTATTATTTCCTTGAGTGGATACACATGCTGTGGTTTCGTTAGAAGTCAAAGTAATAGATGCAGGCCCAGCAGGAAGATTAAATCCGGTTGGTCCGGTTGGTCCGGTTGGTCCGGTTGGTCCGGTTGATCCGGTAGAACCAGTTGGTCCGGTTGGTCCGGTTGGTCCGGTTGGTCCGGTTGGTCCGGTAGAACCAGTTGGTCCGGTTGGTCCGGTTGGTCCGGTTGATCCAGTAGAACCAGTAGGACCGGTAGGGAATTGAAAGGGTGGAACAGGTGGAAGTGTAGGTCCAATAGAACCCGGATTAAGTGCAGCAAAAGATAAAAACTCGTCCATTATATATCACCTCTAAAAATCGTATTACTAATAGTAAATGTAATGATAGAGCAAAGTGAAATGGACAAGCGGTTGTATTTTAATAAATTAAACAAAATAGTTATTTGATAGAAAGAGAGATTAGTATGATTACTTTAGAAATTAAATATAAAAAGGCGATTATCTTCATATCGTCTTTTGGATAATACAGTGTAATTTTATTCAGTTATTTGAAATATAGTTTCATTCGGTTTGGAAAATCCATACAGCTTCCTTGCGAATTTTAAAACTTCTTCTTCACTACCTGTTAAAACTTTAACATCATTTTTAAGGGTATGACCATCCTTCTTTAAAGAAGATAATTTTTGTTGCTCCGTATTAACCGTGATTTGTTTCTCTTTAATCATTTCTTGCTGGTTATTAAGAGAATATTGAAGGACAAAAATTATAGGTAATATAAAAGCTAAAGTAGTTATAATACGGCGTCTTGTTTTTTTATTATTACCTTGTTTGGTGTTAGCGTTCACTTGCTGTGAGGGTATCTTAGGATTTGATTGTTGTGATGATATTTTTGGGATGTTTCCCATTAAAATGCCTCCATTACTGATTGTAGAATTTAAACCGTTTAAAAGTATTATAAATGTTCAATGGGAATTTTAGAAGATAGTTTAATATAGGTGAGTTTTGTAAAGTTTAAACAAAATCCTTATTTAAATAAAAGGAACCCCGATTGTCTGCGGGGCTCCTAAGGGTAATCGTCAAGTAATGACGTACTCGACTAGTTAACGATATCATGAATTTTTTGGTAAATATACTGGTAAATGCGTCCAAATTAATGAGAGCATTATTTGAAACAAAAACGCTATTTTAATAGGGAGGGGAATAATGATGATTCCATGGGACAAGCGAGTATACATTGTATCAAGGTGATCATTTTATTACAGAGGGGACAATTTTAGAGGTTAGTGAAAAGGCGAATAAATCATTATATTGGCTTTGGTGCATGTTAGCTCCAAGCTATGAAAAAGTGTGCGGTAATAGTACAAAGCGACTTCGGTTGATTCGGATAGATGATGAAGAATGATATAAAAATTTCATTTTGTAGAGAAATGAGGTGATTAAGGATAGGCATAGAATATGCCATGTTTGTATTAAAAAAGAGCAGAATTTATCCTATATATAAAGATTTTGGAATTGTTCTAAAGGGGGGAATATCTGAAATATAAATAATTGAGGGGAGTGAACTAATAATGGAAACTAGTACTTTTTTAGGATTGTTTTGGGGATGGATAACGGTTATCGTATCGGGAATACTTTTCGTACGTCCATCGGTACTACGTGAATTGAAAAAATTAGTGGTTGAAGACAGAGGATTTGGTATTATGTATGGTTTTCTATCAATTTTCCTAGGGTTAGGTAGTGTAATCCTACATAATGTATGGGTATTCAATTGGCAGGGGTTCCTAACGGTTATTGCATGGCTTGCATTATTAAAGGGAATCTACATAATTGCATATCCTGAACCCTCCAAGAAAACAGACTTTGAATTAAGGGTACTATCTACACGTATAGTGCTCGCTATCATTGGCGCCTTGGCTTTATGGATGCTTATAGTAATCTATATAAAATAATCCTTTTCTAATAAGAACTATATTAAAATAAATCTCTACGTGTTCATTGACAAAAAGCTGACTATACTTAGTCAGCTTTTTGTATATTACATTCTAGTGTTTATCGGTCACAAAAGACATGTTCTCTCTTTTAAGTCGATATTGAAAATGTTACCAATTTTTTCTTTTACAATGACAACAAATAAAGAAACATTTACAACGACACTTATTTCGTTTAGAACTCCAATCATCATCACAATGATTCTTTTCTTTAGATTTCCACCAATCATCACAACAATGCTTTTTCTTAGAACTCCAGCAATCATTTTTCCAGGACATTCTTTTATACCTCCCTTCAATAGGATTCATACTATTCTATGTTTTAGTAAAAGAATGGCTTGTTTATTAACCTATTATTTTACCTTTATATGATAGAGTGCTTTCTACTAGATATAGAATTCATACAAACTATGCTAATTTTCAAGAGATAGTTGAGAGAACTACTGGTTATGATATTAATCAACAAACACCTGTTGAAGGAAACGTTAAGATTTTAAATAATATCTTATTTTGGAGTACGCTTTTCTGAATGTATATTTCACAACAGCAAAGGTACTATATTAATGCAAACAAAGCCTATGTATATGGTATATGTGAAGTAATAGGAAAAGCTGGGGACTCTTAAAGGAGCTGACTTATAAGAGGTTGTCTAAACTTTAAATTCAGCAGAATTGAATCTAATTCCCCTCATTAAACAAGCTTCTAATTGTTAGAGGCCTGTTTTTATAGTTAATAAAGAAAAGAATGTCTAATACAATTGTTTGTTTTTTCCTTTCTATGTGTTTGTCTCTTACACTTTTAAGCCTGTGGACATACTTTACTAATAGAAAGGATTAGGGGGTGAGGTTTTGGGTTCTCGATTTAATAATTGTAAAAAGAAGTGTACATGTAAACAGGATGATTGTTGGGATGCTTTCGAAGAATGTAAAAAAGAACAAGAAGAACAAAATAAAAAATGCGATTGTTGCTGTGTACAAGGAATTAGAGATGAGCTTAAAAAATTAGTAAACAGAGCGGTGCGAATTACTACAGTAGGAAATAATTATGCAGGAACTGTTTCTTCAGTAACTTGCGATGTTGTAAAGCTTGCTAATAGTGCTGGGGTAGTTACGGTAATTATTTCTGTTTGTAAAATTGAAGCGATTGAACTTTTGTTGACATAGGAAAACAGCATAATTATGCCGTTTTTTGTAAAGCCATTCTTATGAATGGCTTTATTTTAATTTCGTGTAAAAGGAGAATATATTCTTTATATAGAAATAGGTTTGAGGCTATAAAGAGTGATGTACGAAAGGAGAATGAGAGTGATTAAATTAGTACCCTTTAAAAGATCTGATTTCAAACAATTAATAAATTGGATTAATTCCGAAGAATTTTTAATACAATGGTCGGGAAATGCATTTACATATCCTTTAAATGAACAGCAATTAGAGAAATATACAGAAAGTGCAAACACACTGGCATTCAAAATAATAGATGAAGAGACTAAAGCAGTTATTGGTCATATTTCTCTTGGACAAATAGATAATATAAATAAGTCTGCGAGAATTGGAAAAGTGCTAGTTGGTAATACGAAAATGAGAGGGCGTTCTATAGGGAAACATATGATGAAAGCCGTACTTCGTATTGCTTTTTAAGAATTAAAACTACATAGAGTAACTCTTGGTGTTTATGACTTTAATAAGTCAGCTATTTCTTGTTACGAAAGAATAGGTTTTGTAAAAGAAGGTTTATTAAGAGAGTCAAAAAAAGTAGGAGAAACGTATTGGAATTTATGGGAAATGAGTATGTTAGAATATGAATGGAACAATAAAAAATAGTGTTTTATAATTATATTATGTTAACAAAAGGGGTTTGGTGGGAAGCGTGAATAAAAAAACAAAAATAATTTCAATTGCAGCTGTTTCAGGGGGCGGTAAAACTACCATTACAGAAAGTTTAGCTCATGAGTTGAAAAAATCAAAGGCTCTATATTTTGATAGATATAAATTTGATAACTGTCCGGTTGATATTTGCAAATGGATTGATGATGGAGCTAATTACGATGAATGGGTACTAACACCATTAATTGCAGATATTCAGCATCTACTACAAAATAGTAATTTAGACTATATTATAGTAGATTATCCCTTTGCTTACTTAAATAGTGAAATGCGGGAATTAATAGATATAACTATATTTATTGACACCCCTTTAGATATTGCGATGGCTAGGAGGATTTTGCGTGACTTTACAGAAGATAAAATTAGTGAAATACATAATGATCTAAAACACTATATAACACATGCGAGAAAAGCTTATTTAGAGGCGATTAATACAGTAAAGCCGAATTCAGATATCGTTTTGGATGGATCTTTATGTGTAAATGAAATAGTTGTGCAAATAGTAGAGGAATTCAGTAGAAGAAATGTGATTTTGTAAAGTTGATTGAAAAATGAATCATATACGAATGGAACATTTATGGCTATATAAAAAAGTGGGGTGCTTCAATTTGAAAACGCTATTTTATTACAATTGGCAAGTAAGAGATGATTGGTTTAAATGGTGTGAACAACTTACAGAGGAAGAATTGCTTCGCAAACGTGTTGGAGGTGTTGGGAGTATTTTAGAAACACTTTTCCATATTGTAGATGTTGAGTATAGCTGGGTTAGTGCACTTCAAGAAAAAGAGGATAACGAACCACAGTTTAAAGATTATCAATCAATCAAAAAAGTGAAAGCGCTATCTGATTCATATCGACGAGAATTAGAAGAGTTTTTGCAAATATGGTCTGGTGACCTAGAATATAAGATATTAAAAGCTTCGTGGACAGACAAAATATATACATACGGAGAAGTGTTACGACATGTAATTGTGCATGAAATTCATCACATTGGCCAGCTATCTATATGGGCGAGAGAACTAAATCTTCAGCCTGTTTCAGCAAATTTAATTGGAAGGGGATTATAAATTTAGAGGCCGACTTGCATTTGTATTGCAAGTCGGTTTTTATATTAAAGAGAATTTTTAATTAAAATCCTCGGCTTTTTTTTGACGTATATATAAAAACATTAAGATTGTAATGATGAAAAAGATCATAATCGTTTGTATGATTAAATTTTTAAACTGAAACAATATTGTCCAAGATGTAACAGCATCTTTAAAAGCTTGGAGTGCAGAGTACGAGGAAGGATCAAAACCGTACTGAAGTAACTTTTTTGTTTCAATAAAAGTACTGTTTTCATCACCGGCGTCTAATATTACTGAAATAAGTCTAGTATCTCCTCGTGTGGCTGTACTGACAAAACTATAATTACCATTAGTTGAAAAACTAGTTTGTAAGCCGTCAACACCTTGGAGTTTAATGTTTTTATTAAGGGAATATATCATTTTATTTGTATTGAAAACTTTTG
This sequence comes from Bacillus cereus group sp. BfR-BA-01523, assembly GCF_022662615.1. Taxonomy (NCBI): domain Bacteria; kingdom Bacillati; phylum Bacillota; class Bacilli; order Caryophanales; family Bacillaceae; genus Bacillus; species Bacillus cereus group sp. BfR-BA-01523. The sequence goes on from NZ_JAKUDX010000001.1 coordinate 40,508, forward strand.
AATCTTTGAAGGTAAATTGGTAAGAGGTTAGTTTCGTAACATTCAATACATCTGGAAAGTCTTTTACTAATTGTGTTGCTAGCTTAGCGACGTCTATCGATGTTGTAGTTGATTGTTTATTCGTATCGTTATTAATTCCAGTAGCATTTAGAAACGGGGATGGTTGTGATAACTTTAGTTGTTTTGCTTTGTCATTCATTAAAAGTGTAAAGTTATCTTCGTTTCCAGCAATATGTTCTGCAAGGGCAAGTGCGGAACGATTATTCCCTGTCAAAAACAATGCATGAAGTAAATCACGAACCGTCGTTTTATCTTTCGAAGTTACTTGTATAGGACTCGTTTCTGCTCGGAAAACTTCGTTACTTATTTTTACTAATTCATCTAACTGTATTTTCCCTTCATTCAGTTGTTCCAGTGCGATATACTCTGTCATTAATTTAGATAAAGTAGCTGATTGTATAGGAGTTTCTTCATTTTTTTTATAAACAATCTCACCAGAATTAGTATCTATTAAAATAGCTGATTTAGCTTGAATAATTGGACCATTTACATAAAGATAAAAATATAAAACGATAAGTGCAGTAATAAGAAAAGATAATAATAAAACTGTTATTTTTTTCAAGAATTGCATTAGCGATCCTCCTAATATTACATCAATAATATTATTGTAAAAAGGAATGCTTAATTAGGAAGAAAGAAAAGGTAAAGAATTTCTAAAGAATTATAAAGGATTATTAAATTTGGATATTAATGGAATATAAAAGGTTCAATTTCTTATATGATAAAAAATTGAACCTATAAATATGTGGTATTAAGCTTTATAAGGGAGTAATTTTACAGTGAAAGTTGTTTTTTTATCATCGCTATATACTTCAATTGTTCCTTTATGCAATTCAACAATACTTTTTGCAATTGCTAATCCGAGCCCAGATCCACCAGTGTTTGTTGAACGTGATTTTTCAACACGATAAAAACGTTCAAAAATATGAGGTAAATCAGTACTAGGGATAGGTTGTCCGTAATTTGCTATATCAATTGTAATCATGTTATTGCTTTCGTAAGCGGTAATATCAATATGATCTCCATCATTTCCATAAGTAATAGCGTTTATGATTAGATTTTCAAACACACGTACTAATTTATCCCCATCAGCTAGTACCATTAGCTTTTGAGATGGGAAAGAAGGGCGACATTCAATATTAGCTTCTTGAAGCTGTATCCGAAATTGGACAGTTAATTGTCCAAGCAATTCTACAATATCAATGGGAGCAGAATATAAACTTAACTCTTTATTTTGAACACGTGTATATTCAAACAAGTCATTCATTAATGCATTAAGACGGGTTACTTTATCGTAAATGACTTGAATATAGTATCGTAATTCTACTTCATCTCTATAATTATCATGATGGATTAAATTTACGTATCCAACTATAGATGTAAGAGGGGTTCGTAAATCATGTGATACATTTGTAATAAGTTCGCTTTTTGCTTGTTCTGCCTGTCTTTCTTCATCAATTGATACTTTTAATTGCTCAATAATTTGATTGACCCCAGTTGCCAGTTCTTCTAAATAATTATGGTGTACGATGGAAACTTTATGATTAAAGTTTCCACTTGCAATATACCGAATCTCTTCAATCATTTTTTTTATACAAGTTTCATAGTAAACCTTTCTTTCATGACGATAAAAAATGTATAAATAGGATGAGAAAATAGAAAATAAAAACAAATAAGATACAATCATCATCCATAAAGACTCTTTTAATCCAATATATTTTTCATGGCCAAAAATTCTAATGAATTCTTTTCCTAGTTCGCTTAGAGTAAGTGAACTCTCAATTACACTCGTTACGAGGCGAAATATAATTAATTCGGTAATTGGTGTAAGAGTGATAGCTAATAAAAGCCAAAAAATAAGCTTCCACTTTGGTATATCTTTTAATATATCAAATGCTTCATTTCTCAATTTTATATCCTACTCCCCAAACCGTATGAATTAGTTTTTCACCATTCATTACGGTTTCAAGTTTATCGCGTAAATTACTAATATGGACCATTACCGTTTTATTAGAACCATAACCGTCTTCATTCCAAACTCGTTCGAATATCTCTTCAGAGCTAAATACTCTTCCAGTATTACTCGCTAGTAAATATAAAATATCAAATTCGATAGAGGTGAGTTTAATATATTCTCCATTTACTTTAACAGTATGATTATGTTTATGTATTTCAACAGAACGAATACGAATAATACCATCTTCATTCTTTTGGGAAGTAGCATTTTGGAAAGAGGATCTTCGTAATAAAGCTTTCACTCTAGCCACTAATTCTAGTGGATTAAACGGTTTAATCATATAATCATCTGCGCCGGTCATAAGTCCTAAAATTTTATCCATATCTTCAGCCTTTGCACTAAGCATAAGGATAGGTACAGTATTATTTTCACGCACTTCTTGACAAACTTCCAATCCGTTTCGTTTTGGCATCATAATATCTAAAAGCATAAGGTCAACTTCATATGTACATATCATTTGTAATGCTTCATCACCATCATAAGCTTTATAAATGTTATAGCCTTCATTTCGTAAATAAACAGCCAGTAATTCTACAATATCTTTATCATCATCAATAATTAATATGTTTTTATTCATTTTATAGTTAGTTCCTTTCCTTACAATTAATCAACATTACTATAATATCAAACATTTATGTATTTTGTAGTAATGTTTCTACATAAAATTTCATGTATCGTATTAAAAAGGAATTAAAACATTCATAACGAATATAAAATAAGAAAGATATTTAAACTCCACATTATACTGAAAGATAGTTATAAGGGGGACTTGCTATGTTATATAATGATATATATTCATTTACTCCAACTGGAAAAATAGAAAATGATATTAAAGCTTTTCTATTAAAATACAATAAAGAATTTACATATAAACATTCAATTCGTGTGGCAAATGAGGCGAGAAAAATTGCGAAAATATTTTATGAAGATGAAGAAAAAGCAGCGATTGCAGGGTGTTTACATGATATTAGTGCAATCTTTCCGAATGAGGAGCGGATTGCAGTTGCTGAAGAATTTGGCATAGAAATATTACAAGAAGAACGAGAATTTCCAATGATTATTCACCAAAAATTATCGAGAGTAATTGCAAAAGAGGTATTTAAAGTAGAAGATAAAGAAGTTTTAAATGCTATCTGTTGCCACACTTCGTTGCATAAGCATGCAACGAAGATGGATTTAGTATTATTTATTGCTGATAAATTAGAATGGGATCAAATAGGGAGACCGTCATATTTAATTGAGGTAAAAAAAGGATTGGAAAAATCTTTGGAACATGCTGCTTTTGTATATATTTCATATTTGTGGGAAAGAAAAGATACATTAAAAGTCATACATCCGTGGCTAGAAGAAGCATATTGGCATTTAAAAGAAATTGTAGAGTAGAAAGGGTATGAAAATGCAATTTAAAGAATATATGAATCAAACATTTCCAGGAGTTACGTTAGTACCGTACATATACTCTCAGTGGGAAAATCATCTTCATTTTGATTTTGGGAAAGATAAATATCAATTCAAAGAAGATGGTAACACGTATAATATGGAATATTTCACACAACTATATAGGTATAATAAAAATCTATTTAAAGATATATTTTCAAAAGAAGATACCGTCTTTTTAATCACAAATGTTTATCGATTTAAACAGGAAAATATAAAAAATCTGCAGAAAATAAATGTATACAATAGATTTATTAAAAAGAGCGGTTTAAAGTTTCATATTAGACAAGAAACATTACCTTTTCTATTTGAAGATGAAGAAGCTGACTTATATTGTACATATCAATTTTCTTTAAAATGTCTTGCTGAAGATATTAAATATGAACCGCTTATTCAAGCAGCTAATCATGAAGATTTCCCTGACCTACGTCCACGTCTAGGGCGAAAAAAAGAAATTTCATATCCAGATGTATTTTTTATAAATGTAACAAAGGATATTATCATGTTTATTTATGATGATAGAGGATGTGAAGTAATTGCGAAGAATAAAGAAAAGATACGGGATTTATATGTGAAGTATAAAGAGTGGATACCAGAATATGAACGAGAGAGTATAGATGACTTATTTACATGAAAATAGGAGGAAGTGAAGTGTGTAATGAAAAGGATCGCAATTGTATCTGCATGGGAACCAGAGCTTACGTATTTGCATCAACATTATCCAAGTGAGCGTGTAGAAAAAATAGCAGCTTGGGAATTTCATTTTCATTCTATTAATGAATTAGAAGTTATTTCAGTTGTAACTGGTGTCGGTAAAGTAAGTTGTGCTAGTTGTGTACAACTATTAATAAGTGAATTCCAGCCAGACCAGTTATTTATGACAGGGATTTGCGGGAGTTTATCAGATAAGGTGAAAAATGGACACATCGTTGTAGCTCTTAATACTTTGCAGCATGATGTTACAGCGGCTGGTTCAGGAGAAGATAGTTTTAATCTATATGATGGTAGAACAGCACCTATTGAAACAACTAAATCACTCGTAAAGCGAATGAAGAAATTGCGTTCGTATGACCCGGTCCATTTTGGTACATTTCTATCTGGAGATCAACGTATTCGAAGTTCAGAAATGAGGTATTTACTTCATACTGTATACGGTGCTTTAGCCGTTGATCAAGAAGTGGCAGCATTTGCTTATGTATGTCGTGTAAATAACAAACCATTTCTATGTTTAAAAGCTGCCTCAGATCAAGCGAATGACAAAACGAAAGAAGAACAAAAGGTTTTTAAAATGTTAGCATGTGAACGAGCATGTGAGCATTTAATTACTTTTTTACGTGTTTATGAGATTACTGTAGTTAACAATGTATAGTAAGAGGAGTATAGTGATGAAAGCTACAAATAAAATAGCGATTCTTGGTGCGAATGGAAAAGTCGGAAAATACCTCGTAAATCAAGTGTTAGAAAAGGGCTATCAAGTACGAATATTAACGAGAAATTCTAAAAATATGACGATAACTAATGAAAATATAGAGACTATCAGTGGGGATGCCCGCGATTTTTCAGTCATACAGGAATTACTTCAAGGGTGTAAAGCTGTGATTAATGCGGTGGGTCAGCCGAAAAATGAACCTTATATTTTTAGTACAGTTACGAAGCATATTTTAAAAGTAATGAAGGAATATGAAATGAAGCGCTATATTCTTATTTCTGGAGGATCCTTAAATGTAAAAGGGGATCAGAAGGGAATTACAAATAAAATAGGGGCTAATTTGTTTCAATTATTTCTTCCAAAGATGATGCAGGATAAATATAAAGAATTGCAAATTATACAAAGTAGTGAAGTAGATTGGACAATTGTTAGATTACCCTTTGTTATAGAAGGAAATGGTACTGGTGATATTAAAGAGAGTTTAGTAGATATGCCAGGAATCAAAATTCAAAATGGGGATATTGCACCGTTTGTAGTAAAACAAATTAATAGTGAAAGATATATAGGAAAGTGTCCGCTCATTTCAAATTAAGAGATATCGTTAAAAATTCAAGAATAATGGATATAGTGGTAATAGTTTATTTCATGTGTTTGAATGTTGAGTTTAATACAAGTAAGTGGAGGATAATTCTATATGATTCAATATAAAAGGTGTAATGAAGTAAATATTGATTTAGTATATGAAGCGTTTAAAGATGGTTTTTCTGATTATATTATTAAAATGGAAGTTTCAAAAGAGGATTTTGTACAACGGTTTTTGGGACCAGAAGGTAACTCGCTAGAACACTCCTTTATTGCGTTAGACGGTGACAAATCTGTTGGTGTAATACTTGGTGGTATTAAGGTATATGAAAGTATAAAAACAATGCGCTGCGGAACATTAGCTGTTCATCCAGAATTTCGAGGCATTGGTGTAAGTCAAAAGTTATTTGAGTTACATAAAGAAGAAGCGACACAAAATAAATGTAAGCAGCTTTTTCTTGAAGTTATTGTAGGAAACGATCGGGCGATTCATTTTTATAACAAATTAGGTTATGAAAAAGTATATGATCTTTCTTATTATAATTTAAATGATTTAACTAAAATAATGAATAAAGATAATAAAAAGATTGAAGTAAAACAATTAGAATTTCCGACATTTAAAGTTGAGATTCAGAAATGGCTAAACTTCCATATAAATTGGCAAAATGATATTGATTATATCGAAAAAACAAATCATACATTTTACGGTGCATATGTTGATAGTGATATAAAAGGTTCTGTATGTGTAAATGAACAAGGAAAAATTAGTTTTATTTTCATAGACAAAGACTATAGAAATATTGGTGTTGGGACGAAATTATTACAGGTAGCAAGTGAAGAATTAAAGTTATCAAGTTTATCAATTGGGTTCCCAAACAACAATTTACTGGAAGGGTTTTTAAAGAAATCTGGATTTGAAAAGAATTCTTTAGCACAATATGAAATGTATTTATTGCTATAAAAAGCGGAGGGAATTATTCTTTTCGCTTTTTATTTTGCACTATAACGTTTTTGCTGTATGTGGGAGGAAAAGTAAAAATAACAGAAGTTTTGTTACCTATCTTATTGAGCTAACTGGCACTTTAGTTGAAAAAGGAAAATGTATAGTAAACATAGAATATATTAATACATTAAAAGATTTATGAGGTGAAAGTGATGGCAATTAAGCAAGACGAAATTAAAGTAGTAGTCGGAGCTGGAGTATTTAATAATAATCCAGGTTGGGTTCAAACGCAAGAAGATGAACTTAATTTACTAGACAATACCACTTGGGAAGAAAGATTTGAATACAATTCCATTTCAGCTATTTTAGTAGAGCATGTATGGGAACATCTTACTTTTGAAGAAGGTGTAAAAGCAGCTGAAATTTGCTATAAATTTTTAAAGCCATCAGGTCATATTCGGTGCGGAGTGCCTGATGCATTTTTCCGAGATGAAACATATCAAAATATAGTTCAAATAGGCAGCCCTGGCCCGAAAGACCATCCAGCTGCAAGCCATAAAATCGTACATAATTATAAAACATTAACGAAAATGTTTGAAATTGCTGGATTTGAGGTAGTTTTACTTGAATATTGTGATGAAAATGGTCAATTTTATTACACAGAATGGGATGCGAATGACGGCGTTATTTTCCGTTCGAAAAGGTATGATTCTAGAAATAGAGGCGATAAACTTGGTTTTCCATCGCTAATTGTTGACGCGATTAAAAGGTAAGTCATTCACCTAAAATAGGTGTTAGTTCTATCAGTTCATGAGTCGCAAATGCGGCTTTTTTTATTTGTTTTGTAAACCTACGTTTAGCAAGGAATTAGACATACATAATAAGTGATTTTGAACGTTACATAACTTGATTTGAATACTATATTAGCTCTTATTAACACCATTTATCTTAAAGAAAATTGCTTTTAAATATTTAATGGAAATGTCATATAAAGTAAATAAATCAACGTTTTCTCATGTTGAATTTTTTTGCGGAAATGTTGAGGTACGCCTATTGTAATAAACACATGGAGAGAATATATAATAAATCAATCAATGTTCAAGATACCATTCACACATTAAATTAATATTTCATTGCCATAGAGATTTCTTTTATACATAAATTCGTGTAAAATAAAACAGGAACATACATTCTGTACAAGAGTAGGAGGAAATAAATATGTTAGCTCAAATAGAGAAACAAACTGATGGCTATATTATAAAATTTGAACGCCAATTTCCCAATACAATAGAGGAAGTTTGGTCTGTTTTAACTGAAAACAGCAAGCTTAAAAAATGGATGTCTAATTTACAGATTGAAAACCTTAAAACAGGTGGAATTATAAAGTTCGACATGATGGATGGTTCATTTTTAAATATTGATATTTTAGAGTGCCAACTAAATTCAGTACTTGAATTCACATGGGATAAAGATCGTGTCCGATTTGAAATACATAAAGAGAAAAATGGTGCTCTTTTACTACTTAAAGAATACATTCATGAATTAACTGATCATACACCAAAAGATATAGCTGGTTGGCATATTTGTCTTGACCTTTTTTCTTCAGTTTTAGAAGAGGAAGAGAAGGAATTTTCTAAAAACGAATGGCAACAATGGTTCGAAAAATACAAGGATAAGATTCAAGAAGTGAGAGGATAAATTGTATAATAGGTAATATTCATTATGTAATTATTATATTGTAAAAATGATTTTGTGGAAAAATAAGAATAGAGGTTAATATGAAAGTAAATCAATTAATTGCTAATAACATAAATAAACTTGATACTGTTATTCCATTTAATAAATCACTTGGTATTGCTGGTTTATCTGGATCTGGAAAAACAACTCTTTGTCAAACAATTGGTGAAGAATCAAAGAAGCGTCTAGTTTCCTTATTGCCAAAGGCTGAATATCAATATTTATTTCCTAATATTATGGAAACTAATTTTAGTGCAATTAAAATGGAAAAAATGCCTTTAGTACTTTTTTTAGGGAAATCATCAATTTCTTCCAATCCGCGTTCGACGATTGGTACTCATACAGGTGTTTTTAAAGAGATTCGTGAAAAATTAGCGAGAAAATTTAATCTTTCTCCTGAAGTCTTTTCATTTAATAATCAATTAGGTTGGTGTGCTGGCTGTAAAGGGCGTGGTACTACTAAAAATATTGAGTGTAAAAAATGTAAGGGGAAACGTTATAGTGAAGAAGTTGAACAACGTACTATTGAGTTATTTGCTAAATCACATACAATTTCGGATATTAACGATTTAAGTGTTGAATCTATTCTTTCATTAGCAGAAGAATTAAATATTAGTGAAGCAAAACAACATATATTGCAAAATATTATCAATATGAACATTGGTTATTTAACATTAAATCGAATTATGGGTACGTTGTCAGGTGGAGAATTAACACGACTTTACTTAGCTGAATTCATGGCAGTTAGTGAAAATACTGTAATTATTATTGATGAGATTTCAGTTGGACTTGATAATGAAACATTATTACAAATATTAGAAGAAATCAAGCAATTAGGATGTAAAAATCAAATCTGGCTCATTGATCATTCAGATACAGTACTGGATACAACAGATGAGCAATTGTTCTTCGGACCTGGTAGCGGAAAATATGGTGGACAAATCGTGAAAGAATCACCAAGACCAAAACCAATACTATCGGAACGAAATTACGAAATGCCAACAGAATATTATACATTCCATGAATTATATTGCCGAAATATCCAAATGACTGAGTTTCAGATTCCTAAAAATAGACTTGTAACTGTTACGGGAGAGTCTGGATGCGGGAAATCTACACTTGTCAATGAGTGTTTAGCTACAGATTTCTTGAAACGATATCCAAAAGATAAACTAGTTATGGTAGGGCAAGATCGAAACCAATCGATTACAAGTCGATCAACTGTAGCAACTTTCTTAGATATTAAAAAGAAATTGACAAAGTATAGTGAAGAAATTGATGATATTTTTGAGCGCTCAATTGAGGATATTATTGATGAAATTCCAAACGAAGATATTGCGTATAAACGCTTGAGCCTACTAATCAAATTAGGACTGGGCTATTTAACATTAGAACGAAAAACACAAACATTATCAACGGGTGAGTTTCAATGTGTTCATTTAGTTTCTGAGTTATTTGCAAAAACAAGAAATCCACATACATTGTTTATTTTTGATGAGCCTTCAAAAGGTTTATCGCAAAATATTTTAAATCAATTTATAGATAGTGTTAGAGGGATATTACAAGATGAATCAGTCTCTATCATAATGATTGAGCATAACAGTTACATGCTAGAAAGTTCTGATTATATTGTCGATTTTGGAAAAAGACAGCTTGAATCTATAGAGCATCTTGATGTAGTAAGTCATGAGGATTATTATCGTCAAAAAAGAAGTGTGAATAATGCTGAACAAGTACACATTTCTTCAACGCTAAAGCGTAAAGAAGGAGTTCACTATTTAAAAGAAAATCATATTAACTATTTTAAAAATGCTGAAAACGTTTATAAGGGTGGTATTTTAAAAAGCTTATCATCAATGGCACGATTAATTTATGGTGAATATGAATCTGATACAATGGCACCTGTTGTTGCTATTGATCTCGAAAGACATTTGTATAGTCAATATAGTTTCTTATATGAAATTGGTGGATTGATCAATCATATTGTAGCTGCTCATCCGACTAATAAAGATACGAGAAGCTTCGATTTCTATTCTCAGGATAATCATTGCCCATCATGTTCTGGACGTCTTCAAATTGAAGTTTTTGATAAAGAAATTACAATTCAAGATAAAAATGTTCCATTTTGGGATAGTCTATTCGATCCGGAAATCATGAAAGTATTAAAATTTTATCAATATGAAAAAATAGAATTTCTATTTGAAGAAATTAAAAATGAGCTTGGTCATGATTTGTCAAAGAGCTATAATGATATGTCTGAGGAAGAAAAACATACATTTTGGTACGGCTATTTTGATAAGTCCTTTTATGATAAGAAAGGAAAGACACGTAGAACATGGGTAGGATTTAATACGATTATTGGCGGGTATATTGTTATTTCAAAAGCAGCTATTAAAGAAGATATTAAGACTTCTAAAGAAATGATGAAATGTCCAATTTGTAAGGGAACTTTATTAAATCACCACAAACCACTTAATTTTGGAGATACAGATATTCGTGAAATTATTAATCAGCCGCTTAACGAAGTATTAAAAATTGTAGGAGATTTGCCTGTACTCGTCAAATTGAAATCTATCGTAGGTGACGATATGATTATGACAGAAGATGTTTCTTTATTACCTAGAAATATACAAGTCGCACTGAAAATGTTTGAATTAGAACAAGCAAGCTTTTCAAATTATGAAATGGTGTTACAAAATGTTTTACCATTCTGGGATGAAATAAAAGGAAATATAGAATCCATTTTCTTCAACAATCAAGTAACTATTTGTGATTTTCCTAATATTTATGAAACAAGAGAAACCATTATAGATAAGTATTTCACAAATGGTAAATATAAAAAACTAACATATGTATACGAAGCATTTGGTTACAAAAAATTAGTTACCCAAATTAATAAAATTAAAAAAAGCAACCCGTGTCCATTCTGTAACGGAAAGAAAGTTATAACCGAAGATAATCTACATGATGGCGTGTTTAAATTAACAATTCCATGTATAACTTGTAATGCAAGTGGTATTAACGATGAAGGACTTAAAGAAATTGTTGATGGAATAGATGTGCAAACATGGTTAACTGGAAAGGTTAGTGATGTTGTGGATGTAAGCTTACGAACTGAGGATGTTGCAGACATTCTAATATTTAATCGAATTCGTGAGTTGAATAAGCGAGAAATGATGGCGGTTTATGAATGTCTTGAGAAAAATAATTAAATTAAGAAGAATAAAAAATAGTGGTTAGTTAGGGATTAAAAACTCATTTGCAATAATCTGCAAATGAGTTTTTATGTTGAAGAAGAGTTTCTTTAAACGTGTTAAGGTAGATAAATAATAGAGCAAGAAAAATCTATTTGTAATACCAATATAAATTATTCTTAAATTTTAAACTGAAAGGTATTACAGGTTGGCATTTATGTTTAAGTTTTGTTAGTCTTTCTAAGATATAAATACATTTATCTGCGATAGTTAGTTTTAAATCGTTAATTATGATCATTTATTATATAATTATTGACGTATAAAAATGTTTTTTGGGGATAATAATTTAGGTTATTTGGATAATAACAAAAGGAATATGCTACTTTTTTAGTGATAGTATAATTATTAGAATTTTTAAATTTAACAGAAATATATACTTGAATGAAGTATATATTTCTGTTAAATTTATCCTATGGATAGAACAAGTTTAATTAAAGGGAATTTAGAAATGTGTGTATTGTCTATTTTGTCTACAAAGAAAAGTTATGGTTATGAAATTATGAAAGAACTTGAAGTACATAATTTAAAATTGAAAGGAGTAGGAAGCATTTATCCCATTTTAACTAAACTGAAAAATCAAGAGTGGGTTAATACTTATCAAGAAGTAACAGACAGTGGTAAAGTTAGGATTTATTACGAAATTAATGAAAATGGAAAATTGCGTCTTGAGAAGAAAGTTAATGAATGGTTAGAGTTGCAATCTGATATTAAAATATTATTAAAGAGTGGTTTGAAAGGAGACCTTCTGAAATGAGGAGTGAATTAAAAGATAAAGAACAGCAATTTTTAACAGGCGTACTTAAGGAATTAAAGCAATATGATATAAGTTTAGAAGAAAGGGAAAATATTAAACAACAAATTTTAGAGCATATCCAAGAATATCGTGAACATGGTGAGGAAAGTATAAATGACCTAGGAACGCCTCAATTATTTGTTCAAGACTTTTTGGAGATAAATGAAATTGATCTGCGAGTGAAAATGAAACAACTTCAAAATATAAATAAAAAATCTAATACATTAATCATAATTGGCATATTTGTCGCATTTATTACATACCTCATTTCACAAACTACACTTTCGATATTTTTAACTGAATCCCTTAATCCAACCAACAGTGAAAATAACTTTAATTTTAATCTTTTATATCGAATAGCAGAAAATCAATGGTGGAACTCTATATTAATAATGATTAGTTTAATGGTTTCTTTATTAATATCTATAATTTTAGTAATTTATAAAAAAAGAAAGTTATCCGAAGTACATTAAGATGAAGATATCGAAATATAAATTGTTTCTAATTTGTATAGTTTGTAATGTATTAATGTTATGTATTGCACATTCAAAAGTTTACGCTCAGCAAAATATTAGAGTTACTTTAGATATTTATATTGAAAAATTTTTAAAGGAACATAAAATTCCAGGAGCTTCAGTAGCTATTGTACATAATAGAGATGTATTTTACACAAAATTATGGGGGGTTACTGGAGAATCTGAAAAAAAGATAACTAGTAAAACACCATTTGCAATTGGATCAATAAGTAAATCTTTAACTGGTCTAGCTATAGTGAAGTTAATAGAAAATAAAAAAATAAATTTAGAGGATTCAGTTCAACAACATCTTCCTTGGTTTAAAGTAAAAGATAATCAATCGGCCTCAAATATAACAATCCAACATCTACTAACACATTCAAGTGGAATGAGTACCTATGAAGGTTTAGTATTATCAGATAAGCAATCAAAGACTACTACGGCTATAAAAGAAAATGTAATGAAACTGTCGAATGTAACATTAACTGCTCCCCTAGGACAAAAATATCAATATAGTAATGCAAATTATCTCGTTCTTGGTGCACTTATTGAGGAAGTTTCAAAAGAGACATATTCTACTTATATGGAGAAGCAAATTTTTCAGCCATTAAGAATGAATGGTGCAGCAGCAAATAGTGAAGAGTCTTATAAAAAGGGTTATTTAACAGGTTATCAATCATGGTTTGGAATACCAAGAAAAAGTACGGTGTCGTATGATAATGGTGGGACACCATATGGATATATTACAGCAAATCTAGAAGATATGATTCAATTCATTAAGTTTTTGAATCAGCAAGAGCATACACAATTTTTAAATAAAGATAGTATGGATCTTTATTTATCTCCATTATATAAAATAGATTCAGCGAAATATTATGGTTTTGGACTGAGGACAACAAATATAAATGGAAACGAAAAGATGGTTTGGCATTCAGGCTCAACTCCTGATTCACATGCAGAAATATTTATTTTAAATGAAACTGGCTGGGGTGTTGTGATTTTAACGAATAAAAATCATGTTTTAGAAGAAGCATCACTACCAGAATTTTAAAAAGGGATTATTAATATTTTGAATGGTGAAGAACCGGTTGATATACCAAAAAATATACCAATAGTTCAAATTATTATGTCAATATTAATATTCTCACTTTTTATTACAGCAATTATGTTAATAATAAAGTATAAACGTAAGAAAATTTGTAAAAAAATGACCTGGATTTTTCTAGGGAGTTTATTTCTAATATTATCTATTACTTTAATTCCACTTCTTATTTATAGTACAAATTCACCGTGGCAGACGATTAAAATGTTTTCTGCAGATGTAGCGTTGCTCATTAGTATTATAGTTACTTTATTGAATATAAATGGATTAATATCAATATATATTGCGTTGAAAAGTGAATTGGTAAATAAGTCGTAAGAGTTTTTAATTATATAAATATAATACATTAAATAATTGTATAAACTGTTATAAATAGTTGACTCTCACACAATGTCATTGTTTAAGCTTAAGTTGAGCTTCGAATAATTGTAATAAATAGGAGGAACTAATGTTCAAAATAGGAGATTTTTCAAAACTTTCTTCCATTAGCATACGTATGTTGAGACATTACGATAAAGTGGAATTATTACAACCAGTAAAAGTCGATGAGCAAAGTGGTTATCGATTTTATTCAGCAGCCCAATTAAAGAAAGTAAATCAAATTCAAGTGTTAAAAGATATGGGATTTAATATTGCCACTATTAAAGAATTAGTAGAGAGTGAAAATATTGAAGTAATAAAATCACAATTTGAAAATCGTAGTGCTCGAGTAAAGGAAGAAATGGACAATCTCAAAAAACAATTACGTCTCCTCGAAGACTCAATGAAAACGATGAGAGAGGATGTTATTGAAATGAACTATCATGTTTCATTAAAAGAAATTCCAGAAAGAAATGTAGCAAGTGTTAGAAAGGTTATTCCATCGTATAATTGCGAAGGGGATTTATGGAGTATATTGATGCAAAAAATTAATGTTAAAAATATTAGTATAGCTAATCCGAGTTATAGTATTGCTACATTCCATGATCAAGAATATAAGGAAAATGATGTGGATGTAGAAATACAGATAAATATTTTAGGGGAGCATGAAAATACAAAAGATGTTAATTTCAAAAAGATAGATCCATCCTATGTAGCTTCAATAACAGTTAACGGAAGTTATGAACAAATGACAGCTGTAAATGAGGCGGCAGCAAAATGGATTGAAACGGAAGGTTATGAATTAGCCGGACCGATGTTTAATATTTATCACGTTAGTCCAGCGATGGAATCAGATCCTAATAAGTGGGTTACAGAGGTTTGTTATCCGATAAACAAATAAACAATAAAGTAAAAAAGGTATCGTATATGCCTTTTTTACTTTATTTCCATCTGAAAATATTTAGCACAAAGGACTCGTTGATTAACAATAATAGCCTCCTTAATACTAGTTAATCTAAGGAGGCATTGAATTGTTATAAATTAATGATATGTGTATCCTCCATCAGGAAATAATACATTACCTGTAGTAAAATCATTTTGCATTAAATACAGGACAGTATGTGCAATTTCATCATTATACCCAGGTCTCTGTACAAGAGAAAGAGATTTATAATCTTCATAAGCAGCTAGTCTTTTCTCATTTTGTTCATTCTCTCTTCGTATCGTTCCAGGAGAAACAACATTAACTCTAATAGGAGCTAATTCAACAGCTAAAGCTTTCCCTAAGCTTTCAATAGCACCATTACAAGCGCCATAAGCAGGTGCACCTTTAAGTGGTCTTTGACTAAATGCACCGGACATTAACACGATAGATCCAGATTTTGAAAGAAAAGGAATCGCATATTTTACGGCGTAATATTGTGGCCAAAACTTTCCGATAAAGCTGCTTTCAGCAATATCATCTGTAGCGGTTATTGGTCCAAGTGTGTAAGAGGCTCCCGGTGTGAATAAATGATCAAAATTCCCAACGGTCTTGAAAAAATCTTGTAATTGCTCTTTATTTTGATTATCCAATACATAAGTTTGAAGATGGTTGTTATTTATTAATTCTCGAGCAACTTTTAATTTTTCTTCCGAGCGTCCTGCAATAATAACATGTGCGCCTTGTTCAATTGCTTGTTTTGCTGTTGCTAATCCAATACCAGAACTCCCGCCAATGATAACGATATGTTTATCTTTTAACACAGTAATAGACATGATTAAACATCTCCCTTAATATAAGATTTAAAATAAGTTGTGTTAATTTTATTATTCGTTAAAAAATGACTACTGAAAAGTACGCACTTTATATGTACTTAGTCGCGAATTTCGTACTAATCGCTTGTTGTATGGATACATAATATAAAAAATTACTGGGGGGAGTGGTGAGGAAAATGAATTTAGAGGATCCGAAATTAAAAGGGGTAATAGCAACATTACAAATAATCGGAGGTAAATGGAAACCACTCATTTTATTTATATTATTAACAGATGGAACGAAACGGTTTGGTGAATTAAAGCGATTAATACCAGACATTTCTCAAGGAACATTAGCGAAGCAGCTTCGTGAATTAGAGCACGATCAACTAATAAAACGCGAAATTTATCAAGAAATACCACCTAAAGTGGAATATAGCTTAACTGAGCATGGAAAAACAGTTAGTACTGTTTTGGATAGTATGTGTGGTTGGGGAAGAGGACATTTAGAATATATCGATAAAAACAAACTATAATATTATTATGCAAACTAAATGTGATGTGTCGAAACATATCGTTTTAATAATTTATATTTTATAATATACAATTAAATAGTGTTATAGGTTATTATATATGGAGTCTTCCAGATGAGGTGATATAGATGAAATGCTGTATCGTTCGAAGTAACTAGTTGTTCGGGGCTGAAAAAATGCGTACCAGATATAAAAGGAGATTTACGAAAATATCAACTTTGAGTCTATTTCGGGGATCATCATAAACATTTAATACATTTTTGCAAAGGGGAAATAATAAAATGAATGAATTAGAGTACAAAAACTTTTATGATAAAGTGGGAAGTGAAAACGGCTGGGATTTTAGTAAGCTAAAATGTGAGACTGTAGGAGACACCTGGGACTTTTATAGTGAAGTGAAAGTAAGATGTAAACTATCACATATTTTACTTGATGTTGGTACAGGTGGAGGAGAAAATGTACTTAACATAGCATCTTCAGCCAAATTATTAATTGGAATAGATAATTCTATTGGAATGATCAAAACAGCACATTCCAATTTGAATAAAGCCGGTGTACAAAACGTTGAATTTCTTCAAATGGATTCTGAAGCTTTAACGTTTCCGCATGCTCATTTTGATATTGCTTCAAGTTGTCATGCGCCGTTTGTAGCATCTGAATTGGCAAAAGTAATAAAAAAAGGTGCTTTTTTCTTAACACAACAAGTTAGCGAACATGATAAATTAAATCTTAAAGAAGCATTTGGTAGAGGGCAATGCTTAGGTGAAAAAGATGGAACGTTAAAAGATAAGTATATGGATGAACTTATTAGTGCAGGATTTGAACTCGTACAAGTACGTGAATATGATGTTACTGATTATTACAGTACTCCTGAGGATCTTATTTTCTTATTAAAACATACGCCTATTATTCCTAGATTTGGAGAAAAAGAAGAGGACTTTAATATTTTACAAAAGTTCATTGACGCTAATAGTTCCGAAAAAGGTATTCGTACGAATTCAAAAAGGTTTATGATTATTGCTGTTAAATCATAGTGTATTTTAACGTAAAAGCTGATTTTCTTTAAAAGAAAATCAGTTTTTTTGTGGGAAAGAATGCAGAGAAAACTGACAGTATAGTAAAAGAAATTCCTGATACTACACATTTGTTACACTGGGATAAACCAGAAGTTGTTATAGAGGAAATAAAAAGTAATTGGAGCTAACATATTCATACTAAAGTTGTAGTTTTTACACGAAAAATCCACCCTTCGGTTTGATTTTATCTATTTATAAGTGTAATACAATAAGAATAGATAATAAGAAACAAGGGGGAATGTAAAGTGATTACACATATATCAGATATAAAACTACAAACGGTTTCTATAGAAGGGGTAAAACAAGTTTATAAAGACATATTATCTTTTCCAATAAAAAAAGAAACCGCATCATATATTCAATTTGAAGTAACACCGTATACAACAATTAGTTTTCAAGAAGTATATGAACCAATTGCACCTGCACATTTCGCCTTTGAGATTCCATATTCAAAATTTCATGAAACAGTAAGATGGCTTGAAGGTTCTGGATTACTCATTGTGAAATGGAAAGATGGTCATACAATTGGTGAGGAGAGCGGTCTATTCAATTTATACTTTAAAGATGGTGATGGAAATCTTCTCGAAATTATCGCACATAGTTATGTTAAAGAAGAGGTATTAGTCCCGCATTCACCGTTAAACATTTTATACGTAAGGGAAATTGGTCTTCCGGTTAAAAGTGTACCTGTATTTACGGAATGGTTGAAATCAAATCTAGACATGAAAACGAAGGAAGATGGGGATATTTTCAACTTTGTTATAGGTGGCACTGCATATATCGTTGCAACCTGGTGGCAGCGACCGTGGATTCCAATCGCGATGAAAGCTTTACCACCGAAAGTACATGTTTCATTTGGAACACCGGATCATGCGTTTTTACAACAAATCCAAAATAAATTTAAGAAAAATGGTGTTCCATTTGAAAGTAAACATACTGAAGTATTGTTTATTCAACAAGGGTATTCATTTTCTGTTTTGCATACACCGGAGTTTCATTCCGATATTCCTAGAAAATTAAACTTACCACTTTCTATATAATTATAGGAGGGGGTAAGTTTTTTTCATTTTCATGAAGAAGGGTTTCAGTATAATTACACTGAATTTATAGAGGACTATAAGGCGTTATTCTAATTTACTGTAAGGAGAGAAATGAATTGAATCTAGGAAATCCGATAGCCAAAGGAAATACGGCTGAAATTTATCTTTGTGATAATAAAGTTGTGAAATTGTTTAAAGAATACTTCCCTAATACAGAATCTCTATACGAAGCACAAAAACAAAAGTATGCATATTCATGTGGTTTACACGTTCCTAAAGTATTTGAAGTTACAGAGATACAAGGTAGACAAGCTATTATTATGGAATATGTAGAAGGGGAAAGTGTTGGTGAGCTTTTGCTTAATAATTTGAGTAAAGAGGAGTATTTCATAAGTATTTGTGTAAGTATACAACAAAAAATTCATGCTATATCTGTGAACTCTAATGAAATAGAACCGATGGAAGAAAGGCTTTATCGTCAAATTAACTCCGTACATGATCTGGATGAAAAACAAAAGGGAAATATATTAAAAAAGTTAGATTAAATCACATTTGAACCTAGAGTATGTCATGGTGATTTTCATCCGTTTAATTTAATTATGAGTAATGGTGATGTGAATATTATAGATTGGGTTGATGCTAGTTCAGGTGATATTCGTGCAGATGTGTTTCGGACATACTTATTGTATTCACAGAATTCAGTGGAATTAGCTGAAATGTATTTACATATATATTGCAAAAAAACAGGTTTATTAAGAGATGAAATTTTCCAGTGGGCTCCTATAATTAGTGCAGCTAGACTGGCAGAGACTAAACCTCTGTAAATAAAAGATGTTTTTCATGTATTTATTCTGATTCTTGTAAGGATGGTGTATCATTTGTTTTTTACTCATTGATATTCCCTGTTATTTTTTTCTTGCTAATTCTTTTCGGTTTGTCATATACTTAAAAGAGACCAAACGTTTTCTTTTAGGGGGACACAATGCGTAAAGGTGAATTAACAAAAAGAATGATTCTTGATCGTTCCTCTGCTCTGTTTAATGTAAAGGGCTATAGTGGTTCTTCAATTTCTGATATTATGCGAGAGACTGGGCTGGAGAAGGGTGGTATTTATCGTCACTTTAAAAATAAAGATGACTTGGCTGTTCAAGCCTTTCAGCACGCAACTTCACAAATGGGAGTGCGTTATGTCGAAGAGATAAAAAAAGCATCCAATACATTGGATAAGTTAAAAACTTTTATTTCAGTTTTTACATCTCTCATTAATAATGATCCTCTTCCTGGAGGGTGTCCAATCATGAACGTAACGTTAGAAGCAGATGATTCCCATCCTCTCATGGCAGTACAAGCACAGATAGCGATGAATCAATTACTTGGAATAATTGAAAAGATTATTACGTATGGAATTGAGCAAGGAGAGTTAAAACCAGATACTCAAGCAAAGCAGATTGCTATCATCTGGATTTCTTCTCTTGAAGGAGCACTTGCCTTGTCACGCTTATACCAAGATACAGTCTATATTGATACAGTATCGTCACGACTTTTAGATGAATTGGAAAAACAAATTACGGCCAAGTAAGCCGTAATTTTTATCGCTAAAAAGAGACTGCTCGGTTTCTTTTTTGAGGGGGTGATCACTTAATAGAAATTCCATGATGGAACTATGAAAAAACGGATGAGAGAAGAATGGTACTAATACAAAATAGTAAATTGAAAAATGTGTAGAGTATGAACAATTTCGGCCTACCTGTTTCTAATTTTTGGAGGAGTGTGAAAAAGGATATGAGAGAAATAGAAACAATCGTAATTGGCTCTGGACCTGGAGGATATGTTGCTGCAATAAGAGCTTCACAATTAGGGAAACAAGTGGCAATTATAGAAAGAGAGAATCTTGGTGGCGTATGTGCTAACGTCGGCTGCATTCCATCTAAGGCACTTATTTCTGTAGGTCATCGTTTTGAGGAAACAAAGCATTCAGAAAATATGGGTATTTTTTCTTCTGGTGTAAATGTGGACTTCGCAAAAGTACAAAAATTTAAAAACAACGTTGTAAAGAAATTAGTAGGTGGTGTAGAAGGGTTATTAAAAAGCAATAAAGTAGAAGTGATAAAAGGTGAAGCTTATTTCATGGATGCTAACACTATACGAGTAACCAATAAAGATGCAACTCAAACATATACATTTAAAAATGCAATTATAGCTACTGGATCACGCCCAGTTGAAATTCCAGCATTTAAATTTACAAAACGTGTGATTAACTCTACAGGTGCACTTAGTTTAACTGAAGCTCCAAGTAAATTGGTTGTAATCGGTGGTGGTTACATTGGTACTGAATTGGGCTCTGCTTACGCTTCCCTCGGTTCTATAGTAACAATTATTGAAGGAGGTAAAGATATTTTAACTGGCTTCGATAAACAAATGACTCAAATTGTGAAAGAAGACCTTATAAACAAAGGTGTTACAGTAATAGTAGATGCATCCGCTAAAGGTGTTGAAGAAGTTGAAAATGGTGTAATTGTTACCTACGAAATTGATGGTGAAGAAAAGAAAGTTGACGCTGATTACGTATTAGTAACGGTTGGCCGTCGTCCTAATACTGAAAATATGGGTTTTGAAAAAATCGGTATTGAGTTTTCTGACCGCGGTTTATTAAAAATTGATCAACAATGCCGTACTAACCTTCCGAACATTTTTGCTATCGGTGATATTATTGCTGGTCCGCAGCTTGCACATAAAGCATTTTACGAAGGAAAAGTAGCTGCTGAAGCTATTTCTGGTGAACTATCATGTGTTGATTACTTGGCAATTCCAGCAGTTTGTTTCACAAATCCTGAATTAGCTACAGTTGGTTATACTGAAGAGCGAGCAAAGGCAGAAGGCATGGAAGTAAAAGTGATTCAATCCCCATTTTCAGCAAACGGTTGTGCACTTGTATCAAATGAAGGAAAAGGGTTCTTGAGGCTATTGGTGCGTAAAGAAGATGGTGTATTAGTAGGTGCTCAAATCGTGGGTAATGGTGCATCAGAAATAATTGCAGAAATGGGTTTAGCAATTGAATCAGGCATGACAGTTGAAGATATTGCATTAACACCACATGCTCAACTAACTTTAAGTGAGATTGTGATGGAAGCTGCTGAGGCCTTAATTTACAATTTTAAATAAATATTAATTAATAAAAATTGGATTGCTTCGTTTTTTAGAAATTCTAAATAAAATAAATGTAGAGATAAATATGTAAAAAACAATCTTTACTAATAAACTTCTTAATAAAATATTATGGCTAATTGAGCCGTTTTTTTACCGTGAAAAAGAGACTATTCGGTTTCTTTCTGTGAGAGGATTTATTCATTTATTAGAGAATTAAAAGTCGAATTATGGAAAACAAATATGAGAGGAGAATACAAATGAGTCAATTTGTTAATTCAACAATGGAAGGTAAAAATTTTAGTGCTGTTCAAGTAGGAAAGTGGGAGGATCTGCTTCAATATAAAAATGGAAATCCATTTAAAGCTCCTGGAAAGGTATTTCTTAAAGATGAATTACAATGTACAGGGATGGAAGTTTCACTAAATGTTTTCCCTCCAGGCATTTCAATGCCCTTTTATCATAAGCATAGAGAAAATGAAGAGCTGTATATCTTCGTCAAAGGACAAGGGGAATTCAAGATTGATGATGAAATTCTTGAAATCAAAGAGGGTACTGTCATAAGGGTGGCACAAGAGGGGGAAAGAATTTGGCGTAACAATTCAAGTGAACCTCTCTATTTTATTTGTATTCAAGCTAGGGCAAATACTTTGGAAGAAAGTAATATCGAGGATGGTATTAAGCTAGATAAATCCGTTGAATGGATTGAAAAATAGGTGCCACTGTACGATTAAATATCGTTTCGCTCCTTGTATTTTGTCTTTTGAAGAAAACTTATCTATAGAAAAGTACACCCAATTGTTAAACTGAATGTAACAATTGGGTGTACTTCATAGGAAACCAACTGTGTTTAAAGAATGGCTTTTTTCAATCTTTATTCTATAAAGGTTCATTATCCGTACTTGTTCCTCAGTTAACTCTTCTTTATTCCAATACATATGTATTAAACTATATTCGAATATCTCCTTTAATTTAATAAACAATGGAAGCTGTTCTATCATTTCTTTAGGTAGATCATTTTCCTCCTGGTATCCGTCGATTATTGCTTTTGTAATAGAATTCTCATAGTCGACTATGTTGCCATTCCCAACGAAAGAATATTCTATCGCGCTATAGACTGGAACAGCTAAATCGAATATGTAAAAATGTTTTTCACAGTCTTGAAAATCAATCATTGTTAAATTTAAATCATTGTCCACTAATATGTTTTCTAACCATAAATCTCCATGAATTAAGCCGTAATTTGAAGTGGACTTTGGCAGCTCCTTTATAGAAGTTAAAACGTCAGATGCAATTTCTCTTATAGTAGTTTCTTCTTTTGGGATATAGTTAAGAAAATTATACTCTTCATTTTCATACCAATCGTTTATATGATTTACCGGTTGAACTCTTTCAAAGTCTTTAGATATACGATGTAATTTTCCAATTTGTTGACCGAGCTTTTTAAATACATTAGAATTCCATTCGTTTCTTGGTAAATGTATACCAGGAGCAGCTTTATATAATACAGCAAAAACTTCTTTGTCTAATGTTATTTTCTCTACTAAATTCGCCTTTAAAGAAGGTATTATTAGAGGGACTCCTAAGCCCTTTTGATATAAAAAGTTCGTATATGTAACTTCTTCTAATTGCTCTTCATATGTTTTATAGTTTGTAATTCTAACGAAGTAAGTACCTTGTGCTGTGAGACATTGATACATTTCATTTGTTATTGGTTTCATTTCAATAAAATCCAATGGATATAGTTTATTAATTAGTTTAAGTATCTCTTTTTCTATATTATTCATTTTAACTTCCTTTCCAAACATAAATTTTCCACTTACAAAACTACTAGTTCCTTAACTTACAAATTTCGTGTTTTATTTGGTAGAATCCTTTAAAAAAGATTTATCCCGTAAAAGTCCGATTAGTATGGGATAATAATCAGTGGGGAGGAACAAACTTCCCACTGATTAAAGTTTCACTTTATTAGAAAGTTAAGTAAATGTATGGAAAAATAAGATAGCTGAAAAAATATGAAATGAGTAATTACATATGATATTTAAAGGTTCTAGAGGGTGGTTAATGTTATAAACCACAAGAAATATCAAAAGAGAGAAGTGGATACTTCTTATAATATTTAGTGAGGAGGGGGATAAATGAATGAACATATACAGCTAATGATTGAATGGATTGAGGGCAATTTAAAAAAGAAGTTTTCATTAGATAAATTATCTAATTATATGGGATATTCTCCTTACTTCTGTTCGTTTAAATTTCATCAAGTAACAGGGATAAGTATTAGACGATATATTCTTCTTAGAAGATTGTATTTATCAACGGAAGATTTGACGAATGATAGAAAGATAATTGATATCGCATTTGATTACGATTACTCTTCGCAAGAGGCTTATAGTAGAGCATTTAAAACTGTTTTTGGTATAACCCCAGGAAAATTCCAACTTAACAAAATACCGGTTCAATCATTTATTAAACTCTCAATCAATGATGGAAAGGAGTGGGATAGAATGAATTTTTCTAGAAAAATTGAAGTTGATCAGTTACGAAATGCGAAGAGTGAGCTGTTTGATAAAGATGTACTAAATATATTAAATGGTCAATTTATGTATGAAGAATTTAAAAGTGAAAAACTAATGGGGGAGTCTGATTACGCTCCATTTAATGAAGCTATGTGTGTAAATACGACTACTGCACAGATTTTTGATGATGAGTTTATTAAAACAAGGGCAGAAGGACACCAAGGTACTGTAGAAAATTATACGAAAAAGGTTATTCATCCTTTAGAGAATCTTTTTAAGAAAGAGTATAAATGTATTGTTTTATGGTTCGGTGAAGATATGTTTTGCCAAATGAATCTACTTACAGTACTTTCTTACCTTGAACAGTCTGGTTATAAGGGAAAAGTATACTTAAATAGCTTCAGAGAGGATGAATTTAAAGTTAGTCAAATTGAACTTGAATTAGGGAACTATTTTTCTGTTTACAATGAAGTTCTAGTAAATCATAAAAAGCCATCTCATGAGGTACTACCTGTAATGTATCAGGCGATAGATTTATATTTAGAAATGCTAAAAGAAAATAATGTAGTAGTAAAGTATATCTCCAAAAATAAAGATTTACCAACACAAGAGTTATTAAAAAGGTTATTTAATCTTTTTCCAACAATAGGATATGGGGACCTACAATATATAGAGCTTATTAATAAAGCGAGATGAAAATTGAAACTAATTAGAAGAGAATACAGTAAAAAAGATGCACCTAAAAGTATAGGTGCATCTTTTTTACTTATATTTGTTCAAGTAAATTTAATTCTTCTTCTACAAATGCCATTAATTCTTTTATTGTCTCACTAGAAAAATCAAAACGAATTCCAGCTACTTCATATACCTCTGGTAAGGATTCAGAGCTACCTAGGGATAATGCTTGTTTGTAATTTTGTAGTGCTTGTTTAGGATTCTCTTTATATTGTTTATACATTTGCAATGCACCAAGTTGCGCGATTGCATATTCGATATAATAGAATGGTATTTCGAATATGTGTAGTACAGGTAACCAGCCAGTTGCTATCCAGTTTTCATAACCTTCAATATTTACCACATTCGATTGGTAAGTGTTATGTAATTCTAAATATTTTTCATTTCTTTCTTTAGCAGTATGATTTGGATTTTCATACATCCAATGTTGGAATTGATCAACGATAACCATTTGTGGTAAATACTTAACAATATCTTTAAAGAAATCTAATTTTGCTTTTATAAATTCTTCTGTATTCTCATAAAATGTATCCCAATACTCCATCGAAAACAATTCCATTGTCATGCTGGCTAGCTCAGCTGATTCTGAAGGGATTTCTAAATATTTTTGTAGCTTTAGCTGCTTCATACATTCATTATGAATACTATGGCCCATTTCATGGAGGAAAGTAGTAACATCATAATGTGTATGATTGAGATTCATAAAAATAAAAGATAATTGAGAAGCAGGTAAGTGTTCGCAAAATCCTCCAGGTGCTTTTCCTTTACGACTTTCTAAATCTAAGCAATCATTTTTATGCATACGGCTCAATAATGCAGAAAATTCTGGGTCTAGTTTTTGTAAAATATGAGAACTTTTTTCGATTAAATCACTCTCGTCTTCAATGGGTTTTAATACTTTTTGATTTGGAGCGGCTGCTTTTAGATCCCACGGACGAAGTGTATCTACTTGAAGTTCAGCTTTTTTCTCATTAAATATATTATCAATAAGTGGCACAACGTATTTACGAACGGATTCTGCAAGTTCATAGCAATCATCAGCCGTATAATCAAAACGTTCATGTTTTTTAAACATATAATCACGATAATTATCTAATTGAATGTTTTTTGCCTTTTGGTGACGGATTGCAATTAATTCATTTAAAATATGTTGTAAATTATTTTCAACAGATAAAAATTTTTCGGAAATGAGCGTTTTTGCTTTTTTTCGTATATCACGATTCGGATTTTGTAAGTAAGACTGTAGTTCAGTAATTGTTTTTTCTTCGCCATCCCATAGTGCAGTCAAACTGCCTGTAATTTCGAAGTACTCGGTTACTAATTTGTCTTCTTTTACTTCTAAATCAATGTTCTTTTCACAAAATAATGTTTGCGCATTTTTTATTTTTTTATCTAGTAAGCTATAAGTTTTTGGATCAAGTTGCATTCGAAATGGTGACTCTAAATATTTATTATCAAAGGAATTTTGATAACGTTTCAAAAGAGGCCTTACATATTGTTGATCATATTCAAACGTATCTTTTATTTCTTTGTTATCTGTATTACATTGAAAGTCAATATAGTGTGATCTCAATTGTTCTTCGATTTCCCATATTAATTTCGACTGTATTTTCAGCCAATTTTCTAAATCTTCTCCTGAAGAAATGGGTTTACTTAATAAAGTAGATAATTCGTTCTCTAGCTCATGTATATTACGGATATCGATCGTATTAGAGTTCTGCATTATTTACCCCTCACTTTTTATTTACTCAAGGAGGTATTCTTCTTTTTCGCTATGATTCCTTTTTTTTCTAGAAAATTTGTGCCTATTACTCCAAGAACAATCATAAGTGTACCGACAATATGATAGTAGGCAATTTGCTCGTGTAAGAATACAACGCCTACGATAATGGTAATAAGTGTAGATAAGTTGCTAAAAACACTTATTTTGGCTGCTTCAATATAAGATAGTGAATAGTTTAATAATAATGCTGTCAGTAAGGAAGATAGTAATCCTAAATATAAAATGGAGATAAGGAATGTTCCATTCGTAAATGGCTTAAAGTATACAGTTATTGTACCTTTGTTCATATGGTCAATGATTGCGATGAAATTAAAACTAATAAAACCGATTGCTGTCATTGTGTATGTTAAATCCATCAGCTTGAATTTCTTTGTCATTTTTCGAGTTAATACATTGTAGCAAGCAGATGATAATGCCGATAATAAAATGAGAATAACACCGATAAAGCTCGTTTCATGAGCCCCTATACCATTCATAACAAATATATAAATGACACCTATGACAGAAATACATACTGATATTTTTTGCCAAGTATTCGTATATTCTTTTAAAAAATATGAAGCGAGTATCATTGTAAATATAGGGATAGCAGCCTGTATAATTCCAGCTTCAGATGAACTTGTATATACTAGACCAAATGCTTGGAAAGCAAAGAACAGTGCTGGATAAAATATTGCGAGTGGCAAAAGGGCAAGTATGTTTTTGAATGATATATTTAACTTTACAAAACCGAAAATAATCGGAATGCTTGCTGCTATGAAAGCAATTGTAAAACGATGAGCAAGAGTATCAAGAGGGCTCGTAATGGTTAATGCTAGTTTCACAAACATAAATGAAAATCCAATAATTAAAGAATAGAGTAACGCTGATAAATATGCTTTTGTTGTATTTTTCATAATTTCACCTCATAGTAGTTAATTTCTTACTGGCCAGTATACGTACATAGTAATCTTTATGATCTAGTGCTACAATGTGAACAAATGCAAACTGTACCGGTACAAATTAAATGTAGGGGGTGTAATGATGTATAAATATTTACATGTTTTAAATGACTTAGAACGTATGATTCAAAATGGAGAGATAAAAGAAGGGAAGAAATTACCGTCTATACGGTCACTTGTTACGCAATATGAATGTAATAAGGCGACTGTAATACGAGCGCTGCATGAATTAGAAAAGCGCCATATTATTTATTCTGTACCTCAAAGTGGATACTATGTTGTTAAGAAATCTGGGAGTTACATAGAAAATAACGAGATGATTGATTTTGCTTCTTCAGCACCAGATCCCGATGTTTTTCCATACTTAGATTTTCAGCATTGCATTAATAAAGCGATTGATACATATAAGAATGATTTGTTTATATACGGAACACCGAAAGGGTTACCATCTTTAATTTCGGTTGTGCAAAAACAATTAGCAAACTATCAAGTTTTCACTAATGAAGAAAACATATTTATAACGTCAGGTGTCCAGCAAGCACTTGCTATATTAACTTCTATACCATTTCCAAATGGACATAGCACAATACTAATTGAACAACCAAGTTACCATTTATATATTGAATATGTAGAAATAAATAACATTCCTGTAATCGGAATTAAGCGTACGCATGAAGGGATAGATTTAAAGGAACTAGAGAGGGTATTCAAAACAGAAAAAATTAAATTTTTTTATACAACTCCAAGGTTTCACCATCCACTTGGAACGTCGTATTCTAAAAAAGAGAGAGAAAAGATTATTAAACTTGCGAAGAAATATAATGTATTTATAGTGGAAGATGATTATTTAGCAGATTTAGAGACTGATTCAAAAGTAGATCCTTTTTACAGTCAAGATAATTGTAACCATGTTATATATTTGAAAAGTTACTCAAAGATTATTTTTCCAGGTTTACGAGTTGGAGTTGCAGTCATTCCGCCATCCATCGCAAATGATTTCCATAAATATAAAAAGATATTAGATATTGATAGTCCGATGATTTCTCAAGCTGCTTTAGAAATTTATATAAAGAGCGGAATGTTTGATCGGCATAAACATAAAATTAAAGCTTCGTACTACAATAGATCAATAAAACTAGCAGAAACATTGGAAAAAGTGCAAAATGAAAACCCATCTTTGTTTACATATAATAAGCAAAATACATTGGGAATACACACTTGTTTAGAAATGCAGAAAAACATAGTGACGGAAATACTTATAAAAAAATTAAGTGAAAATCAAATAAGTATTGATTCTATTGATAGAAATTATTTAAATGATTTTCATAAAGAAAGGTTGTTGAAGTTAAACGTATCGAATGTAAAGGAAGATAAGATTGAAGAAGGTATTCGCAAAGTAATTGAGGAAGTAAAACAATTGGGACGTCTAGATTTTCAATTTAAAAAAGAATAATACGTATAAGGAGGTTTGTTATGAAACGAAAAATAATAGCCTTGTTTGTATGTATTACTATAGTTATTGGAGCACTTGTAATTATTATCAATAGTAAAGAAAGTGACAAATGTATAGCAGTTGCTATGTATTCGAGAGGTGTTATAGTGGATCATAACAACGAACCTATATCTAATGTGAAAATTTATGAAGATTCCATTAAAAGTAAAGAGCGTGCTATTTCAAATCTACAAGGTGAATTTGAAATTATTAATGGCGTGTGTGGTAAAATTACGTTACAATTTGTTACTCCTGATGGAGAAATCTATACGAAAGAATATGATAGTGAGCATATACCAAAAATAATTAAACTTAGTGATAAAAATGAAGGAGAATGATATGAAACCATTACAGGGTAAAGTTGCGGTTGTGGCCGGAGCAACAAGAGGTGCTGGAAGAGGCATTGCGATGATGCTTGGTGAAGCGGGTGCAACTGTATATGTAACAGGAAGAAGTACTAAAGGGAATTTATCCTGTATGGGAAGAACTGAAACGATTGAAGAAACGGCAGAGCTTGTTACAAAGCAAGGCGGAAAAGGAATCGCAGTTCGTGTTGACCATACAGTAGAAGAAGATATTAAAGCTTTATTTACAAAGATTCAAGAAGAACAAAATGGACAGCTTGATATTTTAGTAAACGATGTTTGGGGTGGTGATCCTTTAACTGAATGGGAGAAACCTTTCTGGGAACACAATCTACATAACGGATTATTAATGCAACAAAGAGCGGTTCATTCTCATATGATGACGAGCTACTACGGTGTACCATTAATGGTGAAAAATAAGAAGGGGCTTGTTATTGAAATTACAGATGGTGTCGATTATCAATATCGAGGTAATTTGTACTATAGTTTAGCAAAAGTCTCAACAATTCATTTAGCAGAAGCAATGGCGAAAGATTTAGAGCAACATAATATTACAGCGGTTGCAGTTAGCCCAGGATTCCTTCGTTCAGAAGCGATGTTAGATATATTTGGTGTAACAGAGGAGAATTGGCGAGACGGAGCAAAGCAAGATCCTCATTTTATCGCATCGGAAACTCCTTTCTTTGTTGGCAGAGCAATTGCATCTTTAGCAAGTGATCCAAATGTTCATGAAAAAACGGGACTAGCGCTAAGTTCATGGGAATTAGGAAGAGAGTATGGATTTACAGATATGGATGGAAGACGACCAGATTGGGGAAAATATTTTGAGGAGAACGTTTTAAATCAAAATTAAGGCAGTATAATATTTTTAAGAGCGCTCTTAGTGAAGAGTGCTCTTTTTCATTAATGTAAATATTTACCTAGCATCTTTTTAAAGTGATTTTTATCGTAATTTACATATTGGGTAGCTGTATTCCGTATTGGATCTCCTGCATAAAACCTTTCGTACAATTCGTGTCTGGATCCTAGTGGGCTTCCGACAATATCCCATGCTAATTTAAATAGCTTTGTACGTTGTTCAGCATCTATGTTCGTTCCTTTAAAGTGTTTTTTCAACAAATCCGATATCGGACTTTGGAAATCTTTCATGCTGGAAGGTAGTTGAATAAAGCCACCTGCTCCAATTAATTGTAAAATTTCTATTGCGCGGGGATAATATTTCGAACCAAGATTTCTTGCAGTTTCAATATATTTAAAGTTTGGCAAATATGTTTGGTTCTCATAAATAGTACCTTCAATTTCTGAGGCAATTAAGAGAGCTCGAATTGTTTCAATTTGCATAATTAATTCCCCGAGTTTCTCTTGGACATGCAAATAAGTATTAGCACCGATTGCTTCAGCAATTTCACAAGCGATTGCAGTTATAAATTCGAGCTTTACTAGTAATCGTATAATTGCTTGATGATAAGCTAAACAACTAGAAGCTACATCTGATTTTATTGCCCATAGTGCTTCAGGATTGTTATAAAGTAAAACACGTTCCCAAGGTACAAATACATTATCGAAGATTAATAGTGCATCCATTTCATCATACTGCGAGCTAATAGGGGAATCAACTGTACTTGAGGATTTATTCGCAAATGGCTCTCTACAAACCATATGTAATCCTGGGGAATTAGCTGCGACAATGAGAAAATGAGCAAAATCTTTTTGAGCGTCAGTCAGTTTTGTTAATGGATAGATTAATAAATCATTTGAATAAGGGGAAGCAGTCCCTATCATTTTTGCACCATTTAAATAAATTCCGTCGGTAGTTTTTTTCGTAATTCTAAGTAATCCTAATTCATTTACATTCAACGTTGATTCTGTAGATCGATTTATTTGTGGATCACGCTGAACTACACTTATAAACAAGTGTTTATCTCTAGCTTTTTCATAATAAGATGTGATTTTATCTGGAAACTGTGAATCGAATTTTTTATAAAAATATCTTGATGCGTACCATCCAGTAAGTCTCGATCTGGCGTAATCGGATAATCTACTCATTACACCGTCTGTAAAAAAACTCCACGTTTCAAAGGCGGTTCTCCTCATTAATAATTCGTTATAGGAACTAGGAACTAAAAAAGCTGTATGGACAAACTCTTTCGTTTTTGAACTCACATATCCAACAGAGTTTTTTCGTATTGGATCATCGAATAATGAAAATAAATTAGAAATAGTACATAGTGTACCCGCGAAATTTTTGTCTGTAGTTACATCTACTTTCTTTCCATAGAGCCAAACATTTCTTCCATCTTGTAAACTCTTTATATAAGAATCCTTCAAATTTTGCATATTTCCTCCTTCTAAAGACTACTCATATATTTGTACATCTTTTAATGGTGGAGAATATACGTGGAATGTTATTACTGCTGAATCTGTAGCGTTATACATTTTATGCACAGTATCTTTTTTACGGTAAAAATATTTCCCTCTGTAAACTCTTCAATCTGTTCGCTATTGTTTTCGTACGTTATATTTTGTAATGTGCCATTGACTATTAGGATACATCCTAAAGATATTCCGTGATCATGAACAAAAGTCTTTGCTTTGCTTGGAAAATTTAATACTATAATCTCCACAAATTCAGACTTATAGATAACGTTTCTTCCGTATTCGAGATTAGCTGGTGAAGTTATGAAAGGAGATACTTTATGAAGTGTAATATTTAATGATTGAATAGCGTGTAATAAATTGGCCATATCGTAGTCACATAGGTTATTAAACGCTTTTTTTGTATGTTATGAATCAATTGCATGTAAAACTTCCTCCTAAGCATGTGCAGTGAAAGAAAAAGTAATCTCATATTATATAGTACGTAGTTGATTACATAATATTGTATTGAAGCATTTCAAAAGAGTGACTGGTTTTAATTAGGGGAATATCTGTCTTTCAATAAATTGGTAATTAATACCTTTATTTATGTTATGCTTGAACTATACGTATTATCTAAGGGGGATGAAGTATATGGCGGTCCTTTTGGTTGAAAATTTATACCAATTATCAATTGTTTTACTATTACTTTGTTCATTTTGTTTTTATAGATATTTAAAGAAAATGAAAAGGGAAAGAAAGCTTACAGGTTTTGAAATTACGATGTATATCGTGACGCAACTTGCGTATTTCATTTGGGCGGCAACAACTTTTCTTAAAATGTTATCAGAATAGTAATCTTCATGTATGGTTAATTGTCTATTAGATGCTGGGCAGAAATGTACAGTAAATAAGGACATGGGTAATTTTATCGATTGGGTAAATAAATATAGTCGGTATCTAGATCGATAACAATATCACTTATAACGATTTTACAAAAAGAGTGGGGAATACGTTCGTAATTATTTCGAATGACACCATATTAGATATTTCCGCATGCTTTACATTCAAATACATCCTTTTTAATTTCGTAATTGAGACATATTGTCCAGTTACATGCTCATTAATTCCATATCTATCAAATTCAATTACCATGTTATCACTGTTGGTTGCTAGTCAACTTTATAGCTTAAATTTCGGATGAAACATTCACATTAATTATGATAAATAGTTTAAGAGCTACGTTAAATACATTTTTTTATCATTGGGGTATAGTTCATCCCTCAGTGATTATCAGCCAGATCCCCACAAATAGCGAGATAAAAGGGGAGGATATGAATGGAACAATATAAATTAGTTTTAGAAGGGCCTAAACAACTGAAGTGGCAAACGGGTGAAATTAGGCCATTACAGGATGATGAAATTATCGTTAAAACAGTTGCAGGTGCAATAAGTATTGGAGCAGAGTTACCACAGTATAAAGAATCGGACATTTCAGATGTTGATCCTTTATATCCGAGAGAAACTGGATATGAAAGTTATGGTGAAGTTATTCAAGTTGGTAATAAAGTAACAAATTTAAACGTAGGCGATAAAGTAGTTTCTTTTTATGGGCATCAATCGATAGGAATAGTTAAGGGGCATAAAGTAATTCGAGTACCTAGTTATATAAAACCTAAAGTTGCCTTATTATCCATTCTTTCATGTGATGCTGCTAAAGGAGTATTAAAACTAAACCCGCGACAAGATAAAAAAGTACTTATAACTGGAATGGGAGTTATGGGGTTACTCGCTTGTTATTTCTTAAAATACTATGTAGGTGTGGATCATGTGGATGTTGTTGAACCTAATAGAAATAGAAGAGAATTTGCAAAGAAATTTGGTGCGAAAAACATATATGATTCAGAAGAGCAAATAATAGAAACATATAATTACGGTTTTGAATGTTCAGCTACAAATAGCGGATTTCGTACATTGCAAAAGGCCCTTAATAATAATGGTGTAATATGTATACTTTCTGATGGTAATAAAGAAGAACTAGCATTAACCGCCGACTTTTATCGGAAAGAATTGCAAATCATTGGGTCAAGTGACGGATATGATTATCAAAAGCATGCAGATTGGCTTTTTAGAAAAATAGAACAAACACCATTTATAGAAGAAGTTTTTGAACATGACATAGATTATACTGCACTCGTACAATGTTTTGAGGAATTGAATCAAGGGATGATTAATCCTTTAAAAGTATACGTTTCATATGAATAATGAAAAAACTAACCAAATATTTGTCACATACTTTATATATGTTTTGTCTCAATTATGATATTCAAAATAAGAAGGAACACATATGCAAATTTTTGTAGCAGGTGCAACTGGTGTAATAGGATGTTCTTTATTGCTAATGTAAATAAGAGAAGGTCATATTGTATTTGCAATGATTAGTAATGAGTCGCAAGTAGAAGCAATAAAGAAAGTTGGTGCTATACCAGTAATAGCCGGGAGAGAAGCTTCAAATAATAAAGCAGATAAAGAGTATGGATGGATACCTTTACATCCTTCATGGTCTGATGAGTGTGTGAAATATCATAAAAATCCTTTAATGGGAATACTAGTAACATTCACAATTAAAGGATTGGACTGTAATGAATATACTTTTTGAAAGCTTTATTTTAATCCTTACTGGAATTATTTTTTTGAAATTGACAGGTAGTAAATCTGTTAGCCAAATGACGAGAGCTGAAATTATTATTGTTGTTTCTATAGGTCGTATTATTGTAGAACCTATATTAAGTAGGAAAGTAGTCCCATCTATTTTTACTGCGTTTATTTTTGCGAGTGTTTTACTTATCATTCATTTTTTTGAATTGAAATCACGAAAAATAGAAAAGTTTCTAAATGGAACTAGCATTATTGTTATAGAAAACGGGGAGATTTTAAAAAAGAATTTATTACGTGCAAAAATGTCAGAACAACAATTATTTATGCATCTGAGAGAAAAAGGTATACATGAAATCAAGAATTTACAACAAGCAACTGTAGAAACGAATGGACGGATCGGGTATCAACTAACTACCAAGGCACAACCAGTTACTTTGGAAATGCTAGAAAAGCTTCTAGAGCAATGTAATCTGAAAAAATAGTTTTAGACTGAAAAGCGCTTCTTGTACATAAAGGGACTTTTCGCAAACGTGTAAAAGTCCCTTCAGTAATCCTGAAGGGACTTTCGTGTTATCTAATTTATCAAGGGTGATGACGATCAATATTACGATTAACAACATTAAAGTTCATAAAAATAAACAGAATGAATAATTGACAAAAAATGAGAATAGTAGTAATCTAACGTAAAACATACGCTACCGTATTTTATTGGAGAGATAATATGCAATTAACGAGGGAAGACTGGATAAAAGTAGGATTACAACAATTAGCTAATGAAGGTATACATAAAGTTCGCATTGAAGCACTTGCTCGATTGCTAAAAATAAGCAAAGGAAGCTTCTATCACTATTTTCGTGACCATCAAGAGCTTTTAGATTCTATGCTCGACTTTTGGGAAGTACATGCAACAAGGCTGATTGTTCAAAGTATGGAGCAACAGGATGCCTCTTTAGAACAGCTATTACAGATTAGTTTTAATCGAGATAAAAAAATTGAGAATGGTATTTATGCTTGGGCTAAATATGATCCTGTTGTGGCAACACGTTTAGTAGATATAGAAGAACAAAGAATTTCTTGTGTTGCAAAATTGTATCAAAAAATGGGCGTAGACGAAACTGAATCAATTGATCGAGCGAGACTTGCCTATTTAACGTATGTAGGATGGATGACAAGGTTTGAAGCAAATCCTAATTTTGATATTGATAAAATGGTTGAGCTTTTCACTTCTTTCAGCGGGTGTCCAAACATCCACTGAAAGAAGTGAAAGCCTCCGGCGGATGTCACAGAATTATGCTGAGGCATAATTGATTATTCGATAATAAATGTCCCTAATATGGTTATAAAACCTGAAGGGACAAAATTTTCACTGTAACATACGGTAGTGTATGTTATCTTTGAAGTTACGAAATTGGGGGCGAATAAATGAAATTACTATTAATAGTAGTAGCTGTGGGGCTTCTGTGGTTTATCAGTTTTTTGCATATTTATTGGGCTTTTGGAGGTCGATGGGGTTCTGCTGCTGTTATCCCAGTAAAAGAGGGAGAACATAAGCCTGCTTTTACTCCGAGAATACGGGGAACATTATTCGTAGCCATTCTTATTCTATTAGCTAGTGTCATTATTGTTGTTCAAGTAGGTTATTTGCAGGGGTTCGAAGCAAATAGTTTATCTAAAATCGGAAGTATTGTCTGTGCTTTAGTTTTCATTGTTAGGGCAATTGGTGATTTTAAGTTTGTTGGATTTTTCAAAAAAATTAAACATTCTCAGTTTGCTAGATATGACACTTGGTTCTATAGTCCATTATGTTTATTCTTTGGTTTTGTCTATATCATGTTGTTGTTTTAATAAGTATAATGAATCCCCTATAAAATAAATTTCATGCAGGAAGAAAACACCTCTTATTGAACAAGTAGTAATAAAAAGAAGTTTGAGCATAGCAATAGAGCAATACAGGTTCTGGTGACAGCAAAGTCCGCTATGATTAGTCATTTGTGTTTAAAAAGAGGATAGATAGGGCGAATTTATTCAAGCTCTTCTATCCTTTTAATTTTTATACATATAAAATGCATGACATTAGATAAGAATTCACTATTAATAATAGGTTCAGCTTATATCTTGACTTTTAATAAAATTTTAAAGTGTTGGTTTTTTATTGTGTGAATAAGAGGTTAGTTGTTGTTTTAGAGTTTAAATCATTGATTTAAACTTGGCAATTGTATCATGTAATCTTTCTAATCCAATCAACATATCTTTTTCATTTAACATTGAATAACTAATTCGCAAATGATTATATTGATTTTCATGGTTTATCAGACAAGCTGTGCCGGGTAAAAAAGAAACATCTACTTCATTCGCTTTTTGTAATAATGTAAAAGGATCGATTGACTGAGGGAGTGTAACCCATAAGTTAAATCCTCCATTAGGTATTTCAAATTCTAATTCTTTTAATGGAGATAATACATCAATTGTTAAATCGCGTCTAATTTGTAAAGCAGTCCGTAATTTTTCTAAATGATTTTTCATTCGTTCCGCGCGTAAAAAAGGAAGTAGTGCTTTTTGTGTCAATAAGGGACTACCAATATCCATCGAAGCCTTAACGGCGTATAACCATTCAAAGATAGGACCTTCAGCTGCAAGTGCCGCGATGCGAAGACCTGGTGCTAACGTTTTACTAAATCCTTTTAAATATATAACATGACCATTTGTATCAAAGCTTTTTATTGGAGGGGGAATTTTAAAATCCTCAAAATATATCTCTCCGAAAGAATCATCCTCTAAAATGAAAAATTGATAAAGCTCTGCTAGTTCTACAAGTTCCATTCTTCTTTCTTTACTCATTACTGTGCCCGTTGGATTCTGAAAAGTAGGATTCACATATAACAAAACAGGATTCTTTCTTTGACAAATATCATCGATTAAATCTGAGCGAATGCCGTTGTTATCAAGACTAACAGGGATAATTTGAACTCCTTTATTAACAAATACATCAAGCGCCGCTCCGTAACACGGACTTTCTACTAACACTATGTCTCCAGGTTTTAATAATGTTTGGGCGATTAAATCAATTCCTTGCTGGGCACCACTTGTAATTAATAATTGAGGTGGATCTGTAACTACTTGTTGGTGTTCTTTTAAGTAGTTTGTTATTTCCACTCTAAGTTCTTTGTCACCTTGAACAGGTCCATATGTTGCCAGTATCATTTGATCCTTATTAAGTAATTTGTGCATTTCATCTGAAAGAAACGGATTTGGTAATAAACGTGGATAAAGGACAGCCTGTGAAAAATCAAAATATTTACGATGTTGGTTCATTACATATTGAGAACGCATAACATTAATGGATTTCGTTTGTTGCCATTGATATGGAATTGGTTTGAAATCTTTGTTCACACGTTTATGTATATAGGCACCTTTTCCTTGTTCAATTCGTATATAACCTTTCGTTTCTAACTGTTTATAAGCTTTACGAACAGTTAATAAACTAATTTGCAAATCATCGGCCATAGCACGTAAAGAAGGGAGGTAATCGCCATGTGAAAGCATCCCGCTTTGAATTCTCTCAACAATTTGCATATATATTTGTTGGTAATATGGTATGTTGGATTCTTTACGTAGTACTATCTTCATAGAATCACCTGTTTTTCTTTTTAATTTAATTAAAGCGAAAAACATCCTGACAATCAACTATATTTTTATTCAACTGTTATATGCGTGGATACACTGTTATACACCATATCCTCTATACTCATTTCAAGAGTAAAAAGGAGGAAGGAAAATGGTCATTTTAAATTATATTTTAGTATGTATTATTTTTGGAACGACATTTTTAACGATAAAAATTGGAATAGAAGCGGGGGCACCACCATTATTTTCAGCTGGAATTCGTTTCTTTTTGGCGGGCCTTATTCTCATTATTATTTTTAAATTAAAGCGAAAGGATATTATGCCTTACTTATTATCGAAACGTATTATATATGCTGGTTTTTGTTTAACATTTATGACATTCGCGACTCTTTACTGGGCTGAACAATATATTTCTTCTGGATTAGCTGCAGTTCTATCTGCAACAGCCCCAATGATGATTTTGCTATTACAATCAAAGAGAAATAAAACAAAATTGCAAAAAGAACAACTTGTTGCTTTAGTTATAGCACTTACAGGAGTTTTGTTTATATCTTTACCTGGCATGCATCAAGAACTTACTTTCATATGGAGTATTGCATGCCTTGTTATATTAGTAGGAGAGTTGTTTTATGGAATAGGTTCTATTCGTTCTAAAGAGATACTTTCAGATTTACCTAACGTATCACCATTTCTCATTAACGGCATTCAAATGTTTTATGGAGGAGTTTTGCTATTAATTGTATCTGTTGTAATGGAACAGCCGAATTTAGCTGTATTAACATCTTGGAATGTACAATGGCCAATTTTATATCTTATATTTGTAGGATCTATCGGTGGGCACGGTTTATATTATTGGCTCTTATCAAAAACAAATCCAATATTTCCATCAACATGGTTGTATGTATCTCCATTAATCGCTGTTATTGTAGGTTATTTTGTATTAGGAGAACCATTAAATCCTGCAATGGGAATTGGAGCTTGTTTAATCTTGATTGGTGTATTTTTAGCGAATCGTACTACACTTGGAGTTTATTTTAAGCAAGGAAGGTTGTTAAAAAAAGAGATGTAGTTAAAGCTTAATGATGTGGAAAACAGCGGGAAACGTATTCAAAATTCAGAAGAAAAAATAGTTAATTTGAAGAAAATGATTAACACATTAGAATACAGATTAGAGATAGTAAAATCAAAAACACAGTTGGAGAAATAACCAACTGTGTTTTAATATAGGGTGTATTTAATTTTACACTTAACTAAATCGATCGCATAATGTTTGGTGGATAAGTGTTATTTTTTTATTACGGTATTGCCCATCGCGATAGAAATTCGATTCCAATTGTTTATTTGATTAATGATTAACACAAGGTCAACATATTGTTTTTCGTCAAAGTGTTCACGTACTCGGTTATATAGATTTTCAGGAACTCTTTTAGTAGGAATGAGAGTAATATGCTCCGATAGTTCCAAAGCAACTTTTTCTTCAGGAGTATAAAAATCGCAATCATCCCAAGCGCTTAAGCAGTAAATTCTTTGCTCGGCTTCACCCAATTTTCGGGCGTCAGAAGTATGCATATCAATACAATAAGCACAACCATTAATTTGAGATACTCTAATTTTTATAAGCTCTCTAACAGCTCGATTAATTGAAGATTTCTTCGTGTATTTCTCCATATCCATCATAATTTTCATACCATCAGGCGAAATATCATAATAAGACATTCTTTGACTCATAAGACAAAACCTCCGTTATTATAAGTTTTTATAATAAAAACACACTAGGTCGCTATTGTGACTTCTAGTGTGTTTTTGTAATTAATTCACTTTTTTTATAAAACCTTTATAATGACGCTTCACAAGTTGACTTTCTAACGTCTTCATCGTTTCTAATGCAACACCTACGATGATTAGTAAACTTGTACCACCGATTTGAGCAGATGGTGGTAATGTTGCGATTTTCGTGAATACGAGCGGTAATATTGAAATTGCTCCTAAGAAAATCGCACCGATAAATGTTAAACGGTATAAAATTTTTGTTACATACTGTTCTGTAGATTTACCTGGGCGAATACCCGGGACATATCCGTTTTGCTTTTTCAAATTCTCAGCCATTTGTTCAGGGTTTACTTGAATAAATGCATAGAAGTATGTGAAAGCAACGATAAGACCAACATAAAGCGCCATTCCAAACGGATGTGCAAAATCAAGATTCGCAATTAGCCATTTAGATACGCTCGAGTCAGGGAAGAGCTGCGCAATTGTACGCGGCGTCATTAAAAAGGCTGAAGCAAAGATAACAGGAATTACACCTGCACTATTTACTTTAAGAGGTAAATGAGTATTTTTTGCTCCTTGATATTGATTGTTTCCTGAAACAGCTTTTGCATATTGAATCGGTATTTTTCGAACAGCTTGTTGAATGTAAATAACACCAACAACTATCGCTAAAATTACGAGTCCAATTAAAACCATTTTTATTATGTGCATAAATAACTGATCGCCTGCGTTTTGGAATTGTTGCAAATAAATTTGATTAGCGACATTCGGGATCGCCGCAACAAGTCCTGCGAAGATAATCATTGAGATTCCATTACCAACGCCATTAGCGGTAATTTGTTCACCTAACCAAAGTAAAAATGCAGTACCAGCAGTTAAAACTGTCGCAATAAATAAGTATGTAGTCCAGCTTTGATCTGTAATTAATTGTCCACCTGCTATATTATTAAAACCATAAGACATCCCAATGGATTGTATGAATGCGAGAATGATTGTAAAGTAGCGAGTAAATTGAGCTGATTTCTTACGGCCCATTTCTCCTTGCTTTGCCCATTCTGTAAATTTAGGTACAACGTCCATTTGTAGTAATTGTACAATGATAGAAGCTGTAATATATGGTGTGATACCTACAGCAAAGATTGAGAAGTGTTGCAGTGCTCCTCCGCCAAATACGTTTAGCATACCTAAAACGTTGGCTTGATCTTGTACTTTTAATACCTCTGCGTTAGTATGAGGAACTGGAATAAACGTGCCAATTCGAAAAACAATTAGCATCGCTAGTGTAAAAAGAATTTTGTTTCTTATCTCAGCTACTCTCATGAAATTTGAAATCGTACGAAACATTATGTCGCCTCCTATATTTTTACAGTTCAAAACTGATTATTATATCCCGATGAAGTAACCACAAACCTCCTTCCGCATTAAATTCATTTGACAAATGGAATTTTATACATTTTGTAGTTTTCACGGATATAAAAATATAAGGTGTTTATACAAGCGATTTATTAACTTTTCGTAATCATTCAATACCCATAATATAACTAATAAATTAACAAATGTACATACATAAGCATTAAAAATGAATGAATAGAGTGATTTTTTACATATATTTAATGCTAGATTGATAATTAGGAACGTTTTATGTAGTTATATTGAAAGGATTCCGTGGAAAGTATTATGATATAGCTGTAGCACATAATAACCTCAAGGAAATCTTCAAGGATGTTGAGAGAACTCATACATTTCAGCATGAATTAGAGAACCTACTAAAGAAAGAAAAGATTGGATTGGAATAATAGTGAAGGAAAATCTTTTTTCCATAGAGAATATTTCTAGCGTAGGAATTTAAGTATGTAGGTTCTAGCGAAAGGAGAATTCACATGAATACATTTGTAAATGACAAGTTTTATGAAACTAGAAATCAATTATTTGAGGAAATTAATTTGTTAAGTGATGCTCAATTTAATAGGAAACCAGATAAGGATAAATGGAGTATAGCACAAGTTTGTCATCACTTAGTTTTATTAGATGAGAGAGTTATAACAGTTATTTCATCGGGATTAAAAAAGATGGATAGTATCTTAAATGAGCGTAAAGAAATTCACACTATTTTATTAGATAGATCGATAAAATTTATAGCCCCAGAAATGATTGAACCAAGTATAGAACCATTTGAAGTGCAGCAAATGGTTGATTTGTTAAACGACTCTAGAAAAGAATTGATGCGTTTCCTGAGTACAATAGAAGATGAATCTATATTAGCGAAAAAATCAGTGACACATCCAGCTCTTGGAGAATTACTTCTTGATCAGTGGATAGAACTGATCTATTTGCATGAACAGCGTCATATAGAACAAATTAAAGAGATAAAATTGCTTTGTGGAGTTGAACAGTAAAAATCATTATCTATTTATTGAGCGATTTGGGATAGCATCAAGGATTCGAGTGATAAAATACAAGTCCTGATTAAAATTATGATGAATTTAGTTGAAAGCAACCAATAAGCAGAAAAAAATACGAAACTAGCAGATTTTACTCCTGAAGAGGAAACGAACATTTGAAAAAAATCTGAATCCGATTTGCTGTATAAGTGTAACCCCGTCTTAAATGAAGAGCGGGGTTATTATTTTTGGAAGTGATCTCAGCATTTTCATATAGAAGGAAAAAATTAGAAATAAAATCCGAAAATGAGTTGTATGTCCAAAATTTTGAAAGTACGTATACATCTACCGTGGGTTTAGCGCTCTTCACACGTTGGAGGAAGAAGTATTTTATTAGAAAACGATAAAATACTATTCTGTTAGGGGATATATGCATTTTATTCTCTATATTTTCACAGCAAAACCACCTCCAAAATTATCTTTTGTAGTTGAATTTCTCTGAATAATAAGTTACATTTTTAAAGTTCAAGCAACTTTATGACAGTACAAAAAGGGGAGAAATATTGTTATTATGCAAAAAATGAAATGGAAGAACTATGTATGCAATTTTATTATTCTTATGCTTCTTGTAACAGCAGTAACAGTCAAACCAGCTATTTCTAAGGCTGAGGAATCTAATGTTAATATTACATTGTTAGGTACTGCAGATATTCATGGTAGATTTATGCCTTGGGATTATGCGCTTGATGGAGCAAATATGAGTGGAAGTTTGACGCAGCTTTATACGGTTATAAAGAAGGTACGTCAAGAAAATCCAAATACCATATTAGTAGATGCCGGGGATACAATTCAAGGAAACTCAGTAGAATTATTCAACGATAAGCCACAATCGCCAATGATGGTAGCAATGAATACAATGGGATATGACGCCTGGGC
Organism: Bacillus cereus group sp. BfR-BA-01523; assembly: GCF_022662615.1. Taxonomy (NCBI): domain Bacteria; kingdom Bacillati; phylum Bacillota; class Bacilli; order Caryophanales; family Bacillaceae; genus Bacillus; species Bacillus cereus group sp. BfR-BA-01523. The sequence goes on from NZ_JAKUDX010000001.1 coordinate 83,826, forward strand.
ATTTGGAAATCATGAATTCAACTTTGGATTAGATACATTGAAAAAAGTTAGTGAGCAATACAAGGGAAAGACGTTAGCAGGAAATATTTACAAGGAAAATGGAGAGCGTTTTCTTCCTGCATATACGATTGTTGAAAAAGGTGGAATTAAAGTCGGGATTATTGGTATGAATACACCAATGATTAGTGATTTTGAAAAAGGGACAGATCATTTGGATGGTTTAGTAGTGAAAAATCCAGTAGAAGAGACAAAAAAGGCTATTAAAGAATTAGAAGATAAAGTAGATGTAATGGTAGGGGTTATGCATATGGGACTAGAAAATGAGAATGGAATCCCAGGTACTGGTGTTCAAGATATTGCGAATGCTTGTCCGGAACTAAGCGCTATTTTTGCAGCTCATATGCATAAACTTGTAAAAAAAGAAGTTGTAAATGGCGTAATTATTACAGAACCAGATAAATACGGAACGCATATTTCACGTATTGACCTTACTTTTACAAAGCAAGATGGGAAGCTTGTTTTAAAAGATAAAACAGCTACCGCTATACCTGTAAAAAATGCTGATGGAACTACAGTATTATCTGATTCTACACTTGAAGAAACACTAACACCTTTTCATGAGTATGCGAGAGGAGATGCAAATGTTGTAGTCGCCCAATTAAAGGGTAGAAACCTTGTTCCTGAAAATGAAATAAAGGGTATTCCAAGTGTGCAGATTCAAGAGACACCTTTATCAGATTTCTTTCATGAAGTCATGCTCCATTACAGTAAGGCGGATGTAGTAGCCCATCAAATTGATAATGATTATGCCCGTTTGGATATAGGTCCTATAAAGAAGAAAGATATTGCTTATAATTATCAATATGCTTTGGGAGAAATTACAGTATATAAGATAACTGGAAAAGATTTAAAAGATTATATGGAATGGGCAGCAGGATATTTTAACTCATCTCGTGCCGGAGATGTAACAGTTAGCTTTGATAAAAATCGTCGTGCGTCTAAATACAGTACGAACGATTTCTTTGGAGGCGTAAAATACGAAATTGACTTAACAAAACCATATGGTAGTAAAATTACAAATTTACGCTCTATTCGTACAAATAAACCAATCAAAATGAGCGATGTTATGACGCTAGGAATGAATGCGTATAGAATGGAGGCCCTTCAGGCAAAAGGGGGAGCTTTAGAGGGACGTAAATTTGAACAAACTTGGTCATCTAAACAAGAGAATGCATTCGGAGAAACAGGTGGAACCATTCGTAACCTTGCTATTACATATTTAAAAGAGGTAAAGAACGGTGTATACACGCCAAAAGTTATGCATAATTGGAAAATTATTGGTGTAGATACACATTCTTCAGAGCATAAGGCTGTAGTTGATCTTGTAAATAAAGGGATTTTAGAAATCCCAAAAACAGAAGATGGAAAATATACAAATATAGCATCTATAAATACTAAAGATTCAATTACAAAAGAAGAGATTGTAGCACTCTCACGAAAAGCTAATATTAATCCAAATCAGTTTAATCATGTAAAAAGAAAAGGTGAATTTTACAAAAAACTTAGTAGGATAATTAAATAAATATAAAAAAGATGGCTCTCGTGCAAAAAACTATTAAACTTGGACATACCATTATCCTAAAAAAGTTTGTGATTGGTATGGAAATATAGAGAATCATCGGTAAAAAACCCCCTGAATCGCTTTGAAAATTCAGGGGGTTTTTCATTTGAATAATTATTGTTTCATTTCTCACTATGTATATTTATAATATGCTTTAAAAGAACATACCTTAAGTTAATAACATGCAATAGATATGTCCTTTTCTATATTTAAATGGGGAGACAAATTTATCTTTGAAAGATATTTTTGACAAGATGAAACTCATATAAGACTTCAGCAGTCTCAAAACGTTACAATCCATGCAGGTATAGACATAAATAACAAAATTATATTGAAAAATCTAACTTGTATATGCGTTGCCTCACCTCACTAAAGTATTTGACTACAATTCTTAAAATAGTAAAGAGTGGTTTTTTATGTTGTTAATAAGATATAAGTGTACTTTGATTAGAATGAATATAGATAATTAACGACTAACCAATTGGATGAGCACCTAAAAGGGCTCATTTTTTATTTTATCGACCACATATATGTAATTTTGCATAATATTACATAAATTTTGTATTTTCTCTTTTTTTCGACATAAATAGACAGTATACTTTGTACAAGCTTTCTATTTCAAAAATTATACGAGGTGAAAAAATGAAAAACACAAAGACATTAACTAAGGTAGCATTAACAACAGGATTAGCTTTAACAGCTGTGGCACCATATGGAATAGGTCATGCAGAGGAAACAGATCAACTACAAGTTCAAATTCAGGAGGATTCATTCCGTTCGGGTGAACTTACACAACCGTCACAAAAAGCACCAGAAAATGTAGTAAAGGATGCACTTAAGGAGAAAGCTGAACAAGCTCTTTCTCCAAATCAAGTCAATGGAGAAACAGGAGTAGATTATAAAGTTCTTCAAAAACGTGGTTCGTATGATGGAACAACACTTGTGCGTATGCAGCAAACATACGAAGGAAAAGAAGTATATGGCCATCAATTAACTGCACACGTAGATAATAAGGGTGTTATTAAAAGTGTTTCAGGCGATAGCGCGCAAAATTTAAAACAAGAAGAATTGAAAAAACCTATTAATCTATCAAAAGATGGAGCGAAACAATATATTTATACGAAGTACGGGAACGATATCAAGTTTATTTCTGAGCCAGAAGTTAAGGAAGTTATTTTTGTTGATGAAAATAATGGACAAGCTAGCAATGCATACCAAGTTACCTTTGAAGCGGCAACACCAAACTATGTTTCCGGAACTTATTTAGTAAATGCACAAAATGGTGATATGTTAAAAAATATGGTACAAGAATCTAACTTAAAAGCAAGTGAAAAACTAGTTGGAGCTTTAAAGGAAAGTAAAAAAAGCAGTCTTACATCATTAACTGGAACAGGAAAAGATGATTTAGGTATATCTCGTTCATTTGGTATTTCTAAACAAAGTAATGGCAAATATGCACTTGCTGATTATACAAGAGGGCAAGGAATTGAAACATATGATGTGAATTACAGAGATATTACTAAAGAAGAAAGCTATTATCCTGGTACACTAGCAACCAGCACTTCAACAACATTTAACGATTCAAAAGCAGTAAGTGCTCATTACTTAGCAACAAAGGTATTTGATTTTTATAAAGATAAATATAAGCGTAATAGTTTTGATAATAAGGGACAAAAGGTAGTTTCAGTTGTACATGCTTGGGATTCTGAAGATACGAACGATCCGAAAAATTGGCAAAATGCATTAAGTGCTAATAATGGAAGTATGCTTGTATATGGCGATCCTATTGTCAAGGCATATGACGTAGCTGGACATGAATTTACACATGCTGTTACTTCTAGCGAATCTAATCTTGAATATTACGGTGAATCTGGTGCGATTAATGAGGCGCTATCTGATATTATGGGAACATCTATTGAGAAATACGTAAATAATGGAAGCTTTAACTGGACAATGGGCGAACAAACTGGATCTGTTTTCCGTGATATGGAAAACCCAGCTTCTGTTCCATCTTCACTTGGAGTACCGTATCCAGATGATTACAGTGAATTTAACGATTTTAATGGATGGGATCAAGGTGGCGTTCATTTTAATTCAAGTATTATTAATAAAGTTGCGTATCTCATTGCAAAAGGCGGAACTCATAACGGAGTAACTGTTAAAGGAATTGGTGAAGATAAAATGTTTGATATTTTCTATTATGCAAATACAGATGAGTTAAACATGACATCTAATTTCAAAGAATTGAAATCAGCATGTATTCGAGTGGCAACTAATAAATATGGGGCGAATACAGCTGAAGTTCAAGCAGTGCAAAAAGCATTTGATGCAGCAAAAATTAAGTAAGTTAGAAATATAGTTTTTATTCATATCTTAATACATTATAAAAAACAGCTAATATCATATTAAGATATTAGCTGTTTTTTTACGTGGCAATGTATTAGTGAAAATAAAATTACTAAGCAATAATCAGGCATCTATCTTCAATAAGTTACGACAAATATATAAGATTTCAAGGATATAAAAACAGAAAATTAATAATATATTGACCTCTTAATAGTAAGTGCTATAAAATGAAAGCGATAACAAACGATTGCTTTAAAATGATTTCCCTGATCTTTTAGTATTTACAACTATATGAAGGAAAAAAATCTATTTTTTTAAGCATTAATGCAAACGTTTTCGTATTAAAAGATCATTGAAATACATACGTGAAAATAGTCAATATGGGGGTGAAGTAAAAGAGATTTCTACATTAATTTAAGCAGTGTAATTTAGTATGAGCATAATAAATAGCTCGTACTATTTAAAGAAAGGGTGTATGTGGTGCAAATTACAAAAAAATTAATTAACAAATCGTTTTTATTACTTACCATAATCGTTATGTTATCATCTGTTTTCTCTTTTCAGAGTGTGAAGGCAGTTTCAAATTCGAAAACAACTGAAGTTATCATTCATTACAAAGAGAAATCTGGAAATACAAAAGACTGGAATCTTTGGGTATGGGGAGAAAATGCAAACGGTAAATCTTATGAATTTACTGGTGAAGATGAATTTGGAAAATACGCTAAGATAAAAATAGATGGTGACTATAATCGTGTAGGGTTTATAGTTCGTACCAATGAATGGGAAAAAGATGGAGGTGATCACTGGGTTGAAAATATAAGGGATGGTCGTGCTGAAGTATGGATCCTTTCGGGTGATGAAAAAGTATATGATTCTAAGCCTTCTTCTGATCTCTCTATTCAAAAAGCTACTATTGATAGTTTTAATGAAATCACTATAAATACTAATATTCCGTTTAATAGTAAGGAACAGAAAATTGAAATTGAAGGCGTTAAAATTAAGGGAATTAGTCCTTATGATAAAAATAGTGGAGATATTACTAATAAGGTTAAAATAATTACGGAACAGAAAATTGATTTAAAACAAACATACAAAGTTAAAATAGCAAACTTAGCTGATGCGAATACTGAAATCGGTAAAGTCATTCGTAGCGAGGAATTTGATAATTTATTTTATTATGGTGGTAATGATTTAGGGAATATATATACTCCGCAACATACAAAGTTCCGTTTATGGGCTCCTACTGCGAGTGAAGCGAAGTTAGTTACATATAAAAAATGGAGCGATAAAATAGGTACTGAAATAAACATGCAGCAAGGTGAAAAGGGAACTTGGAAAGCAGAACTTAAAGGGAACCAAAAAGGTCTCTTTTATACGTATAAGGTGAAAATTGGGGATAAGTGGACTGAAGCGGTTGATCCGTATGTGCGTGCTGCTTCTGTAAATGGAGATAAAGGTGCGGTTGTTGATTTAGAAGAAACAAATCCGAAAAAATGGAAAGCAAATAAAAAGCCAAAATTTAAAAATCCGGAAGATGCTATTATTTATGAATTGCATGTACGCGATCTTTCCATTCAACCTGAAAGTGGTATTAAGCAAAAAGGAAAATATTTAGGTGTAACAGAAAAAGGAACAAAAGGGCCTGAAGGTGTAAAAACAGGACTTGATCATATGAAAGATCTTGGTGTTACTCACGTTCAGTTTTTACCGATATTTGATTATGCTTCAGTAAATGAAGAGAATTTAAATGAACCACAATATAACTGGGGATATGACCCGGAAAATTTCAACGTCCCAGAGGGCTCCTATTCTACAAATCCTTTTGAGCCAACTGTTCGAATAACTGAATTAAAGCAAATGATTCAAACATTGCATGATAATAATCTTCGTGTTGTGATGGACGTAGTATATAACCATATGTATAATGCCGCTGAATCAAATTTTCATAAGTTAGTTCCAGGTTACTATTATCGTTATAATGAAGACGGAACATTAGCAAATGGAACTGGAGTAGGGAATGATACCGCTTCAGAACGAAAGATGATGAGAAAATTTATGGTAGATTCCGTCACATACTGGGCAAAAGAATACAATTTAGATGGGTTCCGTTTTGATTTAATGGGTATTCATGATTATGAAACGATGAATGAGATACGTAAAGCTGTTAATCAAATTGATCCTTCTATTATTCTACATGGAGAAGGCTGGGATTTAAATACACCTCTTGCAGCTGAATTGAAAGCAAATCAAAAAAATGCGGAGAAAATGAAAGGGATTGCTCATTTTAACGATAATATTCGTGATGGATTGAAAGGTAGTGTATTTGAGGAGAAAGAAAATGGTTTTGTAAATGGAAAGCAAAACATGGAAGACCGTATTAAAAAAGGCATTACAGCCGGTATTGACTATGATACAAATTCGTCTACTTATCAAGATCCGGAGCAGGTGCTAACTTATGTGGAAGCACATGACAATCATACTTTATGGGATAAACTTGAGTTGACTAATTCAGGTGACAGTGAAGAAATGCGAAAACAAATGCATAAATTATCTTCTTCTATTTTATTAACATCACAAGGTATTCCATTCTTACATGCAGGACAAGAGTTTATGCGCACAAAATATGGTGATCATAATAGTTACAAATCTCCTGATTCTATTAACCAGATGGATTGGTTACGCCGTGCAGCATTTAATAATGAAGTAGAGTATATGAAGGGCTTAATAGATTTACGCAAAAAATACCCAGCTTTTCGTATGACTTCTGCAGAGCAAATTAAAAAGTATGTAGCTTTTATCGATGTTCCCAAAAATGTTGTAGCTTATACAATAGATGGAAAGGGAAGTGGGAATAAAAACGAATACTTTATGGTGGCTCACAATGCAAATAGGGAAGCCGTTGACATAATACTTCCATCGAATGGTCCATGGAAAGTGCTAGTAAACGAGAATCAGGCGGGAAGTAAAACACTTTACGTTGTCCATGACAATAAAATTAAAGTTCCTGCATTAAGTTCACTAGTTTTAAAAACAGAGAAACCGATTAAATAAAAGCAAATAATGTGAAAGTATATACTGAATTAAGCAAATTGAATAGGGATTGCAAATGAAAAAAGCGAAGTGAAGGTTGTTTTCACTTCGCTTTTAAAGTTAAAGTAATATAATTTCACATACTGTAATTATATTACAATTTAATAACGAAAATAGACAAGAAATTATTGCTATTGTAACAGTAGGAGGAGAAGATATCTTTGTATTTATTTATAAAATTATCTGAAGCACATTCTTAATTTATATAATTTTTATTATATATTCGAACATCTAACGGGCTAGATGTTCGAGTTGTATTAATTCCTACAAATCGTTTAAAAAATAGCAAAGATGCAAAAGTATATGGAATTAAAATAGAGAAAAGACACCTTAAATGGTGTCTTTTCTCTATTTTAAATACGATATGTTAGTAACTCACTTGTATGTAATAGTATGTGCATTTTTACACTAACTTCTAAAGAAAAATTTCGAATTCTTTTCTTAATCTATTTGTAATAAATCTCATTAGAAAATTTTATCGCTATAACAAATGAAACTTTCTCAATATTATTTTGTTTAATAACTATTTCCATCTGCTTTCCAATCCATTACAATAATTTCACATTGGAAATACATGAAAATTCTCAATGTTCTAAATGGTTTATACCTTATAGGATTACTATGGGAAAGGATGTGAAATGTCTAATAAAAAATCATTTTTTATGATGAAATAAAAAAATTTAATGAAGAAAAAGTTATTTTATTATTCTCAAGCTTCGTTGAAGTACATGTATTTATAATCACTATGAGGCAAGGGGCAGAATCTAAAGATTATTTTTGTAGATTAGAAAATTGTATTTTGAAAATAAGTAAAACATTTATGGAGGGTTATATGAGCGAGCAAATTTATTACTGGTCTCCTATTAAGCATTGGGAGAAGTTGCATAATGAAATTTTGATAGGAGAAACAAGATTTGCAGGCGTTCTGTCTGAATGGTTTCCTGAGTTTTATTTTTTGACTCAAAAAGGTGTGAAAATTAGTGAACTAGTAGAGCACTTTTCGTTAGGAAATGTAGAAGAGACACAAAAAACAATAGAGCTTATGATAAAAAATCGTGTGTTAGTAAGTAACATATTATCCCCAAGAGAAGTATTTTCCACACAAGAAAAGATTTTTCCGAATCCATATAGCAACCAGATTCGCTTTTCTAAAGAAGATTTAGATAAGTATATGAGTCAACAATTGAATCGAACACACCATGCTGTGCGGTCAACCGAAATTCAACTTGAAACAACAAATGAGTTACCCACTATAATCAAGGAACGTAGGTCTTGTCGCCAATTTGATATGAAAAAACATATTAGTTTTTTAGAATTTTCCCAATTCATATCAACTCTAAAACAGGTTAGGAAAGAAAATATATACTATCATTACGCAAGTGCAGGCGGACTCTACCCTATTGATATCTTTATTTATATAAAACCAAAACGTATAGAAGGTATGAAAGCTGGGTTTTATTATTATAACCCATCAAAAAACTGTCTTGTTATTGTAAATAATATTGATCAAGTAATCAAAAGTGATCATGAGTCAATTAACCAAGATTTATTTACTCAGTCTGCCTTTTCAGTTTATTTGGTTTATAATGCGAACGCTTCCATCCCGAAATACGGTTCAGATGGATATTTATTTGCTTGTATTGAGTCTGGTATTATCACTGCTACCTTAAATATGGTGGCTGAGACATTGAATTTAGGTGTTTGTTCAGTTGGTCATATGAAATTTGAAGAGATTCAGCAATTTTTATGTTTGGATAACCATCAAGTATTTCTCCATGGGCTTGAAGTTGGCTTGAAAATTAACGAATAGATGAAATGAATATTAGGGGGATAAAGATAAAAATGCACATTAAAGATCGAAGTTCGATTCATGAAAATAAAGGGGTAGAGGCTTTTTGGAAGGAGCAGTTATCTTCCGAGGTTCTCGATTTTTCTGTATTTAATAGCGGTTACCAACTAAATAAAGAAAATCCTTGCGAGCACGTTCAAGTCATAATGAATGTAGAGTTTAGTAAAAGTATACAAAAAGTAATTAAGTCTCAAGATTTATTATTATTTAGCTGGTTACAGGCCGCGTTAAGGATTTGTTTGGCACACTATACAGATCAAGAAAGGATTACTATTGGTATTCCTGTAATTGAAAAAAATATTGAACAAAGCGAGAATCTTAATAAGTTGATTCCTTTAGGAAGTGAAATCCATCCGCATCACAGCTTTAAACAAGTAGTAAATCAGATTGAACAAACGACTTTATTCGGGTATGACAATCAGAGTTATCCACTCTCTGAATTATTAGCGAAACACCATTTAACTCCTTTTCAAATTGTTATTGGGATGGAAGGATTACATAATAAAAATTCGATAGAAGAATATGCAGAGAATAATTTAGCCATCTGGATACAAAGAAAATGGAATGAAATACATAATGAATTTGAAATTCAAATTTCTTTCAAGTCTCATTCATTCTCTTCTTTGCAACAGTTTGCAAATTCATATCTTTATGTTTTAAAGCAAGTGTCAACAAATTCGAATTTGGCTGTGAAAGATATTTGTATCATTTCAGAAGAAGAGAAAGAGTTGCTAGAAGAATTGAATCAAGGTCAGGCGGACATAGAATTGTCTCAATCATTTCAAGATTTGTTTGAGGAACAAGTGTTAAAAACCCCAGATCAAATTGCTGTTGTTTGTAATAATCAATCTTTGACATATAGAGAATTGAATAAAAAAGCAAATCAATTGGCTTCTATTCTTCAAAGTAAAGGTGTTTCGAAAGAAAGTATTATTGGGGTTATGGTAGATCGGTCATTGGAAATGATCATTGGCATGGTGGGGATTTTAAAAGCAGGAGCAGCGTATTTACCAATCGATCCTAACTATCCAAATGAACGAATTGAATATATGTTACAAGATAGTCAAGCGAAATGTTTACTGAGCAAGCGAACAGAAGTAGAATTGCCGCAATTTGCGGGTGAAGTGCTGTATCTTGATGAGGAATATCTCTTCCAAGGTGAGGAAAGTAATTTAGTTCGAGAAAGTTATCCTAATGATTTAGCTTATGTTATTTACACATCGGGATCGACAGGGAATCCAAAAGGGGTAATGGTAGAACAGAAATCTCTTGTCCATTTTTTAAGTGTAATGAGAGAAAAAGTAAAAGATAATCAGTCATTCTTGTTTCTTGCTAGTGTATCTTTTGATATCTCCTTGTTAGAAATATGTCTGCCTTTAACACAAGGTTCGAAAGTAGTTATTGCTACAGAGGATCAGTTCGCAACAAAAGAATTGGCTTATTTGGTCAAAGAACATAAGGTGGATTTATGGGAATCAACGCCATCGCGAATGGAAGTGATTTTGAGTGATCCAGAAGGGGCAAATTTTCTAAACGATTTAAAATCTATTTTGTTAGCAGGAGAAGCATTTTCCATTGATTTGGTTGAAAAAATTCGATGCATCAGTGAAGCGACAATTTTAAATATTTATGGTCCTACAGAAACAACCATTTGTGCAACAGTAAAGGATTTGAGCTCTGCCAAAGAAGTTACGATTGGAAGTCCCAACCCGAATTATCATTCCTATATATTTAATAAGTATGGTCAATTAAAACCATTTGGAATTCCGGGTGAACTCTGCATTGGTGGCGTGGCGGTAGCACGAGGGTATCTTGGGAAATCTAAACTGACAGATGAAAAGTTTGTACCGAGTCCTTTTACGGCAGGAGAAATGATGTATCATACGGGTGATCTCGTTCGTTGGTTGCCTAATGAAGAACTTGAATATCTAGGTCGAATGGATCATCAAGTAAAAATTCGGGGATATCGGATTGAATTAAGAGAAATCGAAAGCCAGTTAAGGGAATATCCAGAAATAAACCAAGCTATCGTTGTTGATCAAGTATATGGAAATAGGAAATTATTAGCTGCGTACTATGTATCGGATAATAAGGTCTCTTTTGATGAAATCAGAAAATATTTAAGTGATAAATTACCTGAGTTTATGATTCCTGAAAAAATGATTCAGGTGGAAGAGATTCCGTTGAATCCAAATGGGAAAGTAGATAGGAAAAGGTTATTAGATATAACACAAACAGATTATGTATCAATTCCATACGTTGCCCCGCGCAATGGAATTGAACAAAAATTGGTGCATGCATGGGAAAAAGTTATGGAGATTGAGGGAATCGGTATTCATGATAATTTTTTTGCTTTAAAAGGAGAATCGATTAAAGCACTTCAGGTAATTAATTTATTAAGAAAAGACTGCTTAAAAATAAGTACAACAGATTTTTTTAAGCATCCCACGATTGCTCAACTTAGTACTTGTGTAAAGTTAGAGCATAAAACGGAAAACTTTGAAAATAGACCAACCCATGTTAAAGATTTGTCTAAGCCATTTCCCTTAACAGAGGTTCAGACAGCGTACATGTTAGGACGGAATTCACAGTTTGAATTAAGTGGTATTTCACCTCAAACTTATTTTGAATATGAAACAGAATTGAATATCAATCGTCTTTCAAAAAGTTTTCAAAAGGTAATTCAACGTCATCCGATGTTACGAGCTGTAATTTTACCAGAGGGAGAACAGCAAATATTACAAAGCGTTCCTGATTACGAGATTGAAATAGTAAGTCTCATAGATTTAGATGATAGGAATCAAAATGCTCGCTTACAAGAAGAACGTTCTCGAATGACTAATCATGTATTTCCTTTAGGGCAATGGCCTTTGTTTGAATTAAAAGCCTTTCTTTTAAAAGAAGACACGTATTTATTATGTTTTCGATACGATGCTTTATTAATGGACGGAGCAAGCATGAACATCGTTGGACAGGATTTGTTTCATTATTATTATAAACCAGAGCAAAGGTTAGAACCTCTATCTTTTGATTTTCAAGATTACATGTTTATCTATGATGAACTGGAACAAAGTACAGAATATAAAACAGCAAAAGATTATTGGACAAGTAAGCTTCCTGACTTTCCGTTTGCGCCTTCTTTGCTGTTAAAAAAGGATCCGGCAGAGATTGCTACCCCTAAGTTCCAATCACTTAATAAGATCCTGGACAATGAAATATGGACAAAGCTACGAAAGTTAGCACAAGAGAAAGAAGTAACTCCTTCGGCTCTGCTTTGTACAATATATGGTGATGTATTGGCATATTGGAGTAATCAACGTCGATTGGCAATTAATTTGACTGTATTTAACCGTTATCCTGTTCATGAAGAAGTAGAGCAAATTGTGGGAGATTTCACTTCACTCATCTTGTTGGATGTTGATGTGAATCCAGATCAATCTTTCTTTACTAGAGTAAAAGAAACGCAATCTACTTTATTAGATGGTCTCGAACATCGCCATTACGATGGAGTTAATTTCATTCGAGATTTTACTCGATATCATCAAATGACGCCAAAAGCAGTTATGCCAATTGTTTTCACCTCGATGCTAGCAGGTGCGGGGGCTTTTGCTTGGGAACAACTTGGTTCACTTCGCCATATTCATGCTCGGACTCCACAAGTGTATTTGGATAATGTGGTAATTGAAAAAAATGGAGAGTTATTAATTAGCTGGAACTATGTTGAAGAATTGTTTGATGTTGATGTGATAGAAGCGATGTTTCACCAATTTGTTGACTTATTGGAACAACTAGTGAAACAAAGTGACGTAACATCTTTGCAGATGAAAGAGTTAGACCATGCTTTAATTGAGCAATACAATGAGACAATAGAAAAAATACCGTCGACTACTTTATATCAATTATTTACAGACCAAGTAAAACGTACACCGGATGAAGTAGCAGTAGTTTTTGAACAAGACTACTTAACATACTCGGAGCTTCATAAGCGCTCCAATCAAGTTGCGCACTTTTTAAAAGAACAAGGAATTGGTCTAGGTGACAAGGTTGGTCTTTTAGCACAAAGACGAGTTGACACAATTGCTAATATGATAGGTATTTTAAAAGCAGGTGCCGCTTATGTTCCGATTGATCCCGACCATCCTTCAGATCGCCAAACATATATTTTAGAAAATAGCTCATGCAAACTTTTATTAGAACCTAGTCTTTATGCAGAAAACCGCTTGTCATTATACACAACAGAAGATATGCCTGCTATTGCTGGTCCGGAAGATCTTGCCTATATTATCTACACTTCAGGAAGTACAGGGAAACCGAAAGGAGTAATTATTACTCACCAAGCGGTTGCAAATACCATTCAAGATATTAATCAAAAATATCAGGTAAATGAAGATGATCGTATTATTGGTATTTCTTCTATGTGTTTTGACTTATCTGTATACGATATTTTCGGAACGTTAAGCACAGGTGCAATGTTGGTAATGATTCGTGACCCAAGAGACATGCAAGAATTAATCCGTACTGTCGAACGTAGAGGAATTACAATTTGGAATACAGTACCTGCAATTATGGATTTGGCATTAGATCAAGTAGGTTCTCATTTTGAACATTCTTCCTTGCGTTTAGTTTTACATAGTGGAGATTGGATTCCACTTTCTTTACCAGAAAAAATAAAACGACATTTTCCGATTGCGGAAGTAGTTTCACTCGGAGGAGCAACAGAAGCATCGATTTGGTCAATTTATTATCCGGTCAAACAGGTGGAATCGCATTGGAAGAGTATTCCATACGGGATACCTTTGGCAAACCAAACGTATTATGTGTTGAACTATGAAAAGAAAATGTGCCCTGTTGGTGTAATTGGAGATTTATATATCGGGGGAGTGGGCCTTGCTAAAGGATATTTAAATGATGAACAGAAAACAAATGAAGCATTTGTATCACATCCTGATTTTGGTCTTATTTACAAGACAGGAGACTGTGGAAAAATGCATCCTGAGGGATATATTGAATTTTTAGGCCGCCAAGATTATCAAGTCAAAATTCAAGGATATCGAGTAGAATTAGAAGAAATCGCCCATTGTCTTCTCACTTACAAACAAGCCGAAAATGCAGTAGTGATTGATCAGACAGATGAGTATGGTATAAAATTTTTAGTCGCATATGTGGTAACTGAGAAAAATATTAGTACAACAGAACTTCGAAAGCATTTGCGAGATCACTTGCCAGATTACATGATTCCTTCTTATTTTGTTTATTTGGAACAATTGCCCTTGACTCCAAACGGGAAATTAGATAGAAAAGCGCTCCCTACTCCGGAGAAACAAACAAATGAAGTATTTATTGCTCCAAAAACGGAAATGGAAAAAATATTAACTAGTGTTTGGCAAGAAGTACTCAAAGTAAATCGGATTGGAGTAAATGATCATTTCTTTGCCTTAGGTGGAGATTCGATAAAAGCGATTCAAGTTTCCGTCAGACTGTATAGACAAGGATTTGAGCTGGAGCCAAAAAATTTATTTTCATTTCCTATATTAGGAGACATGGTTCAATTTGTTAAAAAGCTTGATCATCTTCCAAATTCGCAAACAAGTGATGTAAACAAAATGAACGATAATAAAGTTACATTACTAAATGTTAAAGATAAACAACTTAATCAACATACACTTATCAAAATACAAGAAAAAATGCCAGAAATAAAAATAGAACGTATTTACCCATTGGCACCTTTCCAGGAAGTTATTTATGAACATGCTGCGACTGAACCTGATACAAATGCATATTTCGAACAAACAATTTGGGCACTTGAGGGGGAGGTGGATATTAATCTCTTTATTCAGTGTTTCCAACAATTAGTTGATCGTCATGATTCTTTAAGAACGATAATTGTGCAAGATGAACAAGCACAACCTTGGCAAGCTGTTCTACATGATGTTCAAATGATTTCAGAGATAAAAAACTTGATTGAGATGACGAAACAAGAACAGCAAGAATTCCTAGACCAGTGGATGAATGAAAATTTAAGTCAAGGATTCAAAAATGATGAACTCATGACCCGTCTCTGTATATTCCAACTAGAAAATAACGAGCATAAGGTGGTTTGGAGTTCCCATCATCTATTATGTGATGGTTGGAGCGTCAGCATTTTGATAGACGAATTATTCCAGCTCTATGAAACAATAAATGCGGGAACTACGGCAGAGTTACCTATGGTGAAACCTTTTGAGACATTCATAGATTGGACTGTAGCACGAGATCATGAGAAAGCACGTCATTTTTGGCGGGATTATTTATCAGGATACAATCGGAAAATTAGTATTCCTAAAAAGAAAGTACCAACTCAAAGTGAAGGGTTAAATTTCACATTTATGGATTTAACCTTAGATAAGGATTTGACTAATCAGTTACAGACATTTGTAACTAAAAATAATATAACTATGAATTCGGCATTACTAGCTGTATGGGGAATATTGCTTGGCAAATACAACGGAATGAGAGAAGTAGTATTACCTAATCTAGTATCAGTCAGACCTCCCGAAGTAGAAGGGATTGAAAATATGTTCGGTCTGTTCACAAATGTTTTGCCTATCCGACTAGCATGGACAGAAACGCAATCTTTTGTGGACTTCCTGCAAAAAGTACAACTAGAAACATTGAAATGTAATGAGTATGCATACTATTCATTTGTTGATATACAAAAACAAAGTGAATTAAAAACTGAGTTGACTGACCATCTTTGGGTTTTTGAAAACTATCCGACTAACTCAGCTATCTTTTCTTCAAATGAAAACAGAAATTTTGCCATCACAGATTACGAAGTTGTTGATGAGCCTCATGTAAAGTATGGAATTATGTGCTTCCCTGAAGAGAAACTTACAATAAAGTTTGGATATGATCAAACCGTATATGAAGCGGAGAAAATACAGGAAATATTGAATCACATCCATCAGTTAATCAACATGATTCTTCAAAATCCAATACAGGCAATCGGTGATTACAAATTATAAAAAATGAAAAGGCGAGCAAGAACTCGCCTTTTTAAATAGAATAGGAGTAAACGAAATGACAAAAAACTTGCAGTTATCAGCCGAAGAGATGCGTCAGTTAGGATATCAAGCGGTGGACTTGATTGTTGATCATATGAATCATTTAAAAAGTAAACCAGTTTCGGAAACGATTGATAGTAATATTTTTAGAGACAAGCTAATTGAAACGATTCCAGAAAACGGATCCAATCCAAAAGAGTTACTTCATTTTCTTAATAACAATGTGTTTAATCAAATTACTCATGTGGATCATCCTCA
The DNA here is from genome assembly GCF_022662615.1 of Bacillus cereus group sp. BfR-BA-01523. Classification (NCBI taxonomy): domain Bacteria; kingdom Bacillati; phylum Bacillota; class Bacilli; order Caryophanales; family Bacillaceae; genus Bacillus; species Bacillus cereus group sp. BfR-BA-01523. The sequence goes on from NZ_JAKUDX010000001.1 coordinate 100,033, forward strand.
TTTTATGGCTTTTGTGCCAGGTCCTAATAATTATGTTGGTGTAATAGCAGATTTTTTAGCAAGTGGGTTTAATATATTTCCTACAGCTTGGATAGTAGGTGCAGGTGCTGAACAAATTGAATTAACGACAATCAACTGGTTAAAATCAATGCTAGGATTCCCTGATTCAGCTGAAGGGCTATTTGTCAGTGGCGGTTCCATGGCTAATTTGACTGCACTTACTGTAGCGAGACAGGTCAAGCTGAATAATGACATAGAAAATGCGGTTGTGTATTTTTCTAACCAAACTCATTTTTCTGTAGATCGAGCACTTAAAGTATTAGGTTTCAAACATCATCAAATTTGCCGAATTGAAACAGATGAAGATTTAAGAATTTCAGTTAGTACTTTAAGAAAGCAAATAAAAGAAGATCGATTAAAAGGGAAAAAACCATTTTGTGTTATTGCTAATGCAGGGACAACGAATTGCGGAGCGGTGGACTCCCTCGATGAATTGGCTGATCTATGTGGTGATGAAGATGTATGGCTACACGCAGATGGTGCTTATGGGGCTGCAGCAATTCTCAGTGAAAAAGGAAGGGAGGTGTTAAGAGGAATTCATCGTGCAGATTCTTTGACGTTAGACCCGCATAAATGGCTTTTTCAGCCTTATGATGTTGGTTGTGTACTCATTCGCAATAGCCAATATTTAAGTAAAACGTTCCGTATGATCCCAGAGTATATTAAGGATACGGAAACTAATATAGAAGAAAAAGTGAATTTTGGGGAGCGTGGAATTGAACTTTCTCGTAGATTTAGGGCATTAAAGGTATGGCTTTCTTTTAAAGCATTTGGAGTCACAGCTTTTCGTGAGGCAATAGATCATGGCATTATGTTGGCTGAACAAGTTGAAGAGTTTTTAAGGAAAGAAAAAGATTGGGAAGTAGTAACACCTGCCCAATTAGGAATTGTTACTTTTCGTTATATTCCTTGTAAGCGAACGTCTACAGAAACAATTCATGAAATAAACAAAAAACTGGTGGAAGAAATTAATCAAAGAGGATTTGCTATGCTAAGTACGACTAAATTAAAAGAAAAAGTAGTAATCCGACTTTGCTCTATCAACCCGAGGACAACATTAGAAGAAATAATTCAAATCATGATGAGCATTAAGGCGTTGGCAGAGGAAATAAACACATCGCCTAAACATCTTATATCTGTTTCTCAACCTTGATATATTAGGTGGATTTTACATATTAATAGCCGATTCTAAATGAGAATCGGCTATTATACTATTTCGAGTGTTTTTCTTGTAAAGGGATTAAACCTCAACCTTAGAGACTCTTTTGAAACCAGTCTTTACTGCTTGTACCATTTCGTTTACAGCGTAAATAGATACATCGGCATTTGGATTTAACCCTTCAAACCAGTGATAGGCATTTGGATATAAATGAAACTCGACATCAACACCAGCTTGCGCTAGTTTGCTTACATAGGTTAATGTTTCACTGCGGAATGGATCTAATTGACCAACAAATGTGTAAGTATATGGTAAATCACTATAATCCTCTGCTCGAGAAGGCGCTGCATAGACAGGGATTTGATCTGTTCCATACATTTCTCCTAAATACATTTTCCAACCAGCTTCATTTGCCTTTTGATTCCAAACAAATCCTTCTTTAATTTCATTCGCTGAAGGTGTATTATTTCGGTCATCAATCATTGGATAGAGTGGCATCTGTAAACAAATTGAAGGATATTTTCGATCTCGGGCTAATAATGATAATGCTGCTGTTAGTCCACCTCCAGCGCTTACTCCTGCAACCCCAATTCGATTCGAATCAATGTTTAATGACTTCGCATTATCAGCAATCCATTTTAAAGCTGAATAACAATCCTCAATTGGTGCTGGGTAAGGGTGTTCAGGTGCTAAGCGGTAGTCTACAGACACGACCACACAGCCAGCTTCTTTTGCAAACCTCATACAAGTATCATCGTTATCATCTATAGACCCTAAGATATAACCACCACCATGTATCCATAATAAGACAGGTAAAGGCTCATTATTTGACTTTGGACGATAAATTCTTAATGGTAACGGATTATCATCAGGTCCAACAATGACTTCATCTGTTAATGAAAGGGATTCATCAACAACGGTAGGTGGTCTCATTTGAGCTATTCCTTCTCTGATTGATTGCAAGTTTTCCGGGTGTAAATCGAGATTTGGAAACATCTCTAACCCTTGTAATAACTCCGGATTTACTCTTGTTTTCATTTTAGCACCTCTATTTGTAATTGTTTTCGAATAAATGAAGTGTATTCTAAGTAGTTTAATTGTGAAAAAATATCACAATTAAATTGTAAATTGGATATGTGACAACAGTCAACAGAATATTCTGAAATTAAAACCTTTCTCAAGAAGGAGTTTCACGCAACCGATAATACAAGTAGTGGATTTAGGAGCAAAGTGTTTTCATGTCGTTGTATTTATGTACACTTAGTTTTCTAATTAAACCAAGTGATAATCCTTTTTATTTTAATGACATATTGCAAGTGATACCTATTCGAATTCATACTCGGAAAGAATTAATACATTTTCATTCCTTAATATATAATTCAGGGAAATACTCATGGGCAGGCATTAATATAGGAGAACAGTACAAATTAAAATAACTGTTTAAAAAAATTCCTTTTATTTGGCTAGAAAAGGAGTAGAGTCTTTTTTCTTATCTAGACTCATGAAGAAGTATGAAAATCAGAATTTATAATTCAAAAGCCAGCTTAAAGTAATTGCAATAATTACTTTGGATAGTAATCTTAAAAAAATATAAAAAAGAGAAGAATTCACCAAGGTTCTTCTCTTTTTTATATGTAATTAGGGTTTCCATAACTGTAGATATGGATGGTGTAAATTAATGGATGAATAATTTACTCTTAAAATTATAACAGAACAATTAAAGATTTTTATATGTAATATTGCATATAAAGGGTAAACAACAATAATTTCTTTTTATAAAAATAAGCCCCTGGTGAAAATGATGAGTAACCCTTTTCCATATGAAATGAACTTGGTATAAAATGAAAGATTACAAGTATAAGATTCTATACTTAGTAATCCCTCACTTTAAGGTATGGCTTTGGGGAAGTTTTGGGAGTTCAATCGATTCTGAATAAAATTGATAGTATCAGTTGCAATTTTTTTACGTTTAAGGACAATCCCGGCATGCCCACATGTATAAATATATCGCGTAGGTCTTTCCCAGGATTCCCACAAATAGTCCGTATCCTCAGAATGTACATAAAGATCATGCTTGCCTGAAATTAATAAAATATTTTCTTTTTTTACTTTTGGTAATGCTTGACTCGGTTCAGTGATTTTCCAATAAGCTATTAAATCATCATACGTAACACCATGATGTTCCAAGTCTTCTCTAATAAATTTACCTGGATTTGTCTTCCAAATTGAATAAGAGAGTCGATTCGCGTAGAAAATGGATGCTAACACATCAATTTCTGGTTCAACAAGAGATGTTAAGTTAGTAATAACTCCACCTAAACTGATTCCTATTAAAATCAAGGGACCATTTTTATTTGCTTTAATCCATTTGATCAAAGTTCGTAAATCAGCTACCGCTTGTTTAGTTGCTTCTACAGTTCGTTCAACATTGGCACTTACCATGTACTCTCCACTATATAGGGATTGGTTCGGTTTTCTGTCAAAATGATATGGTAAAGTGAAATAATACATATTCCACTTCAAGTTGGTCATATGGTCGTGGAATATTTTTTTTACACGTTCGTTAGAATCCATTCTCCAACCGTGAACAAAGATGACATGAGGTGCATCTTCATTTTTATGTAAAAATAATTCCCCAGTGACAGAATCGTTGCGTGAATCACCAGATTGAACCGAGCTTTTATATTTGAATTGTCCAACCATGTATTCCTTTTCTTGTTTTAAATGCTTAATATTAAAATGAATATGAGATGGTTTTACTTTATAAAAAAATTCTATGTCCTTTATATATAGTGAGGTGTTAGAAAGAGAAGTATACTGAAACTTTACACTTCTTTTTTTGTGCAAATCATACAAGGCGTATCGATCAATGAGTTTTGAAAAAATCAAATTAACCTCCTCCAAAATACATATCGTCTAAAAGATGGACAAAATTTATGCTGTAAATTAATTGTAAAATATTCTCTTTTCCTAATAGTAGATGCTTGAATTATAAAACAGGTGGGGAATTTGTATATTATATTATAAAGCTATCAATAAAATAAAACTATAAATATCTTTTACAAAAACCTAAAAAGCAAGTTAATATTCTCATTCATAAAAGAGAACATTAGCTTGCTTATTTTCGTATCAAAAGGTACACCTTTTGAAATGACGTAATTTATATGAAAGACAATGTGTCAATTTGTATATTTAATACAGTGATAGTTACCATAATTTTCGAAGCCTATAGTTAATTAACCTTACAATATACGTCTTTTTGGTATATGAATAGCTATATTCATTAGAGAAAGAGTTTTAATCCTTCATGAGAATCTTTAAAACCTAATTTCTTATAAAAGTGTAAAGCTTCTTGTCGTTCTTTATCTGTTGTTAACTGTACTAAATGACATCCCCGTAATTTAGCACGTTGAATAGCCCATTTAATAAGTTTACTTCCTATACCTTTACCACGTTTTGATGAGGCTGTCCGTACACCCTCAATTGTAGCTCTCCAACCCCCTTGACGTACAATGTAAGGCGTAAATGTAATTTGTTGAATACCGACAATCTCCATCCCATCACACGCTACAATCAACTCATTATTTGGATCACAATCAATAGCATGAAATGCTCTTATATAACTATCAGGGAGTGGTGTTTCATAGCGCTCTCTTTTATTTCCTAAAACATCATCAGCAAGCATTTTTACAATTTCATCTAAATCATCTGCCGTTGCAATCCTAAATGTTATAGTTTCTGTCACTATCAAAAAACCTCCTTAATGTATGCACTTGTTACTTTTATTTTACTTGTTTAAATACAAAAGGTTAAATTATAAAATATTATGAGTCTCTATAACTTTTTCTTATAGATAGCATAAAGGCCTAACTTATAAAATTACAAGTTAGGCTTTTTAACACAATATTATTATTAGAGAATCCGACCAACTTCAATAAACCTCCATATTCTTTAATGAATTTTCATATTTAACAAGCACACATATAACCATCCAAATAGGGTGGTTTTTATTTGTTGTATAGAAATTACGTAATAAGCATGGATTTGTATGCTCTCATTCAATGCTATCTAAAGCCATACTTCCTTGCCAATATTCAAAAACGATTACGTTTTTGAATATGTGTTCCGGTCTTTCTTGACCAGGTCAATGAATAACTACACATAAACTCCTTATATCTCTAGATAAACTACCGATTAGCTCCATATAGACTCTAGATAACCTATATAGAATACAAGTTATCAAGGAGGTAAGAAAAAATGAACTTTATGAAACGAGCAATTCTCAGTATGAAAAAAAGAGTAGGAACATCATTAATTTTGATGGCAGTTTTCCTAATTGTTACAAATTTAGTGTTGGCAGGATTCACAATCCAAAATGCATCAAAAAAAGCTGCTGATGCAGCAAGAAAAAAACTCGGTGCAGATGTTACTTTAAGTCTTGATTTTGACAAATTAGGTCAACAAGCTAGGGAAACTGGAGAGATGCCTAATCCACCGAAGCTTAATACAAAAGAAGCAGATCAATTAGCGAAGTCAAAGTATGTAAAAGACTATAATTACATAACTAGCACTCTCGGAATTTCTGACGGACTTAAACTAGTAGGGGCTTCAGAAGGAGAAGAAGAAGGAAAAGGTAAGGCGGGAATGGCGGCTGTACGAGGCGGTTCAGGCTCCGGTACAGAAATAGATATGAATTCTTCTTTTATGATTGAGGGAGTTCGCAAAACTGCATTACAAGAAAGCTTTAAGAATGGAAAAAGTAAAATCATTGATGGGAAACCAATTACAGAACAGATGAAAGATCAGAATGTAGCTTTAATGGAAAAACGATTAGCGGAATTAAACAACTTGAAAGTAGGAGACAAAGTTAAAGTGCAATCAGGGGATAAGAAGGAAACCCTGGAGGTTGAAATTATCGGTATTTATGAAACGAATGAGCAAGCAATGGGTCAACAGGCCCCTCCTATAATGGATCCAGCTAATAAACTTTATATGCCGCATTCAACTATGAAAAAATTAGAAATAGATCAAGGTATAAGTAGCATTCAAGTCGTGTATTTCTTGAAAGATCCACAAAACATTGAAGCATTTAAAGAAGAAGCAAAAAAATCTGATATTGATTTTAATTATTATAAATTAGATGCACATGATTCGTTGTACAAACAAATGATTGGGCCTATCGAAAATATCTCATCTACTTCTCAAATGATTATTTATATTGTATCAATTGCAGGTGCGATTATTTTAGGGTTAATCATTATGTTATCGATTAAAGCACGTCGTAAGGAAATGGGGATTCTATTGTCCATTGGAGAGAAAAAGTGGAAACTGATGGCGCAGTTCGTAGTAGAAGTAGTATGTATCGCTATTTTAGCATTTGGATTATCCATAACAACAGGAGCAAAAATTTCTCAATTCATAGGGGATAATTTACTTTCGAGTGAAATTGCTACAGCAGGAGAAGAAACAAACACCTCACAAAATGGAACTGTAATGGTAGCTGGACCTGGTGGAACTGTACAAAATCAAAAAGAGGATCCAATTGATAAAATTAATGTAAGTGTAACAGGCGAAGATGTAGGGAAAATGGGGGGGATTGGACTAGCTATTGCTATATTAGCAACGCTTCTTCCAGCATTATCTATTCTACGCCTGAATCCAAAACAAATTCTTTTAAAAGATGAATAAGGAGGCTCGATATGGAGACGATTTTACAATTTAAAAACTTAGATTATTATTATGAAAGTAACGGAAAAAAAGTAGCGATACTAGAAAATGTTAACTTTTCTTTTCAAAAAGGACATTTCTACACGATTCTAGGACCATCCGGATCTGGTAAAACCACTACGCTTAGCTTAGGTTGTGGGCTAGATATACCTAAAAATGGTTATGTACTATTTAATGGAAAGGATATTCGAAAAATTGGTTTGGATCGGTACCGTAATCAAAATGTATCGGTAATTTTCCAATCTTATAATTTGATTACCTATATGAGTGCTCTTCAAAATGTCTTAACAGCAATGGAAATTACAGGTGTTAAAGTGCAAAATAAAACGGCAAGGGCGTTAGAATTATTAGAGAAAGTAGGACTTACAGAAGTAGAAGCGAAACGAAATGTTCTGCAACTAAGTGGCGGGCAACAGCAGCGTGTAGCAATCGCTCGAGCGTTATCTTGTAATGTTGATTTACTGATTGCGGATGAGCCGACAGGAAACCTCGACGAAGAAACGGCAATGGATATAATAGAACTGTTTCAAGAACTTGCACATAAAGAAAATAAATGTATTATTGTTGTGACGCACTCACAGGAAGTTGCTAAAAAATCAGATCGTGCAGTCTATTTAAGTAAGAAGAAGTTGGTAGTAAACGAAATTTAATATCACCCTAGTTTTTTAATTCACATAATTTTCGAAATTAGTTTCTTCAAATATTTATATTTGATATACAATATAACCAAGCCATAATCAAAATGGTCTCCCTGTATTGAATGTTAAGATAGTTTGTTATTCCCTTTTTAACAATTTTTGAAAAAGAACTTGTAGTATATTCTACAGGTTCTTTTTGTTATGATCGGTTTACTATATCATTGAAGAATTGCATATAAAAAACGGGACAGTATTTAGGTGTATGATCTAAATACTGTCCCGTTTAATTATTTATCTGTAAAAAGGAACTAGCTTACATCTCATGTGATAGATTTTATAAATAAGAGCGTTTAATTGTCCATGGCTCTAAGCACTAACCATTTGGAATAAAGATGCAATGTATCAGTTATACTATGTAATATTTATTCATTACAAAATATGGTGGTATGTATGACTAAGCAAACAATTACTTTATTTCAAGTTTCTATGATACTCATTGGTAGTATTGGGATAATTAATCATGTCATTATGATTCCTATGTTATTAGATACCTCGGGTAGAGATTCGTGGATCTCTATCATATTAGTAAGCATTATATACTTGATTTGGATTTCATTAATATTCATCATATATAGAAACATAAAAAATGAACACTTGTTTTCGTGGTTAAAAAATAATTTTGGGAAACTCAGTGTATATCCAATCATATTCATAGTTGTGATTTATTTAATAACAATTGGTGTCGTTGCACTAAAAGAAACATTAACTTTTTTCTCTTTTTATTTACCAGAAACACCTCACTTTGTATTAGGAATACTTTTTTCAATGATTTGTCTCTATAATGCTACAAGAGGAATTCAATCTATTGCACTTACAACAGGAGTTTTGTTACCTATTGTATTTCTACTTGGTTTTTTTGTAATGTTTGCAAATGTTCCGCATAAAGATTATTCTTTACTTCAGCCAATGATGGAAAATGGAATGAAGCCAGTATTTAAGGGAATGGTTTATCCTGCAGCGGGATTTTTAGAGTTAATTTTTATTCTTTTCTTACAGCATCACATTTGTTCAAAAGTCAAATTATATCAACTGATCGCTTTGGGAATGGTTATTATCGGTATCACAATAGGCCCAGTTATGGCAGCTATTATAGAATTTGGACCTTTCGTAGCAGCAAACCAACGATATCCAGCATTTGAAGAATGGAGACTTGTGTCAATAGGAAGGTATATTGAAAATTTAGACTTTCTCTCCGTGTATCAGTGGCTTGTAGGGATCTTTATTCGTCTATCACTTGTTGTTTTTCTTATACCAGATTTGTTATCAATTACAAATCGAAAAACGAGAAATGGGATTATGTTTGCAATACTTTCATGTATTTTATTAATAAGTATACTACCCATCAGTGACTCTAGTTTCTATTGGTTTGTATCTCAAATTATTTTACCAGTTTCAGCTTTAGGGCTATTTTTGTTTTCTATCTTACTAATAGTGTTTGTATGGGTTGCTAAATTTAAGAAAAGCTCTTAAAAGAGTATGAGGATGTATTTTATATAAGGTTGCTGAGTTTGAAGGAGACAACGTAGATGAACAAACGACTAGAAATAAATGAGAAGATAGCACTAGAGTGGTTTGAAGGATGCAACGATGTAAAAGTAATAAAGCGTGATTTGGATGAGAAAGAAAAAAAGAATTCAGTATTGTTTATTTATTGTCAAAACTTAATTGACAATACAAAATTAAAACAAGCCACATCATCCCATGTTTGCAAAGAGCTTTCAAGTAATTCGATAGAAGAGTTTAACCTCTCAACATTAATTCCCCAGTTATCAGTACAGAAATTAGATATGGTAAATTCGAATGAAACTATCTCTCAGATTATATTTGAAGGTAACCTACTTATTATTTTTGAAGAATCTAAACATGGATATATAGTTGATATTGCCCAAATACCTACCAGATCAGTTGAACAAACAAATACAGAGATGACCATTCGTGGTGGACGTGATGGATTTGTTGAAGAGTTAAACACAAACATAGGATTAATTAGAAAAAGACTAAAAACGAGTTCTCTTAGTTATGAAGAATTTATTATTGGAGAAAGAACACAAACTAAAGTAGCACTCCTGTATTTAAAAGATGTCGCATCCCAAGATATCATTAATCAAGTTCGATTAAAATTAAGACAAATTAAAATAGACGGGGTTGTTTCAAGTGCACAAATTGAAGAGTTAATTACAAACAATCAATTTAGTGTATTTCCTTTAGTTGAATATACAGGGCGCCCTGATTATGCTGTGAATTGTTTGCTATATGGGCGTTTTATTTTACTAGTTGAAGGGTCACCAACAGCGACAATTGCACCAGTTACATTTCCTTTTTTTGTGAATACATCTGAAGATCAAGATCTTTTCTACATATTCGGTAGCTTTGTACGACTTGTAAGTCTTTTGGGGATAGCAATTTCTATATTTCTTCCAGGAATTTGGATAGCACTAATTACATATCATCCAGATCAGATTCCCTATACGTTGCTAGCTACATTAAGCTTATCAAGAGAAGGGATTCCTTTTCCAGCTCCTTTAGAGGGGCTAATTATGATGACCTTATTTGAAATTTTGAGACAAGCAGGATTGCGTGTTCCTGCCGTATTCGGTCAAACATTATCTGTTGTAGGGGGATTAATTATTGGACAAGCTGCTATTAGTGCAGGCATTGTTTCAGCATCTATGGTCATTATAATAGCAATCTCGGTTGTTTCGACATTTGCTTTAACTAATCAGTCAGTAACAGGAATAATAAGTATATTGCGGTATGTAGTATTCTTAGTATCTTCTTTATTAGGCATAGTAGGATTTATCTTTTGTGTCCTTGTGATGGTGATACATGTAGTAAATTTACGCTCTTTTGGAGTTCCATTCTTTACACCATATTCACCCCCTGTGTTTAAAAGTATGCTAGCAGCCACATTTAGACTTCCTTTCACGTATATGAAAAAAAGACCTGAAGAATTGCATACGCAAGATAATACAAGGAAAAGAGAGAGTACCGATGAAGAAAAATAAAAGAATAGTTATATTTCTTTTTATGATGTGTACGTTTCTAACAGGGTGTTGGGATCAAAGAGAGTTGCATCACGTTTTGTATATAAATAGTCTAGGTATCGATTTTAAAGATAATAACTATATCATCCGTCCGCAATTTATTAATTTTTCTAACATAGCTAAACAAGAAGGGAGTACTACCCGTAATTATAGCCAGGCCTATATCGGAAAGGGAAAAGGCCCCATTTTAGATGAGGCAGCATTTGATTTTTATAAGGGTGCTCAACAAGAAATCTCATGGGAGCATCTCAAAACAATTGTTGTAACAGAGAGATTTCTAAAACATGGTGACTTAAATCAATTTAATGATTTTTTTTCTCGTTTTTTTCAATTTCGAGATACTATGTGGATATTTGGAACTAAGGAGCCTTTAGAAAATATATTAGCGAACAATAATATATTAAATATTTCTCAATTATATACAATCATTAATTTACCAAAAGAGATAACCAAGCAATATACAATAATAGATCCTTTACCTTTATATAAATTCCAAAGAAATTATTATGAACCTGGGATGACAACTCGCATTCCATTCTTATCTACGACTAAAACATATTGGAAAAAAGGACATACATCATTTCCAATGTTAAAATTTAGTGGTTATGGTTTTATAAACGATAAATCCTATATAAATCATTTAAACAGCCATGATATTGCTGGGGTTCGATGGACGGATGAAAATACCAAACGAGCTCCATTACTATTAAAATTTAACAAGAAAATCATTGGACATATAGTATTAAAAAATCCAAAGATAGATACAAAGCATGTTATTAAAAATGGAAAATTACGTATACTTATGAACATCCATTTCGATGCTGATATTTTTCAATTAATAAATTCTATGCCTGTAAATGATATTAAAAAAATTGCAGAGGACCAAGTTGAAAAAGAAATTAAAAAAACGTACCGAAAAGGAATCGAAAGAGGGATTGACACGTATCAGTTATCACATTCCTTATATCGGCAGAATTCTAAATTGTGGAAACAGTATAAAAAAGAGGGGGGGATATCCCTTCAAAATAAAGAATTAGATTTAAATGTCTCGATTAATATAGCTACAAATGGAAAATCTAAAAATATGCGTAATATGATTGAGCATTAGAATGGTTGAAGATGAAAGGAAACGTAAAATATTAACTCTAAATAGGAGATTCGAACTTGAAAGACCACTACGATGTGGCGTCGTCTTCTTTAGGAATGGGAGGAGAGTTCGATTAGGAGAAGAGGGAGGCTTTTGCCTCCTTCTTTGCCTGAAAACACGCTTACATTTCTTAGCGTTTAGATAAGTACAAGTATTTAAAACTATATGTGCCGTAAAGTAGGAGCAGCTTAAATTCATTACTATGATTTATTTGTTACTTTTAAAGCGTCTAACACTATTTTAGTTGCATTTGCAATAAGTTTATCATCGTATTTCGCATCTTCTTTCGCATGATTAGAAAGTATCGCAAGAATAATTGGCTTTTTATTTGGTGGCCAAATGATTGCAATATCATTCCTTGTTCCATAAGACCCAGAGCCGGTCTTATCGGCTACTTCCCATTCTCCTGGAACTCCAGCACGAATTAAGTTGTCCCCCGTAGTATTTCTTTTCATCAAATCTATTAAAAAGTTCCGTTTCTCAATGGAAAGTATATCGCCTAGCGCGTATACTTGAAGACTAGTAGCTAATGCCTTTGGGGTACTAGTATCACGAGTGTCTCCTGGCTGCACTTCGTTTAATTCTGGTTCAAAACGTTCAGGATTTGTGACAGTATCTCCTATTTCTCTCAGTGATTTTTTGAATTCACTTGGCCCACCTAATTGCTTAAGAATAAGATTTTGTGCAGTATTATCGCTATATCGAATGGAAGCATCCGCAAGCTCTTTAAGAGTCATACCTGTATCTACATATTTTTCAGTAATTGGATTGTAATTCACAAGATCTTTGCTAGTATACTTAATTCTTTGATCTAAATCTTCTATTGATTTCTTTTGTAACAGTGCTCCAACAGCAAGGGCTTTGTGGGTAGATGCGTATGCAAACCGTTCATCTGAACGATAAGTAACAGTTTGATTCGTACCTGTGTCCAATGCATAAATACCAAGTTTAGCATCATATTCTTTTTCAAGCTTTACAAAAGAATGATTACCTGTATTTTCTTGTTTGGTTTGTTTCGGTGGTTCGGATTGAATATTACTATTGGAACAGCCTATAAGCGTTGCACATGAAAGTAATACTACAGGGAGCATCTTTTTATAATGTGCGATGTGAAAAAACTTCTTTGAAACTAGCATACATTTTCAACCTCTTTCAAGAATATATGGATTTTGTTTAGGTATTTTACATACCGATACAATTAACAAATGTACCAGATAGCACTCATCTTGTGTTTCTTGCATTACAAAATGAGAGAACTACCAAAAGCACCTTTTTTATATGTAATAGACAATCTAAGTAATACATTTGTTCCATTTATGATTAAGGTTTTGAATATATCCATTAATTTTATTTATAAGAATCACAAAATCCACCTTTTTTGCACGCCACTTAATTTAATGTGGATTTAGATTGAGTTTACCTCGTAATGGGAATTTCAATCGGATTGCGCATATATAACAACCTCATTTCGGACAGAATAAGTAATAACAACTACTGATTTCATTTTAAGTGAGGTGTTATACGATACATACGACAAAACAAAAAAGACTTGTGGTGCAAAGTATAACTACATTTAGTCTACTAATAACGACTATCTTTACACCCATGCTTATTTACATTGTTTATGGATTACAGATTTCGAAAGGCTTTGAGGGATACTGGCCATCAATCTTGTTTTATACAACTTATATGACGGGTGTGTTTATCTGGATACCTATTGTGAATAAGGCTGGGATTCACCGCTCCTTATATTGGACTGTTTCTATTCTGATAGTATCATTACTTAGTGTTACTTTCTTTGGATGGAGTTCGAGATGGCTCGAAATAAGTGCGTTATTTTCTGGTTTTGCAGTTAGTACAATTTCTACCATGACGAGTACTTTATTGTTTCTACATGTGGAAGGCGGGGGAAAGATTTATACTAAAAATCAACAAGCGATTATTATTGGTATCGTTTTTCTTTTACTAATAATCGTTTTGTTAGCGATTAGTTTTTTATCGCCGCCGCTGATAACATGCATATATGGGATTTGTTTAATCAGTATCCTTTTTGCTATAAAAAAAATGCCGAGGACAGAGTTAGCCAAAGGGCTTTTACCTATCTCCATCGTATCGGTAGTAGGAAAGTTTCTTTTTGTCTCAATGCTTATTCTTTTGATACGAACAAGTCGTAACATAAATAATGAACAATATATTTTCTATTTTTTTCTACTTTCTATAGCGCTTATTTGTTTCATGTTTTTGAGTTTGTTGAAAGGAAAGTTCTTTCATAAACTTTCATCTTCTTTACCAATTCGCTTAAAGGCAGAATCATTTTTACTTGGATTAGGAAATGGATATTTATTTTTGATGGGTATTTTTTATAGTTTTACTTTCTATAACATGTTAACCTGTATTTTCATTGTAGTTGGACCATACCTATTAGGGATTTTGATGTCCATATTTTTAGATATCAAAGCTGCTAAGAAAGTTAATCCAATCCATTTGTTTTTAGTAAGTACTTTAATCATGATATTCGGGTTTTATTCTCCAATATTTATAGTCCTTAGCGTTACATTTGGGAGCTATGCCATTAATAGTATTTCTTCTCAAAATAATATGAAAGTATATATGGTGAATGCTACACATAGAGAGCTTTCTTTACTCATTTACACAACATGGAGAAATATGGGGAATATATTTTTACAATTTTTTATATTGATTGTGATTGTGGGAGTAGGAGTGTTTTACGATGTCGAATGGTCGCAACTTTTCCAAACAATTGTTGGGAAGGGTCAAATGCAGATTGAAGGGTTATCCGTACAACGATTGATGTTTATGTTAGCAATTTGCTGTTGGCTTGGCATGGTGGGCTTAGGTATGTGGATTGGTAAAAAAGCTAATCCCAATATTGCTTAAAAAGTAACTCGAAAAATATCAATACTAAAACTACAAAAAACAAACAAACTCGTCCTACTAAGAGGGGAGTTTGTTTGTTTTTTGTTTAGATAATGGAATGTTCATGCAAAATTGTACACTATGTTCCATATTTTTTATAGAATATTTTATATCTAGCGTTTCAAGAATTTGTTTAACAATATATAGCCCCAAACCACTTCCTCCAGTATTTCGATTCCTTGATTTTTCAATTCGATAAAATGGTTTGAAAATTTGTTGTATATCCTCTTCTTTAATATTGACACCTGTATTCATAATTTGCATTTTGATTTGACCTTGTTTAGAATCCTCACTTAACTTTATATAGACTTTTTCATTATGTGGTGAATACATAACCGCATTATGGATAATATTTTTACATGCTTTTTCAAAAAGAACACGATCTGTATAAACAGAAAGATCAGAATCAATTTCTTTTATTATTTGGATGCTTTTTTGAGAAGCAAAAAATTCGAGATCTTTTGTGATTGTATCTATTAACTTCGAAAGATTAACTTCTTCTACTTTTAGTTTAAAGGTGTGTTGTTCTAATTTCGACATGCTTAAAATTTCACGAACTAATTGTTCCATACTTTCAATAATTTGATGATTTTTCTTTAAATATTGATCACGATTTTGATAAGGGCCAATATTGTATATCATCCCTTCTAAGTATCCTTTCATTACAGTAAGAGGGGTCTTTAATTCATGTGCTACAATCGCAAAAAACTCTCTGCGTTTTGTTTCTATTTCTCGTTCTTTTTCAATATCATTTTTTAATTGTTGATTTGCTTTTTTTAAATCAAACATAGCTTGTTGTAAGTTAATAGACATGTCATTCAAACTATTAGATAGTTCTCCTAACTCATCTGTAGAGCGAACCTCAATTTTTTCGGAGAAATCTAAATTTGCCATCTTTTGTGCACCCTCATTAATATAAATAAGTGGTTTTGTAATAAACCTGGAATAGAAATAAGCACTTCCTACACCAATTATGAGTACAATGATACTAATATAGGGGAGAAAGCGTACTAAAACCTGTGAAGCTTCATCAATTGGTTGAAATGTAGCAAAGACTATAAGCGTTAAACTACCATCTTGGAATTGAATTGGTTTCGTAACGTTATATGAATTGCTAAGGGTACCTGCATTCTCGAACCGTGTGGCTCTAGTAACTACTGTTGTTTGCGAACCATTTTGAGTAAAAGAAAATGAAGGAGAGTATTTAATTATTCCCTCATTATTTTGAAGATAAAGCATCGCATTATTTTTTTTTGCATATTCATCAAAAAGTGGTATCGCATCTTGAAACGTAAGATCTTTAGATTTATCAATGATTTCTTTTATCCCTGTTTGAAGTTGATCTGTTTTGTATTGCTCATAAAACGTAGGGAGAAAGAAGTATAAAGTTAAATAAATCAATACTGCAAAGGATAACAAAATGAGAGAGGTAGTCATAAAGAGTTTATAAGTAATTTGCTTCATCTTCATGATTTTCACAATACTATTCATCAATTTTATAACCAATACCCTTTATTGTTTTAATATAAGGGATAGCTAACTTTTTACGTAGGTTTTTAATGTGTGTATCAATTATTCGTGTTTCTCCAAAATAATCGTACCCCCAAACTTTTTCTACGATATTTTCTCTTGTGAGTACTTTTCTCTCATTTTGAAATAGTAGTTGTAGAATTTCAAACTCTTTTGTCGTTAATAAAATTTCAACGTCATTTACATATACTCTATATGCATCAACATCGATACGCACTTCTTTAAATACCAAATGATTATTTACATTTTTATCATAACTTCTTCTAAGTACAGCTTCGACTCGTCTAATCAAAACATGAAACGAAAAGGGTTTTGTTATATAATCATCGATTCCAAGATCGAACCCTTTCATTTGATCTTCCTCTTCTTCCAATGCAGTTAGCATAATAATTGGTACGTTTGACTGACTTCGAATCATCTTGGATACTTCAAATCCATTAAGATTGGGCATCATTACATCTAGAAGAATTAAATCAAAGGATTGCTTATTAAATTGTGTCATACCCTCTAATCCATCTGATGCGACTACCACTGTATACTGTTGTGTCATTAAAAATTGTTTAATTAATTCCTGAATTTCTTGATCGTCTTCTACCACGAGAATATGATAGTTTTTCATAATATCACCTCTGGTAGTCATTATAGCCGTACTATCTGTAGTTTATGTGGAGATACAGTAGGAAACTTCATAGGACATTTAACGTATTAACTCCATTTTCAAGATTGTGTATTCTCCGTAAAAAAGGATTATTACCTATACTCCTTTTTTATGGAGAAATATTTGTGTGCTTGAAAAAACTTATCATATAAAAAGCTGAACGATTAATATTTACAAAAAACTAATGTATAATAATGTAAATTGCATGTAGTTTTTTTAACTGTTTGAAAATATACTTTCGATACTTTACTAGAAGGGGAAAGGGAGATGAATTTAAATATAAAAGAAGCCAGCGAAATTCTAGAGCGTACGCCA
The DNA here is from genome assembly GCF_022662615.1 of Bacillus cereus group sp. BfR-BA-01523. Taxonomy (NCBI): domain Bacteria; kingdom Bacillati; phylum Bacillota; class Bacilli; order Caryophanales; family Bacillaceae; genus Bacillus; species Bacillus cereus group sp. BfR-BA-01523. Next base: position 117,308 of record NZ_JAKUDX010000001.1, read on the forward strand.
CAAACTTTGTAGTTTTTTTGCTAATTTAGTAAAGGCCTAAGGTGCGAATAAGGGATTATTTAAATCATGCGAGAAAGGTTGTGAAATTATTTGAGGGGTTATAAAGCGATGCTATTTGATTTAGATGATACGTTACTTGATAGGGATAAGGCAGTAGATAACTTGTTTTTATTAGTTTTAGAGAAGTGTTATGAGGATGTTAGTGATACAGTCAAAAACAATATGTTACAGAAATTCAAAGAATATGATAAAAGAGAATATGGCATTAGTGATAAAACAATAGTTTTAGAATCATTATTTGATGAATTCGCGCCGAAATATAGATTGCCACGCAATTATATCCAAGATTTTTGGAATGAAAACTTGCCTAAATGTTTTTCAATTGACCAAAATACTATTCTTTTCTTAAATCATATAAAGAGGCACTTTAAAGTTGGAATTATTACAAATGGCTCAACTCAGAGGCAAAAAGCTAAAATAATGAATACGGGTTTAAATGAGTATTTTGATACGATTATTATTTCTGAAGAAGTGGGATTTAGTAAACCTGATAAACGTATATTCGAACTAGCATTAAATAAGCTAAATGTACAATCCGAAGATGTACTATTTGTTGGAGATGACTTAGAAAAGGATATTGCTGGTTGTCAAAATGCAAATATAAAGGGCATATGGTTCAATCCTAATATGATTAAGAATAATACCGACACTAAACCATATGCCGAGATTACTTCTTTTGATAATTTATTAAGTTATTGTGGAGAGATAAATTTTCAAAAATAGTAAAAAGATAGATTACCTTTAATTTCATTGACCGTATGAGAAGTTTTAAAACAATATTTATTTACGAGGATATAAAGGATATTGAGCCAGGGGCAAATCATTTATGTGTGTTAATGAAGATCTACACAGCGTGTTTAATATATACTTTATAAATTATAGAGGGGTGAGACTATGGAAATAAAGAAAGTAGTAATTGGCGGAATAAATATTGCCGTCGTCAGAAACGATACAGTATTAATATCCGACGTTCAATCTGCATTAGATCTCATGGCAACAGTTCAATATGAAGTGGATTCAAAGCGGATTGCTATCAATAAATCATTAATAAGTGAAAGCTTCTTTGACTTAAAAACACGGCTTGCGGGTGATATTCTTCAAAAGTTTATAAACTACAGAGTAAAGATTGCTATTATTGGAGATTTCTCTATGTATACGAGTAAAAGCTTAAAGGATTTTATTTATGAATGTAATAAAGGTAAGGATATTTTTTTATTAGCAACTGAGCAACAAGCAATTGAAAAATTAAGCTCATTGAAATAAAGATATAAAATGTAATTCGAAAGAGGCATCCGTGAAGGTGCCTCTTATTTGTATTTTTATATAAATATGTTTTTCAAATTTAAATTTTGTACCGGTACAGTAACTGCAAATGTACATTGTTACTATATCCCTTCAAATTTACAATCAGCATATATTATTTTAATTTATAACTTATTAAGGGGTGCTGAATATGACAAAGTTACAAGATCAACTTTTCACAAGATTAAACCTTGAAAAACGTACTGAAATAAAATTTGAAGAATTAAGTACAATACTCTTTGCATTTGCCCACACAATCCCGTTTGAGAATTTAAATGTAATAGCAAGTAATGCGAATACAATTTCTATGAAAAACTTACAAGAGAAAATTTTAACTAGTTCTCGAGGTGGGCTTTGTTATGAATTAAATACTCTTTTTTACTATTTTTTAAAAGATAGTGGTTATGATGTACAACTCGCACTAGGTACCGTATATAAAAATGATATAAACGATTGGGCGCTTGAAGATGGGCATATAACAATTATTTTAAATTACGAAAACGTAAGGTACTTAATTGATGTAGGTATTGCTTCATTAGTACCTCTTGTACCAGTACCGTTTACTGGCGAACTTGTTTCTTCTAAAAACGGTTCGTATCGAGTAAGACAAAAAGATACGAGTAAAGGAAACTATGTTCTAGAAAGAATAGATGTTGATGGAGAATGGAAAGTTTGTCATGCTTTTTATAAACATATTATTGATGTGACAGTAGTAAACGATGTTCAAAGAAGAGTGATAAAAGATGAGAAATCTATTTTCAATAAAGGACCCATTGCAGTAAAATTGACGAACTTTGGCCATGTCTCATTAACGAATACTAGTTTAACTGAAATTATTTATGGAGAAAAAACGAAGCGTGAAATTACAGAAAATAAATATAAAGAGCTTTTATATACTTTATTTGCTATTGAGTTGTGAATATAAAAATAGCCGGTTCTTATTCAGAATCGGCTATTTTTATTATTTTTGGTTTAAATGGTTTTCGTCTAATATTTTTCGGAAACTGCGGTATAGTTACCGTTTTTAACGTTTCCTCAGCTTTTTCATATGTATGAAAGACTGGCTCTTTTCCATTATCTCCTTGCAAAACTAGCCCTTCATCCCGGATTACATACGGCATAAAACCACTCCTTATAGTAAAAAATTATGGTCTATTGAAACAGAATGATACGATTTCAAGTTTAATTTTCTTAATAGATATAATACACTAGAACAGTATAAAGAAGTATATAAAATGAATATTGGATGCAAAGGAAGATTATAATGTCAGTTATTGATAAATTGAAACTAAATAAGTATACAAATATGGTCGTAATTAACGAACCAAGTGATTATGACATTTTCACAGGTAAAGAAACCTCATTTGCAAAAGAACATGATGCTATTTTTATTTTTGTTGAAACACTTGATGAAATGGTGAAACAAACGAATTTTATTATTAGTAATGAAGAATTACTAATTGAAAAAGGTTACGTGTTTTTCGCATATCCGAAAAAAGGTAATGCTCGTTACAGTACGTTTATTCACCGTGATGAGATGTTTCCGGCATTAAACGTTGGAGATGATGGATATGTGGGGGAAAGCGAAATTAAATTTGCGCGAATGGTAAGTATGGATGATGTCTTTACAGTTGTAGGTTTAAAACGTGAAAAGAAAAAAGCGAAGAAAACACCTGCAGCGAGTCAATGTGTTGCTGATTATGCAGACCGTATTCAAGATGTTGAAGCATTATTGGCTAATCATCCAGCTGAACTTAAGTTTTATCAAAGTTTAACTCCTGGTTATCAAAAAGATTGGGCACGTAATTTATTTTCTGTGAAACAAGAAAAAACACGCGATAAACGTCTTGAGAAAATGATTGAAATCCTTTCACAAGGCTATAAAACAATTGAATTATTCCGTAAGAAGAAAAAATAATGATTAGGAACGTCACAATGATGCAACAATTAATTACGTTGAGCACATTGAAAAAAGGATTCCTTTCAGTATACTAAAGTATGTTCTTATATTTAAATAATTAGCAAAAGAGAAAAGGTGTTTGAAATGAAATCGTATATTGTAGTTGGATCTGGAATTTTAGGGGCATCTACTGCCTATCATCTTGCTAAGGCTGGTGCGAAGGTTACTATTGTAGATCGTCAAGATTTAGGTCAAGCAACTGATGCAGCAGCAGGTATTGTCTGTCCGTGGCTGTCGCAACGTCGTAATAAAGCATGGTATAAAATCGTTAAAGGCGGTGCACGTTACTATTCTTCGTTAATTCAGCAATTAGAAGAAGACGGTGAAACGGATACAGGTTACAACCGTGTAGGTGCAATTAGTTTACATACTGATGAGAAAAAACTAGATCAAATGGAAGAGCGAGCGTATAAACGCCGTGAAGATGCACCGGAGATTGGTGAAATCACTCGCTTATCAGCTGAAGAAACGAAAAAGTTATTCCCAGCATTATCGGAAGAATATAGTTCTGTTCATATTAGTGGCGCTGCACGAGTAAATGGAAGATTATTACGCAACGCATTAATAAGCGCTGCGAAAAAACATGGTGCAACTTTCATAAAAGGTGATGCAGTATTAGTCCGTGAAGGGAATCATATTACGGGAGTTAAAGTAAATGACGAAAAAATTGTAGCAGAAAAGGTAATAGTAACTGCAGGCGCATGGGCGAACGAAATCTTGAATCCATTAGGAATTAATTTCTTAGTTACGTTCCAAAAAGGACAAATTGTTCATTTGCAAATGGAAAATACAGCAACAGAAAATATGCCAGTTGTAATGCCGCCGAACGATCAATATATTTTAACATTTGACAATGGCCATGTCGTAATTGGTGCAACGCATGAGAATGCTACTGGTTTCGATCACCGTGTAACAGCTGGCGGTTTACATGAAGTATTCCATAAAGCGTTAACAGTAGCGCCTGGTTTAGAAGATGGTACAATGCTTGAAACCAGAGTTGGATTCAGGCCGTTTACGCCAGGATTCTTACCTGTTATTGGCCCACTCCCTAATTTTGAAGGCATACTCATTGCAAACGGATTAGGTGCTTCAGGATTAACAGCAGGTCCATACTTAGGATCAGAACTTGCGAAACTTGCGTTAGGGCAACCGATTGAATTAGATTTAAATGATTATGATGTTGCTGGGGCAATGGAATAGTAATAAACAAAAAGATTAGGAGTGATTTCCTAATCTTTTTGTTATGTTATTTGGGCGTAACTAAGTATTTTGAGAGGTAGGAGTTCTTTTAAACAAGTGGGATCACCACATCGCTATCAAGCTAAAAAAATAAATAATATCCACAAAACGAAAATTTTTTGCCCTTTATAGCAACGAAGTATATTTTTATCGTTTGAGGTATTAGAGAAGAAAGATTGATTCGTTCAATATAGAGGCGAAAATACATATCAGAAATATAAACAATAGCCTCAAAAACTGGAGGCTATTCAATTTCACAATCTATTATGATTAATTACAATAGATAAGCTCTTTAAAGTCTGTCCCATCGCTGCATTCGTAAAATGATGAATAACATCAAACCCCTCAACTTGATGGATATTAGCGAACCGTTCCACAAATGAAATTAAAGCGATAGACGGGATCCCAATTAAAGTTTTTTAAACCTAATTGGACTTACCATTAAGAGAGCGAGGATTAATGTAATCCATGCATTGCTATATGAAAACAATCCCATACCGGCCAATGGTAATCCAGCAGCTGGAATAGGTAATCCCTTAAAATATCCAATGGTTGGTTTTACACTAAATTTAGCTAATCTTAAAGCACCCATCGTTGGGAAAAGGATAAATGCCAAAGAAGTTAAAATAGAAGGTGTTGCTATCGAATGAAATAAAAGTGCAGGAGCAACTCCGAAACTAACAATATCAGCTAAGGAATCCAATTGTACACCAAACTCACTGTTCACTTTTAATTTCCTCGCAATTCTTCCATCAAGGAGATCTAAAACAGCTGAAAAGAAAATAAAAATGGAGGCTACTTCCAAATAGTCACTCATATTCATGGTAATTGAAAAAACACCGCACAATAAATTTCCAATCGTAAATAAATTGGGTACAGCTTTTACTATTTGATTGAACAAGGTTATCCCCCCTAAGTTGATCAAACTTCACGTTTATGTAGCATTTTCTATATATTCTTCCGTTATTCTTGAAAAAATATGACCACTGTATGCTAAGTAAATTTCGGCAAGAGAAAAACCGATTTCCTGTACGTTATGTTGGTTTATAAACATGTTTGATCAAAGGTAAGTCTATTACTGCTGATTTGCCGAATATAAAAAACGTTTTTGAAAAAAAGAGCCTATTTTCGGTGCATCATATCTTCATATAGTCATAAAATTAATCTGTAGTCGAAAATACGTAAAGAGCTGCTAGAATGAATTACTGAGAATACGAAGAATAAAGGAGAGAAGCGGAGTAAAAACTAAAAAAATTAGACAAAGAAAATGGAGAGATGAACTAAATGTTAAAGATTATCAAACATTTAAAACCATTTATTGCTTCCATCATTGCAGTTGTATGTCTTTTAACTGTACAGGCAGTATGCGATCTATCACTGCCAGACTACATGTCTAACATTGTCAATGTAGGGATTCAACAAAAAGGAGTAGAAAATGCAGTACCTGAGGTTATTCGTAAAAGTGAAATGGATAAACTTACGCTCTTTATGAATGAAAATGAGAAGAAAAAAGTTGCTGATAACTATGTGCTTTTAGATAAGAACAACCTCTCTCAAAGTGAACTGAAAAATGACTTAAAAGATTATCAGCAGCTTGATAAAGAGCCACTTTATAAGTTACATACAGAAGATAAAAAAATAATTAACGAACTTAACGATATCTTTGGGAAACCAATGTTAATTACACAAGGAATTGAAAAAGGTGGCTCATCTGCTTTCTCTCCTGCTGCGACAGGTGACAACAACACACCAGCGAAACTTCCGCCAAATACAGATCCTTTTGCAGTCATTGCGAAACTTCCTCAAGATCAAATCAATGCAATGAAAGAAAAGGCAGATGAAAAGTTTAAGAATATGCCAGGCAGCATGGTAACACAATCAGCTGTTTCATACATTGAGAATGAGTATAAGAAAATCGGTATCAATACTGATAAACTTCAATCTAATTTTATCCTTACTTCCGGCGGGAAAATGCTGCTTTTATCCTTAGTAAGTATGGCAGCTACCGTTATCGTGAGTTTACTTGCTGCAAAAGTAGCTGCAGGACTCGGCAGAGACCTTAGAAAGAAAGTATTCCGGAAAGTTACAAACTTCTCGAATGCGGAGTTTGATAAGTTTTCCACTGCATCTCTAATCACAAGAAGTACAAATGATATCCAACAAGTTCAAACACTTATGGTTATGATGCTTCGCATTGTATTCTATGCACCAATTTTAGGTATCGGCGGCATTATTAAAGTACTTACTACAGACCTTTCAATGGGATGGATTATCGCAGTTGCGGTAATTGCGATTTTAAGCCTAGTCATTGGTTTATTTAGCATCGCGATTCCTAAGTTTAAGCGTATCCAAAAGTTAGTAGATAAAATTAACTTAATCACTCGTGAATCTTTAACCGGTATGCTCGTTATTCGTGCTTTTAATACTCAAAAACATGAAGAAAAGAAATTTGAAAAAGGAAATCAAGATTTAACAAAAACAAATTTATTTGTAAGCCGTTTAATGTCATTTATGATGCCAATGATGATGTTTATCATGAATGCGGTTACTGTACTTATTATTTGGGTTGGATCACACCAAGTGGATATGGGACATATGCAAGTTGGTGATTTGATGGCATTTATGCAATATACAATGCAAATCATCATGGCCTTCTTAATGATTTCAATGGTATCTATTATGGTTCCACGTGCTTCAGTTTCCGCACAACGTATCGCAGAAGTTTTAGATACTGACATTACCATTAGTGATGTAAAAGAGCCGAAAACATTTGCTTCAGACAAGAAAGGTTACGTTGAATTTAAAAATGTTGGCTTTAGATACCCAGGTGCAGAAGAAGATGTGCTTTCCAATATCACCTTTACTGCAAAACCTGGTGAAACGACAGCTTTCATCGGAAGTACAGGTAGTGGTAAATCAACATTAATCAACTTAATTCCACGCTTTTACGATGTCACAAGCGGCCAAATATTAATAGATGGCACGGATATTAGAGAAGTATCTCAGAAGGAATTAAGAGAGAAAATTGGTTATGTACCGCAAAAAGGAGTTCTCTTCTCAGGTACAATCGAGAGTAATTTGAAATACGGTAAAAAAGAAGCAACTGAAGAAGAACTCGAAAAAGCGGCGGAAATCGCGCAAGCTATGGAGTTTATTAACGCGAAGCCTGAAAGCTTCCGCACAGAAATATCACAAGGTGGTACGAACGTTTCCGGTGGTCAAAAACAAAGACTTTCTATTGCGCGTGCTCTTACGAAAAAATCGGAAATCTTCATATTCGATGATAGTTTCTCAGCTCTTGACTTTAAGACAGACGCAGCATTGCGCAGAGCTTTAAACAATGAGATTACAGGAAGTACTATTTTACTTATTGCCCAAAGAATCAGTACAATCATGAATGCCGATAAGATTATTGTACTTGACGAAGGAAAAATAATTGGAACTGGTACTCATGAAGAGCTTATGGGAAACTGTGAAGTTTATAAGCAAATTGCTTTATCACAACTTTCAAGAGAGGAGTTGTCATCATGAGTGATAGAAAAATAGAAAATAGAAAACAAAGCGGCCCTGGTCCTGGCGGTGGCGGTCCTATGGGCGGCGGCATGAGAAAGATTGAGAAAGCAAAAAACTTCAAAGGAACGATGAATAAACTCCTTCAATACTTGAAGCCCTATAAATTATCAATCTTAATCGTTATCCTTTTCGCAATCGGCAGTGCAGCCTTTACAATCGTTGGTCCAAAAATTTTAGGAAACGCGACAACAAAACTTTTCGAAGGACTCGTAAGCAAAGTATCAGGAGCACCCGGTGCGGCCATTGACTTTACCTATATCGGAAACATTGTCATTTTACTCCTTGGATTATATATACTGAGCACTGTGTTTGGTATTATCCAGGGGTACATTATTTCTGGAGTAGCTCAAAAAGTATCTTATAACTTCAGAAAAGAAATCGATGAAAAAATTAACCGTATGCCGCTGAAGTACTTTGATAAAACAACGCACGGCGAAGTATTATCGAGAATTACAAATGACGTAGATACGGTGAGCCAAACTTTAAACCAAAGTATGTCGCAAATCATCACATCCGTTATTACAATCATCGGTGTACTTATCATGATGTTATCAATCAGCTGGCAAATGACATTAGTGGCGCTTTTAATATTGCCAGTATCGATGATTCTCATCATGGCAGTCGTAAAACGATCACAAAAATACTTCAAATCCCAGCAAGAATATTTAGGACACGTAAACGGTCAGGTCGAAGAAATTTATAGTGGTCACAATATCGTAAAAGCCTTCAACAAAGAAGAAGAAGAAGTGAAAAAATTCGAAAAGGTAAATGATACCCTTTACCATTCCGCATGGAAATCTCAATTTTTATCTGGAATGATGATGCCGATTATGACATTTATCGGTAATATCGGTTACGTCGCTGTATCTATTTTAGGTGGATGGCTTGCGGTAAAGAGAACCATCGCAGTTGGAGACATTTTAGCCTTTGTGCAATATGTTAGAAGCTTTACGCAACCAATCGCTCAAGTAGCACAAATCGCGAACGTACTTCAATCTACTGCAGCTGCTGCAGAAAGAGTCTTCGAATTTTTAGAAGAAGAAGAGGAAGTGCCAGAAGCAGAAAATCCAGTGAAGCTGCAAAAAGTTCAAGGAGAAGTTACCTTCCAAGATGTTCAATTTGGATACAATCCAGATAAGATCATCATCAATAATTTCTCATCTAACATTAAACCTGGACAAAAGGTAGCAATCGTCGGACCAACCGGAGCTGGTAAAACAACGATTGTAAAACTGTTAATGCGTTTCTATGACATAAACAGCGGTGCAATATGTATCGACGGTCACGATATAAAAGACTTCACGCGAGAAGACCTGCGCAACATGTTTGGTATGGTACTTCAAGACACTTGGCTATTTAACGGCTCCATCATGGAAAATATACGTTACGGTAGACTCGATGCTACAGACGAAGAAGTAATTGAAGCAGCGAAAGCAGCTCACGTTCACAACTTCGTAAAAACATTACCAAATAAATATCAAATGGAACTAAACGAGGAAGCAAGCAACGTATCCCAAGGACAAAAGCAACTACTAACAATTGCACGTGCCCTTATAGCGGATCCGAAAATATTAATACTCGATGAAGCAACAAGCTCCATTGACACTCGTACAGAAGTACTGATTCAAAAAGCGATGGAAAACCTTATGGAAGGTAGAACAAGCTTCATTATCGCTCATAGATTATCAACAATACGTGATGCAGATTTAATCCTTGTCATGAAAGACGGAGATATTGTAGAACAAGGTAATCATGAAGAGTTATTGAAAGCTGATGGTTTCTATGCTTCGCTTTATAATAGTCAGTTTGAAGGTGCGGATGCTTCTTGAGTTAGTAGGTGAAGGTCCATTTAAATAACTAAACCCACGAAGAAAATGCATTTTCTTCGTGGGTTTTTATTATTTTTAAGGTTCTGTTACAAAATTTTAAAAAGTAAGCTAGACTTTTGCAAAACAGAGTGAGGAGCATGATAAATGGGATGTTTTAAAGGGAAACAATTTAAAAAGAACATTAGAAGATTAATTAATACATTCTTGTAATGTTTTAGTGTTTCTCCTCCTTCTCTTGTTTTATGAATATCTCCAAAGATAAGGAGCATTTCTTCCCGATTAATTGTTGCACAACGGATAACCGGTTTAATTAAAGGGAATTATCAAAAAGGGTACTATAAAATAGAACAAGCCAAAGAAATAGATAAGGAGTGAGCAAGCGATGGACAACATGATTAATACGGGCAGCTTTGGTTTACAAAGGGGACCTGATCCAAAAACGGTTGGCCAGTATTTGTTCGATTGCCTGAAACTCGAGGGCATTACCGAAATTTTTGGTGTCGCAGGGGACTATAATTTTACACTTCTTGATACTTTGGAGTGTTATAACGGCATCCGTTTTATAGAAGGACGAAATGAACTAAACTCGGGCTACGCTGCAGATGGCTATGCAAGAATCAAAGGAATATCGGCTCTTATTACGACATTTGGGGTCGGGGAGCTCAGTGCATGCAATGCGATAGCGGGAGCCAACAGCGAGCATGTACCAATTATACACATTGTGGGTGCGCCTCCTGAGAAGGATCAAAAAGAGCATAAGCTTATGCATCACACCTTAATGGATGGAAATTTTGACGTTTTTCGCAAGGTGTATGAGCAGATTACGGCATATACCGCAGTGCTTACGCCGGAAAATGCCAAGATTGAAATTCAGACTGCGATTCGCATTGCTAAGGAAAAGAAAAAGCCGGTATACGTGGTTGTGGCTAATGATTTAGTGACCAAGCCGATTAAAGTCTGGGCAGAACCGGTACCACCACGTCCAACCTCCAACCCGAATACCCTTCAGGCTGCAGTGAATCATGTCCGTCCGCTTTTGGAACGTGCCCAACGACCGGTTATCCTGGTGGATGTGAAAACGATGCGATTCGGCCTTCAGACAGCGACTCAGCAGCTAGCCGATGCAATGAATGTGCCTGTTGTAACGATGATTTACGGGAAGGGTGGATTCGACGAGAACCATCCAAATTATATCGGAATGTATTTAGGCTCTTTCGGGATGACTGAAGTCCAAAGTACAGTGGAGACTGCAGATTGTATCATTGCGATTGGCATGGTATGGGCGGACACAAACACCGCAAGTTTTACCGCAAAGCTGAACCCGCTGATAACTGTCAATATTCAACCAGATATGGTTAAAATCGCTGAGGCGGAATATCTGAATGTTCTTGCAGCCGACATGCTACTTGCCGTTCAGAAATTGAGTTATACGGGCAAAGGTTTGACAGAAAAAAATTCATTTCCTTACGATCAATTAACAACTAATGTCGACGGACCTCTATTGGCGGACGGCTATTATCCGCGTTTTCAGCGCATGCTGAAAGATGGGGATATTGTAATCGCCGAGACCGGAACGTTTTATTATGGAATGGGAGAGGTCAGACTGCCGGGCAATGTAACATATATTGGACAAGGTGGATGGCAGTCCATCGGTTACGCAATCCCTTCGGCGTTTGGTGCTATTATGGCCGCGCCGGAACGCCGAGTATTGGTATTTACAGGTGACGGTGCCCTGCAGCTAACGGCACAGGAAATCAGTTCTATGCTCTATTACGGCTGCAAGCCCATAATCTTTGTTTTGAACAACGATGGTTATACAATCGAGAGATATTTAAATGTCAAAACAGAGGATCAAAAGTACAACCAAATCCCTCGATGGTCTTACACCAAGCTGGCCGAAGCTTTTGGAGGTAACGCGTTTACCGTTACGGTCCGGACCTATGGAGAGCTTGATCAGGCTATAATCCATGCTGAAAAGGAAAGCGCTAAAAGACTCTGTATAATTGAAATGATCGCAGGTAATCCAATGGACGCACCTGAATATATGCGACGGATGCGCAGTTATATGGAGAAGCAGGAAATGCAGCGCAGCCAGAAATAGTATCCAATTCCCTAGTCCCTAATTGAATACTAATCGAACAGTTCTAATCATACTCTTTTAATAAAACGCAATTAAAGGGGTGTAAAGTAAGTTGACAAAAGTTAAGGTTAGTTTACGACCCATTGCAAGTAAGTTCAATTTACCTACTGTTTTGAAAACAACTATACTACCAGGTGACTCAATTGAAAGGTTATTTATTGCAACCCAGGTAGGAGAAATCTTTTACATAGGAGACGGAGTTATAAGGACTTTTTTAGATATTCGCCCGCGAATTATCAAATTAGGCACGTTTGAAGAAGGTGTCTCTAGTAGCGGTTATGATGAACGCGGATTGCTAGGACTAGCGTTTCATCCACAATTTTATCAAAACGGTTTATTTTACCTTCATTATTCAGTAGCTGGCACTCAAGGTCCGGGTGCCCTTTCTGAACCTTTTAAACCTAATCCGTGTGATCCGAAAACTTTAAACTTAAAGTGGGTAAATAGAGATACTCAATATGATCATATTGATACGGTTGAGGAATGGATTTTACAATCACATAGTCAACCTCAAAAACGACGGACATTACTTAACATAAGAAGGCCCTTTTTTAATCATAACGGAGTCAATAGTTTAAACTTTTCACCTGAGAGTGGAAAACTTGTTTTTACAAATGGAGATGGTGGATCGGGTTATGATCCATTTAATTTAAGCCAGGATGATTTAGAAATAGCGGGTAAAATAATTGAAATTGATGTAAGTAAAAATACATTCATAAATAACCCTCCAGTAGTTACACGCTTTAATGAGTTTCCTTTATCTATACAAGAAACACTTACAGTAATTGCGAAAGGAGTTCGGAATATAACAGGTATTTCATTTCAATGGTTTTATAATCAATATATCAAATATGCTGGAAATGTTGGGCAGGATATTGTAGAGTCTATTTTTTCGTTTGTTCATTATAAACCCATACCGGTTACCGAACTTGTTCAAACGTATTTAATGAGATCCACTCCCAATCAAGATGGATTTATTAATTTTGGTTGGCGAGGATGGGAAGGAGAATTTCCTACTTCTTTTATAAGGCACTGTTCTGAGAATCCTACTTTGGATGAGAGAACAATGGCTTATTATAATGAAACAATAGAAACATCAGTGAGGCGCATACAGCCCCTAATTAATTATTTTCATAAAGATTCCAGAGCAGATAAGTTTGGAGGAACCGCACTTACAGGAGTACAACCATATATGGGAACTACAATTCCTAGTTTAACTGGTAGTATCGTGTTTACTGATCTTGCTAAGAAAGAAGAATCTCAATCCCCAGTAAAGGGAGTGTTAGCTTTTACTAGAGCAGCTCTAGACGGGAAACGTAATGATTTTCATGTTATTGAAACCAATTATGATTTTGGTGCTCAAGCAGCTTATTATATGAGCTTGGGAACAAACGGAGATCAAACTAGATTATATTTAGGGGTTTATGGATCTATGAAAGTAACGGATTTTAACAAAGGTACTATTTTTGAAATTGTTCTATGATACGGTATAAACTCTTAGTCTAAAAATATATGGAATTCACACTTTTTCAAACGCACGACTTAGAGCCCCTTGAAAACCTTCTATGGATAAACATCTATTGTATAGTGATTCCTAACAAGCAGAAAGTAAAACATAACCAATAAGTATTTGAATAAAAATAGAAAGTGGTGAATTAAGTCTCTTTAGGGGGGAATTTGATGAATCGCTTTAGAAGCTATTGGTATCAATGGATGATAGAGCAGGATGCGAATTTTGTTCATAAAAGAAAGGTGACGCCTGCAAGTAGGTTAGTCATTACAGCATTACTCGGTTCATTTGCTGCTATTTTTCAATCTGCGGGGAACTTAATCCCTGGAATTGGGTTATTTATTAGTCCTTTCGCGACGCTACCGATTTTTCTAGCTATTTGTTATTCTATTCGTGAGGGAGTACTTTCTTATATTCTTACTATTTTCCTATTATTCATTATTGAGCCAAGTGAACTAATTGTCTTTCCCTTTACTACAGGCTTATTAGGTATAGCGTTAGGAGTATCCTTTTTACAATTCAAGAGGAGGATTTGGGTAATTTCCTTTTCAGCGATATGTCTACTTATAGGAATTATGATCATTCTCGATATCTTCCGTTTTCCTGTACTTGGTCCTACTATTCATACGACTATGGATATAAAAGTTATTACATTAATATTTATACTGAGTTTTTTATACTGCTGGATCTATGCAGAGTTGTGTAGAATAATAATGAATAGAGTATATAAAGTATGGTCTTAACAATTGCATAAAATCTTTTTGAACGAATACACTTTCTCATATATTTTCAAAGATTGGAGATGTAAGCCATGTATAACATTGAAATTAGAAGGCCGAATTCGGATGATATAGATGAACTATACTTGTTTTTCCGTATAGTTATTACGAATACATATAAAAATGAAGGGTTATCCCAATTATTAGATGACATAGAAAATGAAATTAACTCGAAAAAGAAATATTTAAAAAATGATTTTGATAGTAATGGAGAAAATCGTTACTTTTTATTAGCGATAGATACAAGTAACGATAAAATCATTGGAACGATTGAAATCGGTCCAGCAAGTGCATTGATTAATAGTTGTACAGACGGTGTACTTAAGGATTTGTATGAAATAGGAACTGTATTTATACTTCCGGAGTATCAAAGAAAAGGTATAGGGAGTTTACTGCTAAATACAATGTATCTTACATTACTTAGCAGAGGAATAACCGAATGCTGTTTAGATAGTGGATACAAAAAAGCACAAAGTATATGGACAAAAAAGTTTGGAAAACCTAGTTATGTGCTGAAGGATTATTGGGGCGAATCAAACGATCATATGATTTGGAGAAAAAGTTTACATGATATACCTATAATATTTGAATTATAAAATGAAATATCTCTCTTAACATAGCTTTTCTTACATACTTATGCTATTATTTATCTTTATAATAAAAGAGGACGTGAATGAACTTGATTAAAATTAATATTCCTGAAGCTGATGTTTCAATTACTGAACGTAACCAAGTTATTAAAGGAGACGAGCCATTAATTACTCCAATTAACGGTTTTATCGATTTCCACTTGTTCCCTAGAGATAAAGGCGGCATTTTTATGTTTTACAATATTAATGACGAACTTCTTTTCGTAGGTAAAGCTCGTAAAATTAGACAACGTATTAAAAAGCATTTTGAAGATAATGTTTCACCAATCAAAAATAATCGTGATGAAGTATACCGTATCGATGCATGTATCGTAGAAGATCCAACTGAAAGAGAAATTTACGAAACATACATCATTAATAAGTACAAAGCGAAATATAACGTTGATAAAGTGTTTTATAAATAAGTAAAAAAACAATCCTAGCACATATACTAGGATTGTTTTTTTGTGTTTCATTCTTCATTTCTTTCTCCTTTTTTAAAATGATTAGCAGCAATTAAACAGAAAAGCCCTATAAATAAAATTATAATTCCAAGCGTTTTATGTTTTCCTTCAAAAAAAGGAATATCTGAAATAACATTTGTCATACATAACCCTATAAACACAAGGATAGGTCCTGCCCACAGTAATACATTGCCGAATTTCGTATGTTGCCACATAGTAACCCTCCTTACTCCTTTTTACATATATATCCATGAAATAAAAGTAAATTCATAGAGAAAAATAGTTTTTTTCATATCGAAAATTGAACCTTCATATATTGGTACAAGCAAAAGAGAAAGGGGACCATCATGAATTGGTTAGAAGCTTTTATATTAGGGATAATACAAGGTTTAACAGAGTTTTTGCCGATTAGTAGTACAGGACATCTTTATTTAGGAAGGCATTTGTTTCAATTAGATGAAGCTGGATTGTTTTTAGATACGATGCTGCATATCGGGACTTTGCTTGCAGTGTTTATTTATTACAAAAAAGAATTTATATACTTAATTAAAAATCCATTTTCAAAACTAATGTTATTGCTTATTGTTGGGACGATACCTGCAGTTGTAATCGGATTGTTATTTAAAGACTTCTTTGAAGATATTTCAAAAACAGGTATTACGATTGGATGGGAGTTTTTAGTGACAGGTTTCTTTCTCTACATGGCCGATAAACAAAAAAACGGTCGTAAAAAAATGGATGACATTACATATAAAGATGCATTTATTATCGGTTCATTTCAAGCGGCTGCTATTTTCCCAGCAATTTCTCGCTCTGGTATGACAATCGTCGCTGCTTTATGGAGAAAACTAGACCGTGAAACAGCAGCATATTTTTCGTTTTTATTATCTACGCCAGCAATAGTCGGAGCAATCATCTTGCAATTTGCAGATGTTTATCAAGGGAAAGCAGAATCTATTTCTAGTACATCTTTAATTGTCGGCACGTTATCAGCAGCGTTTTTTGGTTACATAGCTGTTTCATGGATGATTCAATATTTAAAACGTCACTCCTTAAAAGTATTCGCGTATTACGTATGGGGATTAGGTATTTTAATTTTAACGTTGCAATTTACTCATGTGTTTTAATTTAGTAATTCTTCGTTTAGATCCTGTTTCATTCATACAAGGCAGGATCTTTTTTCATTAAGGGGGTAAATATGTTTAATAAGGCTATCGTTATTGGCGGAAGTATAGCAGGAAAACTCGCAGCAAAAGCATTATCAACTTCTTTTAAAGAAGTAATCATTATAGAAGTCGGCGAAAGATGGGATGGAAAAGCTTTGAGAAAAAGAGTTTCACAAAGTAATCATCCTCATGTGTTATTAAAAGGTGGAGAAAATGCAATCGAGGAATTGTTTCCTACTATTACTAATGAATTAATAGAAGCAGGCAGCATCGTAAATAACTTTACTCGTGATATAAAATGGCATCAATTTGGTTTATGGAAACAACCATTCATAGGAGAAGTGCATATGATTCAACAAAGTAGGCTTTTACTTGAATGGCATATCCAAAAAAGAATGGATCAAATTTCAAATGTAATCATTAAATTTGGAACATTGGTTGAAGGGTTATTAGTAGATGTAAAGCTTAACAAAGTATGTGGAGTAAAAGCTAAATGTTTAGAGACTGGCACGCAAGAAGAAATTCAAGCAGATATTGTTGTTGATGCGAGTGGATTCGGTTCAAAAAGTATAGCGTGGTTACGTGAATACAATATCGAAGTGCAAGAAGAGAAAGTGCGTATCGATTTATTCTACGCAACTAAAATGTTTAAACTCAAAGAAAATGAGAAATTAGACTGCTGTAATATGCTAATGTCTCCAAGTTTCCCTGATAATCCGTATGGTGTTCTTATTCAAACGATTGAGGATAATCGTTATTTTGTTACTTTCAGCGGATACGCAAATGAGAAAGCACCACAAACAGATGATGAGTTTTATGATTTCGCTGAAAATCTATCAATCCCTAACGTGACAGATTTTCTAAACAAAGCTGAGGGAATTACTGATATAACGACATACAAAATTCCTTATCAAGTACGTCGGCGATTTGATTTAGTTAATCATTTACCAGAAGGTTTGTTAGTAGTCGGTGATGCACAATGTCGTTTTGATCCCGTTTTCGGTCAGGGAGTTTCAGTTGCGGCTATGGAAGCTCACCAGTTGCAATTACTACTACAAGATAGAAAAGGCCTCGATAAAACATTTACACAGCAGTTTTATAAAGAAACTGCTAATATCATACAAACTCCTTGGGAAATGACTACAACGGAAATATCACGTCATCCTCAGCTAAAAAGAAAATTAACGATAAAGCAAAAATTTCAGCTATGGTATACGAAACAAATATATCAACTATCTGCAAGTGACTCTGAAGTTTATATCCGATTAGTAAGAGTGATGAATTTAATTCGTAGTCCATTTCACCTATTTCATCCGAAAGTGCTACTCGCTGTATTACTGATGCGAAAGAAATAGCAGGAAAATTATCGTTTAAAAAAGAATGTATAACAGTTAGTAAATCAAGAAGGGGTAAACGGGATGGAAATATACATAGAGCAATTAAAGAATCAAGACGCTGAAGATTTATTTAAATTTGAACTCACGAACAAATCATTTTTTGAAACAATGGTACCAAGTCGTGGCTCTAATTATTACGTGTATGAATACTTTCAAAAGCAACTTGACGAACTATTAAAAGAACAAACTGAGGGGATTTCTTATTTTCATCTCATACGTAATACAGAAAAAGAAATTGTAGGACGTATCAATTTAGTTGATGTAGATAAGGAAAAACGAATTGGGTCGTTAGGCTACCGAGTTGGAGAGAAGTTTACTAAAAAAAGAGTTGCAGCAGCATCTGTAAAATTGATTTTGGCTCAAGCAAGAGTCTATGAAATTAATGAAATACATGCTATGACAACAACAAATAACATAGCTTCACAAATTGTATTAGAAAAGAACGGATTTTCTCGTGAAAAGGAAGCGGAGACAACTACTGTAGATTTAAACGGGGAAAACGTAAATTTCGTACATTATATTTGGAGGACCGCTAAGGGTTAAAGATAATAGGGAGGGACATGTACATGAAGGATTTACGTTATCCAATAGGTCAATTTACTTATGTAGGAACTATTACAGAAGAAATAATTGATAAATGGATTCAAGAAATTGAGGATTTACCTAATGAACTAGCAAGAGCGATAAAAAATTTAGATCAGAAGCAGTTAGATACACCGTATCGCGTCGGTGGATGGACTGTTCGTCAAGTTGTTCATCATGTTGTTGATAGTCATATGAATAGCTATATACGCTTTAAATTAGCACTGACAGAAAAGAATCCAACTATTAAACCGTACAAAGAAGAAAAATGGGCAGAGCTACCTGACTCAAAATTACCAGTAGATGTTTCACTTGTAATGCTAGATTCATTACATAAAAGATGGGTTAACTTATTATATTCTTTAGAACCAGCAGATTTAGAAAAGACATTTAATCATCCTGAATCAGGAGAAACAAAACTTGCTGCTGCAATTGGACTATATGCATGGCACGGTCGTCATCATACAGCTCATATTACTTCTTTAAGAGAGCGTTTAAATTGGTAACATTAGAGAAGGCGACAGAAATTGATGCAGAGATTATATTTCAAATGCAAGTAGAATCATTTAGTTCATTATTAGAAAAGTATAAGGACTATGAAACAAGTCCGGCAAATGAACTTATTGAAAAAACAATTTCAAGAATAAATAATCTGGACGGTGGATTTTATAAAATTTTCGTAAACACGAATCTTGTCGGAGCGATATGTATATCACGTAAAGAAGGGGCATCTAAATTTTGGATCAGCCCGATGTTTATTATTCCAAACTATCAAGGGAACGGAATTTAAAAAGAAATTAAATGATAAAGCAACTTTAATTTATTATAAAAAAGAAAGGTAAAGCACATTTTAAATGCTTTACCTTTTTATGTTATCTAAGATTAAATATACAAAATTAATGTATATTCTTCCAAAAAGTTCGGGTTAGTAATTTTGAATTCGAATAAATATACAAAAACGAACTATTTCGTCGTATATGTTACTAACGCTTTTTGAATGCTTAAAATACTATCGTCACCTTTAAATTCTTTCGTAATTGGATCATCCATACTAGATACCCAAATTTTAAGCTCTGCATCTAAATCAAAATGCCCAGCTGTTTCAATGCTAAATTGTGTAATGCTTTTATAAGGAATAGAATGATACTCTGTTTTTTTACCTGATATTCCTTGTTTATCTACTAAAATAAGACGACGATTTGTAAATACGATTAAATCACGAATTAATTTATAAGCATGCTCAACTTTTTCATCATCTAGCATAATCTTTTCTAAATCACGTTCAACGCTTTCTGTACTCGCACTTGATGCATTTCCTAAAATACCACTAAATAAACCCATATGAAATTCCTCCTTTATAATATGTGGAATGAGTTTCTTATATTGTACCATGCGAATGACTAATAGATTATGACATTGCTTCAATAGTTTTTTGTTATTATTGCAACCAATTTATATAACCTCATCCTAAAATCTTGTGCTAACATATAATTAAGAAAACAGAAGCAGAGGGATATAGCATGAAAAATATCGGTTTAGTATTAGAAGGCGGCGGAATGAAAGGGTTATATACTGCAGGAGTACTCGAATACTTTATGGAAAGGGACTTATTCTTTCCGTATGTAGTCGGTGTATCCGCCGGAGCGTGTATGGGAGCAACATATTTGTCGCGTCAAAAAGGAAGAAATAAGAAAGTAAATACAGAGCTAGTAGCAGATCACAGGTATATATCTTATCGAAACTTAATTCAAAAACGTGAATTATTTGGAATGGATTTTTTATTTGATGAAGTACCAAACAAAATTGTACCGTTTGATTTTCAAACTTTCCTAAATTCAAATGAACAGTTTGTAATCGGAACGACTGATTGCGAATCAGGACAGGCAGTTTATTATAATAAAACAGAACATGGAAATGATATTTTAAAAATTATTCGTGCATCAAGCTCTGTGCCGTTTATAGCACCTGCTGTAGAATATGATAATCGAAAATTGTTAGATGGAGGGATTATAGATCCTATTCCAGTTTTTAAAGCGCAAAATGATGGTTATTTAAAAAACGTTGTTATAATGACAAAGCCAGAAGGATACGAGAAGCAGCGTAATAAATTTTCTGGACTAGCTAAAATTTTATATAGAAGATATCCAAAAATCGCAGAGCATTTAGTAGAACATTATCGTTTTTATAATGAAACTGTATCTTATATGAATCACAACGAACAAAAAGATAATTTTTATGTAATTCAGCCAAGCGCACAGCTTCCTATAAGCGGAATAGAAAGAAATAAAGAAAAGCTCGTTAATTTATATAATCTTGGCTATAAAGATGCTCATAATCATTATGAAAATTTATTGAATTGGATGGAGAAATAAAGGAGTGGAACGTTGGTATTAGGAAAAGAAGTTATTTTTAATGAATTGCAGAAAATACATAGTCCTCTATATAAACCATTTCCGAATTGTGACATTCTAAAAGTACGGAAAGATTATAAAAATATATTTACAGAAGATGATTGCATAAGTTCTGATTTAAATTATTATTGGATGCATACAGCAGCAACTTTAAATTCTGTACTAAATAAAAAAGAAAAGAATATTTCGTTTCAGCAAATACAGTGGCTAAGAAAATCGTTTTTTGAATGGTTTCCACAATATCGTTTTCTAGAAACAGAAATTGTGAAGTATCCTATTTTGCATAGAGATTTTATGAATTATGAGAAGTCCCGGAAACTATTACTTTACTATCTTACTGAATAAAGACGAAGACGCACAGGTTAAATATAGCTTGTGCGTTTTTTTAGTTCATAAAATATACAATATTATCAACTTGTTTATATAGGAATTCTAATGAGAAGAAAGAAGTACATATAGAATGATATAAGGGAGAGAGAATAAGTTTAGTAGCCGTTTTCCTTTAAGTTATTGTCCAACTTGAATATAGTTATTTATGTTAAAATATTTCGAGTAAAATCAAGTTCTTAACGATTTTATCAAACATTAAACAAAATAAATTAGAAACGCAGAAGGGACAGCACTAACATGGAAAACGTGTCAAAGATAGATAAATTGGAATCAATAAAATCTTTACAATCGACAATTCGTAAACTTGAAAATGCTTTTTCACAGATGACTCAAAAAGGAGCAAATACTACCTTAGTAAAAAAAAGGCTTAAAGCCGTTTGCATAGGGCTAGCAGTGTTAGAGAACGTGTGGAATCAAGAAAGTCATCGGTATAGCCAAGAAGAGTTAGCAGAAGCTCGTAATGTCCTTGCTGGTTTGCTCCCATCAATTGAGAGAGCCTATGATAAGTCTAAAGATGGTAGTCCTCAAAGAACGCTTTTAACAAGACGGATAAAAGCGTTGGAGCTTTCTATTCAGGCAATTGATAAACTTTCTAATAAATAACTCATCTAAATACACAACATCCTAATCTTAAATTTTATAAAAGCAATCTAGTGAAAAGAAATACAAAGGAGGAAGATGGATGACTTCAATAATTAGTCCAAAGTTAGAGGAACTTAATAATCAATTGAAAAACGGAAACGAGAAAGCTTTTTATACTTTTTTGCATGAAATAAAGTCAAATAATACGCCATTAATAGAACAGTGTCCAGTAGATAATCGGTATAAGCTTATAACGTATATATGGTTAGGGGACCGAAAAACTGAAAACGTTTATGTATTCGGTAGTTTTCCTGGTTGGGATCTGTCTGTAAATCAATTGCAACGGTTGTTACATACAGATATTTGGTATCGAACGTTTAGAACGGATAAGCGTTTTATTTCAACTTACTATTTTTCAGTAAATGATTTTTTCGAAAATGATTGGATAAAGCGTAGTGAGCAGTACCGACTAGACCGATTTAATGGAAATGTATTTGGAGAAGATGCCAATAAAGCATCCGTGTTAGAAATAGATATGAAAGTGCCGTATGATAGTCGATTTCCTTCTAATCATTATCCATCTGGAGAAATTGAAACATATTCTTTCTATAGTTCAACTTTAAATAATACACGTAAGATTCATATTTATACTCCTCATAATTATTCTCAAACTTCACACCTTCATGAACTTCTCATTGTATTTGATGGGAATTCTTTTATTAAAGACCTTTCAATCACAAGAACACTCAATTATTTAATTTATAAAAAAGAAATTCCGTCTTGTATAGCTGTTGCTATAGATCCTGTTGATCGGCTAGAAGAGCTAACCTATAACGATAAAATGAATACATTTTTAACGGAGGAATTACTTCCGTGGATTCAAGCTAAGTATCACGTATATCAAGAAGAGAGGAATACAACAATTGCCGGTTTCAGTCTCGGTGGCTTAGCAGCTTTTTATGCAGCTCTTCAAAATCCACATATTTTCGGGAATGTGTTGTCAATGTCTGGATCCGTACATTGGAAAAAGGATGGCTTTGAAAATAAAATTCCGTGGATTGAAAA
Source organism: Bacillus cereus group sp. BfR-BA-01523 (assembly GCF_022662615.1). NCBI lineage: Bacteria > Bacillati > Bacillota > Bacilli > Caryophanales > Bacillaceae > Bacillus > Bacillus cereus group sp. BfR-BA-01523. The sequence goes on from NZ_JAKUDX010000001.1 coordinate 140,386, forward strand.
TCAAATTACATCTGTAAATCCCAATACGTCTCAACCTCATTTTTATTTGGCAGCAGGACAACTTGAAAACGAACCCCTTTTAACGGCTAATAAGCGCTTATATAGAGCTTTAAAAGATAAGGGATACCAAATGACTTATGAAGAGTTTCAAGGCGGTCATGACAGTGTTTGGTGGCGAGAAAAGTTATTTGATGGATTGAGAGCATTAAAACATACAAAAACCACACTATAAAATAAAAAGGAGAGAGAATCTATGAATCAAGATGAGCTAGATAAAAAACTTAAAAAACAAGAAATTTTAGTTAAAGATGAAAAAGTTTGGTCGTTCACGTATGAGGATCATATTAGTTCTATCGTTAAACAGGCAGAAAAGACAGGAGCGTTTAATGATTTACCTGGGAAAGGGAAACCTCTTAATCTTGATAAAGATCTTTCGTATAATCCTGACAAGCAACTTTATAGAACTTTGAAAAATAATCATGTTTTGCCTAGGTGGATTGAACTTTCAAAGGAAATAGATCATCTAAAAGAAAATTTAAAAGAACTAACGGATAATGCAGAAGCAGCTATGTTAATTACAACTATTAATAAAAAGGTCTCAGAACATAATTTACTTTGTCCGCCAAGTGCGCAAAAAATGAGGGTTAAAACGGATTTTTAGCTTTTTTTAATGAAACCATCTTTTGCAATATAATTGAGGTAGGCATTTATTATTTATCTTTAAAGGGAGGCAGAAGAAATGAAGAATACGTATCAGCTTCAATTACCGAAAGAACTAGAGCAGTATCGAAGTATTTTAGAAAAAAGTGTGAAACCGTATATTAAAGTGTCTGGAACGCAAGCAGAAACAACTCTTTTTGAAAGTAAGTTTGGTGGCTATCCGTATGTACCTATAAATCAAGAGCATCCTAAAGACTCAAATGGACAACCTATGATGCTACTTGCGCAGTTAAACTTTGAAGAAATGCCGCATATTGACACTATGCCTCAAAAGGGACTATTACAATTTTTCGTAAGTGCTGATGATGAACTTTTTGGAATAGATTTGGACCATCCAACTAGCCAAAAAGACTTTCGAATTATTTATTATTCTACAATAACGGAAGATTTAACTAAGGTTATTACTGATTTTAGTTATTTAAACACTTTAGATTTAGAGCATTTTATCATACCTGAAGCAGCTAAACTAAAGTTTGAATTGGATTATCAACCGGTAACATCAAGAGATTATCGATTTGAAAAAATTTTTAAGGAAAACATTGATCGGGAAGAAATTGTTGATGAAGAAAATAAAACAAAATTAGGCGAACTGTATGATGATCTATACGAAGATCAAGGGCATAAGATTGGCGGTTATCCATTTTTCACACAGACAGATCCGAGGGAATGGGAAGAAAAATACCAACAACACGATATGTTATTGCTGCAAATCGATACAGATGATTCATTAAATATTATGTGGGGAGATTCTGGTGTTGCTAATTTCTTTATACGCAAGGAAGATTTATTAAACCTAGATTTTTCCAATGTTATTTATAATTGGGATTGTTACTAAAAATAGATAAATGGATTACTAGCCAGCAAAAGAAATCTTCCTGAAGGTGAGGAGGATTTTTTTACGTTAAAAATAAACGTTATGTTAACTAGAATGAAGAATGCAATGAAAGTCAAGCGTAAATAAAAGAAATAACAACAAAAATATAAAATAATAAAACATATGTAATTAGCAATAAATCTATAAAGCAAAACATAAAATGAAATTTATCATTTATATAGAAAAATTTATTTCGCATAAAAAAATTCCGTACTAATCAAAATTATTTTTGACTCGTTAAACGATAATCAATCGATTAAGATTTGCTGTGGATTAATTTATAGCAAAATAAACGATAAAAACTGTAGAAATTCATTTAGATAAGATTTTATGTGAATCTCATTAAAAATACCCGTTTCGTCTCATTAAGTATAGTTTACTTGGTTTTTGATACAGGCAAACACTTACTCTATACAACTTCGTATAATATATATTATGTTAACTAGCAAAAAGTAATAAACTTATTATATGTTAGTAGCGGTTATTAGTCTCCCCTTTTTAATTGGGTTCATAATGTGTTGTAGATTGTGTGGTTATTTGTTTTTTTAAGTTATTTATGTTGTGTTATTGATGAGAATGTTTCCGTGTATAATTTATATTTTAGTTAATAAAAAACGCAATTCATTTAAAGTGAACGAATTGCGTTGATATGATTAAGAATAAGTTTTTAAAATTAGTTTGCTACAGCAATTGCTTCGATTTCGATTAATAATTTATTGTTAATCAATTTGTTAACTTCTACAGCTGAACTTGCTGGTGGATTGTTTGTGTTGATGTATTGATCTCGAATATCTCTAACAATGGCCATTTGAGAAATGTCCGTCAAGAAAAATGTTAATTTTACTACATCATTAAAATTTAATTCTGAAGCTTCTAATGCTACTTTAATATTTTCAAATACTTGGCGCGTTTGTGTACCTAAATCGCCATTCCTAACTATATGACCATCAACATTAATCGCTACTTGTCCTGATATGTAAATTGTCCGTTTAGCGTTACTAACCTCAACAATATGTGAGTATCCAAAAGTTGCTGGCATAGTTTCCGGATTGATAAATTTCTTTTGCAAGGTGCATCTCCCCTATTTATATCGTGTTTTCTTCATGTTTAATTTTAGATGACTATCTATTTTACAAATGATTTTTCACATATCCTTCTGCTACATATGTGGAGTTATAATACGCTGCTTATATTTATAAAATTAGGTATTTAATAGATTATATATGTTTGATTTTCTTGAGTGCTGATACTAATTATGCCTTGTTTTATTAATTCTTCAGTTATTTTTGTATAGAAAAAGTGATACCACCAAATAAAAAATTCTTCGTAAGTTATTTCTTTTGAGTATCTGCTGCTTGCAAAGTATTCTTTTAAAGGCTTTTCATTTTCTTTACATAATAAGATCAAATCTTTACTGATTGTGTTCGCGATTTCGTTAAGTATAGATAAGTCTTTGGCTTTAAACACCGGGATAATTGATTGCGAATTTTTATACAAGCCTAATTTTTCGTATAATAAATTTAAATTTAAGTCTACTTGTCTATCTGCCGCTACAAAATTTTTAACTAATTGTTTTTTGTATAATTAATATCAGTAATAGTATCGTGAAAATACTCTTCAAACGTTTCTTTATTCGCAGTTATTAAATTCAAAGTTGTATATCGTGTGTTTCTATAAAGGCCAATTTGAACTTCTCCTAAATCTAAATACGTATTACCATACATTCCAAAGGACTCTTTGTCTGTTTGTTCTTGTTCTAGAATCGCATAATAATATCTTTTATTGTTTCTCAAAGGCCGTTCTGTTTCTAAATAGTTTTCTTCAATGTTAATTATTTGTCCAAAATCTAATAACACACCACTATATAGTAAAAGACTATACGATTCTTTAGATAAATGATTAAATGTCTCGATTCTTTTAGACATAGCATCAATTTGATTAGAATACTTTTCAATTATGTTAAGTGCAGTTTTAATTAGAGGCTCACATAGGTTATACAGTTTTTCTCCTTCATTAGCTGTTATAACCATACATGTTGGATAGTAACTCCCTTCTGTCTTATTCAATAAACCTTCTAGTTCTAATGCGTGCATTTGTTTTTCGAATTCCTCGTTAGTCCAAGTTAGCTTCGTTTTTATAGTATTTGATTCTATGCCCAGATGGAGCATTACAAGTAAATATTGAAGGTTTGTTCCGCTTATTTTTAAAGTTGGATAATTGTCAACTTATGAAATCATTTTTGTCTCATAAGTTGTTTTAAGTATTTTCTCCGGAGTATAATTAGCAAGCATTTTAAAATCCCTTCTTTTTTAGTAATTTAATTGTAAAACCTATGTATTTACTATGTTCTATAAATAAAAATAAGTATCCTTTAATGATTTCAAATAAAAAACCTTAGTATAGCTATGTTGATACCTATACTAAGGTTATCTAGAATTCTATATTTAGTTATTGCTATTTAATAGTTTGCATTTAGACTTCTTTTTTCTTTCTTCTAGCATTTATAGACTCTCCTTCCTGTGGATAATTAGTTACCTATCTGCTTCTATAACATATAACGAAACGTACGTTCTTTGTTGTTTATGAGAAAGAATTTACTTAAGCAAAACAATTTACAAATACATAATATTAGTTTTAGCTGCTGCTAAATGAATTCTATTTTATATATCCAAATAATAAATTTGAAGAATTTATGAAATGTACTGCATTAAAGATGAAAGGTAAAACGATATAGTTTACACTAATAACAGCTAGAATAACAACATACGTATATTGTTAAACGTAAAAAGGAGAACTAATGAAAAAGAAATATATAAATCAAATTCATACTGATGTAAGTTTTAATCCGAAAGATATTATCGGTTTAATGACTGATTACTTTAAAATGAAAACAAAGCTACGTCCTATAAAGAATTTACCTATTGCTTTATCGAATAAAGATAATGAGTCTTTAGATAGTGTTACATGGTTTGGACATTCTGCTGCTCTTTTAAAAATAGAAGGTAAAAAGCTGTTATTAGATCCTATGTTTGGCGATGCCTCTTCCCCGTTCCCTATTTTTAATAGTAAACGTTATAGTGGTGCTTTTTCTTTAGAACGTGAAGATCTTCAGGAAATTGATGCGATTATCATTTCGCATAATCACTATGACCATTTAAATTACAAAAGTATTATGCAGTTAAAAGATCGTGCAAAACACTTTTATGTTCCGACTGGAGTTGCGCGTTATCTTATTAAATGGGGTGTTTCACCTAGTAAAATTAGTGAGCATAATTGGTGGGATGAAATTATGTTTGATAATATTAAGTTAGTTTGTGCACCTGCAAGGCATTTCTCTGGACGAAGTATGACAGATAGAGATTGTTCGTTATGGTGTTCATGGCTTATTCTTGGTCAAGAAACGAAAGTCTTCTTTAGTGGTGATAGCGGTTATGCGTCTCACTTTAAGGAAATTGGTGAGAAATATGGTCCATTCGATCTTACTTTAATGGAATGCGGACAGTACGATACGAGATGGTCTGCTATTCATATGTTGCCAGAAGAAACAGTACAAGCTCATATTGACGTTAAAGGAGAATTGCTCGTTCCTATTCATTGGGGTGCTTTTACGTTAGCATTACATGAATGGAGTGATCCTATTGAACGTGTTACGAAAGAAGCAAATCGTTTAGGGGTTAATATTGCAACGCCACAAATCGGTGAAGCTATTACGTTACAATCTAAAGATTATCCTACGGCTGCTTGGTGGCGAGAAGTGTAAGTATAATAAAAAGCGAACCAATTTAATATTGATGGTTCGCTTTTTATTCATTTATGACTCATCTATTAATATTCTTTGTTTTATCTATTGGAATTGCATTTGCATTTTTTCTTTTTTCATGAGCCCCTCCTTCTATTAAATATTAATCGCCCCTAATTACTACTTTACTATATTTGCTTTCCCGCTATCTAAAACTCTACTTGTCGGCACGGAGGTAATATCAATGACTGTATTCATGCTCTTATCAGTTAGTTCAATGAGTTCGTTTTCGTGATTAATTTTATTTAAATCCCACACCATTGCATTGAACTCGTTATGCTGTCCACTCACCCTTAAAATATTTTTTGTTTTACTTGAAGGTTGTATTTGTAGATTTGTAAATTGATTCCCGCTAATCTCATTTGGCGTAGTTAAATTACTATCCATATAAATCATATTTACACAATCCTCTAGAGAGAAGTTCATAAAACGGTTGGCATTTATCCAGGAATGTCCAGCTTTCGGTTTTTTCGCTACTAATTTTAGCCCTGTTTCCATTCCTGCTACTTTAATGTTTTCGAAGTTAACAAACGAAATCTCATTTTCTTTGCCACCGGAGTATAAAGAAATCCCTGTACCTTTGTTCGTTTCCGTCCAATTGATAATGTTAATATCTTTTACTTGTGTTTTGTTCCAAGTGTTATAGTACTTATTTTTGCCGTCTAAATATATAACTTCAGAATTAAATTTAGGATCGTCAATAGCTATATAAGCTCCTTCAATAGAAGCATTTTTTTCTAGTTCCAGAACCCTAAAGTTTCCCTCTACAACAAATTGTGTTCCATAACCGAATAATAGTTTTACACCTTGTTTAACGATAATTGGTGAAGTGATTTTATACTTTTTATCATCGAGCAAAACCGTTTTAATTTTACTTGATTCTGCTTTATTAATAGCTACTTGAATTTTATTTGAATCATTTTTACCTTTAAAGTCTTCAACAAACAGTTTATCATTTTGAACTAAACTTTCTTTATTGTAATGAAAAAAAGCAAAAGTAATTAGAACAATACCTAAGAGTAAAGCGATTATTTTCTTCATAATACTCACCCTCACGTTAAAATTTATCTTTAGTTACATTTCGATTACACTAACTATTTTCTGTTCATGCTTACACTAATTTATGTATTGAATCTATTGGGCTGGTCTGCTTAGCTAATTCTTTATTCTTATACTCTACTAATTTATGATTTGATAAAACGCAAGAGTGCTCTAATATTAATTCATTATAAAGTACTTCAGTTAAAAATTTAGGTATCATCTCTCCTACGCCGTAATTATAGTCACTTAGAATCCAAGATACCTCTTTCCAATCTAGAATTCCTTCTGAGACTTTTTTTGGAGTGTGATATGTAAATTCATTAAGTAGCTTTACTAAATAGACATACATGCCACCAGAATATGAGGAATCCTCCCATTTAATAATGCCTTTAAATTGAATTTGATTTTGTTCAACATCTATATTTGTTTCTTCTTTTATTTCACGAATTGCATTTTCTAACGGTGTTTCTCCTTTTTCTATCTTCCCTCCTACACCATTCCATAATCCTTTTACAGGATCATATTCTCTATTTAGCATAAGTATTTCTTCATTTCTTTTTATAAAACATAAAGTGTGCTTGTACATAATTTAATTCCTTCCTTTGTTCTCAATAAGTTCTAACAGGTGATATTAAATATACTGCTGCAGATTGTTCACCTGCTTCAATTAATATCGGTCTCATGGAACCACCAAAACTTAAAGTAACTCTATCTTCTTTTATTGCTTTTAAAGTATCGACCATATATCGTCCATCGAAAGATATATTTAATTGCTTTTCACCGTGAATAGCATCTATTTGTTGTGTCTCGGATATTTTACCAATTTGAGAAGCGTTGGAAGAAATTTGTATTGTGCATTCGTCGATGATTTCTAAGTTAACGTTGTTGTTTGCCCATTCACTAGCCAATAAACTTGAACGATCTACACCTTGTAAAATCTTTTTTCTATCTATATTAATAATCGTTTGGGATTCATTTGGAATTAGGCCGGATATATTAGGATATTTCCCTTCAATAAGCCTTGAATACAACGTAATTGTACCGAATTTAAAAATAATGTGACTCTCTGAAAGATATATGTATACTAAATTTGAATTACTGTTCATTAATTTTAGTAGTTCACTAATAGTGGAACCTGGTACAATGCAATTTAATTTCGCATGTGAAGAAATGGGTATTTCACGTAAAGCCAGTCTGTGCGAATCAGTAGCAGCACAAATTAATTTGTTATGATCAATAACGAAATGTACGCCAGTAAGAACTGGTCTAGATTCATTTTTAGCAGTTGCAAAGACAGTTTGTTTGAATACCTCAATCAGCTGTTCCGTTTCTACTTGTATTTCTGTATGTGAGTCTAAAAATGGTACATTAGGAAATTCATTTGCCGAGAGTCCATTTAAGTTTAAAGTAATTTCATCTGATTGAATTGTAATCAACTGCTCATTCATACTTTTTATTAAAATCTCACTTGGCATTTTCTTAATAATTTCAATGAAATACTTTGCTGGTACAACAATACTTCCTGCTTTTAAAATAGTTGTAATTTGTTCGTCTTCAATTGAAATAGGTATAAATTTTTCAATGAAAATATTCGAATTACTTGCGATTAAAGTAATTCCAGATTGATCTGCTGTTATCTTTATTCCGGATAATATAGGAATTAAAGTTTTTGTTGAGATAGCTTTACTTACTTCTGAAAGAGCTTGTGTAAATTGTTTGTGATTAACGATAAACTCCATTTTTCCCCCGCCTTAAATTAAATACTATCTTTATGAAGATTGATGAATAATAGTTCCATTAAAAATATAAGGAACTGTTTCTTTCTTTTGTAAAAGGCTTTTTAAGTGTTCTGGTATACGTAAATAAGGTTCTGCTGAATCTAATTCCATCCAGGTAATCTCCTCAATCTCTTTTGGCCGTGATATACAGATTTCCCCTCCGGTTATTTCTCCTAAAAAATTAAAGAAGATTGCATGATGTCCTCTCTCCTCAAAAAAGGCTTCACTAATGGAAAAAACCCCTTTTACGGATATGTCTAGCCCTGTTTCTTCTTTCACTTCACGAATTGCTGCCTCTTCTAACGTTTCCCCGAATTTAACTGCTCCACCTGGTAAAGTGTAATAAGAACCATTTTCCCCTTTGTTTTTAACCATTAATAGCTTTTCATGAGTTTCATCATATAGAAGTGCGTATGTAACATTTACTTTTTTCATATGTAACCCCCTTGAATGGTGAAAATTTTCTGTCTTTATTTTATTCTATCATTAAATTGTTTTGATTCATAAAAAGTAATTTGAGTAAATAACTAATACGAAACGATATCGTGTTCATAGACACACAAAAGAAAAGAGCATATTTTGAAAAAGATTAATCATAATACACTCTTTAATGGATTCATGTATAACCTTTTTTCTAAATAGTAATGATTATGCCCTTTAGGATAATCTTCACTTACCCCTATCACTTTATATCCATGCTTCTTATAAAAATTAGGGGCTTGGAAACTAAAAGTATCTAATTTGATTAGCCTACATTCTTTTTTTATTGCAAATTCTTCAATAAGATTCATTAAATTGCTTCCATAACCTTCATGCCTGTATTCTTCAGCAACCCATAGGAAGTCAACATATACATGGTGCCAAAATGTGATTGCCGTTATCCCTCCTACTATTTCTTCTTTTTCATTCTTCACTATAAAACTAATCTTTTCTGAAGGTGTTTTTTCTTCATTTGAAAGTTGTTTTTGGTTATATTCAATTACTTTTTCTCTTATGTAATCACTATCTTCTTGTACCCATTGCTTTACTATTTGCATTTTAACTATCACGCCCCTTTACATTATTTATTCAATTTAATAATCGGAATTTCCTATCTTCTTTAATGTTAGTTATGTAGTAAGTACAGGGACAAAATTAGATTTTTTGAATGGCATCCATTGTTTATACATTATGCTGTAATGAAAAAGAGCCCTAGTATAAGGACTCTTTCTTAGCATTAAGCTATTTTTCGATTTAACGATTTGATTTCCTTCTTCTTTTCTGCATTTGGAGGACGGATTACTATAGAGATAACGAAAGATATAACACATAGAACACCGATTGTAATGAAGGTTGGCTGAAATCCGCCAAGTAGTGCTCCAATGAATGATCCTGCAAGTGCACCAAATCCGAAACCTTGGTAAACAATCCCGTAGTTTGTACTATGGTTTTTTAATCCGAAGAAGTCTCCCACAATTGCTGGGAAGATAGTGATGTTACCACCAAAGCAAAAGGCAACACTTGCTACACAAGCAAAATAAATCCCGTAATTTAGTGGAATAAAACTTAAAGTGAAGACGGACAATCCAATAATAATAAATGTAGCAGAGACGATTTTTAATCGACCTATTTTATCTGATAACGTTCCAAGAATAATTCTACCTATTGTATTAAAGATTGCGATCATTGCGACGGCATTAGCGGCAGTCGCTACACTAAGACCAACGAGCTGCACCCCGATGTCTTTTACCATACCGATTAAATAAAGTCCGCCCATACATGATGTGAATAACATAAAAAATAAGAGATATACTTGTTTTGTTTTCATCATTTCACGCGGTGTATAATCATTGTGTAATGTTTCAGTTGCAGTGTTACTTACAATTGCTTCACGTAAGAAGAATGATCCTATCAACACTAATAGTAAGACGATAATACCCCAATATAAAAATGCTTGTGATACTCCAAGACTGTTGATAAGATTTCCGTTTATATATCTAAAGATTAAGCTTCCCATTCCATATGCCGAAACAGATATACCAGAAATAAGTCCTTTACGGTTTGGAAACCATTTAATTAAATTAGATAGTGATGTAATATATGCTGTTCCATCAGCGTATCCAACGACAACACCGGCTAATAAATAAAGTAATGGTAATGAGGAAACTTGTGAACTAAGTATTAAACCGAGCCCTAAAACAATTCCTGCAGTAGCGATAAGTTTACGAAGTCCAAATTTTTGTTGTAGCTTTCCTGCAAATAGAGTTGAGAATGATAAAGAAAAACTCGTAATTGAGAACGTGATCGCGACTGAATTGAGGTTCCATCCAAACTTACTTACAAGGGGTTGATTAAATAAACTCCATGTGTAAATTGTTCCTAGGCCAATTTGAACAATGATTGTACCTAGAACAATTAGCAATGGATTTATAGATGTTTGTTTCATGCTAACTGTCCCCTTCTTTTATCATGACATGAATTTTCACAGTTAGTATATCCATGATAAATTGCAAGATACTGTAAGGAAAATGGAAATTGAGTTAGCTTACACAAAAAGACACTTCATCAAGAAGTGCCTTTTTGTAGGTTATATACAGCATTTAAAGAAAGCTTTGTTAAGATAAGACATTTTCGAATGCTTATGTATATATGTTATCAAATAATTTGCTGAAAGTGATGAGACTTAAGACGTATTTTTCTTTCATAAATAAGTCGGAGAGAAAATTAATATTCAATTTCCTCAAAGTCTTTCGGCTGCGGTACAGTTTGCATATTAGCTGCATCTTTCGGATCGCTATAAATCGCGTTTTGTTCTGTGTTTACATCCTTTATATTTTGCTTTTTATTTTTAGTCACTTCATTTTTCATTAAAGTTCACTCCTTTTTATTATAGGAGTAGTTATACCCTAACCATATTATTTTTACTGCTACTAAATGTATCAGCGACTAAATTGCTAAATTCACGTAAATAATATAAATAATTATCCCCACCATAGTTGTATCTTTTATTGTACATTTTAGCAACGACGACATTATATTCTGGAATGACTAATATCGTTGGTCCTGTAATTCCTAATATTTGATAGGAACCTTTAGGAACTCGCTCACCAAGTTCGCTAAATAAAGCAGGTTCATTTTGAACGAACCAAAACAACCCGTTTTGAGGTAGTTCTTTATTTGTATACTCTGGACTTTGTAAGCTCGTAGCAAGTGCTATAACTTTTTTTGGCACAATTTGTTTACCATTTAAAAACCCTTTATTTAAATGAAGGTTACCCCAAAATGCAAATTCTCTCGCAGAGACAAAAAGATTTTTCTCGGTGCCGTCATCTACTGCACCAACACTACTTATTGCATCTTCATCTGGGTTTACAACAACCTTAACTAAATTATCATCTTGTTTTATTCTCCATCCAGTTTCTTTGAAATCAGCAGGTATGAATACACGCTCCTTTAATAGTTCAGGAAAACTCTTATTATACAGTTGATAAATAAGCTGCGTCACCATTCTTACATTAATATCTCTGTACGCCCAAGCTTGTCCCGGCTCAAATTCACGAAAAGCTGTCCCATCATCGGTTTCATTTAAACCGTGTGAATGAGTTACTAAATGTCTTATCGTTGTCTTTCCAAGTAATGAAGGATCATATTCTTTAAAATAATTTACAGCCTCGTCATCAAGAGATTTTATTTTCCCCTCATAAACTGCATAAGCTACCATTAATCCTAAATAGCTTTTTCTTGCGGAAGCGACATTGAATTGTGAAGATATAGTTACTTTTTTACTAGTAGGAGTATTTGAATGCGTTCCACTATAATGCTCTAGCACAATCTTATTATCTTTCATAATACAAAGTGCTGCCGTAGAACTTTGATTTGTCTCTTTAATGTTTTCTACCCATGAAATTAATTTTTCATATTTGTACAAATAAATATCCCCCTAAAACATATAAAAATAACAGCATGAAAGAAAAGTTTCAATACATTATAACTTTGCATCTACACTTTTCTTTCATGTGAAATATTATTGATCTATAGTACTTAAATAATCCACCAGTTCCAGCAATTAGAACAGCTGAAACAACCAACACAGCCTACACAACCGCCGCAACGTCCGCCGCCGCAACCACCACAGCGACCACCACAACCGCCACCGCCACAACGTCCGCCGCCACCGCATCCGCCACAACGACGTGCATCGTCTTGAATGTAGTAATATGGATATTGATTTTGTTGCTGATCCCAATACACAACATTACCAGGTTGATAAGCATTAAGGTTTAACGCTTGTAGTTCTTGTTGAAACTCATTCATTATGAAACCCTCCATTTACAAATGTAAATTCCGTCCAAATTTTCGAGTTTATTTACTTTTAAAAATAAAGTAGAAATAAGGCTATAGACTAAATGCGTACATCAACAAAATATGACTTTACACTAGGTGATGTACCTTGTTTATGAGCCTATTTTCTTTATATTCTTTTAGTGGACGGAATTAATATAAATAGAGACAATTAAAAGTTACTAATCCAGCAAGTTAATAGTTCATCACTTAATTTTCTTTCTAGTAATTCTTTTACTGAAGGTGTCGGCATTATTGTATAGGAATTTATATTTTCTTTATTAAAATCAATCCAGTGAAATGCTAAATGGGACTCTTTAGATATTGGAGTGAAATCGGATTTTAACTCATTTGAATCTATTTCAAAAATGTGGTTAATTTCATGGTGGAGGGTTTCTTTGGCTTGCCATTGATTTTCTATGACGCCTAAAAATTGTTTTATACTGCAAGTTACCCCAAGTTCTTCTCGTAACTCTCTTATTAGTGCATTCTCTGCTGATTCCCCAATTTCAACATGCCCACCGGGTAAAAAATAGTGATGTCCTATGTATTTAGCAACTAGTAATTTTTCATCTTTTATCATGATAGCTCGTACAATATGATGGAATTTACTTTTCATTTTGTATTCCTCCTAATCATTCACTTTATACTTGCTCGAAAATTTTCATTTAAAAGCGGGATAATATAAATCATAGGTGTTTCATATGGGTGAATTTCATTGATAATTGCAAGAGTACCTTTTACAAGTTCTCGTTTATACGTTAATTAAAACTAATAATTTTGATAAATGATTCTAAAAAAGAGTATGTTTATGAAGAAAATTATCAAAACATACTCTTAATATTTTTAGTTGATTCATTCTTTTACAATAAGGTTTGATTAGCCCTATTCTTTGCGGCCTCAAAATCGAAGCCGTAGCTAAAGTATGCAATCACTACTATTCCCTAAGCAAATCTATTCTCTACTTCAAATTTACCTGCCTGTACAAATTTTAGACTCTTAACGAACCACGAAAGCCTCTTGCGGCATAGTAAGATTCTGCCCCATTGTGATACACAAAGACGTGTCCAAAGCGATAATCGCAAAAAAGGGCACCGCCAAGTTCTCTAATATCAGAAGGTGTTTGCACCCAACTCGACGTCTTCATATCGAAATTTTCAAGATTATGTAATGTACGATATTCTTCTTCCGTTAATAGTTCAATACCCATGGTAGTTGCCATATCAATAGCGTTATTTTCTGGTTTATGTTTCTTTCTTGATTCTAGCGCTTCAAGATCGTAACAAACACTTCTACGACCTTTAGGACTTTCTGCTGAACAATCATAAAAAATATATTCGCCTTTTTCTTTATCAAAATCAACAACATCAGGTTCGCCACCAGTTCGTTCCATTTCGTTGAGCGACCACAACTTCTCAGTATTAGCATCCAGCCTTTCTTGAACATTAGCCCATTCTAAACCTTTATGACGGTTCATATTATTCTCAAAACGATCTTTCAATGTTTGTAGTAATTCTTCACGTTGCTCTAGTAACAACTCTTTTTTATTGCTTTCTTTCATATTAGTTCCTCCATTGATGTTTTTATTAATGATAGTTTAAGTATATATAAATACTGTTTTATAATAAAATGTTTAAATAATTGCGTGAATTGAGTTTGCGATAATTTATATGAATTAGTACAACCAATTCTCCGCAATATGACCCTTTAACGGAACAACTTATTGTTTCAAAACAGTACATCTTTATTTCAACAACAATAAGCGATATACTTCCTCACCGTCATATACATTTCCTAATGGTTTAAAATCATAACATTCATATAGTTTCTTTGCAGAAATATTATCTTTATGGACAGTTAATCTAATTTCCTCACACTCTTTAAAGTTATTTTTTATTAAGTTAATGATTTCCTGTAATGCTGCTTTTCCATATCCTTTTCCTTGCTCTTTTTCATCAATGATAAATCCGTTAATCCAATACATATCTGTTGACTCTCGTACAAAAGCATGCATAATAAAACCAACTATAAGGTCACCATCATATATAGCGAATGGAATATATTCGACATTTTCACCATCTGGTTTTATGTATACTTTAGCAAGTGATACTGCCACTGCCGGAACAAAGTGTATTTGGTTTTCTTTAACTTGTAACTTTAATGCGTCTTCCCAATTTTCTCTCGTAACAATTTTTAATTGGACGTTCACTATTTTAAGCTCCTTTAAAAAGAGAATTTATCTTTTATATTCAACGGAGTGAAATGATTCCCTTTTTCGACATCAACTTATAACATGATTTTCATAAAATCCTGAATAAATTTTTCCTCATCTAATTGTAACGCTATACGCGCCCCTTCAGATTTAGAGTGTAGGCGAAAATCAGCAAAAGTTTGTCCCTTCGTTTCGCCGCAAATATCCACAGTCACTTTTCGGGATGTATAATTTAAAAATGTAGGATTCACTAAACCGCTTATAGCAAGTACATCGTGTAATAATGGCCCTTCAATAGATGGATTGAGTTTTTGGTATGCTGATAAATAATAATCGTACATGGGTTTCATAATCGGCTTAAATGGATTTTGTGTATTAACTAAAATATAAGTAAATACACTTGGGGTTAAAACCGTTTTATTTGTTACATTTAAAGGGAATAACGTTAAATTTTTCGCTTGCTGAAATACAATTTGACTTGCTATAGGATCTCCGTACACGTTTGCCTCTGCTAATGGAGTAACATTCCCTGCTTCTAAAAAGACACCACCCATAAAATAAATTCCTTTTACATTTAACATCAAGTCGTTCCATAAATTAAAAGCAATCGCTAACGAGGTAGATCTTCCTACATCGACAATTGTTAAATCTTCTCCATACTTTACAAGAATCGCAGCAATACTACCAAAATTGTATATCGGAATAGATAACACACTTTCCGGTACATGTATGGGTCCTAATCCTTCTGGTCCATGAATTTCAGGATAATACGTTGTAATCTCATTTGTAAGTGGCTTTGTTGCCCCGCTAATTACAGGAATATCTTGTCTGTTTGCTAACTGTAAAATATATGCGGCATTATGAGCGGCATGTATATGTTCAACATTTCCATATCCAGTTACGATACCAACAATTTCAATTTCAGGATGCAGTAAGCCATACATAATTGCAAACGAATCATCAATACCTGGGTCTCCAAAAAATAAAACCTTCTCCAAGAAATGCACTCCTTTCATAGGTAAGATAATTATGTATATGTGGAAATAATTTAAATCTATACAGTTCTAAGCAAATATTAATGGTGAGTAATGTATTGATAAAAAAGAACTAGCATTATGCTAGTTCTTTTGCAGATAAATAATCTACCAGTTTAATTAAATCTCGTACAAATATTGGACTAACTGATTTTAATATAGATTATCCCCACTATATTTATAGAATTGAAAGCCTGTTATTAATCCGAAATTTTGCATTCAAATTGCAAATACTCGCAGGGATGTCTTACCGTACTTTTTCGCTCTCGATTTGCTTATAATTATCTTTTTTAAATGTTAAATGAGCAATCACAACTCCAAGTATAGTAATTATCCCTCCAATTATCGAAACAAAGGTTGGCACCTCGTCTAACCATATCCACGCAATAAAACATGCAGTAACTGGTGTTAAATATAGAGAACTCGTTGCTTCAGAAGCCCCAGCATGAGATGTAATATACGCTAATGCAATATATGGAAGGACTGTCGGAAACACACCTAAATATATAACGCTCAAAGTAATTTCTATAGGAGCTGCTACAATTTCTTGATAAATCCCTGGTAAAAAAATAAGCATACATACAGTACCAGACCAAATTGTATATATTGTAAATGGTAAGAAACCGTACTTTTTTAAATAAGACTTTTGAAAAACGAAAAATAGACTTTCTGAAAATGCCGCTAATAATATTAGTAATACCCCACTATTCAATTGAATGGAATCTCCTTGACTTAATGATAAAAAAGCAATTCCTACTAAACTAATTACACCACCAATCCAACCATTTAATTTCATTTTTTCATTCATAAAAACAGAAGCAAGAATTGCCGTTAATATAGGTGTTACTGAAACAATTAAACTAGCAGGTCCAGCATTTACATTCTGTTCACCGTAGTTTAGTGCAATATGATAAATAGTAAATCCTAGAGCGCCAAATATAAAAATTACTGGAATATCTTTTAAATCAGGTAACCGTAATTTGTATATAAGTGAAAACAGAAGAAGAATCAAAGAAGCAATTAGTAATCGTAGCAAAGTAAGGTGTTCAGGGCTGTAAGCTTCAAGCCCCATCCGAATTCCTGGAAAAGCTGTTCCCCATATAAGAATCGTAAAAGCGTGAGCACATACAATACGAAAATCCCATTTTTTATTCTGCATATTTTCTCGCCCTCTCCAATAAACCAGCCATTTTCTAATTACCAATTATTTCTTTTCATCATATTTAATAGTTGATACAATGTCTTCAACCAGTTAATCCTCGAAAAAACCAACCACTTTGCATTTTTAAAATGAATGAGGGAGTTTTTAATATGTCTACTGATAAAAAACTGCCTAAATATCGGCAGATAATAGACTATATGAAAGAAAAAATTGAATACGGAGAATGGCCGATTGGAAGTAAGGTTCCTAGCCAGCGGCAGTTAGCGAAATTATTTCATGTAAATCGTAGTACTGTAATAACCGCACTAGAAGAACTTATGGCAGATGGCTTAATTCAAGGGCAAATCGGGTCAGGAACAATTGTAACGAATAATACATGGTCATTATTAGCCACCAATCCCCCGCCCGATTGGAGTGAATATGTAAAGGCTGGTATTCATAAACCAAGCAAGTTAATGGTACGAGAAATAAATGAAGCAGAAGCAAATAAAAAATTGATTCATCTTAGTAAAGGAGAACTTGCACCTCATCTTTTCCCGTTAGAAACTATGCAATTCATTATGCGTAACGTATGTGAGGAACTAGATTATTTCGGATATGAAGAACAAAAAGGATATCTCCCTTTACGTGAAGCAATAAGTAATTATGTAAAATCATTTGGAATAAATACATCACCAAGCTCTATATTAATAGTCTCTGGTGCATTACAGGCATTACAATTAATATCAATCGGTCTTTTACATAGAGAGTCAACTGTTTTACTTGAACGACCTTCTTACTTATATTCTCTTCACGTATTTCAATCGGCTAATATTCACCTTTCTGGAATACAGATGGATCAACATGGAATTATCCCTAATGATTTGTTAAGAAGAATTAATTATAGTCAAAAGAAAAATATTTTATATTCGATTCCTTGTTTTCAAAATCCGACGGGTGTATTAATGTCCAAGGATCGAAGAAAAGAAATACTAAAAATATGCGAAAAAGAACAATTGCCTATCATTGAAGATGATATTTACCGTGAATTATGGATTGATGAAATACCGCCACTACCTTTAAAGTCGATGGATAAACATGGACATGTTTTATATATCGGCAGTCTATCTAAAACACTTAGCCCAGGACTTAGAATTGGCTGGATTATCGGGCCAGAGCCTGTTATTGAGAGATTGTCAGACATAAAAATGCAAACTGACTATGGGTCAAGTTCTTTATCTCAAAGAGTTGCTGCAGAATGGTTAAATAAAGGGGTTTATGAGGATCACGTAGCGAATGTAAGGATTCACCTAAAAAAACGAAGACAAATAATGATACAAGCATTAAATATGTACTGTGCTGACATTACTACATGGGATATTCCTAGTGGTGGATTTTTTATATGGCTAAGGATAGTGCCTAAAATTTCGATGAAAAAACTATTTTCAGAGGCTCAATCAAAGGGAGTTCTTTTTAACCCGGGACGTATTTATGAGGAAGAATCAGATCAGTTTATACGTTTATCTTATGGGTATTCTTCCCCTGAACAAATTACTCAAGGTATTATTATATTAAGTAATTTGATTCGTAAGTTAATGGCATAATAAAAAAATCCTCTTTTTATAAAGAGGATTTTTTGTGTGTCTTTTTTACCATAATCTCATTTCCTGTCCTAATAAAATAAGTTCTTTATAGGGATCACCGTCAATGTTTAATACTTGAGCAAAAGCCGGTTCTGTTTTTAACCCTTGTTCTTTTAATTCAATTACTTCTTCTCTAATGTGTGGGTGCTGCATTAATAGCATGTGCTCCACTATCATATGTTTATATGCATTTTGGTTACGTACTGGCCGCGGTTGAGCAAATAATTCAAATTCAAAACCTTCAAATTGAAAATTCACCTTTATTGTTAAGATATTTTTAATGATTTTCTTTTTCATTTCAAATCCTTCGTATGAGCCATACAATGATCTAATTTCCTGTTCAAAAAAATCATAATTATGTACTTCCATTACAATGTCTAAGTTAGAATGAAGGGTATCAACTCTAATAGGGATTGTCCCGCAAAGTACAGGGCTATATAAAGCTAAATCCTCCATTATGTTTAGTTTATTAATAACTTCGTAAACTTTTTGTTGCTTATCATTCCCAGATTGTAAATATGTAATAGATGTAAACATAGAAGTCTCTCCTTCATTTAACGTAATACTCGTCTCACTAAATTTGAGAAAAAATTTAATCATTCCATTTTGTTCTAGGAGTACCTTTATTTCAATATATTAAGGCGAACTAACTATATTGTTCAACTTTTCTCCTATACTGCAATACTATAAAAATAAAAAAGGAGGAACTTTTATGAGCATTTTCAACATTCTTTTGACCATACACATATTATTTGGAACTATATGTTTAATTACTGGTATTGTAGCGATGGTTGCTCAAAAAAAGAAAGGAAAACATACGGAATGGGGCGAAATATACCATGCGTCCTATGTTGTCATAACCCTTACTGCAATTATATTGTCTATTTTAAACTGGGATAAAATCGCATATTTATTTTATGTAGCAATTATCTCCTATTCATTTGCGATTTACGGATATCTCGCAAGAAAAAAACGATGGAGAAATTGGTTGCAACACCATATTAGAGGTATGTTAGGATCTTATATTGGTGCAGTTACCGCACTTTTAGTAAACATTGGTATGTATATCCCTATTTTAAATCTACTTCCACCAATATGGTTTTGGTTCTTACCTACTATAATCGGTATTCCTCTCGTAGCCAGTGTATCAAGAAAATATAAAAAACAAAGGAAAAATTAATTACATTTTGTTTACTTTCTAGTTTGTTTTGTAAAAATGATATTTAATGTAGTAAAGACATAGAAGAGAAAATAAAAAGAATCCAAGTTTTATTGGACTCTTTTTATTTCTGTTTTTTTAAAGGCTTTATTGAATGTAAACGATCCGGATAATTAGTAAACATCCCGTCTACACCCCATATAAGTAACTTTTTCATATCCTTTTCATTATCTACTGTAAATGGATGCACTTCTAATCCATATTTCTTTATTTTTTTTACATAGGCTGCGTCAATATATTTAAAGTTCATTCCTAGGCCAATGCAGTATTTTTTATAATTCTCAATTTCTAGTTCTGTTAATTGAACTGCTTTTTTATATGATAATAATTGTACTAACGGTATATTGGCATTTAAATTATGAATCTTTCGCAGACTTTCTTCACTAAATGATTGAATAATAGCTTTATCATTTATTTGGTAGCGATTTATAATTTCTAATAGTTTTTCTTCCATTCCAGGATATTCATCTGGTGATTTTGTTTCGATATAATAGTTAGCATTATGTCCAAACGTTTCAATAATTTCTTCTAGTGTTGGAACTTTAGCATTTTTAAATTCTTCTTTTGCTAAATCGGGGTATTTTTCATTGAAAAAGCTGCCTGCATCAAGTTGTTTTATTTCTGTTAATGTATGATTTCTTACTAATCCAGTACCGTTCGTTGTACGATCCAATGTTTCATCGTGCATAGCTATTAAACGTCCGTCTTTTGTCATTTGAAGATCTATTTCTATATAGTCACCTTTTAGTTGCTGTCCTAATTGATACGATTCTAATGTATGTTCCGGTGCATATGCAGAAGCCCCTCTATGCGCAATATTTTTAATATGATTTGATTGATTAATAGCTTTTGTATATTTTTGTTCATTTACTTGCTGAAAAACAAAGATGCTTATTACTGTGAAGAAACAAATGATTGTAATTATAGATGTTTTTTTCATAACGGTATGTTAACTCCTATATTTAAAACAATTTGACTTGGATGATTTACTCAAATAAATGCCGATTTTCAAAAACCGTCATTTGTCCTAAAGCTTGAAAGCCGGATTTTTTATAAATATTTATTCCATCAGGTGAAGCTTGTAATACACAATACGTATTTTTTAATTGTTTTGCTTCTTGCAGCAGGAAATTAAACATAGTAGAGCCAAAACCTTTTCCTCTCATTTCTTCTTTAGTCGCTATATCATAAATACCGACACTATCTTTCGTACATACTAAAGAGCCAACAGATACTACCTCACTTTTATAAAGACCTAAGTATAGTTTCATGTCATCGCTATTCCATACATCTAAAGAAGAAATTTGATTATAGTATGCTTGAACGTGAGTACCTTCTGCTGATGTACCGAATAAAGCCGCTAACGTTTCGCCAAATTGTTGTATTTGTTCTGGCGATGTTGCTTTTTGTATTGTAAAACCTACTGGAATGTCTATTATTGGATGAATTTTTCTTAAGTCTGCTACCATCGCGATATTCTGTTCTGCTTCTTTTAAACCAAGTTTGATTAATTCGCTTTTTATAGTCTGTTCTTGTTTATCATCCCAAAACCAAACACTCATTGGAAATTTCTTTTGATTATAGCATTCTACCTCCTTATATAATTTCTCAATCCCTTCCGTTACATTACTATTTAGTAGTGTAATAATATTAAATGTATCTGCAGGTAATCCGCAGTCGATAGTAATGTAATCCTTCGTTTCTTTTACATCCATTCCATTTACCTGCCGCGCAATATATGAGGTTTTATATGTGAAATTGTCTATTAGTAACTGTTTATAATTCATTAATTTTGCTCCTTTCATAAAAATGCGTATTCGAATCCTTCAGTATTAAATATAACATATAAGAAATGTACCTATTTCTATAAAAATATCTCTATAAATCACTCTTTGCGCCCTAAAAGAATTAAAAATGATATAACGTTGTCGGAATGAAAAAAGTGGTATATAATAAATATTAACATTACTAGTAATTATTTTAGGTATTCCTAGAATAAAGGAGCGATACATATGAAAATTACTATTTATTTCGGAAGTCATGAGGATCAAGATGTCCGTACTATGGACTGTCATTTAGATGTAGAAGATACAGAAGAGATTGTTTCTGTATCATAATATAAATAGTTGGGATGAACCCTCTTCCCTACAGCGTTTAAGACACCTTTTACAGGTGTCTTTTTTGTTGTTTTTTCATCAAAAACCCTTTACTTTAGAGCGTTTTAATAGTAAAATATAAATATACGAACAAACGTTCTTTTTATTTTAATTGTACATGAAGGGATGATTTTAACAATGACTCAAGCAAAGCGCAGAGGAAGAAAAAAGCAAACACCTATTATTTCAAATACAGGCTTTATCGGCTCTGTCTTTATTGATACATTGGAGTTACAAAAGAAATCCTATTATTTCGCTCGTAAAAAACTTCAAATTGTTCATCACGTACTAGATGGTCTATCTGGAGCAACGAGTGCATTATTTAAAGAACATAATATCGCTGCATACATGTCATGTGTGTATTTACATAAACAACAGAAAATTGGCTTCGTTCTTTCAACAAAACCGTTTGAACAAAGTGATGGTGTTTCTTATTTTATAAATTATTTGATCGAAAAGAATTTTTATGGTGACGAAGACATTGAATATCAAGAAGTATTTAATACAGGTTTTATTGGTGTAGTATTCGCGGATTTATCTAGTATAGATCGCTTTAATTTTGAGTTTGAAATGGGTATGCTAACGAAATTAATGAAAGATATGATTATTCCGGTTAAAGAGCTCTTTTTACGCCACAATGTACCGGCTTACATCTCCACTTCTCATTTAGAGGAGCAAAATAAATTAGGTTTCGTTCTATCTGTAAAGCCATATGATGAACGTGCAGAAGCAGATTTATACTTCGAAACATATTTAAAAGAGCGCGGATTATTTATTGGTGATGAAGAAGATGATATTGATAAAATAGTTATTAGAAAGACAGCCGAATTACGATAGTTTTCCAGTACAACTTACATTAATAAATTGTTCAGTATTTAATTTGAACTTAATACCTTCCTATTGGTAATAGGAAGGTATTAATAATTTATTAGTCCTGACGCTTTTCATACATCTCTATTTTTTTATTTAGTAAATCTTTACCCCAAGCTTGCATTGCTTCTAATACAGGTATAAAATTTTTCCCCTGCTCTGTTAAAGAATATTCTACCTTTGGTGGAACAACTTTATAAACTTCTCTGTGTACTAGCTCTTCCTCTTCAAGCTCTCTTAATTGTCTAGTTAAGATTCCTTTTGAGATGCCAGGTAACATCCTCAATAATTCATTAAACCTAATAATTTCATTTTTGCTTAAATGCCACAAAATCACGATTTTCCATCTTCCTGCAATTGCATTTTGGGTAACTGTTAATGGACAAATTTCTTGCTGTGTTTCTTCAGAAACCGATTCATCTTGATAACTAAAACGTGCCATAATAAAATCTCCTTTTTCGCTAAGTACTATTTTTATGACTATGTTATTAAATTGTGCCTACTTACATAAATCCTTCTTAAGAAATAGTATATGTAATGTATACAAAAATCAAAAACAACGCTGTATGTAACGGAGGAGATTGTATGAAAGTTTTTGTAACAGGTGCAAACGGAAATTTAGGTTCTAAAATTATTGAGTATTTACTTACCAGATTATCAATTGAAGAAATAATTGTTGGTGTACGTGATGACAAGTCTGAAAAAGCACTAAGCTATAAAGAACAAGGCTTAGAAGTACGTGTAACGGATTTTGAAAATCAAGAAACCTTGTTTTCAGCATTCAAAGATGTTGATCGTTCATTCATCATGTCAACATTTGGTGACTTTGATACAGTTATACGTCAGCATACAAATGCAGTAGAAGCTGCCCAAGCAACAGGTGTAAAACAAATTATTTATCCAAGTGTTACAAGAGCAGAAGGAAATGACTTCTTCCTAGCAGGCATGCATAGAGCACGTGAAGTAGCAATTATTGAATCAGGTATTCCTTATGTGATTCTGCGTAACAACTGGTATGTAGAAAATGAACTTGGTACAATTCAAAGCTGTATGGCTGGTGCCCCTTGGGTGACTTCTGCAGGAAAAGGGAAAATCGGTTGGGTATATCGTCCAGATTTAGCTGAAGCAGCAGCGAATGTTTTGGTATCTGATCGTCACAAAAATAAGATTTATGAACTTTCTGGTGAAAATTTAAAACAACAGCAATTTGTTGATACATTAAGTGAAGTATTAGGTAAAGAAATTCCTTTATTAGAAGTAGATGACTCTTCTTATGAAGAAATGTTAAAAGGTGCTGGAGTACCTGAAGCCTACCTTCCAATGTTAGTAATGACTCAAAAAGGGATTCGTGAAGGAGGATTAGAATCAACACATACCCATTTAAATTTCTTATTAGAACGTCAGGCTACACCATTAAAGCAAGCATTAACACATTTATTAGTAAATACAAAATAGATAAATCAAATTCTACAGCCGAGATCAAATAATAAATTTTGTATCTTACAAAGTGCCAGTCCACATTAGGAATGGCACTTCTTTATTACTGCCTTTACTTCGACCATCTATCACTTTAGTTAAAGAAGGATTTTTAAACAACATTATTATTTTTTAAAGGACTCTATTGCAAAATAAACATCTTTTTGTTACTTAACAAATTTACTTAGCTACGCAAAACACTATAATCTTTTGAATGAATTTCTAAGTTCAACTTATATGAATAAGCCTTATTCAAAATAAGAAATACTATCCCTCCTGTAATTGGAAGCGTGTAAGCAGGGATATAATTTAATAATAATCCTGATAATGCCAATGCTATTGGCTGCATCATTTTACCTATACTTAATCCAATACTGAGTACTCTCCCCCTATATTCATCAGGAATCTCTTTTTGCGTGAAATAAATTAAAGGAATATCAATTAACGCTATTATTAGCCCTAAAAAGAACATAACAACACAATACGTAATAACGTATACAAAATCATTTACTTCAAAACTTTTGAATAGAACTGGAATTCCTGAAATAATCATAAAAACTGCCAACATTGAACTTAGCTTTTTCAAAAGATAAGAGTAAGAAAAACGATTAGTTATCTTTTTTACTAAAATTGCACCAATTATCATCCCTACAGGAAAAGTCCCTTGAATCATACCAAATTGCTTAGAACTTAGATTGAGAACCGTGTTTATAATATATGGCAATGGAACAGTTACAGCAAAACCTAGGAAGAAATTAAGTGAAGTTAAAATACTAAACGTATTCTTTAAGCTTTCCTTGTCAATTAAGTAAGAAAACCCCTCTTTTATATCTTTAATAAAATTAATTTCTCTTTTTGAACATCCATCATTTATGTTGTACTCGAACAATTTAAAGTGAATAAACAATATGGATATGCCCGAAAGAATAAATGAAATACCATTTATAATTATAAAAGTTTTTATATCTAATACAGCAAAAACGATGCCACCTAACATAGGACCGAGAATTAAAGATACAGAATCGATAATTTTACTTATAGAGTTAATACTCATTAACCTCCCTTTAGAGACGATATTTGGTTTTGCCGCTTCTAACCCTATTCCAAAGAATGTTGTAAATACCGACATAAGAAAGGTAGTAGCATAAATAATGAATAAGTTTAATCCATAATTGCTGCTTACTATATAAACAGCAATTAATAAGCCTCCATTTAGTAGATCCATACAAATAACCAGCTTCTTTTTATCAACCTTATCTGCGATTACGCCGGCAAATGGATTCATAACAATCATTGGAATCGTTCCTAAAATGAGTGTAATTGCGAAATTTAATGCTGATCCGGTTATTTGTAAAACATATAATCCTAATGCGAAACTATAAATAGAGCTACCAAATATTGATACTGTTTTCCCAATTACATAGAGACAAATATTTCTTAGTTCTCGTTTTCTTTTTTCATTTTGTAAATGTAATCGTAAACTCCCCATAACTTTTCCCTCCCGCTTAACTTTGTATTACGTACAGTGTAAGTTCTCGGGTCAACCCAATATCAATATGCTAGTATTAAAAACTTTTAAAAGAAAAATTAAAAAAGATGGGGTTAACCCCATCATCAAGCTAGGCTCATGTACCGTCAATGATAAGCGATATTGCTTAAAATCTATATGTAGCAACATCTCGTAAGATATTTGAAGATAAAAAGCTTTGAATTTCTTGAGCAAATCGTTGCAATTGATTAGATACAGAAATAGACATACAAAAAAGATGTTATCCTTTCCTATAATTCTACAGAAAGGATAACATCTTTTTTGCTTTATATAGCCGTTTAATAATTACGTCTGTTATTTTTATATAATCTTCGTTAGCGAAAGTAAATCAATTTGGTTTGTTTTATATAAGCACTCGTTTATTGAAGAAATGTTTTCAATAAACAAGTGCTTATCATTAGAATTCAAATTTAACAGGTCTTAAAAAAAGTTCTTCTAATGTATCTTTTGCATCTTTACTTTCAAACAAAATCTCGTATAAAGCGTTACTAATTGGAAGTTCGACATCATATTGTTTAGATAGTTCTTTCAATGCTTTTACGGTTGAAACTCCTTCTGCCAATTTATCAAACTTTTGACCTAAGACAAACGCTTCTCCGAATTTTCGATTGTGACTATGTAATGAGAACAATGTTGCCTCATAATCTCCTAAATGACTCAATCCATATATCGTTAAATCATTTCCTCCCATAGCTGTAACCAAACGTGAAAGTTCCCTGGTCCCTCTAGCCATTAGTGAACCTTTCAAACTGCTGTAATTCAATCCATCCAACATTCCTGCGGCGATTCCCATAACATTTTTTGTAGCAGCTCCTATTTCATTGCCGATTAAATCTTGTCCATAGTAAAACCTTATTAAATCACTATTAAACTCCTGTACAATTTTCTTAGTGATACCAATATTCTCAGATCCAATCACCATACAATTCGGAATGTCATTTACAAAATCCTGTACATGTCCAGGTTCTATCCAAACGGCTATATTGGTATTTTTCCTAACAATTTCACTAAATACTTGAGAAAGCCTCTTTCCACTTGTTGCTTCAAGTCCTTTCATACATAAAATAAAGGTTTTTCCTTGTATTTCATCAATTAAGTTTAGTTGATTAGCAAAAGAACGTAATTCCTGTGCACTAATCGATATAATAATAATCTCCGCAAATGAAATTGCTTTATGTAGAGAATTACTTAGCTCTAAATCTTCTGAGAGCTTAAGATAATCATTCTTTCTTGTTTCACTTAATTCAATGTAATTCCTTGAATTTTCTCTCCCCCATAACATTACATTATGACCAATCTTGTTAGCATACCAAGCTATAAAAGTACCCCAACGTCCACAACCAAGAACTGAAATATTCAATAACCTCACCTTTGTCTTTATAATTTTTTTATTATGACATGAATGGTTTTACTTATATTGTTCAATATTGGATAAACATTAACAAATATCCTTCATCTCTAATTAACATAAGATGACATTATCAGTAGTCAACAATGGGTAGAATCTTCGTTTTGAGGATATTTTGATTTTCTAAGTTGATTGTGTACTCCCACAACGATAAAGTTTTGAAAAAAAACTACCTTAAGCATTTTATTTATTATTTCGCTTATTACTTTGAAACTTTTAAATCTCACTAGCCCTCGAAAGGTAAAACAATAAGATTGTCAGAAAGCTCGTTTTATCTCTTTCATATAGGGTCACATATACAAATGGTAATTTTTTTTATTGAAATGTAAAAAGTAATATGGTATCTTCTATTACATTGATTAATTACATATGAGAAATCATGTATAACTCTAAGAATATGGCTTTGGGGTCTCTACCAGGAACCATTAACTCCTGACTACAAAATGCGTCTTTTAGCGTTGTTTGTAGTCAGGAGTTTTTTTGTTCTAAGGTAAATAATTTAGAGAAGGGAATACAAAAAATGAATTTTAAAGTATTTATTTTAGCTTTAGCAACAATAGCAGTAGGTCTTGTTGAGCTTATTGTTGGAGGGATATTGCCAGACATCGCTAAGGATTTTGGTGTTTCATTAAGTTCTGCTGGTCAACTTATTACAATTTTTGCCCTTACTTATGCTTTAGCAGGCCCTGTATTATTAATTTTCACAAGTAAAGTGGAAAGAAAAAAATTGTATATTATTTCACTTTGCATTTTTCTAATTGGTAATGTACTCACTTATTTTAGCCCTAACTTTACTTTTATAATGATAGCAAGAATCTTAACGGCTATGAGTACTGCTTTAGTGGTAGTACTTTCACTTACAATTGCAGCTAAAATCGTTAGTCCTTCTTACCGAGCAAAAGCGTTGGGATTAATTTATATGGGCATTAGTTCTTCGCTTGTTCTAGGGGTACCATTAGGAATATTAATTTCAAACACATTCGGTTGGAGAGTAATTTTTTTATGTATAGCTATTTTATCATTGGGATCCATTATATTAATTTCGGTATTTTTAGAGAAAATACCTGGAGAAGAAAACCGAACTCCTTTATCTATCCAATTAAAAGCTGTTTGTAGTCCAAAACTAGGATCTGCACATCTAGCTACTATGTTTATGTTAGCAGGACACTATACTTTATATGCCTATTTTACTCCTTTTTTAGAAGAGAAGTTTCATCTGAGCCCTTATTGGATTAGCATATTTTATTTAGTATTTGGTATAGCTGCAGTAAGTGGCGGAGCGTTCGGCGGTGTATTATCAGATAAAATAGGTGCTCAGAAAAGTATTGTAATAGTTATTACTTTATTTGCTTTAATCCTATTTATATTACCGTTCACGACAGTTTCTATTAGTCTATTTATTCCTGTTATGATAGTTTGGGCTGCATTGAGCTGGGGCCTTGCACCACCTCAACAAAGTTATTTAATACAATCTGCCCCAGACACATCAGATATACAGCAAAGTTTTAATAACTCAGCTCTACAAATAGGAATTTCACTCGGCTCTGCAGTTGGAGGTATGGCTTTAAAACAAGTACATGATGTCGCCAACATGGCCTGGGTTGGCGGATTTCTAGTCCTTCTATCTTTAGGTTTAGCTATCTTTTCTCTCACTAGACATACGTTGACAAGAGAATGCCATTTATAAGTAAAAGAAGAAGTAAATCGCTTGTATTAGTAAAAAGTCCGGTTATTAAACCGGACTTAAATTTCAAAAAACAAAAATACAACTGTTCTATGTCATACAATCAGGTAGCGATGGGGTTAACTCCATCTTTTTCCGAAAAATGAATATGTATAAATTTCTTCTCCTTGAACAAAGAAATCCTCGTACTTTCCGCCTCGATCCAAATAATTTGAAGTTCTTTCATCAATGAATTGAAACTGTAGATTTTGGATTTCTTTCGTTACTTTTGAAAGTGTAAAATTTTCTCGAAACCTAGTTTCAATTTGGCTATTTATGCTAAAATTTTTAAATAAAATAAATAAACTTAATAAATAACAATCAGGTTTTAAAAGAGAATTTAATTTGTGAAGTAAAAAATTCTCATGCTCAAAACTATAATTACTAGTACCAGACTGATCAATTACAATATCAACAGACTGATTCCGAATAGGTATACTTAAAAAATCAGCACAGATAAAGAGAATGTTTCTTTTCGGATTTCTTCTTTCTAATACATCTTTTAAAAATAGTAGTTTATTCAAATCTCGATCAACTGCAATAAATAAGCAATCCTCGGGTAGTTCTTCATAAATATTTCGCAAAAAGAACCCAAGACCCGATCCTATATCAAGTAGTATTTTGTTATTTAAATCTAATTGCATTAATTTCTTTTTCGCCCATTCTCCTTCTCTATGCATATTTTCCAAATATGCAGTATCAGTTTCATGAATATAATCTGAAATAGAACTTTCAAGTGAAGATCGCTCATATGCTTTAAATAAATTGCCAGCTGTTAAAATACCTGAAGTAATAATGTATTCTTCCCCACAGTTACAAATTAACTTTCCCTCTGTAATTTGATTGCAATTAATAATTCCATTTTGAAGAATTAGGTTTTTGCTACATTTAAAACATGTAAGTAAATGAAGTACGCTTAAATCTATCCCAATAATAGAATTCGGAGTTTCATTTGTTAGCGATAAATCATTTAACACTTCTTTTAATTTATCCCTTCTCTCCTCTAAAATTTGTATTTCTTGTGCAAACATTTCGTATTTCGATTTAAATAAAGATTGGTAAAGAGTATCTTTTTCGTAATTCATAGATTTTGCTAAATTTTGATACAGAAAAAGTTCTTTAATTTCATTCAAACTAAAACCTAGCCATTTGTACTCTAATATAAGCTCTATATCTTTTTGACAATACTCATCAAAAAAATAATGGCCACCCTTCTTTTCAGGAATAATCAGTCCGAGATCCATATAATGTCTAATTGTATCAATACTTATGTTATTTACTTCTCCAAACTTACCAATTTTCATAATATCCCTACCATTTGTATATATTTTTATATAGATTTCTATTTTTATCTTTAAAAATCCTTTTATCTCTCTATACAACAGAATTTAAGGTATGTATAGGATATTTCAATGCCACATATTTTATAAGTGTATAATATTCTATTTAATAAAATATACATGTAAACGGATATCATCGCCTCTCCTTTATTTAACCAGTGGAGCAGGACTACTGTTCTAATGAAACAAAATACTCCCTAATAACGATAAAACATGTTTCTTTCTATGAATTTCTAAGAAAGGATGACGCTTTTATTTCTATTTCTGTATGTGATGAATTACACCAACTTGCTCGAGAAAGTTAAAGATTCTCATTTCCAAATACCTTACGAGTTATTGCTAAAAATGTTGGTTTTGTAGAACGAATCGGTAGAAACCAAGCAGGAGATTTAATTGATTTATATGTTTGGGTGAGTTAAAAAATTGCTAACACCTCTTTCAAATGCATGGAATATACAGGGATTTATAACTTAATATAGAACATAAACAGGAGAAGTTCATCTTGTAAATAAGGGGACATACTTATGGAATTAGAATCAAATGTTAAAGCAATTGTTTTATTAGAAAAGTTAATTGGCACTGGTAACAACAGTAAGGGGTGGATTAGAAAATGGAAATTGCAATAGTCTGTTTCGATAACTTTACTGATATAGATGTTTTTCTACCATGGGATTTATTAAATCGTGTACGTTTAGTTGGCGGTATTTCTGATTGGAACGTTCAACTATTAGGAACGGAAAAAACTCATATATCCATGTCTGGCTTACGTATTCCCATGACAGGAAGCATATCCGATATTCCTTCTGCTGACGCTGTAATATTTGCAAGTGGCAAAGGGGTACAAGATTTATATAAAAACCAAGAATATATTACTAGTATTCATGTAGATCCTCAAAGACAATTAATAGGATCTATGTGTTCTGGTTCACTACTACTAGGAGCTAAAAAATTGCTAACTGGCAAAAAAGCAACTACATATCCATCCGCAGTAGAACAGCTTAAAGAATTTGATGTAGACGTTATTGAACAAGGTTTCGTAAACGAAGGAAATATCTCGACTGCTGCAGGCTGTTTTGCTGCTCAAGATCTCTCAGCCTGGATTATAAGAACCCTAATCAATGAAGAAATGGTCGATACGGTTCTAGAAACTGTTCAGCCAGTAGGCAAAGTTTTATATTTTTAATTTCAAATCAAGTTGAGGGATTGGTTGCTCCTCAAAACGATAAAATGAGCTTTTTTGCTTGATAGCGACGTGATATGCCTCCAATTTCAATTTAATTAAATAAAAAACCCGCGAATCATTCACGGGTTTTCCTTTTAATAACTAATTGCTATTGTACCTTCACCTGCGTGAACAGCAAATGAAATCGGTAATGGATACAGTTTGAAATCCATTTCAGGAAATGATTGTTTAATATCTGAAATCCATTCTTCAGCTCCATCTTTATCGTTAGCATAGAACATATGAAGTACTTTTGGTAATTCTTTTTCAAGCTCATTTTTAATGTATTCTCTACATTTTTGGATTTTACGCACTTTCTTTTCAAGTAAAAGTTCTCCGCCTTTTACTTCTAAGATTAAGTTGACACTTAATAAACTTCCAAGTAAAAATTGAACTCCCTTTACTCGACCACTTGCATATAAACCTTTTAAGCTTTTTGGAAATACATAAAAAGGCCTTCTTTTTTCATCTACTAATGTTTTATGTATATCTTGTAAAGTCATACCATCATTGTATAACGTTTTAGCTTTTCTCAAAAGTTCATCCATTGGATAACTTGTCGTTTCACTATCTAATACAGTTAAAGGGAAACCTGCCATATCAGCAGCTAACTTCATATTTTGATAGGTCCCACTTACTTTTCCGCTAATAGCAACTGCAAAGCCTTCTTCATATTCTTCTTTGCATTTAGTAAATAATTCTACCATTTCCCCTATATTAGGTTGCGAAGTAGTAACTGTTCTTCCATCATTTAACGCTTCATAAAGACGTTTATGAACTCCTTCTTCACAATCCTTATAAGACACTCCATCAATAATAACTTCAATTGGGATAACAAAGTTATCACCATCTGTTGTAAAACTCGCAGTTGTACTATCAGTAAACCAAGCAACACGCTTCATGTTGTTCCTCCCTTATTCTGTTCCTCTTTTCTGACTTTTCTATATATTTATCTTACGAAAAGAGAATATCCCCTGTAATAGTAACAGGACTTTATTATTTTGGCTATAGTAGATGTATAATAAATGTGAATGTTTTTTGTCTATTTATCAAAAAAAAGAAAACCACAAAATTTTCCGGCTTTCTTTTAACATTAAATTACTTAAATGTTTCGTTATCTAAAATGACAACATAATCATTCGTCATTCGCCCCGCTTCTTTCGTATAACTGACAAGTCGCTGGATGTTATCACAGCAAATTTTTGCTCCCCATACGAGTAACGGTACACCAATAAAATCAATATGAAATCTTCTAGAAAACAAACCGCCTAAAGTCATTGGCAATGGAACTGTTGGTGATGTATTAGAAAAAATAATCTTATCATGGTTTTGATAATGTTTTTGCAGAATCTCTCCTAAATGCTTCATTGCAGGTACAACAACCTTTGATGCCCCGCAGCCAATTGTATATACGGGATTCCCATATTCATCTTGTCCATGAAAAATAATTTTCCCCATATCTTCTGTTTTCAATTTATTAAAGTACTCCACATTTAAAATTTCTTCTTTCGTTAACTTCCGATCAGTTGGTAATTTATTTAAATGATAAGCTGCAGCTAGCGAGGTTGTATGCGTTCCACCGAAATCTGTGTAGATAAAAATCATAATATCATCCCTTAATGTAAAAAGTTCAATGTTAATTAGTATCACCATTCAAAAGATTGTTAAACAAGGGATGAATTTTTTTATACTCTTTGTGTTAATTCATTATATTTTTTCCAAATATAATATCGTCTACTAATTACTGTACCTAATGTGATACAGAGGAAGGCATTCGTTACAACCATTAATGTGGAGTGCGTACTGCCAGAAAACATACTTTGCTTAATCACGATTTTCGCACCTAAAATAACAAGGAGAATAATTGTACTTAACCAATTTCCTTTTCGTAATACATGACCCGTTTCACTATCTAACCGAAATGTTAAAGCTTTCCCCCTAATAATCCCAAGTGTCAATCCAATTCCAAACATTGCAACGAAGAGAAGTCCTTGCAATAAAGTTACTTGCTCCATGTGAACAATGGACTGAATTGTTACATAGCACAATAAAGCTGGAACAAGCCAAATACGATTAATTTTCACTTTACGTTCTTTCCCTTGCATTAAAACGATAATAAGAATAACAACGATAATATCCAATTAAATCCCCCCTATTTACACGTTCCCTTTAAAAATTATATTCTTCTTTCTTTATTCGATACTTGAAATACAATAGCTACATTAAATTGTAAAATATGGAGTGTTCTTTTTCATCAGTCTTAAGCATTATTTATAAAAGTAAAAAGACGTACTTTTTACTCGTACGTCTTTTAGTACCTGTATTCAAAACGAGTACATTCATGAACCCGTTTAAACTTTTAGTTATCAATAGATTCTACACCTTTAGAATCAGCTTTATCTAATATTCGAATGTTAAGTTTAACAGCTAGCTTTAAAGCCATTTTATAAATAGTAAATCCAAGAATAGAGCCTAGAACGTTACAGGTTACATCATCAATATCAGTAATGCGACCCCATCCACTAAATAACGACTCAATTAATTGTAACAATTCAATACAAACTGATATAACAAAACCTAATAAAATTATATTTTTGATCTTTTTACATGTATCCCATATTATTGGTGCTAAAAATCCTAAAGGCATTAATAATAAAATATTCCCGCCTACATTTCTTACGATTAAACTAGTCATAAATAGGACATCACCATCATAAGCACTCCCTATTTGACTAATATCTTTAATAATTGATGCAAAGGGGAGAATATTGACTGAATGACTAAGATTTTCAATACTAGAAGGAAAGCCAATTGGTAAAGGGAATAAAGTTACTGCAATAACCATACAAATGTATACTACAAATAGAAAACTAATTAATTCTTTCCACCAATTTACATGCTTTTTATTTTTCATCCCAATTAAAATACTTCGTACAATCAAATAACAGATAACTCCCAAAATAATAAATAAACTACCACTTATCATATGCAAATTGCTAACACGTCCCTTCAGATCAATATCAAAGCTATATATCATTATTCTTACATATGATAATATAAATTGCGACTTAAATATCCAACTGGAAAAATCAGATGCGTATAATTTGATTTTTATCTGTATAGAATTACAGTCCATTAAAGAAAACCTTAAATGAAGGTTTTTAATTTATCGCTTATCACACATTAACTAAAATACTTTTCAAAGCAGAGGCAATCATGAACCCGTTTAAATTGTTTTCTTATCTCTTCTTTATTTTCACCGGTGTAATGAGCAAATGTTTGAACCGGATTTAACTGTTTTATATTACTATTTATTACATCTTTTATTTCATCTGTATGATCAGAATATACGTGTAAATATGAATCTACGTTTACAAAAGCATTTTTTTCATACCATCCATGTACCCACAGATTGTCTCTAGTCCATGCTTCCAATCGATTTAGCTTAAGTTCTTTAGCCATCTTTTCTGCTTCATTTAATAGTTGATTACCAATTCTCCTTCTGCGAAAATCGGGATGAACTGCAATATGCCAAATCATACCGCCAAGCCCTATTCCTCTTGAACAAACAGTACGCCCTTTTACTTCATATTCAATATCTATCAATCCTACTACTTGGTCTTCATATATAGCTACTAATTGAATAGTAGGATTTTCATATTTTTCTTTCTCTCTAAGTACATTGTCATAATATGCTGTATCTAAAAAAGATAACGCACGGCAACGTACCTAGCTTATTTCGTCTTCTTTTTTATATGCTCTAATTTTTATATCCATGTAATTAAAAAGCTCCTTCTATTTCTACCATTAGTTTTTCAGGTCCTGCCCCTTTATTTGATGGAATAACTAATGTAATTCCTAATTCCGGGTATACGGCCGAGCGAAAACTCACGCCTGGATCATATCCCATTACATGATATTTAAAAATATTTCCTTGTCTTTTTTCAATCCATATTCCATAGCCGTAAGACTGGCTATTATTCACTAAAATATGAGGAGTTAAAAGTAACTTCGTATATTCGTGGCTTAATATTTCATTGTTAAATAGAGCTTCCCAAAATTTCACCATGTCTGGTGCAGTAATATAAGCACCACCATCAGAACCTCCTTTTATGGGTATAGAGTATGCATTTGTTCTCCATTTTTGACTATTTCCATCCTTTATATATCCGAGAGCTGTATGTTTTGGTAAATTATCTAAAGAGAAATAGCCTGAATCATTCATGCCAACTGGAACAAATATGTTTCTTTCTATATATTCCGTAAATTCAAGTCCTGTCTGCTGTTCTATAATTAATCCAAGTATAATAAAACCTGCATTATTATAGTAAAACTTACTTCCTGGTGTAAACATCATATTACTGTTTTGGAATAATGGTAAAAAGTCTTTTAAACTTTTTAATAGATACATAGGAGTTTGTTTCCAAAGGTCTTCAAAGTTATCCATAATACTTTCATCAAAATAATCTGGAATACCCGAACTATGCGTTAAAAGTTGATGTACTGTAATATCTTCATTAAAGTTTGGGAATTTAATATGTAGACAATCTTTTAACTTTGTATGAAAAGTAATTACACCTCTTTCAACAAGTTGACAGATACTGATAGCAGTAAATAATTTGCATCCTGAGGCAATTCCAAATCTTGCTTGTAGTGTATTGTTTATACATTCACTTCGGTTAGCATATCCAAATGAATTTTCATAAATAATATCATCATCTTTTTTTATTAAGACTACCCCAGAAAAATCTATATTCCGATGTATTTCTTTTACAATTTTCTCTATTTGATCTTTTGTTTTTATCATAATAACCACCCTTGTTTATTGGTATTGTTCTTTCCCCTTATTATTTTTCCATATATAGGGGAAAGAAACCTCCTATTCAACCCCTAATTTTCAAATAAAAACCAAGGGAACTATTTCGAATTTATTGATTCAGCGGAATATACCTTAGACTGCGATGGTAATAAAGTAAACACGCACAATATGATAGTAATAAGTAGCATTACCAATACTCCTACAATGACTACAAGTTGTATAGAAGTGAATTGAGTTGCAACGCCGAACAGAATCGTTATAAAAATTGTAAAAACAGCTATAACGAGCCCGTATATACTCCCGATTCGTCCCATCCTATGAACCGGAACGTTATTTTGATAAAATGTGTAAAATCCTGTATTTGCATATGCCATAGAGAAAGATAAAATAAAGAATCCAATAGCAGCTATTAAAAACTCACTTGAAAAAGCATAAATCAAATATCCAATTGCAATGAATAATGATCCTATCCCAATTAGAAATGAAGGTGTTAATTTTTTTGATAAAATTGTATTTGTTATGGCTCCTAAAATAAAACCCGCTCCAGCGATACTAACTAAAAAGCCATATTCACTATCTGTTAACAATAAAACTTCTTTCGCAAATGATAATTCAAGTGAATCAATAGCGGTAGCTAATACCATCATCCCTTGAAATAAGAAGTAAACACAAACAATATACATAGATTTTTTACTAAAATTTAAAACTATGTTCCAATCTTTCTTTAATACAGTTAGTGACAATTTATCATTGGATGTATTAGAATCATCTTTTTTATCAAGATTAGGTAAAAGCAATGTAATGAACCCTGATAACAGAAATGCTATAGCATTCATATATATAGCAAACTCTGGTGTACCAGTTATTAATAATATCCCCGCCACTGCTGGACCAATTAAAAATGCACCAGATCCTATTAAACTACGTAGTGAGTTGAAACGTTGTCTTTGCTCTACTGGAATTAATTTCGTCATATATGTCATAGCAGTTGGCTCATAAATCGCACTAGCCATGCTAATAAAGAATACTAAAAGATAGATAATCCAAAGAGATGGAAGCAAGGGTAAAATGGCGATAAATACTGCGCGGTATATATCAAGGTGAATCATTAACTTTCGTTTATTTAAACGATCTATCATACTTCCTGACCAAGCGTTTGTAAATAAAGTGGCTAATGGTTTTATCACATATAAAGTAGCGACAGCTAAGGCTGAGCCACCCATATTATAGACAAGTACATTCAGTGCGATTAAATAAATCCATGCACCTAAATTCGCAATACCAACTCCGGACAATAGTAATAAAGGATATTTCAAATCTTTAAGTAATTTTTTCACTTTAGGCACCCGCTTTCTAAATTGTTTTAAAACAATAAAAAAATCCCACCCCCAAGACTTAAAGTCTTAGGGACGAGATTTATCATCGCGGTGCCACCCTAGTTTGTTAATATGTCGCCATATTAACCTTATCAGGTACTGCACTATTTTCATGCTTATACCTTAGCTCTATAACGGGAGCTCCCGTCACACCATCCACTTTTAGAAGGTTCCGATGTGCTGCTCAGAGGCTTGGTTCAATAAAGAATTTTTGCTCCTTTTCAGCTAAATGGAGCTCTCTGTGAAAAATTCATTTTATTTACTCTTCTCTTCACTGCATTTGATTTTTTCCATATTATCACATAGGTTTTATATTGTAAATGATTAAAAAGAATAATCAGTTTTTTAAAAGTGAGCAACCTTTATAATTTTGTAACTTGATTTTTTATTTATTAAAAAATACGGTGCGTGAAATTGCATGTAACTCTAACAAAAAGAGCCTATTATACTATAGACTCTTACAAAATTCGATATTAATTTGTACTCGCTTCTGCTAATGGTTCTAGAGGCGGTTCCAAATCTAGTTTTAAAGTATCACCTTCTTGTATATATTGTCCCTTTTCAATGCTTTGACTCGTTACATACCCTGTACCTGTTGTTTTTAAAT
The DNA here is from genome assembly GCF_022662615.1 of Bacillus cereus group sp. BfR-BA-01523. NCBI lineage: Bacteria > Bacillati > Bacillota > Bacilli > Caryophanales > Bacillaceae > Bacillus > Bacillus cereus group sp. BfR-BA-01523. Next base: position 178,713 of record NZ_JAKUDX010000001.1, read on the forward strand.
CTAATTTCAACAACTTAGAGAAATACATAACATCACGCATTGACCAACCTTTTAGATTAGGTATTTTTACATTATTTCCCACTAAAAATATACGATCTCCTTCACTCATTACCTCGCCAGTCTGTGGATATTGTTTTATTATCTTTCCTTCTCCTAATAATACCGGCTGAAGTTTCTCTTTTTCTGCAATGTTTTTTACAGTATCCATCGTTTGATTTACATAATTTTGTACTTTTATTTCAGATTGCTTTGTTGCATCTGCCATTTGTTTTTCTGTATATGGTTTCACTTTTAAATATTCTAGACTATTTTTCATAACTGGTTTAAAAATTTCAGCAAGAGGCTGAGCACCGTATTCATTCCCCTTTAATTTAGGTTGCTTAATGGCTAAATATACGACTAATTGCGGATCATCAATTGGAGCCATTCCTAAGAATGAAAAAATATAATTATCTTTCCCTTCCATATATCGTCCATTTTCAGGATTCGGAATTTGCGCTGTCCCTGTTTTACCACCAATCGGATAACCATCAATTTTATACATCGTTCCCGTTCCTTTAGATGATGTTATAACACGCTCCATTAAGTTCCTTACCTTATCTGCGGTTTCTTTTTTAATCGGATTCCCTATTTCTTTAGGTTGATTTTCCATAATAACTTGTTTATTTGTTGGATTTACAACCTTATCAACAATATAAGGTTGCATCATTTTCCCGTCATTTGCTATAGCTGTGGCTGCTTGTACTATTTGAATAGGGGTTACAGTAGAGCCTTGACCGAAAGAAGTAGTAACTTGTTGGATTTGAGTATTTAGCAATAATGTATTTTTAATTTCTCCAGGCAAATCTATACCTGTTTTTTGATTGAAACCAAATTTATTCATATATTGCTTGAATTTATTTGGTTTCAGTAACTGATCTTCTAAAATAGAAAAAGCAACGTTCGATGACCGTTCAAACCCTTCATCAAATGTAATTGAACCCCATCCATAGCCGCCATTATGATCTTTAATCTCTGCTGAACCAACTGCGTATTTTCCTGATTGGAAATATTCTTTCCCGTTATATACACCTTCATTAATTGCAGCAGCTAATGTAAAAACTTTCATTGTAGACCCTGGTTCGAATGCATTCGCAATTGGATCGTTTAAAAAATATTCAATGTCTCCCTTGTTAGGATTATAACTAGGCTTACTAGACATTGCTAAAATCTTACCTGTTTTTGGATCTGCAATAATTCCTACTAACATAGAAGGGTCATAGTGTTGCTCCGCTTTGTTCATTGCATCTTCTAAAAAACTATTAATTTGTTTATCAAGCGTAAGGTATACGTTATTTCCATTTTTAGCAGGTTCTATTTTTCCTATATCATTTGTAAGTGGGATACCATTTCGTGAACCTACATATTTTACATTTCCGTTTGTAGAGCGCAAATATTTATCAAGACTTTGTTCGAGTCCAAACTTACCTTCTGCATTTCCTTTTTCATCTGGCCTAGCAAAACCTAGGATATATGATGCAAAGTCTTCGTTTGGATATACTCTAGCTTTTTCTGTCGTAAATGACACCCCTGGTATTTTTAATTTTTTTATTTCCTCCTTCACTTCTCTAGGTAAATTCCGTCCAATTTTACCAATTTCAACTTGCGTACGTCCTTCATGAAAATTTTTCATGATCTCCTCTTTATCAACTTCAAGCGCATCTGCTAAACGTTGTGCAGTATCTTCTTTATCTTTTAATTTATCTTTTCCTTTTAAGTTTACAACGATGCGATATGTCGTTGAGTCTTGGACTAATACTTTACCGTTTTGATCATAAATTGTCCCGCGATTTGCCTCTAAAACTCCATTTTTGTTTTGTTGTTCCTTCGCAAGATCCTTTACATTAACATTATGCACGACTCCTACTGCTTGAATATAAAATATACGTAAAAGCATAGTAAGAAACAAAACAATAAAAGCAATCATCATATATCGAGCGCCTTTATTCGTTTGAAGTTTATGCATACTAATCTCCTTTCCTTTACAATGCATTAATGCGAAGATGCACTTTTTTATTTTAGATACTATATTTTTCGTAGTTTTTTCAGTGAATTCCTCTAAAACGATAAGAAAACAATCTAAGTTGCTATTTGTTTCTGATCGTTTATGTTTTTAAATATAAAATACGGTGAGTGAAATTTTTCGAATCTTCAAATAAAAAGAACCTACTTTTTGGTAGGTTCTTAAGTTTACGCTATGTGGTTATATTTCGCTAAAAAAGGAACTCGTTTTGCTACTAGTGCATACATTTTGAAAATAAAACTTGCTAACGGTTCAAATATACGTGCGCTTTGCATCACTAATCCACTTGTAATAAATGTTAAGAACGCAGCACCAAGTATATCTAGAGGATAATGAACGCCTACGTACATGCGTGATACACCGACTAATATTGCCCATATTAACGCGATATATTTAAGTTTTTCTCCTCTTAGAATAAATACGAAAGCAATCGAAAATACGAGTACAGAATGATCACTTACAAATGATGAATCTGCTGCATGCGGTACTAATTGATTTACATGATGTGTTATAAAAGGACGCGGATGGTAATATACCGCATGTATAAGAACATTTACTAATAATGCAATACTAACTGAAAGTGTCGTATATAACACTGTATATTGTTTTCTAATTGCATTCTCTTTCTTTCCATTATTGAACCATAGGATAAGCATGAATAGAATAGCTACATATGGAACACTATTTGTAATAGCGATCATTAGCGTATCTAATAGCTTGGATGATCCAGCAAAGTTATTAATCCATTGAAATACTGTGTAATTCATATTACTCTCTCCTTATTATTACTCATTGTACTTTAAATAAAGATACAAGTGTTCTTGATTTACACAGTATACAACATCAATATGAAAATGGGCTTAAACTTTTCTCATCTAATTCTCATTTTATTACTATTCATTTGACAATCGTGTAACTATTTACAAGAGCTAAGTATGTATAAAGCTTGTAAAACATTTTAAATAGTATGGTAAACACTTTATGCATGAATATAATACTTAACATGTTCATTTAAATATAATTTCTCTGAAATCATATTTTCATTCCATACGAAGGGCAATATTACCGAATTGTTCTCCTTGCTGCATTCGATTTAAAGCTTGAATTGCTTCTTCTAATGGATATACTTTATCAATGATTGGTTTAATATTATGTTCCTCTATAAAATGAATCATCGCATTAAACTCTTCACTGCTCCCCATTGATGTTCCCATAATATCGATTTGATTATAAAATAATGCTCGTAACGGTAATTCGATTTTATCTCCTGAACTTGCACCAAAGTTAACGATTCTTCCATTTGGTTTTAATATATCAAAATATTTTAAGAAAGTCGCCGGACCTATACTATCTATAATTAAATCCACTTTTTCTCCATGTAGGCACTCGTCCCAATTACCAGAACTATTAAAAGAAAAGTCTGCTCCATATTTTTCAGCAGCCTTTCTTTTGTCCTCTATCCTTGAAGTAACACTCACCTTTGCTCCAATTGCTTTAGCAAATAACATAGCATAAGTAGCTACACCACCGCCGATTCCCGGAATTAGGACATGTTCTTCAGGTTTTAATCTACCTTTTGTAAAAAGCGCTCTATATGCAGTTAATGCCGATAAAGATAAAACGCCAGATTCTTCCCACGTAAGATATGATGGCTTTTCCACTACATTTTCTGCTGGTACAATAACATATTCAGCAAACGTTCCATCGGCTGGTCCACCTAGTACTTCAGGTAACTCTGGTATTTCATGAGTATTATTCCATCCAATACTAGGGTTAATAATAACCTCGGTATGTAGTGAAATATTTGAAACTCCTTCTCCTAGTTCTATAACAATACCTGCACCATCTGACCCTAAAACTAATGGTAGTTCCATTTCTTTTCTATTATTCATTATAAATAAATCACGATGATTTAAACCTGCTGCTCTTAATTTCACTTTAACTTCCCCCGCATTAGGAGTTATCTCCGGTGATAATTTATATTCTAAACCTTCTAACCCTTTTTTATGTTGATGTACAATAGCTTCCATTAATTATTCCCCCTTAATCCTTTCAATGTACTTTAAATATCGAAATAAATAAAATAATTTGATTACTAAGCATCAAAAAAGGAGGAAATACAAAATGTATTCCTCCTTTTAAAGAGTATTTTCAAAAAGAATTTTTTACCTTTAACTATTCATGTGTAGTATCAGGAAATGTAATTGTAACAATTGTTCCTTCGTTTTCTTTACTCTCTAATTGAATAGCTCCGTTATATTTTTCTACAAGCCTTTTTGCAATTGATAAACCTAGCCCATTTCCACCTTGTTTTCGGCTTCTCGCTTTATCAACTCTATAAAAACGGTTAAGAACAAATGGTAAATCTGCTTCAGGTATTCCTGCCCCATGATCTATTATTCGGATTTTAATTTTGCCTGACCGCATACTTGATTCAATGCAAATATACTTATTAGCTTCTTTTGTATATTTCACTGCATTATCCATTACAATAATAATTATTTGTTCTAAGTAAGATGATGGTATTGAAACATACGCTTCATCTGCATCCAATTTCATATCAAATTGAAAGTCAGTTTGCAGTATTGCAAAGTTTTGTGTAACTTGTTTTAATACGCTATTAACATGGACTCGTTCGACTGCTATTGGATGCATCTGTTCTGCTTCAGCTCTTGATAGTTCTAGCAGTTCTGAAACTAATTTATTTAATCGATCTACTTCTTTTAGACTGGATTGAAGAGATTTATCCAATATAGCTTTATCATTTTTCCCCCATCGATTCAGCATTGATAAGTGCCCTTGAATAATTGTTAATGGTGTTCTTAATTCATGCGATGCGTCTTCTACAAACTGTTTTTGCTGTGTAAAAGAAGTTTCTACTTCATCCATCATTTCATTAAAAAGAATCGATAATTTTGCGAGTTCATCATTATTTTCTCGTACTGGAACTCTTTCATTTAGTCCGTTTTTCTTAATACGCTTCATCGTATCCGTTATGTTTTGAACACTTGATAAAAGCTTTTTCGTTATAAGTATTCCGCCTAAAAAACTAAACACTAATCCACATATCCCTGCAAAGACCATTACCACTAAGATAATTTTTAATAAATGATCAAATGTCTCTAAGTTTTTCGTAAGTTCAATAGTTCCCGTGAATTTTTTTGTTTGAATTGGTATGCGCTCAACTAATATTCGATCTTCTATATGTCTTTTTATTAAGGATTCATCTTGGGTAACCTGTTTTGGTTTTATCCAAGCTTCATTAAAATCTCGAGAAACAGTAACAATGGGCTTTCCATCATTTCCGATAATACGAATCATTTGATGTTTATCAATCATATTATTTAGAAATTCTTTACTATTTTCAAATGTTTTGCTCGAGAGCGTTTCGTTTTTATCTTGAAAATATGCCGCTATTTCTGTCAATTGTCTGTTTATTTGTTTCTGTTCATAATCTATAGTCCACTTATTAATTACAATGAATTGTAACGTGCTATACAAAATAAACAAAATGAATACTAGTGTAGTGGACCAAAGTGTTAATTTCCACTTTATAGGTAAATTTCGAATTCGGTGCACAATGTTTTTTATCATTTCATTATATATCCAGCACCGCGGACTGTTTGGATATACTCCTCCTTATCCACACTATGTAACTTATTACGTAAATAACGAACATATACATCGACTATATTCGTCTCAACCATTGCATCATAACCCCATACTTGGTCCAGTAAAATATCACGGGTAAGAACTCGATTAATATTTTTCATAAACATAAGCAGTAGCTCGAATTCTTTATTTGTAAGTTCAATTTCTTCATTTCCTTTAGTTATAGTTCGAGATTCAATCTGAAGCTGTAGATCTTTAAACGAAAGAAATGATGCGTGCTTTTGCTCTGTATTTTCTTCTCTCCTAAAAATCACTCTCATACGTGCTAAAAGTTCTTCAATTGCAAACGGTTTTGGAAGATAATCATCAGCTCCACTATCTAACCCTGTCACACGGTCCATAATACTATCACGAGCAGTCAACATAATAATAGGTGTACTTTTAGTTGCTCTTAGTCGACGACATACTTCCAGTCCGTTTAATCCTGGTAACATTAAATCAAGTAATATGAGATCGTAATTCTTTTCAAGTGCTGCTTCTAATCCCTTTCTTCCATCAAGTTGTATATCTACTATATATCCTTCATACTTTAATTCTAATTCTAAAAAATCTGCTAAGCTTTCCTCATCCTCAATAATTAGTATATGTTGCAACGATACTTCCTCCTATACGATTAAATGAATAAGTAATCCTATTCCGAATATGACTGCAATAATTTGATGTGCTTTTCGATACATCTTCAATTTTGTTTTCTGATTAGATTTCTGTAAAACAAATCCCGCAACCCCTAATGTTATTAAGGTTAAAAGAGAAAATATACCACTGTATATTAGTATTATATGACGACTTCCTTTTATTAAAAAGTAAACACCGTGAGTAGTCGCAACAGCTATTACAGCGTATCCAATTAATACGTGAAAATGTTTTATAAAAAGATATAGCTCTTTAATTATTTTAAATCCGTGAATATGTTTCTTCTTTAAAAATAACCATATATGACGTAAGAACCATAATGATGCAGCTATAATTACCCCGTATTCACCTAAAGAACCTAATTTCTTATTTAGCCATTGTACATTTAATACATTCCCGTACAAAACATTAATAAATAGCAATTCTACACTACAAACAATAATAGTAATACCGATGATTTTAACATATATATGGAAATATTTATTTCTAAGTATTTTCTCCATTTTATATAATCTCCTTTTGACTCAAAAGCTCTATACTCAGCAGTGTATCAAGTAAAAGAGAGAATAGCGTGAGAGAAAGATTAAAATAAAATGAGAATCTGCAGACTACTTATATTTTATTTATCTCCTTTTTGGCCAATTCTAATATGTTGCAAATAAACGGTGCTTTTGCATTTGTATATGAAACACGATCAAAAGGATATGCAGCAGCAAGCATCTCTTTTAATACTCTATATTCTTCACGTGCCCACTCATGATTTATTAGAAAGTCTCGAAATAAAAGGTTGTTCCTCCATTCCTCGCTATTATAAATATAAACATGTAAATGGTGGGTACCAGCTCTCCATTTACCTTTTCTAAAAAAACGCCAATTAGGTGTTTTTTTAGGAACATATTCATAGCCAATTTCTTCTAGGGCTTCCCTCCAATTTCCGGTAATTTGTAAATTTGTTACGCCGATCATCATATCAATAAGAGGTTTAGCCCCTAACCCTTCTACGGCTGTGCTTCCGATATGTTCAATGGCAATAATTTCTTCATGGAGTAACGGCACAATTTTATTTTTTTCATTTAAAAACTCTGTATGCCAATATTGTTGGTACGGTTTAATTATGATTTTTCCATCCATTTGCTTCCCTCCTTATAACTATATATTATTATATTTATAAAATTTAAGTTTATAAATATAGGGATTTCACAAAATATGTCGAATACTGTAATGGACAACTTAATTATATTAAATTTGAAGTGAATTATGAAATATATTCCAGTTAAAATTCAGTTAGATACTATAACATTCCAACTAAAAAAACATCATAATTTTGATTGGCTTACAAAACTAGGTACAGTATTTGCGGTTTTTGACCAACAAGATTCCGGTAATATAAGTTTTGGTGTTGAAAAGAATGGGAAAAAGAACTTTATAAAATATGCAGGGGCACAAACACTCGCATATAATGCTTCTACAAATGAAGCTATACAAAGATTAAAAAGCTCAGTTACTATATACAATGAATTAAAACACGTTTCTCTTATAAGTTTAATTGATCACTATCCTGTACAACATGGATATGTTTTAATTTTCGATTGGTTTGACGGTGAATGTCTTCACCCGCACTGGAGTTTCCCACCCCCAGCAAAATACAATGATCCTAACTCACCATTTTATAAATATAAGAAATTATCCGTTAAAAATAGGCTAATTTCATTAAATTCTATTTTTAATTTCCATACTTACGTTGAACACAAAAACTATGTAGCTATTGATTTTTATGACGGTAGTATTTTGTACAACTTTAAAACTAATGAAACAAAAATTTGTGATATTGATTTATACAGTAACAAACCGTATGTAAATAAGATGAGACGAATGTGGGGGTCATCTCGTTTTATGTCACCTGAAGAGTTTCAACTTAACTCTATAATAGACGGACAAACAAACGTATTTAATATGGGGGCTATAGCTTTTACACTACTAGGTGGCGGGCAAGATCGTTCCTTTATGAAATGGGAAGCTAGTGAAGGCTTATATGAAGTAGCATACCGTGCTGTAAATGAAAATCGTAGTGAGCGCTATGCGTCAATGGAAGAGTTTAATAATGCATGGTTAAAAGCCTATAACACTGAAAATCTATAAAAACTACATACATTATAAAAGTACATGTAAAACTTGCACTTTTATAATGTATAATACATATGGGATTGAAATTCAGGATAACGGGGCATGTATTATGAACTTTGTTTATATTAATCAAAATGTTTTAAATAATCTTCTTTATATTTTAAGCAGTATATTTGTTTTTTATTTTATTTATGATAGTGGGTACTTCGGGAAGAAATATAAGAAACTACTTATCATTCTTTGTACGAGTATCCCACTAATTTTATGTATGCGGTATCCCATCTATATGGATGAAAATTATATTCATGATTTAAGACAAATCCCCTTTTTAATTGGTACACTTTATGGTGGATTTCCAGTCGGTATTGCATTACTCATGATTTTATTAATAATACGTTTTATGTTTTATGGTTTTAGCCTGTTAACAATCATTGTTTATGGAACGATGTTAATCATTACAGCATTCGCATCATCAAAATTTAATACATACAATAGGAAAATAAAAGTAACTTCATCTATGTTTTTAACTTTTTTCCTTGCAATATTTACAACAGTAATTGTTTTAACTCTATCAGATTTTGAAGTGAATAATTTGTACATTATTTATTTCATTCTATTACCAACTATTTTAATATTATTTATGGTCTATTTTAATGAGGTTTTAAAAGATGCAATATTTATGCGTTCAAAATTAATAAAAGTTGAAAAAATGGAGATTGTCAGCCAACTCGCTGCAAGTATTTCACATGAAGTAAGGAATCCATTGACTGTTGTAAAAGGATTTGCACAACTTTTAAAAACACCCAATATAACTCAACAATCCAAAGATGAGTATATTGAACATATTCTTGAAGAGTTAAATCGTGCACAAGCAATTATTGATGATTACTTAACTTTTGCCAAACCGGCTTCAGAAAAACTAGATCATATTTCAGTGGAGCACGAGTTAAATCGAGTTATTAATATGATGTTGCCTTTTTGTAACATGAATAATATTAATATTACAAAAGAGTTCTCAGAGGGAACAATTATTGGTAATACACAGCACTTCCATCAATGTTTTTTAAATTTAATAAAAAACAGTATAGAAGCAATGCCATGTGGCGGTAATCTAATTATTTCTGCAACTGTTAGCAATAATAAGGTCATAATAAGGATTCAAGATAGTGGAGTTGGAATGTCGCAAGAGCAAATTAATCGATTTGGCGAACCATATTTTAGTACAAAAACGAAAGGTACGGGTTTAGGAACGATGGTTGCTGTTAAAATTATTGAAACGATGCGAGGCAGTTTAAAAATCCGAAGTATCGTTAATAAAGGAACTACTTTAACTATTACATTCCCAAAATATAATAATGAGAGCACGTTGCATAATAAATAAAAAAGGAGCATAATGGCTCCTTTTTTATTTCAATACAAAAAGTATCTGCTATGTTTTTTTAATTTACATTTAGAAGAGACTAATTAGAAATTAGTACCCTTAGCTCCAACAGCTACATCCAACAATAATTAATAAAATAAATAACACAACTAATAAAGCGAAACCTCCACCAAAACCACAAGAACCGCCGAAACTCATATTTTCTCCTCCTTTTGGTTTGAAAACTAATAGGTAGTTGATCATTTTAACTGGTTCGTATTATACAGTATGTATATCTCCCTTTTTTGAGCATGTCTTCATAAAAATTAGTAAAAGCACTCTATTGAGAGTGCTTTAAAATGGGTACCAGAAGCTTTGGAATACATTCAGCTTTAAGTAAACTGCAATAATCAAAATGATAATACCAACAAAAAGTGTGATGTAATCCTCCTTTTGTGCGTCTTTTGCATAGTACCACGTTCGTTTATCCTTTTTTCCAAAACCTCTTAAATCCATTGCATTTGAAACAGTATCAATCCTTTCTAATGAATGAATAATAAGTGGCCAAAAAATTAAAACACGGTTTTGCATACGAATCCACAAGCTCGCTTCTCCTTTTTCAAAAGGTACGCCTCTTGCTTCCTGCGCGTGTCTAATGATTATATATTCGGATTGAATGCTTGGTATATAACGCAGTGCAATATTTATTGCATATGTAATTTTATAAGGAACAGCAAATTTATTTAAGCTGCTTACAAATTCACTTCGACGAGTTGTATAAATAAAAAGAAGTGTAAATGGTAATAACGTAAAATATTTCAATGAAAGTGTAGCTGCATAAAATAAAGTTTCATATGTAATTGTTGCATAACCTATATAAAAAAAAGAGGTATACGATCCCGTTAATTCCGATCCATGGGTGGGCGTAATGAAAAGAATCATAACGGAATTTAATAAACTAAATGTAAATATAACGCTGAAAATAACTATAATTTTACGCAATTGAATTTTTGCAATTAAGAGGCCGATACATCCAACAATAAATAAAATTAGCAATATACGAAAATCAAAAAATAAAAAAGTAAGTGTCATACAAAATATAAATAAAGATAATTTAATTGCACCATCCATACGATACAAATACGTATTATGCATATTCCTCCCTCCTATTAGCTTCAATATAAAGTTGCACAAATGTTTCTGGAGTTGGAATTCCGCTTAATTTAGCTAGTTTTATTAATGAAATCTCCCGTAGATTAGCTCTTTGTAACGTTCCTTTATCCCCTAAAACAGCAGATACAGTATTGTCCGCAATAATTTTTCCTTCATGCAGAACTACCGCTCGATCTGCATATTCTAAAGCAAGATTCATATCGTGTGTGATAATAATAAAGGATATGCCCTTTTCAGCCAGTTTTCTAATAAACGACATAAACTGTTTGTAATGGTAATAATCTTGTCCAGCTGTCGGCTCATCTAATACAATAAGTTTTGGGTTTGTTATAAGTACAGATGCAATAGTAAGCCTCTTTTTTTGTCCATAGCTTAATGCCTGAATTGGCCAGTTACGAAATGGATATAATCCACAAATTTTTAAAGATTTTTCGACTCTTTTCTCAATCTCATCTTTAGAAACCTTTTTTAATTTTAATGAATATGAAACCTCTTCTAAAACAGTAGGCTGTGTAATCATTTGATTTGGGTTTTGCATAACGTAAGAAATAACTTCCCCGCGTTTACGAATAGACCAACAATTTATATTTTCTCCATCGAATATTATTCTCCCATTCTTCGTTTTATTTATTCCTATAAGAGTATGGGCTAATGTCGATTTCCCTGCTCCATTATGACCCAATAACGCTACTATTTCTCCCTCTCCTATTGAAAGGTTGATATCTTCTAAGGCTGTATGTTTGTTATTGTACGTAAATGATAAATTTTCTATCTTGCATAAAGCTTTTTTAATATATTTGTTTTTTGATGAAACTTGCTTATGCATCCAGTTCTTTAATAGGCTATGAACGCCTGCATTACGAAGATTTTCAATTGGAAATACCCTAACATTATTACTATCAAAATTTAATTTCTTTAGCGCCTCTATATAAATAGGTTCTCTTAGTCCGATATTTGGTAATATATTAGAATTTAAAATACTATCCGGTGAACCAACGGCAATAACTTCTCCCTCATCTATTAAAATAATTTTATCTAAATCAAGGTTTAAAATTTCTTCTATTCGATGTTCAATAATTACAATTGTTTTATTATATTTCTCATGTATATTTTTAATGAGTTCTATTGTATTCAAACTACATGCAGGATCCAAATTAGCTAACGGTTCATCAAATAATAATATATCGGCATTTGTCGTTAGCAGACCTGCAAGAGAGACTGTCTGTTTTTGACCTCCTGATAATTCATGCGGACTTTGTGTATGAAAGTCCTGCATGCTTACCTTTTTTAAAGAATCCGTAACAATCTTTTTCATTTCTATTTGATTTACACAATCATTTTCTAATGCAAATGCTACATCCTCTTCGACAGTAAGGCCTATAAATTGTGAATCTTGATCTTGCAATATTGTCCCTACGTGTTTACTCTGTTCAAAAACACTACCTTTTCTCGGATCCTTTCCAGCTATTAAAATGTTACCGGTACTTATCCCTTCGTAAGAAAATGGGATTAGCCCATTTATACAATGAGCTAATGTTGACTTACCTGAACCACTTCGTCCAGCGATAAGTACCTTTTCCCCAGGATATATTTGAAATGTAATATCTTTTAAAGTAGGCTGTGTGGTATGCCTATATTGAAAGGTAAATTGTTCAAAAGAAATAATTGGTTGCATGTATTCATCCCTACTTTTCAATTTTTAAATGTGTATGTTTCTTATTTGATTTCGCTAGACTGATCGTGATTGGTAAGCCAAGAACTAAAAATACGATAACGTCTGCAATTGTTGCGCCTAGTACTTGTATAACTATTTTGTCAAACGGTTCTCCCATCACAATAATATCGAATGCTCCAGCAAATATAATTGCTATGACAATACCAATTAACCCTGCAATTGCAAAAAAAGAAATATCACGGTTATTATACGTTCCATGTTTTACACTAAAACCAACTCTTTTTTGTATGAGTCCCATTGCAAAACCAATAATACCTGAACTAATAACCCATCCCCACCAAATACCCCAACCAGCGATCGTATCTGTAACGGTATGACCGATGAGTCCTATTAAAAGCCCTGCTACCGGGCCAAATAACGCTCCAAAAACTGTTAAAATAGCCAATGCGGGTTTAATAAATGTATTCGGCGCGATAGAAAATCCCCAAAGCCCTAATACCCCGTATAAAGCTGCTCCAATTCCAATAGCTACTACTAGCTTTGTCGTTAATTTGTTCATTACAATTCCCCTCTCGTATTATTCAACTTTTAATACTCTATATTTATTTTGAAAATGAATTATGCATCGACACTTCCTTTCTATACAACAAAAAATGACCTCTTAAATAAGAGGTCATTTTCTTTCACGTACAAGAATCCCCTTATCTTTCAAAAGACACATAGTGTCCTCTGCGGAATTAGCACCTTCCTATGTAATTACATAGGGGTTGCTGAGGCTTCAAAGGGCCGTTCCCTCTACCTCTCTGGATAAGTATGTATTTGTAATCTGTATTATGGCACTAACAATAAATAATTTCAATACTTTTCTTACTATTTTTATTTTTCGATAAATAGTTCATTTAAATCATTGTATTCTTATCGGAATTATGAAATAATAAATTCAAAATTGTTACGGGAGGAATGCATGATGAAAGTAATTGGCTTAATTGGCGGACTAAGTTGGGAATCAACATCGTTATATTATAAACATATTAATACACTAACTCTCTCTCAATATGATCAAAATGCGAAGCTTGTTTTATATAGTATGGACTTTGGTGAAGTAACTACATTATTACAAAATCATCAATATGAAGAAGTGAAAAATGAATTAGTCGCAGTAGCAAAAAAAGTAGAACACTCTGGAGCTGAATGTTTACTAATGTGTTCTAATACTGTACATCTATTTGCTGAGGAAGTAGAACAAGCAATATCAATCCCACTTCTTCATATCGGTGATGTAAGTGCTAAAGAAATGGTAGAACAGAATATAAAACGGATCGGATTATTAGGAACGAAACAAACAATGGAAGAAGATTTTTATACATCACGACTAGCAAAATATAACATTGAGACAATCATCCCAAATGACGAAGAAAGAACTTTTATCCATCACGTCATATTAAATGAATTAAGTAGAGGAATTATTTCAGAAACATCAAAAGAAAAACTAATACAAATTACCAATTCATTAATTAATAATGGGGCTGAAGGAATTCTACTTGGCTGTACGGAAATTCCTTTGCTCATTTCCCAAAATGATCTATCTGTTCCTGTTTTTGATACTGCTTATTTACATGCGAATACTGCTGTACAATTTGCTGGATAATAATATAAAAGCATACAGGTAGAGCCTCTATGCTTTTATATTATCCGAGCTATTTATTTAAAAGAGCATCAATAACTGCAATGGCTCTTTTGGAACCACCACACTCTAAAAAACTTTCATTCAGTTTTTGAATGCCATGTTTATACTTTTTATTTGAAAGAACGTCTGTTACCGCCTTTTTTAAAGTTTGCACATTAACATGCTCTTTCAATAATCTATGTGCTGCCTCAAGCTCAGTTAATCTTTGCGCTATCATAGGTTGATCTTTATCATGCGGTATTATCACAAATGGGACATTATAATGGATTGCATCGTGCACACTATTCATTCCACCATGTGTAATAAAAACATCTGCTTCACTTAATATTTCTGATTGAGGTACGTAAGGGGTTATAATAAAGTTGTCTGGCGCTTGCTTAATTTTTGAAATATCATTTCTATCACCAATCGCCATTACTACAATCCCTTCGAAATTTGAAAAAGCATCAATACAAGTATTAAAAAATGGTTCGATCCCTTCGAGAAGTGTTCCCATTGAAATATAAATAACTTTCTTTTTTGAAAGCAATTCAAGTGGAAACTTTACATTTGTTTTGCGCTTTATAATACTCGGTCCAATAAAAACATTGTTTTCTCCGAACGAATCGCTATTAGGTTGAAAATAACGACTTGTATACACGAGACTAATATCTCCCTTATTATGCATAAATTGAAGATTATTTTTGGGCTTTACTCCAAATTCATGTTCCATTTGATACAGTAACTTTTCAGAGAGTTCATCGGGTTGGAATTGTATTTCTGCATTTGGATGAAAAGGCAAGGTTTCCAATAATACTGGTGGAATTAAAAATATAGGAGAGGAAACTATGCCTGGAACTTGTAAATATTCCTTTACTAACTCTCCAGCACCAAATATATCATAAACTACGAAATCAAAATTAATGCTTTTACATAATCGTTTCGTAATTTCTAATATGTATAAAGAAGTTTGAACATGTACATGAAAGAAAGATTTTAATCCATATGAAGTTTCATTATCAATAGAAATCTCCTTTAATAAATCCGGATGAGTATGTACAATGGCTCCCAAAACTTCAAGCCTTTCCTTAAAGCTTTCCGTTGTAATATAGTGTACGTTATCACCTCTTTCAGTAAAGGCCTTTACTAAACTTAATGTAGGATTTACATGTCCCTCTGCAGGAAAATTAACTATTAAAATATTCATCACTTATTTCTCACTCCTTACAATTCAATGTTCTTATTAATCGTACTGTTATTATTACAAGCAATCTCCCCTTAATAGTCCCAATATACTTACTACTTTAGGTTGATAAATAATTATCAGACATTGAAAAAGGCATCTACATAAAATGTAGATGCCTAACTGTGATAAGGAGTGTTCTGTGAGGTTAGGATAAGCTTTTCTGCTTGTCCTATGCTATCAATATATGATTTATTTTGTAAAACGTGCATATCTAATAGAATTATTTTAACCATTTTATTTGATCAAATGGATAATATACCATTTTTACTTTACCTATTACATGTGACTCATTGATCAGTCCAAGTGTATTCCTACTATCCATACTATGATTACGATTATCACCTAGTACAAATAATTTATGCGAGGGAACTTTCATTTCTCTAAAGTTTGAAAAACGATTTGATACTTGTGACATATCTAACTGTATATACAACTCATCTCGCTTTTTACCGTTAATATATAACACATCGTTTCTTAATTGTACGTTATCCCCTTGTAATCCAATAATTCGCTTCACGTAGTATGTAGGCGAGTCTTCTTTTTTTATTATTACAACATCACCATGATGAAAAGAAGAAAAATAGATGCTAGCCTTATTAACTAGTATGCGATTATTCTCATTCAAAGTAGGTTGCATCGAAATTCCTTCTACCATACAAAATAAAAATAACTTATTAATAAAAATAATTCCTATTATAATTAAAATATAGCTACATATTTTTCTCCAATCCTTTAGAATCAATTGCTTCATATATACCTCATTTCTAAACTATTCGTATGTAAAAAACGTCTCTAGTTCATATAATTGCTAGAGACGTTTCGTATATTTTAATTCTCTTTAGAGTCATCTATTTTTGGTGCTTCGCCAGTTAATCGCTTATTTTTTAAATCAAAATAAGCATCTAAAACTTCTTTTCCAATATCAGAATTAATACCTGATTTATCATTTATAACCCAGGGCACAACAACAGAAAATGCTACTTCTGGATCGTCATATGGCGCATATCCTGCTAACGTTAAATTATAACATTCTCTTCGCTCACCTTTTTCATTTCTTCCAATATCACTTTCTCCACCGTATACTGTCTGTGCTGTCCCTGTTTTTCCCGCTGGTTTATACGGTGCTTTTTGGAATGCCCTTACTCCAGTTCCATCACCTTCTTGGAATACTCTCCTGAATCCTTCCTTTACTTGATTTATATAATCCTCTTTCATATCTATTTTATTTAAAACGATTGGTTCTACTGAATGCACCACTTTACCAATCTCATCTTTTTGCGCGGTTTGCTCTCTAACCTCTTGAACAATTTGTGGCTTCATTCGATATCCACCGTTTGCGATTGTTGAAATATACTGTACAAGCTGAAGCGGTGTATACGTGTCATACTGGCCAATTGAGTAGTCTAATAAGAAACCCGGCTGGTTATCTTTTTTACCAATTTGTCCAGCTGTTTCATTCGGTAAATCGATACCTGTTGGAACACCTAATCCAAATTGCCTAAAATAATACCTCATTTTATCAAAGTATTCCTGTTTAATATTTAATGAGCTATTTTTCACATAATCCACACCTGCAATTTTTAATGCTGTATTAAACATATAAACGTTAGAAGAAACTTGTAAAGCTCTTAGATCATCAATATTCCCAAACTCTTTCCAAGACTTCTTCTCCTTAGTTCCTTTAAACTTCATAGGCGCATCATAAAAATAAGTACCTGGTGTTATAGCTTTCGTTTCGAAACCAGTCAATATTGTCGCACCTTTAACAGTTGATCCAAGCTCATATGAACTTGTCATCGTACCTAAAGCATAATCTTCAACTTCTGTTTTCCCATCTTTTTCTACTAATTTTTTCCCTGCCATTGATAATACTTGACCATTTTTCGGATTTATCATTACAACGAAAGCACGGTCCAACATCGATTCTGAACCTTTATAGGCCTTTAATATTTTTTCTATGCTCTCTTCTACTTTTTTCTGTAATTCCATATCTATTGTTAAAGTTAAATTCTTGCCGCTTTTTCCTTCAGAAACTGTTTCCGTTCTAATTGTATTACCTTGTTTATCAGCAATACTTCTTACTTCTTTTTTCGTACCATGAAGCACATCTTCGTATTGCTGTTCGATGTAACTTTTCCCAACACGATCATTCCGGCTATACTCACGCACTAAATAATAATCTAATCGTTCACGTGGTAATCCTTCATTAGCATTCGAAACATTTCCAAGAACTGAACGGAATAAGCCATCATTTACATAGAGCCTTTCCCAATCAACTGATGCGTCTACACCTGGGAGATTTGCTAAATTTTCACTAATCACAGTATATTCCTTTTCACTAACATCTTTTTTAATAATTTGAGGTGCCATTTGATAACCTGAAGTCATTTTACTTTTAATAGCTAACACTTCTATATCCGTGGCTGTTAATTCTTGAAGATTTTTATCTGTGATGCGCTTTCTTTTTAACTCTTCTATTTTTTTGTCTAGGTCTTTTCCATTAATATCCTTTTCTCTGAACTTATCTATTTCTTTTTTAGATACTAAGTTTTGAGTAAGTTTTGGATTTAATTGCATCCAAAAATCTTTCTTATCAGTCTCGGTTAACTTATCAATATCTTCTTGCGGCATTTCAATTATTGCTGCAAGTTGTCTTGCGGTTTTTAACATTTCTTCCGCTTTTACACCTTTCACCTTTGTATATGTAATCGTACGTAAAGACTTATTGTCAACAACTGGATTACCTTCACGGTCATAAATTTTGCCGCGTGGTACTGTAAGATTAACAGTTGCATTCTCTCTTTTTTCTACTTCGTTTTTATATGTTTCTCCATCGAAAATTTGTACTTTGCCTAACTGGATTATAATTCCAGAAAATAATAAAAACACACAAAAGAATAAAATATTTAATCGTATAGGTAGTGCTCTACCACTCTTTTTCTCTTTCTTTTTCACCTTGTCATAATCTCCTCCTTACAACATTTCTAATAATTTTAAGCTTTCTATATTAAAAATAATGTACAATTTCCATACATTACTTTGTACGCATATTAATATAACGTTTAAAACTTAATAGAAATTAAAACAAACATAAAGAAAAGGTAAAGTTTACTAAATTAAATATAAAAATACCCAATAACAAAAGCTTAGCTTTGTTATTGGGTATTAAGTATTTTAGGAGTTAATATTAGAACGTATTGAAATACATCTATCATCACAATTTGATAGAGATTGTTTACTCTGAATTTTCGGCAAGTAAATAGTTACAGTTGTCCCGACGCCAACCTCACTCATTATACTTATTGTTCCTTGATGACCTTCAATTATTTTATAACTTAACATCAATCCAATACCGGTACCTTTTTCTTTCGTACTATAGAAAGGTTCACCTAATCTTTTAATTCTTTCTTCAGGTATTCCTATTCCTTCATCTATTACACTAATAATGACACCTTTTTTATGTATTTCTTTTATATGGATTGAAATTTTCCCGCCATCTAGCATTGCTTCGATTGAATTTTGCAAAATATTAATAAATACTTGTTTCAATTGATTTTCTGAACATTCAATGATTATCTCTTTGGAATCTGTAAATAGTTCAACTTGAATATTTGTCATGATTGCTTTTGTATTAATTAACGATACGACATTTTTAAAAATTTGATAAATATTTTTCTTTTCTGTATTTATTTCATCAGTTTTAGCAATCGACAAAAACTCTTGGAGGATTGCTTCTATTCTTTCTATTTCGGAAAGCATAAGGTCAAAATATTTTTCTTGATCTTCTCTATTAATTTGGAATAACTGTATAAATCCTTTAATTACAGTTAATGGGTTTCTCACTTCATGAGCTACACCGGCTGCTAATTGACCAATTGCCGCAAGTGTATCTGATTTATTTAGCAATTCTTCTGCCTTTTTCCGCTCTGTGATATCGCGTACAATGATCATAATTTTATCTTGTAATAATGGTAAACATCTAGCTTCAAAGAAATCGATACTTCCATTAATTGTTAGAAAATATTCTACAATTACATTCTTTCCTTCTTCTTTCAATTGGCGAATTGCTTCTTGAAATTGCTGTGCTACTGAAGACGGTAATATTTCGTAAAATTTTTTTCCCATAAAAGCTTCTGCAGGTACGTAAAATTTTGTAGGGGATCCTGCTTTATAATCTATAATTGTCCCATCATCTTCTGTTAAAAAACATAAATCTGGTAAAGCTTTAAAAATTAATTCTAATTCAGACGTTTGTTGTTTTAATTGCTCTTCTATCGCTTTTAAATGTGTAATATCTACCCCAACAGCCCAGTAACTAAATCCTGTTACAGGAAACTGCTCTGATATATTGGACCACATTATCGTTTTAATTTCACCATTTTTACATGTTAAACTCATTTCCCAATCTCTAAAATTTTTTCCACAAGTCAAAAATTTATTTTGTATTTGATTGCGATAATTATGGTCAGGATACAGTAATTGAAGAGCGTTTGGATTCCCAATAATTTCTTCAGCAGTATAACCTGTTACAATCTCGCATTCTCGATTCCACAAAACAAAATCTCCATTATAGTCAAGCGCATCAACCATAACAGGCATGTTTTGTAAGATCGTATGTAGTTCTTCCTCTTTTCGAGAAAGTAACGATGTATTTTTACTTTGAACTGCTTTTTTCATCCCAGTTATAATGAGGTTAGAAAGCATTTCAAAATATTTTTGGCAATTGAAAATTTCGCTTCGTTTGGACCATACAACAAAAGATCCTAAATATTGATTGTATAAGAAAAGGGGGATTTCAATTTTGGGAAGTTTACATACTTTCATTTCATTAATTCCAAATGAAAATATAGATTCGTTTTCAGCATCAAGAAGTTGATGTGATATGTTGGTTAATTTATAAAATTGTTCTGCCATGGTTTCTATTGTACTCACATCAATAAGTTCCATTAGCCGCGCATTCATTCCTTTTTCACCTCGATATGTAAAATTTATACAAATTAAAAATTCATACTTCTTCATTATACGAAGAAAGTGCTCCTAGGTATATAGCTGTAGAATAATTATTCGAACAAATTCTATTTTTCAATTAAAAACAGAAAATAATATGGGAGTGTTACGCGCTGCTAACAGCACTATAAAAATACAATAAACATAAAGTTCACAAATTTTTCATAACTTTCATGAAAAATATAAACATTTATTCCAATATATTCTATATAATTAGGTGTAATAAGGCTTCTATGAATCACATAGAATACCTTACCCCTAATAAAAAGAAAAAAGAATCTATTTGGATTCTTTTTTCTTTTTTTATTACATTACATATTTATATAAAGCATGTGCGACACCATGTTCTTCATTTGTTAACGTTTCGTATTGACACATCGCTTTTATTTCTTCAACTGCATTTCCCATTGCAATTGATATATTTGCTTTCTCCATCATAGAAACATCGTTTAAGCCATCACCTATTGCTACAGTGTTTTCAACTGGAATATTAAGATGTTCTGCTAAAGTATATAATCCATTTCCTTTTTGAGCATCTCGATGATTAATCTCTAAATTATGCCAATAGGAAGATGTAATAGCTAAATCTGTATTATGCAGAAACGTTTCTTTTAATTTTTTTAATTTCTCTATGTCATAAGAAAACGGTAAAAGTTTATGCACATGTATATCCATTTCTACAATTGGTTTACAACTTTCTGTACTATGAAATGCTGTATGCTCAAGGTATAATGCAGCAATCGTTTCTAACTCTTTCAAATCGAAATTCTCTTTTGCATTCCTCACATACTCGATTTCATTACGTACACTCTCTACTCCATAATCCGGTACATACACACCTTTATTAGTATAAAGCTGATAATACAAGCCATTCTCTTCAAGATATTCTACAATCTCAAGTGCCTGCATATTTTGAATTGGGTATCTCTTCATCATTTTTTTATCTTTATATATAAGTGCACCATTCTCCGCGATAATCGGACACTCCAAATCAACTTCTAACAATAGTCGTTCAATATCCACAATAGAACGTCCAGTACAAATTGCTACAACATGGCCAGCTTCTTGACATTTCCGAATTGCTTCTGCATTCTCTTTACTAATCATTTTATTCCCTGAAAGAAGGGTTCCATCTAGATCAATTGCGATTAATTTCATTATTTCTTCACCACTTTCTATAAATACACGAGATCTATTTAACAAAAAGGTATCGTTTTCATATTGAGCTCGTTAAGTACTTCTTATTTATAATTTATGAAAAGCGTTTCAGGTCAAGAAATAATTAATAATAAAATCAAAAACTTTTCTTTTTAAAGAAAAGTTTTTGATTTTAAACTATGAACTATAACTAATATATTTCGTCTCACACATATACACATTCTTTTCTTCAGTTGGGACATATACTTTAAACTTTTCTAAACGTTTTCCGTATATATGAATAGTGATTACGCTTTCATTTCCGGATATTTCTAGAATATGACAATCAGCTGGTGGAATTACTTTATCTGTTTCGCCTTCTCCCAAATAAAGATTTCCTGTATGTGTTAAATAAGAAAGTGAATTTCCAAGTTGCTTCGTTTGAACAAAGTTCTGCACCATTATCCTTCCTGAAAAAACGCCTTCTACTCCCCATGTGCCATCATGATCATGTAATGGTGTAGATTGTCCATCTTTCCATACGAGAGCTAATACTTCAAAACGTTTTAACGGATCTTCATACAGTAAGTGTCGTGCATATTGAGCCGAATTCACCTTCTGTTTATCTAACGGAAGCCATGTTTTCTTTTCTAAAAGTTCTTCTAGTAATGTTTCAATTTCACACACGATTTGTTCTTCCAATAAATCACCATCTATTAAATCAGTTACAGCTTTAATAAATATTTGAAACGTTTTACTCCCATCGCACGTTAACATAAGCATCCTCCTCCACTCTTCTTTCACACACTTCCATACTAAATAGACCACTAAAAATTTACAATTGAGAAATAAAAAAACAAGGTACAGTAATTTTGTACCTTGCTGAACGTTTTACCTAGTTTTCAAAAGAATAGGTAAGTATTTTAATGTTTGTTCATTTTCTAATATACATTTTTCTAAATTGAACGATGGAGATAACTCTATTTTTTCAAAGGCATTGATAAAGGTAGTTAATGCAATCTCAGCTTCTAAACGTGCAAGTGGCGCCCCTAAGCAAAAATGAGGACCTTTACCAAAGGTTAAATGCTTTTCATTTCCTATTCTGTGTAAATTAAATTTAGAAGCTTGTAAGAACTTTTTCTCATCTAAATTTGCTGCACTTACCCATGCAACAATCATTTGATCCTTTTTCATAAAAGGTCCAAATGTATTTGTGTCCTCTGTAATCCGCCTAGCTAATGTAACGGGAAAGCGATAGCGTAATACTTCCTCAATCGATTTTGAAATTAATGTAGGTTCTTTTCTTAACTCTTCATATATTCCAGGTGAATCCACTAAAAAGCAATAAAAGCTATTAATAATTAAATTTGTAGTTGTTTCATTACCTGCCGCTAATAAGCCTAAAGAAAAAGTAACTATTTCTTCATCAGTTAATCTTTCGCCTTCATATTCAGCTCGTATTAAATCTGAAATAATATCGTCGGTTAAATGATACCTTTTCTCTTGAACAATTGGAAGCAGGTAAGTTTTAAATTCATTTAACGCAATTCCTTTTTCTACATCCAAATCGTTAAATTTTTCTTTACTATATGGCATAAATAAAATATCAGACCATTCTTTAATTTTTTTACGGTCAGTTGTTGGCACTCCTAATAAATCGGATATGACGGTAACAGGTAAAGGTGCAGCAAACTCTTCAACGATATTAACCTCACTATATTTCCCGATATGTTGTACAAGTTCATTTGCGATAGACTGATATGTAAATATAATAAAAAACGAATGATTAATAGAAATATTCTACGCCACTCGTTTTTTATCGGACTTCTTTTTACTGTACTTTTATTTTCTTTATGAGTTATTAGAAAAATAATTGTCTATATAAGTCTTTATTTTTTCAAAATCCTTTTCCATAAATAAGATTACTGGTACTTCAATTATTGGAAGATTATTTTCATTATCAAAAGGTGGACACGGTTTGGGAACTACCAAATAGTCAACTGAGTTTTTATCCCTAATATAATTAATTGAAACATCATAATACTTAGAAAAATATTCCTTCAAATCATCCTGATTCCTTAAAAATGGTAGAGAAAATATTGAACCATAATTTATACCAGCGTCGACAATTAATACAAAGCATATTTTTTTCATGATACACCCTCCTCGTATAATAAGTTTTAAGTTAATAACTGTTCCTTGAAAATTAAATAGTTTTTATCTTCAAGAGCTACATCAAAAAAATGATGTATGGGTAAAATTTAGTCTTGGATAAGGTCACACTGATAAAAACAGGTTTCTTTTTTCTTTATATTCAATTAAATTATATCATTATTTTACATGAATTTCCAGAATTTGTTTTTTTTATTTTATTGGTAAACTTATGCTTAGCATGAATTGGAGGGATATATATGATAGATTATAGAATAATTTCAAGAGAAAACTATTCAAATAAGATTGGAGAGCTTGTAACAATGCTTGAACATACAAGAGATGTTACATTGAGCGAAATCTCCAATTTAAACCAAAGTGATTTAGATTTCTTACCAAACGGTAGTTCAAACACTATTGGTTCTCTCTTATCACATATTGCAGCGATGGAGTTTGTTCATCAAGTTATCTCGTTTGAAAAAAAGATTTAACTGAAAGTGAATATCTAAAGTGGCGAATTTCTTTAGAACTTGGAGACAAAGCAAGGGAAGGAATAAAAAAGCAATCTTTAGATTATTATTTGAATGAATTATCACAAGTTAGAGAAAATACACTAACATATCTGAAATCAAAACAAGATAGCTGGTTATTCGAGGAAAACAAGTGGGATAATGGTGTGCCTTATAATAATTACTACTTGTGGTTTCACGTTATGGAAGACGAAATTAATCATCGTGGACAAATAAGAACAATTAAGCGATTGATGGGAATGAATAAATAAATCTTATTCAACCAAAGGGTGCTTTACTTGAGAAAGTCACTAGAAGAGTCAAATGATAACTATGAACTGCCCCCAATTGCTAGGTTTTGTTTAACAATTGGGGGCAGTTCATTTATAGCGCATAGGTAATCAGCTTTTTGTTAATCATGAGGTAGATATTTTTAACTAAAAAACTAATAATGGAAATATATCACAGCTTATGACCCGTTTTTACACGTATCTCGGCTGAACCCCATAATACACTGTATCCCGCTCTTCGGCGCTTCGAAAATATGGGCGCTATAACGAAAAAAATACATAAACAAGTCGGAAAGCCAAATCGAAATATGTACGACATAACTGAAACAGGAGAAGAAATTTTTTCTGAAATGTTAAGAGAGTTTCCCGAAAAGATTGCGACAAATAACGCTGAGTTCCTTGTGCGTATCGCGCTATTTGAAAAACTTGATTACGAAGCTAGAAAAGAAATTTTAACAATACGCCAAGACGTACTACATAAACAACTTACTGCTATTCAATCTTTACATGTTAGCTCATCTTTTATTACAGAAGTCATTGAATTTAGTAAATCACGTATTGAACATGAATTGCTCTGGATTGCATCACTTATGAAGAAAATATGAAAAAATAAAAAGAAAAGTTAAAAACAATGAATGAAAATGAGATTTATTATCAATACTATAATTAATAAAAGGGCAACCACGATTTGGCTACCCTTCAAAAATTTATACTTCTGGATCAAAAGTTTTGCAATCTGTTTCTTCAGTTGTAGATGCATGTTTACCTTTATGACTTACTACATAAATTGCATCTGCACTACATTTATTGCCGTTAGCCCAAAATTTACAGTTGTTTACTTCACATAAAACGTCTTGTGCCATAGTATCACACCTCCTTGTTCTATTATCATTAACAAAATTCGGAGGTATGATACTCTTTGTCATGCATTTTTTATTACCTTTTTAACTTTCTTAATGGTTCAATATCTCCTTGTACAATAGCATCTATATTTTCGGTTATTTTTTCAATGTCAAAATGCCACCATTGAATTTGCAATAATTCTTCTATTATTGTATTTGTGAATCGTTCCTTTATTTTATTTGCAGGGTTTCCGCCAACAATTGTATATGGTGCGACATCTCTAGTCACAACAGATTTAGCTGCAATGATTGCACCATCCCCTATTTTTATTCCGGGCATAATAGTTGTATCCATACCAATCCAAACGTCATTTCCTATAACTGTATCACCTTTGTAAGGTAAATCAGACAAACTAGGTGTATACTTCTCCCACCCATTTCCAAATATATTAAATGGATATGCCGAAAATCCATCCATCCGGTGATTCGCTCCGTTCATAATAAAGATAACTCCATTTGCAATACAACAAAACTTTCCAATGGTAAGCCTATCTCCAATAAATTCATAATGATATAATACTCGATCTTCAAATGTTTCTCCATCTTTCGCATCATAATAAGAATAGTCACCAACAAATATATTAGATTTCGTTATTGTATTTTTTATAAAATGAACGTTTTGATTTCCTTCAATAGGGTATTTAACATTTGGATTAGGATTCATGTTGCACAGCACTTCCTTTACCATTCATTTCACTTTCTACTGCTATTACTGGCTTTAAATTGTATATAGGCAAAATAAACAATAGTCCAATTATAAATAGTAGAGCCGTTCCCTCGTACATCGTACCTAATGAAAACATCTCCTTTAAGGAACCAGCTATACTCATCGTTACTACCATTGAACCGGTGAATAGTGGACTTAAAATGCCGTTCACGCGACCAATAAAATCGGTATCGCTATTTTGAATAATGAGCGTATTAATACCAATTTGGATACATGGAAGAGCTAAACCACTAAAAAGTTGTGCCGTAAGTGTCACCCATAAATTTGTGGAGTAGCCTATAATACCAATTCCAATTGCCTGACCGAGCATCCCTACAATTAACATCTTTTGGGGAGCAACGTTTTTCGCAAATACCATCGCTAAAGCCCCGCCAACAATCATTCCCGCACCATTTACTGTTAGTAACCATTGTAAACTCTCTTTTGATAACCCTAACTGCTCAGTCACAATAAAGATGCCTAGTGGCTGAATTAAACCTATACCTAGTCCAGCTGCCATAAAACAAAACCCTAGCAAAGTTAATGCTTTTTTCTTTTTTACATATTTAATACCATCCAGCATTTCCTGTAACAGCGTAATTTCTTTCTTCTCATTATCATTCTCAAGATCTTTCGGAAGAAATAACAACACAGCTGCTGCAAGTAAAAAAGCGATACCTGTTATGATGATTGAAATATAAATTCCAAAACTATGAAAAATAAATGTTCCAAGAATCGGTCCTAACACCATAAAAATCGCAAATATTGTTTGATATATAGACATCGCTAATTGAATTTGTTCCGTTGATAAATGCTGTTTAAACAACTTCATACCAGATGGTTGAGAAAACTGCGAAAGGATTGCAGAAATAAGCGTCACAAAAAACACGATTTTCCACGTTCCAAACATAAGAGTAATTAATACAGCGAATACGGAAATAGAACTTAACGTCTCACACCATATCATTGTCTTCTTTGGCTTCCACCTATCAGCAAAAGTTCCACCAATGAATGAGAAAATAAAAATGGGAGCAAATTCAGCAACCGAAATCATCGAAATGGCAAAAGCATCACCTTTCGTCATTTCCATAACATAAAGTAATATCGCAAAGTTACGAACCCAAATACCAACTTGTAAAAATAATGCTGATGCTAGAATCCCTTGCACAAATCGATTTTTTAATACTTGTGATACCCCATGATTTTGTTTCGTTTCTGCAGTCGTCGACATAAAAAAGCCCCCTATTTCGTGTTCTGAACAGGAGGCAGCACAAATCATATGAAAAGACTATATATTCGCAGTGCGAAACACATCCCTTTTCTATATATGCACATACTAATCCTATTCAGAAGAATATTTCGTTTTTTAACGAAGATCTCTTACAAATAGAATTAGTTGATCATTGGGATGTTTTCACCCTTCCGTTTCGAATTTAAATAACACATACATACTCTATGTTAATCATTTGTCGTGTATGCATGTCTCAATATAACTATTCTAAAAAGACAATGGTAATTCCTCTAAAGAACGCATTAAATAATTACCTTGCCAATTAATTTTTTCACGCTCACCTTTTATTTGTAACGATGGCATCCGTTTAAACAAAGTAGTAATAGCAATCTTTGCTTCCAACCTAGCAAGTGGTGCTCCTAGGCAGAAATGACTACCATGCCCAAAGGCAATATGACGGTTATTTTCTCGTGTAATATCAAATACTTCTGGTTTTTCAAATACGGTTTCATCACGGTTTGCTGAAGCTAATGCGATAATAACCATATCTCCTTTTTGGATTGTTTGTTCGTGAATTTGAAACGGCTCAGCCGCCCATCTTGCAGTCGTCACCTCAACTGGAGAATAATAACGCAATCCTTCCTCAATAGCTGAATCAATTAATTTCGGATTATCTTTTAATAACTGTAATTGCTTCGGATTTTCAAGAAGTGCTAATACCGTATTTGTTATTAAATTCACTGTCGTCTCGTGTCCGGCTACAATTAATAACATGATCATTGAATATAGCTCTCGAGCACTAAGTTTATGCCCTTCATTTTCTGCAAGTATTAACGCACTAACCAAATCTTCTTTTGGATTTTTCCGTTTTACATCAACTATATATTGAAGATATGTAATAAACTCAGATAGTTGTTTTTCGGTTTCTTTTATTTCTTCAGGTGTTTCTGGCGATGCAATGACGGCATGAGACCAAATTCTAAATTTCGCTTGATCCTCTTTTGGAATTCCAAGCATCTCACTTATTACAATAATCGGTAATGGGAATGAATAATCATCTACAAGATTTAATGTACCTTTTTGCTCTATCTCATTTATTAAATCATCCGCTACTCTCTGAATTCTTCCGTCTAATTGTGAAATCATCTTTGGTGTAAAAGCTTTTTGAACTAAAGATCGTAAACGACTGTGGTTAGGTGGGTCCGAATTTAACATATGCGTTGTTAAATGATCACTATTGTCAACAGAAAGAAACATGTTCATTGTATCTTTAGAAAAAACATTATTTGGATCTTTTTTTAAGCGATTATCTTTTAAAAGTGGCAGAGCATCTTCATATCTTGTAATGAGCCATTCTGTACCAATCTCGACTTTATTGACAAATAAAATAGGTTGCACTTTTCGCGATTCTTTATAAATCTCATAAGCATCTTCTTTAAACTGAGCAGAAGCTAAATTAATGCCATCCTCTATTTTTCGGCCAACCTTATTTTTTATTGACATTACATTCCCTCACTCTCAATTATTTGTGTAAATCAACCTAACATTTGAATTATACTTCAATAAAAACTAGAAAATTGTAAATTTTTAATTAAAATCTTACTTCGTATATTGAAAAATAAAAAAGTGAGAGAGTAAAATTATTCTACTCTCTCACTTCCTATTATGCGAAGCACATAAAATTACTAATTTGTTGATATCGATAACTTACTTTACGACGACGACCACCTTGCCAAGTGTAACCTGAAACCCCGCTTCTTCTTACCTCGGTTGGAAAGAACCATAAATCTCTTCCGAAAGGACCAGGTCGATGTAAACGTAAATAGCCCCATCTTCCTAGACAGTTACACATCCAAGATTTCATATTGCCTGCTTGTGCTGGAGAAGCAAATGTGGACGGTAACGACGGAGCTTGTGACGGTGGTGGTGATGTTGGAGCATCTTCCGCATCATCTGGTCTATAGTCTTCTTGTTCAATATCTCTCACTTCATTTGTAGATTCATAACCGTAGTTTTGTGGATTATAATACATCTCTTGATCATATGGATAGTTTTGTTGGTTATACATAATAACCCATCACCTTCTTTTCATTTGTTTCTTTTAACATTCATATGTGATACGCCATTCATAGGAAGCTTATGTATAGCCTAAATTCATCTAAAAAAAGCTCGTATTTTAAAAATACGAGCTTTTTTATAAACAAAACATATTTTTTATTTTATTAACTTCACACTATAAAAACGCATTTGATCTAACGAACCTTCATATTCAAATACTTCTTGCTTAATTAATTCTTTCAAGCGATATTCCAAAAACGTATCCCCAACCAATTGATCCGCAAGTCCAAGTGCTTCACCTATTACTCTCGGAGCTTTATGAAACTCTTTATCTGCTCCTACATTTTTCGCACACTCAATAATGAATTGATCAAAATAACCTTCTTGTACAGAATGCACTTCATCGTCTTTCCAAACTCTTAAAAATTCCATGCTATTCGATAAACTATCCCACTCGTGTTCAAGATTCACTCTGCTTTTTTTAGTTAAAAACGGTGATTCTGCAAAACTATTTTGGAAAGTAGCTAAACTTTCAGGCGATAATTCTCCCGTTCCACGTATATCATACTCTTGGTTTAATATTTCTCTACTCATTTCAGATGTATTAATGATTCGAATATTTTTCTTACCTTTTAATTGCGCCATTACAAAACAAAGGCCTACATGTTCATGTGCGTTATCTGCCTTCCAAATGGTAATCGGTGTTTCATTAGGAATAGAATGTAGCTCTTCTAAAGTTTCCATAAATTTCGGTAAATATTCTTCTTCAAAATAACTATCATAAGAAGTTAAGTTGTTTAATAACCATTGCTGTCTTGCGAGTTGCCCTTTATTCGTATGTAATTGATTAATCGGTCCAATTGAAAAGAATTCAGAGAATGCAACAACACTCTCCTCAAATAGTTCTTCTTGACTTAACATATATTTTAAACACCCAGTTGTTGAATCATCAAAAGCGATATGAATGTGTGTACTTTCTTTTACATTCTTTTTATAAGATGTATTACTCGTTAGTTGCTTAGGTATACTTATCAAGTGTTTAATCGTATCTTCACTATAGTTCTCTTCTAATAAATCTAATTGTATAAGAATGCTTTGCAGTAAATGTTTTGCTTCATCTTCGTACATATCCTCTACAACATTTTTGATTTTATCTATCATGTAAATCCCTCTATTCATTACTAAAATAACGTAGATTATAGTGTATCATTTTAGTAACGGTGTTTTAAAGTTTTTTATAGATTATATCTAATTATAATTTCATATTAGTACAGTGATATATTAGCGTTAGTTTATGTTTATTTCGTATAGATGTTAACATTTCAGTACACTTCTTCTATTACACATCACTTTCACAGTATTTTTTATTTATTTTTAAAACGCTTTGTAAATTCTTTTATTTAAATGTATATTTATATAGAAAATAAAAATTACAGGAGCAATATCTATGGAGAAAGTACATACTTATTACAAACATTATTTAAAAAATTGGAGATTTATGTTCATTTGCATATTACCTGCTGTTGCTTTATTATACACTTTCGATGTCATCTTTGAACTACTGTTCCACCAAGATTTCTACTTGTCTAATTTAATATCTGCCATAATATTATTTTTATTATTTATTAATATTAAAGATAAGTTTCAAGTCAAAGATTAAAGAAATTTATGATAACTTCTGTTTTAATTTTGAATACTTTATTTTTGAAAGTGCTCTGCTTTATCAAAAGGTGATGCGACGTTCATCACCTTTTTTTATTTCTACAAAATGAATTTTTCATTAGATTTTTTATCAATATCGTTTATTGACTTTCCCTACAATTTGATTCAAAATAAAATAGTTCAGCGATGAACAATTTCGAGTTGAATTATTTTAAAATGAAAGGAAGTTATTACTTTGAGTCTACATAAACAAGGTATCAAACAAGCCAGTGAAATTGTCCATTCATTTGTAAAAATAAACAAAGAAATTATAAAGTTTACTCATCAAAACGCTTCTACGTTAGGATTAACAGTTCAACAAATGGGCATCTTAAATTCAATTTATGCAACTCCTAATACTACTCTTAAAGATATCTCAGAACGCCTTTCAGTTCCTAAAAGCACAATGAGTGTAAATGTAGATGAGTTAGTTAATTTAGGATTAATTGAGCGAAAACAATCACATGAAGATCGTAGAGAAATACAATTAAAAGTAACAACAAAAGGACAAGAAATATCTAAGAGATCCATTGAAAACTCTACTTCTTATAAAGCAATGGAACTAGCACTAGAACAACTGTCTGAAGAAGATATCCAAACCTTATTACGTATCCATAATGACTTACTAAATTCTCTACAACATTTTAAATAATTCGTCTCAATCATAAATCAAAACCAATCTGATTTTTTGTTTTTGATTTATGAAACAGCTAGCTTTTGCTAGCTGTTCTTTTTATGGTTCTTTATCATTCTCTTGAGATTAAATGACTAGAACAAGCATACCTTGTCATATGTTTTAAAAAAGATAAGGGACGTGACAACATTGGATAACAATAACAATCAATTTGTTTTTCATACAATAAAAAGTTCGGCAATTAAAAAATTTGTAATTATCGATTTAATTACTGGAACAGGAATTTATTGGACCGTTAATTTCATCTCCTCAAGTGCATTACTTGCAATTATTAGTTGTGTTTTGGGAACAAAAAAAATAAAAAAAATGCAACAGTCTTAAAACTCCAAACAAAAATCTATCTGACCAAAATGAAATTTCTATAACAAACCGTTATGTTTCTGCTTGCAATCTTTATAGTAGTTTTTGAATGGGTGTCTTTCCTTTTTAAATGTGCCCTTATATTTCTTTAGAAACTCATCATCCGACATAACTTTCACGTCAACGGTTTCAGGCATTTTCTTCATCCTATTTAATTTCTCTCATACCGTTTCCCTTCACTTGTCCACTTCTTCTTTATCTTCCCAAATCGGTATTTTTTCTTGTCCACCTCTTTTTTTCGGTTGTATATCAAGGGATCTATCCAACTGGTGTAACTCTTCACCAGTTGGGCACGCTTTATTCATTAGCTGAATGACTGTAATAATAACGTCTATCTTTTCGCTCGATGATATCGTCAATTTCGTATGTAACTTG
This sequence comes from Bacillus cereus group sp. BfR-BA-01523, assembly GCF_022662615.1. Lineage (NCBI taxonomy): Bacteria > Bacillati > Bacillota > Bacilli > Caryophanales > Bacillaceae > Bacillus > Bacillus cereus group sp. BfR-BA-01523. The sequence continues at coordinate 211,445 of NZ_JAKUDX010000001.1, forward strand.
AGTTCGTTATTCTTTTATTAGTCTCATATCATTCATCTACAAGGCTACCTTAATCGCCATATTTAGTGCTTTCGATTAGTTAGCGTCTTTTATATTCCACGTAATTGTGTGATATTCATTATTTTTTTCTCCTTTGCTTCACTGATTAACTGGGTGATTTCATATACACCATATAGAATATATTCCACCAGACTTCACTCCTTGAATACTTTTCAAAAAAACAATACATACTATTTTCAAGCCGCTGTATCCACGGCTGGTACTTCTTTCTTTTGTTACAGCGAAGCAGATAGGTTCTTCACTTATCTGCTTTCTCTGTATATTTTTAAAAACATCGTAAACACTACCTACAAGATGTTTGAACTATCAGCTTCACTCTTCTTGTAATGGGAAAGCAAATTATCACAATTGACTAACTCATTCGACTAACTGGCAGACAACTAAAATTGTTATCTGCTTTGTGTATGAGATTTTATATTTTACATATACTAGTTTTGAACCTGTAGACCAATACGAGCCATTTTGGTGTTTTGAATTTCCTTTCTTGGGATAAGTATATTTTACTTATCCCTTTTTTATTGTATAGATAAATACACTTAGGTTAACAATAATTACAAGCAGATTTTCTGTTTATTCGTAGTTCTAAACCAAAATGTTTTTCTCCTTTAATGGACAGTAGGTACGACTGCTTGTCCTTTTTTATTTATATTTCATACGCTCTTTTTTGACTGCTTCGAATCACTCTATCCTCTTCATCGAAATAAATAGCCCTAAATAAGAATGACCAATATGCGGTACTATATCTCCATCAAATAAAACAAAGGGATTTTCCAAATAGTCGATGTTTGCAACCATATAAAATAGGCAGTTTCTGATTACCCAGAAACCGCCATACATAAAGATTTGTTAAGTATTAATTTCTTCTCATTACTAAAATGTATTATGTAACTACTAGTAGTTTATATATTTCACTGGATAATTGCTAATAAACATGTGAGAGATAAAAAAGCACACAGAGGAATATATAAAACCCCTTAGTGATTTATCAATTTTACGATAAATCATTAAGGGGTTAGTGGAATTTTTTATGCATTATACCTATTTTTTCGACGTTCCATCCTAGTTTGTCCTTGAACAGTACTTTCTTTATATTGATCTATTTGCTCTGCCATTTCATATGTTACAACTGGTTCTTCGTTATTACGCTCATGCATTGTTTCTGGCCTTTTACGTTTAGAACCTTTTCCACCAAACTTAAATAATTTCATCTTAAATTTCGGTAATCTTGGAAAGCGGATCTTAAATGATAGCCTTTTACGTTTCTTTTTTTGTTTAAATAAATTAGTATTTTCTTTATTAGTGTCTTTCTCTTTACGGTGTAATAACATCGCAAGTAATCCACCTAATATAAGTCCTCCAACTAAAAGGAGAATATATAAATAATGGCTTGTCATTAAATTCATCATACGCTCAAGTATGACTAACGACTGCACTTCTTTTATATCCCATAGTAACGCGGCCCATAATGAGAATAAGCCCAAAGTAAGCCCGTATGTACGAAACCGGAATAAACACGGAATTAACGCAATGCAAGCGGCGATTTTCGCGTTCGCTATTATTGAACTTATTGAAATATCCTGATTCCAAATAACTAACAGTAGTGTTATAAATGGTGCATAGGCTATCCAGCTACATATACGTGAATATATCTTTTTCGCAAAGTAACTACCGAAACTAGTAAAAAATAAAAGTCCTCCAATATATAAAGATTGTTCAAGAGGGATTTGCTTTAACATTCCTGCAATTGGAAAGAGGCCGCTCAGTAGCATTAATAATACATCTAATTTCTTCACAATTCCCCATTCCTTTCAAATTTTCTTTTCAATTAATAAAAATCGCTTTTCCATATGATGTAGTTTTTGTATTTCTAAAAAACATCTTAATCCTGTATGTAATTAAAGTAAATATGAAACCGAAAATATACATGACAAATCATATCTATATTTACAATGAAAAATGACAAATCCTGCTCATTATTACTAGCAGGATTTGTACACTATTTTTTATATTAATATCAATGTATCTTCTTTTTCTAAAATTATTACATCTTCATCTAATTCGTCATCGAATTCTTTAAACTCCCTTGAATCAATATCGGTAGTATAATTTTTAATTAATTTAGCCATATGCATTACATGCGTATTATGAATATTTTGTTCTGACAGCAAGGTTGATTTACAGCACATGTAATGTATCATTTTGGCGATTTCTTCTCTCTCTTCAGATTTTACACCAAGCGGGATAACTTCGAGTATGTACTGATGTACTATCTCATTACAATCTAATTCGTATGCAGCCGTGCTATAGTAAATTCCCATTTGATCTACAAATAATCTCGTTTCATTCATAACATGTTCTTGGTCTCTAACAATATAGTTCGGTACATCTGAGTTAGTATTAATTCTAATTATGTTTATATCCTCTTTTAAATTTGAGATTATTTCAGGTGAAACCCCAATATTAACGCTTTTATTTTGCAATTCCTCTAGCCAATATTTCCTCATATTGGCATCTACAATAAAATAAACTTCTTTATTTTGTTTATGTGCATCTTGTGAAATTTCAACTAATGTTTCTGACATAAATTGTTTAAAACTGACTCCTATATCATTCCTTTTTGATGGTTGTGGTAAAAACACTTTATTATTACCTATATTTAATAAAGTATGATCAATTGTGCCCCATTCTTCTTGACCATATAATTTATATAATATTTCTCTCCCATTTATTTTTGAAAAAATAGGTAAGAAATCATATTTAGACATTTTCTCAATTGATAAATTTACAATTATCCCCGGTAATTTTATCTTATTCCAACTACACTTTAAGAACCCCTTTTGTTCTAACAAACTAAGAATGGCATTAATAATTTCTTTTTTAGATACACTTTGTCCGATAAATAAATTAATAAATGCTGAAATACGTTCCGTTTGAGCGAATCCTTCCCGAATAATTTGCTTTGGATTAATTTTTTCGCGACCATCACAATTTTTTATTGCAATTAATGCTAATTTCATTTCATTTTGCTCACCTGCCGTAGCATGTACAGCTTTTACGACATCGCCTACTAGTTTCTTTTTGTTTTTATGGCTATATTGCATTCTGTATGGATTTTGTAACAATTTCCCAATGTTATATCTTACTATTTTTAACAACACCGGATTGTCTGCATTTAATACATAGGAGGAATCTCCGTTTTGAGCTAAAACTATTTTGCTATCTAATAACGCTTGTTCTATCTCTATTACTATATCATCTGACCATACTTCTAACGTAATTGTGTCTAATCCCTTTGGTGCAAATAAAGGTAATAACTCATTCTCATTATTAGTTAATACTTTTTTACCCTCTGGAAGTAATGTGAAGTATGGGAATATTCGTTGGAATTCATTAAAAAGTTCCTCTTTTTCTCTTACTTTTATACCAAATTTTATTTTTGTTCCTTGAACTTTATATATATTTTCGTTATATGGAAGAAGTACTCTTACATTAGTTCCTCTAATATACTCTTTCGGACATTGGAGAATGTTCTCTAATTTAACTTCTCCCCCTATCCTATAATCATCTTTTAAATTTCTAAAACGTTTAATCCACTTTATTCCTTTTTCAGCTTGTTGCACTTTTAACTTTATAAACCTTTGCTGTTTCTTATTTAATTCAAATTCAGGAGTTGAAATCAGTATTTGGCTCCGCTTTCGCCCTAAAAGTATAGAAATATCTTTATGATTATATTGTTGATAAAACCGCCTAATCCCTACGGATACTTTTAATAGCGGAATATTCTCACCTCCACGAGTTATGTATTCAAACCGATATACATAAGCGAAATAATCATGTGTTTCTTCATCTTCAATTGGCTCAGACATCGCTTCAGAAATATGTTGTGATCGCAGTGGCGAAAAATATATTTCTTCCTCATTTTTATTTTCCATACGTAAAGGCTGTTCGCAAAAGATATGAGTAATTAGAGCCGGTACCCATTTAGAAAACGTTTTTTTATCATGTAATACTGGTAAATTACTAATTAAATCATGCTGCCATTCTAAATGTGGTGGATCTATTAATTTATTCGGTTTCCAATCACGAATAACCTCATACCAGCTTTGGAAAATATAGTCTAACTGTTCTTGTCTCATTGGTTCCTTAGCCACAATCCAAGGTGTATCTTCCTTTAATATATATGGATTATGCTGAATGAATAATATATCAGAAAACATTTCATACAATCTTTCATTTACAAGTTTTAATTTGCTCGTTAATAAAAATGTTCTATAATGTATCTCTACAATCTCAAGCCATTCAATAGGAAAATAAATATACGATACTTTCTCATTATAGAGGGGTTCTACTACATTTTTAAATGCTAATAACTGTAATTTTTCCATATTATTAATACTTCCTCTCTTAATTTATATTGATCATGAATAATACTAGAAAAGATACCAATTTTTTAAGCATTAACGAATCAAATTTTAACCAAGCGCATTAAAGGAAATAGCTAAATTACATTTAGTTATTTAAATAAAACATTATTAAAATCAAATTAATATAAAATAACTATTAACATATAACTACCTCCTTATGGGACTTCATATTATAAAATCATTATAATGAATTATTATATTTTTTATCTATGATTTACAAAAAAATTACAGAAACTAAATATAATAAAAGGTATCGCCTCTTTATATAGCGATACCTTTTATATACTCTTAATTAAATAACACCTTTAACTTCTTCATTCATCGGCCATTTTTCTAATGTATATGCCATTTCCCAAAATGAATATTCATATTGACTACTAAAAATAAAATGTTGTCTCATACGATTACGGTCTGCCTCTGTTACCTTTTCAGCAATCGTATCTAATCGTGTGATTTGCTCTTCTACTAGAGTACGGAACCAATCAGATCCATATGCAGAAATCCATTCTTGATAAATTGGCTCTTCTGGTTGACATTCTTTTAATCGTTCACCGATTTCATAATATAACCAATAACAAGGTAAAATAGCCGCAATAATATCTCCTAAATGCCCTTCATAAGCTGCACGATACATATGAGATGTATATGCATATGCAGTTGGCGCAGGAATAAAATTATCTTTTTCTTCTTTTGTAATCCCTAATTTCTTTGCGAAATTCTCATGTAATGATAACTCAGCTTCATACGTATTTTGTGCATGGTGTGCCATACGAGCTGTCGTTTCTAATTCAAGAGCCTTTGCAGCACCTAACGTTTGTACTCTAGCAAAATGACTCAAATAATAAGAATCTTGAAGCACATAATATCGAAAACTAGCTAAATCTAATGTTCCTTCGCCTAGTTTTTTTACAAAAGGATGGTTAAAACTTGCTTCCCAAATTGAATCTACTTCTTTACGTAATGATTGTGAAAAAGTCATTTAAATCCCTCCAAATAATGTAAAAAATATACGTATTTATCCACAATTATTAAAGCTGTAAAATAAAAAAACTTTCTTTACAGGCGTAAAGAAAGTGAAATTGACAGTATATATTCGTTAAATAGCAACGTCTTTCCCACTTCCCTACGCTGGCATTAACCAGATCAGGTACTAAGAGTCTCAAAATTTCATCTGATCTCAGCCTATAAAAGGCCCCCCTAGTGGATAAATATTTAGTTGTCGTATTGTAATTATCATAGCATAATTCATGGAACTGTCAAAAGAATTAATTATATAACTAACTTAAAAACCTTCTTCTTTCCTTACTTTTAATGAAGTTTCAATTATCATATCTAATAGTTTGCTATAATTAATTCCCGCTGCTTCCGCACTTTTTGGTAGTAAACTTGATTGTGTCATCCCTGGTAATGTATTAACTTCCATTACATATGGAATTCCTTCCTTCACCATCATATCAACCCTTGCATAAACACTACATTTTAATGCTTTATAACAAGCCAGTGACGCTTTATTTACACGTTCCTTTATTTCAGCTGGAAGTTCAATAACTTCTTCAACTGTACTAGTATCATCATATTTTGCATTATAGTCAAAGAACACAGCAGCATGTCGAATCGAAATGATAGGTAACTGTTGCCCATCAAAAATTGAACATGTAATCTCGTCACCTTTTATATACTTCTCAATTACTACTTCAGAATCCCATTCGAATACAGTTTCCAGCATAGAGATTAATTCATTTTTATCATAGACAATCTTAACTCCAACACTTGAGCCGCCAGAGTTTGGTTTTACCACTAACGGAAATCCTAATTTATCTAACTCCTCAAGCTTTAGATCCTCCATTTTTGTAAGTTCAATCCAATCTGGTGTTTCTACTCCTTCATAACGCAAAATCTTTTTCGAAATATTTTTGTCCATACATATACCGCTAGATAACATATTGCTACCGCTATAAGGAATACCTAAACTCTCTAGCGTCCCTTGAACTGTACCATCTTCTCCGTACTTTCCGTGTAATGCTAGCAATGCAAAATCAATGTCTTTCGCTTTTTCAATTAAATCCATTTTTTCATTTAACGTAATTGGAACGATTTCATATTTACTCTTATCTAAATGTGCAATCATTTCATTCCCAGTCATAATTGATACTTGTTTTTCAGAGGATACTCCTCCCATAATAACGCCAATTCTCATTTTCTCAACTCCAAGTTTCATTTTTAAAAGTTTCACCAATTATTTGAATCCCTCTAACAATTTCCTGTTCTTTCAAACGTGAAAATCCTAATCGGAATGTGTTCGCTCCTCCTCCATCAGAGTAAAAAACATCACCAGGAGAAAAGGTAACTCCTTTCTCATAACACTTTTGTAAAAGTGTGCGGGCTTGAATTTTTTCTTCCAACTCTATAAACAAATGAAGTCCACCGTCTCCAGTCATTCTTTTAAACGGAATGTTCTGATTACACGCCCCAACAGCTAACTCATATTTTTTCTTATAAACAGATCTTGCTTTTTTTAAATATTTTTCAAAATATCCTTCATGTAAATATTGAAACAGAACAGCTTGATCTAACGTAGATGTGTGAATGGTTCTGGCTCTTTTAACACTTTCTAAATAATGTATCAGTTCTTTATCTGCAATGATCCAACCTACACGTAAACCAGGGAAAAGTACCTTTGAAAAGCTACTAATATAAATCACATTATTACCAGCCCCTGCAAAAGTTAATAATGGCGATAAATGTGAACCCGAATAACGTAATTCTTCATTAAACCCATCCTCTATAATAGGGATCTTGTATTTTGAAAATAACCTCATCAATTCCGTTCTTTTCTCCGAACTCGTAACAATACCAGTTGGATTATGATAAGAAGGGATTAAATACGCGAAATCAAAATCCTTTTCACGCAAACTTTTTTCTACTTCATTCGTATCAATACCATCATCATTCATATCAATTCCATGAACTTCAAGTCCATGTAAACGAAAAAGCTTCAATGCAGCATGGTGAGTTGGGTTCTCACAAATAACACGCCCTGATTTCTTCGATAAAGAAGATAACACAATATCTAATCCTTCTGTAAATCCATTTGTAATTAGAATATCTTTGTTCGAAATATCTACACCTTTCATTTCCATGTAATGAAGTAAATAATTCATTAACGGTCTATAACCTTTTGCATATCCGTAGTTCAATACGATATCCCCTTCAATGGACATACGAGTAAGAAAAGCTCTTTTGAAATTTTCAACATCAAATAGCTTTTCGTCCGGAGCTATACTATTAAAAACAATCATTCCTTTTTCCCAGCGAACTCCATGCTTCATTAAGTCTAATTCATCCGCTAATGTGGTAACTGTATTAAGTTTATTTTTCCAATCTATTTCAACAGACGAGGTGTTACTTATATCCACCTTCGCAACGAAATTTCCTTTTCCTTTAACTGCATAAATGAGTCCTTCTTGTTCTAAATCCGCATATGCAGAGAGTACTGTATTTCTGCTCACTGATAATAATTCACTCAGTTCCCTTGTTGATGGGATTTTTTGGTCCCCCAACAAATGCCCTTTCATAATCATCTTTTTTAAATAATCCTTTAATTGAATATAAACGGGACGATCTTTTACAACTTTAAAATCTTTAAACAATTTCTTACCCCCTGCAATTATTTTTGCATATTTATTTCATTCTCAAAAGGTCCACTACATATGTATTTTTTATTAATAGCGGTACGGTTATAAAGCCTATAAATCATTTCGATATAAATTGATTACATCTTTTAAAGCAGCAGCTGCAGCTCCGCGTGGATTAGAAGCTCCACCAATTGTAGTGACTTGTCCCATTGTATCTGTAAAGAACGTAATTCCTTTTTCCGTGCCATTTATATTTGCTAACGGATGTTCTTTCTCTAAATTACAAGGTTGTACACTAAGGTTTACTTTTCCATTATCATCTTTATATGCTGATGCAATTAATTTAATTGATTTATTTTGTTCCTTTGCATTTTGAATTTGTTGCGTTGTAACGTGCTCTATTCCGTTTATTTTTATATCTTTGAGTGAATAATCGTTTCCCATTAAACTATTCGTCAAAAGTAATAATTTACAAGCGCTATCCATCCCGCTTATATCTAATAACGGGTTAGTCTCCGCAATTCCTTTATTTTGTGCTTCTTGCAATGCTTCTTCAAACGTCTTATATTCTTCATGCATCTTTGTAAGGATATAATTTGTTGTCCCGTTCAATATTCCTTCTATTTTTTCAATATGGCAACCTGCTAAACTTAGTTGTCCTATGTCTAATGTCGGTAACGCAGCGGCAGTTGCACCGCTATATCGAATGCGTGAGCCTGAAATACGTGCTGCTGTATTCAGTTCACTCCAAGCTGTAACAAGTGCACCTTTTGAAATAGCTACTATATCCATTTGTTTTTCAATAGCTTGTTTCATATACTGTTTCCCTGGATTTCCATTTTTAAGATTTGTAGCAGTTGATTCAACCAATACAGTACCATTTATATTAATCGTTCCGCGTTCCTCTGGATAATGTTCGATATATTTTTCAATTGCAGCAGAACCATCACCATACGTCAATAAATCATTAATCTGCAAACCTTTCCCGTTATGTATTGCAATATTTCTTCCTATCACTCCACTAACAACTAAGTCAATTCCATATGTTTCATTTATATATAAATATTTTTCATTTAATAATTTTATAAACTCTCTTCCTACTGTCCCGTATCCTGATAATACAATTTGAATTTTCATAATATCCCCCCATATCTTTATACCAAATCCCTCTTTCAATATAATATAAAGCGCCCTCGAATTCCATCGAGAGCGCTTTATATTATCTATTTCGGTAGACGTGATAATTTTCCAACAATTGTTCTATAAAACTCTTGAATGTTAGAAAAACCTAACGTGTCTGAAACACTAAGCCCTACCATATCAAGATGGTCCCAATTTGCTTTCGTTTCAATATGATTCCATTTTCCAATTTGTAAAGACTCATTATTATTTACAAAAGTATTAGACGCAGGCGCAATCATAGAATTTGTATTTACTACACCATCGTTTTGCCACCAAGAAGTATCTATTAATGGTCGGTTTTCTTCATATCTTGCATAAGAGCCTAAGAAGAATGCATTCCCCATTAGCACTTTATTCATTGTTATATGCGGTAGATGCAAACCTGTTATAGGTGCTGCTTGCGATGCATGTCCACTATAGGATAAGTAATATACATCCGATTGCGTCTTTACCCAATTATTTAACTCCTTTGCTCCATCAGTACTTAAATCCCATTGACTAATATCTTTTGTATTCTCCCAAATTGAACTATTTAAAATACGATCAGTATATTGGAAAAAGGACTCTCCAGCATATTTTTTCATACCCCATTGATCCAATTTAAAATCATATAATGATAAATTATTGTTTCCTCCTAAACTCGCAGCTGTAATGAGAAAATCTTTAACGAATGGCAATAGAAGACTCCCGTCTGCAAGTGTTGTCCCATTATGAGGAGTTGCTAAAGTTGTAACACTATGAACATACGATTTACCGCCTTCAAATAGTGGTGATATCTTTGCGTTCGGATGATTTTTCACATGATTTTTTTCTTCATAACTGCCTTCTTTTAATAACTGCACTAATGTTCTTGTCGTTTGTCCACCCATGCTATGCCCAACTAAATGAACTTTATTTGTTTCACTCCAATTCGGTGCAAATCCACTATAAGTTCTACCAAAACGATTATGTCCATGTTTCTCAGCATGCGCCGCGCCGTAGTCTACTGTTCCACCGTTAATTTGCGCGTATAATTCACATGCACGGTCCCAGTTACTAGAAACTGGCCCAACAGCTGCAGTATGTACTGTATAACCATTTCTTTTTAAATCTTCTTGTATATCATGAACACCACCCCAATATTTTACCCCTAGCATTTCCTCTCTACCCCATCCAGCAAATCCATTCACTAAAATGATAGGATAATTATTTTGTTGTCTCTCTTCAGCGTATGTTGTTTTCGCTGCGAATGAACAAACAGTCACTAATGTAAAAAAACATACTTTTAAAAATAACTTCCCCATACTTTCTCCCCCTAATTAAACGCTTTCATTTTTCTGTGAAAAAGATTGCACAATCAGTTTTTAACTTAAACATAATGTAAAGTATTTTATATACGTTGTATATATAGACAACATACACAAATGTTGATAAATATTAATTCAAGGAAACATTTGCTTTTTACAATACAACTTGTAAATCTGATTATTTGAATTTATAATTGAATATAGTTTCCTCATGTCAAATGGATTTAATAATCATAAGAAAACTTATTTCATTACTCGAAAAGGAGGAAAAAGCATGCAAATTGAATCAAACATTCATACATTATCTCAACCTACTAAAATAACTCCATCTATTCTTGAGCATAATACTCTCTCTTCTACTAAACTTGAAGGTAAGAAAGCGGATGATCCTATCAAGTTCGATATTCGTTCCTCTGAAAAAGAAATGAAACAGCCTGAGCATAAATTTAACGAATTAGATTTATGGAAGATGTTAAAGGATAAAGGTGTTCCTTTATGGATCATCCTTGAAATGCTACAAAAGTCTCGTAAAGAAAAAGAAGCTCAAAATAATTCAGTTCAAAATTCAAATACGATTGAAGAAACGAGTGAGGCCCGATTAGATGAAGTAATGTAAAGCATAATATTTGATTGGTCTATAAACTAAAAAGAGTTCAAGATTGATAAAGTTTTTATCAACCTTGAACTCTTTTTTAAGATTTTTCTCCAATCGTTACAAATTGAAAAGATACTTCTCCTTCCAAACCTTTAATTAGCCTTGTTACTTTGACATTTTCATTAACCAATGTATTATCTGTCGACATTTTAGGTTTTTCATCTCCTAAAGATTTTTTCAGATGAAGAAGGTGCATTTTCGTTTCATTTACCTTTATTTCTTTATACACACTATTTTGTGCTACAATCACATACCATTGCGTTGGATATTTACGAGTGTTACCTATCCAAGCGTCACTATCGTATGAAACTGGAATCTCTTTTCCTTCTAATTCAATACTTTTCATATTCTTTTCGTCTTCATGTGTAAACAACAGCGAACCTTCTTTTGGGAATTTCGGTAACGTATCTATAATATAATTGGAGCCATTATCTCGTTTACGAAAAACTTTTTCTTTAATCAATGCTTGTGCTGTAGATTCATTTAAAATTAATACCTGTCCATTTCCAACTTTACCTTTTTTCACAGAAAACACTTCATTTTCTTTCGTAATTTCTTGATAACGATTAATAATTGGTGAAATTTTATTTTCATCTCCAATGATTAATAAACCGTTTGCAGGAAATGGATTTTCCTTTTTAGAGCATGCACTAAAACTTATTAAAAGTAGTATCGTTAACATAAAAATAGTTAAAGTTCTTTTCATCGCGTTTCCTTTCATCATACAGTTCATTTTTTCCACATACTTTAATGTAGTCTTACAAGCTAATAAACTCTATTGCTCCATAACTTTATAAAGCTTTTGTAGGTAACGCCAACGAGTTATAAAGAAATATAAAACTTGTATACATATAAATGAAATTAAAATAACGATCGAGCTATTTAAAATAGAAAAATCGACTAATTGTTGCAGTGCCGTATACGCAACTACAGTATGAATCACTGCAATGATAATCGGTAAGAAGAACATTAATACTAACTGTCTCGTTACAATTTTTTTTAATTCTCGTTTACTTAATCCCATTTTCGAAATCATTTTATATTGCTGTTGATCGCGATCCAAATCAGTATATAATCGGAAATAAATAAAACTAGCAGCAAATGTAAAGAAAACGATTCCGACTAAAATACTTGCCATAAGTAATAAACCATTCTTTTGTTTTGCCTCCAACAAGTTTAATGTTAAAGCTTCAAAGTAGAAATCTCTGTCCCTAAGATCTTTATCGAATACATTCTTTAATTGATTTGAAATCTCTTTCGTTTTTATCCAATCATCTACAACAAATCCGTAAGTACGATGTTGAATATTTTCATCTTTTGGATTACTTGTATGAGGAATTTCATCATACACATGATCTTGAACAGCAATATAAATACTACTAGGATCATGTGGTAAAACTAAATTTCCCACAGTTTTTTTCACATGAAATGTCTTTGTCCAATCTCCTTGAATGACTTCAATATTTTTTTTATAGTCACCATTTTTAAATTCTTGTTTTTGTGACACCCTCCCAGGGATTAGTAAAATTTCATCTTCTTTTTCAATCGTTTCTTGTTGGTACCCGAGTGCTCTCGTAAGTTCGTTATATTCACTTAATTTCAATACATTTACGTTACTTTCTGTAAATTTATTTGAAGATGAAGCCATTCGGTACGGAATATTTGCATCCTCAAGATGTTTTTTTATAATAGAGAGATGTTTATCTACCAATTTGTTGTTTTCAGAGCTTTCATACAGAAATGTATATGGGTTTGTCATCCATACTAAATTCCTATTACCAAGAGCAGCTGTTGTACCGATTGCTGTAAATGCAACTGCTGAAATAATAGATACAATGAAAAACATCGTTGCGTTATCTTTCATACGGTAAATTAATTCTGAAAATGTTAATATATTTGTTCGCTTTAAAAAGAATGATTCACTTCTTTTAGCAAGATACAATATATACACGCTACACTGTGTATATAAAAAGTACGTTCCTATAATAACTAGAAGTACACCCATTCCGAGCGTAATAAAATTAGTACTTGGGATAAAGCGAAATACTGAAATATATCCATAGCCTACACTAATTAAAGAAAGTAGCGATAATAGAATTGAAGCTTTCGGTTCAGGCTTTGGCTTTTCCTCTGCTTGAATAAGTTCCACAAGTTCCGTTACTTTTATCATTTTAAAAGTAACAAGCGAAACAATTAAAAATAATAAAAGAAATGTGATGAATGTTAATAATACCGCCTGCACTGGTATATAAAAAGGTAAACCATTACTAATCATTAATACACTTGCGCTTATCAATAACACTAGTTTAGAAAATATGAGTCCGATGAAAATCCCTATACAAATTGACCCAAGTCCAATTAACATATTTTCAATTAATAATAATTTCTTAAGCTGCCTCATTGACATTCCTTGCATCATTAAAATGCCAAATTCTTTCTTACGTGTTTTTAAAAATGAACTTACTGAATATAAAATAAAGAAAAATGAAAATACAAAAATCAAGCCTTGCGAAATTGTAAATCCTAATGTTCCAAATGCACTTATTGTTGTACTCGTCGATTTTAATTCCCCTTGTAAATCAGGATGAAATAATAAAAGGGCATACGTAAAGAAAATCATAATAGAAAATGCACAACTTAAAAAATGGGCAGCGTATGTACGCTTATTACGAAAAATATTATTAAATGCGAACTGACGAAAAGTCATGCCTTTTCCCTCCTAACAAAGAAAGGACATCCATAATCTTTTGATAAAAGGCTTGCCTGCTGTCACCGCAATAAATTTCGTTATATAATTGACCATCTTTAATAAAGATAACTCTGCTGCAAAAACTCGCTGCATACGGATCATGTGTAACTAACATCATCGTAGCTTTTTCTTCTTTATTTAAAGTATCTAGCATCTCCATTACATCATTTGAAGATTTAGAGTCTAAATTCCCTGTTGGTTCATCTGCAAGTAATAATTGAGGCTTATGAACAATTGCACGAGCAATTGCTGTTCTTTGAGCTTGCCCCCCTGAAATTTCAAAAGTTCTTTTACTCAATATATCTGTAATATTTAATTTCTCTGCAATTTCTTCAACTCGTTTGTTCATTTCTTGTACAGAAACACCATCTAATGTCATCGGCAATACGATATTTTCCTTTACTGTAAGTGTGCTAAGTAAATTAAATGATTGAAAAACAAATCCTAATTGTTTCCTACGGAATAAAGCCAAATTATCTGATGTCAACTGGAAAGGATTTGTACCATTTATTAATATTTCTCCCGATGTTGGAGAGTCGATAGTAGATACCATATTTAATAACGTTGTTTTCCCGCTCCCTGATGGCCCCATAATCCCTATAAATTCACCTTCTTGAATTGATAAATCAATATCTACCAATGCTTTAAAAGGTACTTTCCCTTTATATACTTTACTAATACTTTTTGCATGTAGAATTTCCATTTATATTCTCCCTTCATTTGCACTTCTCACAATATAGTGTAAATGAATTGTCTTATAGCACATATTGATTCATCTTTCATTTATCTTACACGCTTGTAAGATTTCTAAAAAAACTGATAACAAACCTATTTTCAAACTATAATCAATTTATATCTATCTTATAATATTCGCAGGGTAGTATGAAATACAATGCTATTTATTTCTAATCTTTATTATATTAATGAAAAAAGACCGATTGTATTATCGGTCTTTTTACTTTCAAATATTATATTTTTAACTAATTTCTTAAATTGAAATATAATTAAATAATACTTTTAATACTATTTCACTTGATAATATCCTCTGCAAAATACTGAGTTCTTCGGTTTCATTACAATTAAAAATGAATTGTAAATATCTGAGGCGGAAATTATTGCGTTTATCCAACATACAAATAATATGATTGATTTAATATTTCCTGATACATAGAACGACATAAATGCAGGGGCTACCGATAATACAATTATGGGTAAGCTCATAAAGACCCAAAATCTAGATTTGGATAGGGTTGCATTTGTATTTAGCCAAAAAAATATTCCACTACATGTTAAGCTAATATCACCTTTGTTACTTATGACCAAAATGTGTAGACATTCGTGAATGATGAAGACAAAGATACCTATTATGATTAGATACAATATATTAATATAAGTGAAACCTACTCCAAAGTAATTTGGTATCAGAAAAATGATTATTTGAAGTAGATATACAAACTTCATATAATGCTTTTGATACCAATTATTCTTAATAAAAGGAGTCCATTCTGAAAAATCCATACTTATCTGTGGCAATTGACGAAACCAAATTATGATATGCGTTCCCCTCCCCTCCCTCATTTAATCTATTTCATAACTTAAAACTTTTAATCCACTAACACTCAACCGTAAGTTTTATATGCAAAACTTCGCTCACCTTCACTTTTGCCGTTCGTTCTTCTATTTGAGATCAAAATGATTCATTTTTAGGATAATTTGAGTAAGAAAGTGGTGTTTTCATAGATAAATGCATTCGACAAAATTATCCAAACCCCTTTTCATATATGATTTTTTATAAAATGATTATCGCATGTACAGCTTAATCCCCTTGTTTTTTGATAAGAAAATCCGGTAAGAAGCTATCCAAATTGTCTCTTTGATATGGTAACAGGTAGACTGGAATGTAAAAAAGCTTAGAGTTTTAGCTCTAAGCTTTTTTACATTCCATTATAGATTCTTTTAAAGAGCAATATTTTTTATCCACTCTGATTTGCTTAATAAATAATGATTATATAGTTGGTTTTCTATCGTCTGTTGGCTCAAATAAGTAAATCCACATTTTTCAATAACTTTATTTGATGGTACGTTGTTAATTAAAGCAATTGCGTTGAGGACATCTACATTTGTATTTTTAAACAAATAATCAATTAACCCTTTAGTCGCTTTCGTAGCGTAACCATTGCTTTGATACTCGCTTGAAATAGCATACATTATTTCTCTATTTGGTGCAGGAAGTTCACCTTTAATACCTGTGCAACACCATCCGATACATTCATTTGTATCTTTAATAAATATTCCTAGCTGTAAAGAATGACCCTCTATGTTAGACGTATTTTTCACGACATTAAGAAACAATCTATTTGCTGGTATTTCATCATTGATAATCCAATTAACCCTCTGTTCTTTCGTTGATTTCCAGTCCGGCAAAAACTTTTCAATTTCCGGTTGATTCGATATTTTATAAATGCTCTCCGCATCTTTCACAGTAAACTCTTGCAAGTATATATCTCCACAGTCTATTCTAAATAAATTAGTCGAACTCTCTTCTCCCATGTTAATCCCCCTTAATTACATTAAAGCGCCTTAATCTGCTTCGTAAGTTCTATAAATCGTTCATCAAGTTCTTTATATTCTTTATCGTTAGAAGTTAAAAAGCTTAATTTACCTAATACTTCTTGTCTCTCTGTTTCTAATGTTAAACGTAGCTCTTCAATATCATCTCTTGTTTTAATAAGTTCCTCTAGCTGCTTTTGTATCGTATTATTTAAAAACACGAGTTTCGTGTTAGTTGTTTTCTCCAGGAAATATCGATCGTGAGAAACTATAACGAGTGTTCCATTATACTCAGCTAATGTATTTTCAAGCTGTTCACGTGAAGGGAGGTCAAGGTGATTCGTCGGTTCATCTAAAATAAGTACATCTTTTTCATCTAAAATATAAGCCATTAACTTGCATTTTACTCGTTCCCCCATACTCATATGCTCAATCGGTTCTTTCCATTGAGAAGCTTGGAATCCTAAATGTTTCATTAAATTTTGGACTTTTCCTCTTTCTTCAAATGTCTCTTTAAAAAATAAATCTTCTGGTGTTTTATCCAGTGGTAAATCAAATACTTCTTGTGTTAAATAACCGATGTTTGCAGATGGTGAAATCCATACTTCTCCTTGTACAGTTTCCGTTCCCATAATCATCTTCAGTAATGTTGTTTTCCCGCTACCGTTTGGTCCAACAATCGCAACCTTCTCACCGTGCTGGATTGTAAAATTAACGTTTTCAAATAATGTCTTTCCATGAAAGTCTTTTTTAAATTTCTTTACTTCTAAAAAGCGTTTTCCTACTTTTTTATTCGCTTGAATAGAGAACTCCACTGAATACTCTTCTTTCACACGTTCTACTTTCGTTTTCTCCAGCTCTTTTTCGAGACGTTTTCGTTTTGACTTCACTTGCGCATCCATTCGCTTCGCTTTTACACGATAAAACTCTTTAACTCCTTCTTGTTTTGTAGACTGTGCGTGTGCCTTTTGTGACCATGAACTTAATTCTTTTATATGTGTTTCTACTTGTTCTATCTTTTTTTGTTGTTTTTCATATTCACGTTGCTGCGTCATTCTTGTATGCTCACGTGCTTTCATATAACTCGTATAATTACCGCTATGCTCAATTAGTTTCTTTTCCTCAATTGACCATATTTTCGTTGCGACAACATCTAAAAAGTATCGATCATGCGATACAACGATAACTGTACCCTTCATATTTTTTATTTGCTTAATGAGAAATTCCGTACTCATCTCATCTAAATGATTTGTCGGTTCGTCTAATATTAATAAATTAGGATTTTCGGCAAATCCTTTTGCTAGTCGAACTTTCAGCTTTTCACCACCACTTAAAGTAAGAAAATCGTTCGTTGGCACGCCCCATTTCGCAAGAAGCTCTGCTTCTTTTGCAATCATATCATTACTAATAAAAGATTCTATTTCTTGTTCAACATATGCCGTTGTCATATTCATTTGCTGCCATTCAACAATCCCTTTTGATGGCTCAATCTTCCCATTTATTAATTGAAGTAACGTTGATTTACCGGCACCATTTTTACCAATTAATCCGATAACATCCCCTTGTTTTACTGTAACATTCATTTTCTCTAACAAAGTATTTTCCTTTATCTCAACATAAACATCATTTAATTTTAAAATTTCTTTCATATTACCGATTCCTTTCATTAAGGGAGAACAAAAAAATCCTCCCAAATTAATTTGGCAGGATTAGTCGTTAACATATTTATACCCAAATAAGCTATTACGCATAATAAATAGCAATACCGTTGTAAGGAAATTGGGCAGACTAATCCTATTTTTTATAAATTGAAATTTATTGAATTTCAACATTTAAAAATAAGATTAGTTAATCATCGTCCACCCATCATTCCTTTCCGTCATTAGTAACCATATTGTACCATAGTAGTACTGTATGAGTAAATGCGATTATACGTGCTGTGAAAATGATTGCTTTCTTTTAGGTCTATTTATCTTCACTTCATATCGATCAAACACAAACAACATCTGTAATACTACTGGCTTTAGATTTCCTTAGTAGTAAACTTCTAAGCACTCCCTTTTATATAATTTTTATATAAATGTATCATTAATTATATATTATACATATTACATTTCAGTTCTTATAATAAAGATATCATTTTAAAAGGAGGATACTACAATGGAATTTAGTAAACTAGGAAACAGTGGATTAACAGTAAGTAAGATTGCATACGGGAACTGGATTAACCATGGTGGAAAAGTAAACGAAGATACTGCAAATGATTGTGTGAAAGCCGCACTAGATGTCGGAATTACTACGTTCGATACTGCTGATGTTTATTCGGACACTATAGCCGAAGAAGTACTTGGCCGGTCTTTGAAAGGTATACGCCGAGAAAGCATAGAACTATGTACAAAAGTATGCCATCCGACCGGACCTGGAAAAAATGATCGTGGATTATCGAGAAAACATATTATAGAAAATTGCAATGCATCGTTACAGCGGTTGCAGACAGACTACATTGATGTCTATTATGCACATAGATTTGACTCAACAACTCCTCTTGAGGAAACGATGTTAGCTTTTGCTGATCTTGTAAGACAAGGTAAAGTCCTTTACTTAGGCGTAAGTGAATGGACATCGGAACAAATCACCCGCGGTGCAGCGCTTGCACGAGAATTGAAAATTCCACTCATCGCTAGCCAACCTCAATACTCGATGTTATGGCGAGTTATCGAAACTGATGTAATACCAACGTGTCAACGTGAGGGACTTGGTCAAGTTGTATGGTCTCCCCTCGCACAAGGTATTCTCTCTGGAAAATATCAACCAGGTAAACCAATACCGACTCAATCACGTGCTAATTCAGATGCTGGTAAACCATTTTTCCACAAACTCGTGCAACGTTGGATGAGTGATGATGTACTCACTGCAATTCAGAAACTTAATCCGATCGCGCAAGAAACTAATCTTACCCTACCACAACTCGCAGTTGCTTGGGTACTACAAAATCCAGCTGTTTCCTCTGCAATTATTGGCGCTTCAAATCCTGAGCAAATAAGAGAAAACGTAATTGCTTCTAGTGTTAAATTGCAACCTGAAATTATGGATCAGATTGATAGTGTACTAAAAGGTTTCATTGAGTACGATCCGAGTAAAACAGGTTGAAACATCAGTGAATTCCTTTTTAAAAACCACAAAATATCTTTGTAGTCTGACTTTAAAATAAAAATAGAAGTTTTCCTATCCAACTTTCCCCCTGCCCATCCCATCAAGATGGGCCTTTACTTTTCAAATTCAAATTGTGAAGTCGTATAAACCTCTCTAACAACTGTTAAGAAGTTCTCTAATACGACAGATTTTTCATCTTGTCTCCATCCAACATATAAATTTATTTTCGGTGTATTTTCTTGAATGTCTTTATACATGACACCCGATTTTTTATAGCTTTCCACCGATGATGGAACTACAGAAATCCCCATCCCTGTAGCAACTAAATTCACAATCGTTTGCATTTGAATCGCTTCTTGAACAATATTTAAGCTGACTCCATGCTCCCAAAAGTAACTAATAATTAAATCATAAAAGTTTGTACCGAAATGACGGGGAAATAAAATAAATGGTTCATCAATTAATGATTTGATTGAAATGTTACGTAACGAAACTAAAGGATGATCTTCATGCAAAACCAATTTTAAACATTCCTCAGAACAAACTTCGGAAACTAATATTTCATTATTCTGCTTGGAACGAATAAATCCAATATGAATTTGTTTTTCATATAGCGCTTTTATTTGCTGGTCTGTTGTCATCTCACGTAATATGAGCTGAATTTTAGGAAACCGTTCTCGAAATGTTTTTAATATGTCTATAACGGTTTCTGTAGAATCGACAAAACCGATGATTAAATGTCCTGTCTTCCCTTCATCCGCAAGCTGTGTTTCTTTAATAGTTCTATCTACTTGAAGCAACGTTTGCCGCGCACCTTCTAAAAATATTTTCCCTGCACTGGTTAGTTCAACCATTCTTTTTGTTCGATGAAAAAGTTGAACGCCCAATTCATCTTCTAATTTACGAATTTCTTGGCTTAAAGGAGGTTGTGCCATCCTAAGCCGTTCTGCTGCACGACTAAAGTTTAATTCTTCTGCCACTGTTATGAAATATCTCATTTTACGAATATCCATTTCAATCCCCCTACCATAACCGAATAATAAACAATTCGCTTTTACTTCTCTTAGGTAAATAATTCTTTATTCCCAAGTGGTACAAAACAAGGCTAAAAAACTTATCTCCAAAGTTCTTTAGCCTTGTTCACTTGTTACACATTAAAAAATATTATTCGTACAACGGTACCTTTATCAACTTCTGAATGGATTTCTACACTATGCCCTAATTGTTTCGTAATTTCATATACAAGATAGAGCCCCATTCCAGTTGATTCTTTAAAATCTCTACCGTTTTCTCCTGTAAAGAAAGGTTTGAATACTCTTGGTAAATCTTGCTTCGGTATCCCTACGCCACTATCGGTAATTTCAAGTACAACTGTATTACCTTCCTTACGTGCTTTCACTTTAATCTTTTCTCTACTACCTGATGAATATTTAATCGCATTCGATATTATTTGTCCAATTAAAAATTGTAACCACTTCGCATCACTTTCTACAGTAATACTCTTATCAATTTCAAGTTCTGGGTATACAAAATTCCGAATAAAAAAGCGTTTATGTTCATGCACGGAATCATTCACTATTTTATGTAGTTGTACTCTTTCTACATAAAAATCTTGTGTAAATGCTTCTAAACGTGCGACATACAGTGCCATCTCTAAACCCTTTTTTAACCTATCTGTTTCCTCATTAATACTTTCAAAACGTGAATCCACTTCATCTTGTGTAATTAATTCTATTACAGATAAAGGTGTTTTCATTTGATGAATCCACTGATTCATAAAGGTTAAATGATCATTATTTTTCCTCTCTTGTAACTGGAGCTGATTTTGATAATGTCGATATTGTACTTCGAGCAAATCTTGGAGAGCAGTAGATAAAACTGCAAAATCAGATTTTTGAACAGATTCATCCAAAGATTGCAACGGATTTGCTAAACGTTCATAAAAAGAACGATGTGTAAAATAACGAAATACTAAATAACTTACCATAAAAAAAGCACCTAAAAACATTGCATATAATGCCGTTGAAATATGATTATGCCCATCAAACCAATAAACTAAGAATATGGCTAGTAGTTGGATCGCAGTAAAACAAATAAGTGGTATATGATCACGTATAAATAACCTTATCATTTTTCCATACCATTATCCCAAGTAATATGTAATCTATATCCAACACTACGAATTGTTTCAATTGCTCCTTCAATATGTAACGTTTTTAACTTTTTACGCACACGTGTTGTATTTACACTTAATGTATTATCATCAACATAGGATTCACTATCCCATAATTTATTTAATAATACTTCCCTACTCACAACACGCGGATAGTTTTTCATTAACATCTCTAATAAAATGGCTTCGTTTCTCGTTATATCAACCTCTTGGTTCCTAAGTTTTAATACAAGTCTTTCGGGATATAAACTAAGACCTTGTTGCTCAACCATTCGTTCTTCTAGTTTCGGTGCATAGTCTCCATAAGCACGTCTTAAATGACTACGAATTTTCGCCATTACAACTTCATAATGAAACGGCTTCGGAATAAAATCATCGCCACCATTTTCCAACGCCATAACTTGATCCATCGTACCTTCACGAGCCGAAATAAATAAAATTGGACATGTAGAAACCCCGCGAATTTGACGGCACCAATAGTAACCATCAAAACTTGGCAAATTAATATCTAATAACACTAACTCCGGTTCTTCTTCTAAAAATATGTCTAACACATTTTGAAAATTCGTTACAATAATTCCTTGGTAACCGTATTTCGCAACATATGTTGATAATAGCTCTGCAATTTTCATATCATCTTCAACAATCATAATTTTAACCATCTCTGAACTCCTTTTTGATCCACAATCCCAAATATACTTATATAAATACTACCTCTTTTCACAAAATCCGTAAAATAGAAAAAGAATACTTTTATACAAAAGTATCCTTTTCTATTTTTCTTATTTAATATGAAATTCATTTAGAGAAAATCCTAACTTCTCCACATATTCCCTTCCTAGTTCCATCCGCGCCGTTTTTAGTGGATCCACAACTTGGCAAATTTTCAAATTACCTGCTGCTGATAATAAAAGAGTTGCATCAGCTTTAGACATTTCTAATTCTTCATGTAAAAATGTCACCATATTACATACAGCACGACTAGCTGCATCATCTAACAATTTCTCAGAAGCGATTGTCATTATTTTTTCTTTTTGGATAGCCATTGGTATTGGCCATGTCTTTTCTTTTATAATTTGAACAGTTACAGTTACTTCACCAGCAACCTCTACTCCACTAACACCAATTTCACCATCACCCATCGCAGCATGTAAATCGCCTAATGCTAAAAGAGCACCAGGAACATTTACAGGTAATAATAACGTTGTACCTTCTTTGATTTCTTTACAATCCATATTCCCGCCGTGATCATGCGGTGTACCACATGAAATACTCTCTTCTTTCGGTGCAGTACCAATCACACCAATCATTGGATTAATTGGAATTTGCAGTTCATTTGAAAATGAAACATGTCCATTATGTATTGAGACAATTTTTACTGTATTTTCATTTAGCTCATCACCCATTACACCTAGGTTCGCACCTGTAGTTAAAACACCCTGCTCTGCAATTTTAATTTTTTCAATCGTTACGACTAATATATCACCAGGTTCTGCACCTTTAATATATACAGGTCCGGTCGCTGGATTTATTCGATTCCAATCTAATTCTTGAAACACAACATCTTCAGAATCAATTTGATTTTCAAAGCAATCATATGTTTCAAATACAAGACGGCTCCCAATTTCTACTTCAATACATGGATTATTTTCTGGTGACATTGCGTAAATGATATGTTCTTTATGAATACGATGCATAGTACCTCTCCTTTTTCGTTTTTATCTTCTATATAATAATTAGCTTTTATCTGCATAAGCTCCTTTTTAAAATTAGTAGTTATTTTCAAGAAAAATGCACTTAGCTCATTTTGAAACATACACTCTTTACTATAACAGGTAAAGAAAGGTGGTATTACAATGCCCCTTATTCCATACAACGAAAGTGACGTTGATTTACTAGCTCGTTTAATTCGAGCTGAAGCTGAAGGTGAAGGACGACAAGGTGAACAACTTGTTGGCTGTGTTGTCGTAAATCGTGTGTTTTGTGATTGTTTAGATTTTAAACAACTTCGATCTGTGCGTGATGCAGTATATCAAAGCCCTGGCGGATTCGAAGCAGTGCAATTCGGATATTTTTACCAACGCGCCCGTGAATCAGAAAAAGAAATCGCAAGAAAAGTTTTACAAGGTGAATGGCGCTGGCCAGCACGATGGGCTCTTTGGTATTTTCGTCCAGTTGGAGCTTGTCCACCCGAATGGTATAATCAGCCGTTTGCAGGGCAATTTAAAAGCCATTGCTTTTACGAACCAAGTGGTGATGAATGTCCAAAAATGTATTCAAGATAGTAAAAATTAAGCAACGCAAGTACCTATTCTATTGGGTACTTGCGTTGCTTTTAACTGTATTTTAGAAATCTAATAATGTGACGAATTTTCTAGCGCCTACCACATGTATTAATAATGGTATACGTGGACCACTTGATTGATTCATAATGAGCCTATATAAAATGGTAAATAATTGCTTTTGATTTTCTTTCATTATTTTTTTATTTTCATGATGACAAATCGTATACAATTGCTCCATTAGTTTAGAATGATCGTTATTAGAACGAATTAGTTTACAAACTTCTACTAGCCATTTTTTCTGCCGTTCATCTAATGTGTTATAAAACTCCGTATTTTTCTCTTTATTTACCGCAATAAATTTTTTAGATTGAAAGTTTCTTATCCAATACTCAGCACGATTACTTATCGCTATCATTTCAGGTAATGCATAGCTCCTATCTATTTTCTCTAATATATCTTGTAAAATAGATGAATCAAAATTTAATAACGGTAAAGTTCCTGCTACTTGACTAAACTTTGGATACTCTTTAAATCGGCTATCAAGTCTAGAAAGTTTAATTGCATCAAATAAATCTTCATTTTTGAGTGTTTTATTTTCATAACTATCCTTCAATCTCTCATACTCTGTATAATTGCGAATCACATCTTCATCAAGTCCAATATGAAAAGCTGCGCCGGGCCTATATTTTGCAAACATAAAAAGAATCACTTCTGGTACATACACTTTTAATAAGTCGATAGGTGTAATGCTATTCCCTGAAGAACTGGACATTTTTTCATGATGCCCTTTAATTCCAATGAAATCATAAGCAACGTATTGGGGGGCTTCACAATTGAATATTTTCCTTGCAATTTCTTTTGATACATTATAACTACCGGTTTCCGATGAATGATCTCTTCCGCCCGGTTCGAAAATAACATCCTCTATCATCCATCTCATCGGCCAATCGATTTTCCAATTCAGTTTCATTTGACTTGTATTTAATACGGATAATTTATTTTGATTTCCACATTCACAGTCATACCGAACTGTTTTTAATACTTCATCAAAATGTGTAATAGTTGTTGCATCTTTCCCGCACCTCTCACAATATAACGTAACGGGATAAAAGTTTTCTCTATCTTCTTCTCGGTGTATTCCTGTTTTAAAACCCATTAAAATATCATATATTTCTTTTCTTTTATACAAAGACTCTAATATGTTTTCGTTATACCTTCCGCTTCTATATTCAGCATATTGATATATGAATTCCACTTCAATCCCAAATGCTTGTAGCGATTTCTCAAACTCTTTTTCAAAATGCTCTGCGTACGAGTTATGACACCCATACGGATCAGGAATATCACAGTATGGCATACCAATATATTTTGCAAAAGATGGATCAATATTTTTAGGAACTTTTCTAAACCTGTCATAATCATCCCATGAAAAGATAAAACGAGTCTTTTTCCCTAAATCTTGCAGAGCCCTTACAACGAAATAAGTCGTTACTATTTCACGGAAGTTCCCAATATGAACAGAACCAGATGGACTAATTCCAGCTGCACAAACAAAAGTTTCTTTGTTTGGATGTTTTCTAATTAATTCATGTGCTACTTCATACGCCCAATGCATATGCCACTCACCTCAATTGTATTTTTATTTTCACATTTTCAGTTTTATGCAATAAAAAAACTCCCACCCCCAAGATTATTCATCTTGAGGACGAGAGTTATTAACTTCGCGGTACCACCTCAGTTTGTTAATACATCACCATATTAACCTCTTCAGGTACGGCAAAACATGCTTATACCCTATCTCTATAACGGGAGAACCCGTCGCACCATCCCTAAATGAATTAGTTCCTTGCGCAGCTCTAAGTCTTTTTTCATTAAGATTTTCACCTCTCCTTCTCAGCTACCGGAGCTCTCTGTATGTATTCATTCTTAACTACTCTTCTCTTCAATGCCATTTTGAATATTAGTTTTTACATATGATAATTTATAACAAATACTTTGTCAAATTTTTCTGAACGAAAACAAATAGCATATAACTATCTAAAAAAATGTTTTATCGCTTCCAGTTGAATTTTATGACTACATTCATCACAACAATATTTCCCCTCCGGATTTCTCTTGAATTCCCTATATTTTCCGCTTCCTTCGTATACGCGAAATACATTTTCACATGAAAAATAGACAATTTCATAAAACATCATATGCATTTTCCTACCCATGTCTATACGCTATTTTCGAATTACTTGATAAGGCCCTCTTTTCTTACACTGGAAATCTTAATTTCATTTCAGTGAAAGGTTTACCTCTCTTCTTATCGAACTTTATATATAGCTTTAATGAATAGAGGTGAAACATATTGCACGGAAATATAGAATTAGTCGTTGATGCTAAGGCGAATTTAGGGGAAGGTCCTTGCTGGGATGAGAAGAAACAATTATTATACTGGGTTGATATTATCGGGAAAAAATTATGTCTTTATAATCCTGTTAAAAAAACAAACCGAGCGATCACTCTCGACCAACAAATCGGTTGTGTTGTTCCATATACGAACGATGAAGTTTTAGTAGCAATGGAACAAGGCTTTTATTCTCTTAATCTTGACACAAAAATACTTACACATATTTATGACCCTGAACCAGATTTATTAGAAAACCGCTTTAACGATGGAAAATGCGATCCAGCCGGCCGCTTTTGGGCAGGCACTACAGACTTATACGGTATTAATGCTGCTGGTTCCTTATATTGTTTAAACAATAATTTCAACGTAGATAAAAAAGTTGCACATGTAAATACATCAAACGGCATAGCATGGTCTCCTGACGATATATACCTTTATTTTATTGATACACCTACAAAAAAAGTAGTCCGTTTTCATTATGATATACATACTGGTGTAATTAGCAATCCAACAGATGTTATCATCTTCCCTGAAAATGAAGGTCTACCCGATGGTATGACAATTGATGTAGAAGGTTGTTTATGGATTGCACATTGGGGAGGCTCGAAGATTACTAGATGGAATCCCTTGACTGGAGAACAGATTTTAAGTATTCCGATTCCTGCTTTATATGTAACGTCGTGTACATTTGGAGGACCTAATTTGACCGATTTATATATCACAACAGCCAGAACAAGAATGACCGATGTGGAATTAAAACAGTACCCACATGCTGGTGGTATATTTCGAATTCAAATGAATGTTAAAGGTTGTCGAACCTATTCATTTCGCCATGAAACTATTGGAGCTGAAACACTATGAACAGAATCGATTACATAAGACAAGAAGAGAAAAAGTATCACGATCTTTGCTATGAACAATATAAATTATTCGAAGCGGGATCTTGGCTTTATAAACCTGTTAAAACAGTTATGGACATGCTGAACTATCTTGAAGAACAGAAAGACCTACAAATACTTGACCTTGGCTCTGGTGTCGGTAGAAACAGTATTCCGATTGCACAAAAAATCACGAATAGTGGCGGCACTGTTACTTGTGTTGATCTACTCGATTCGGCTTTAATGAAGTTACAAGTTTATAGCAAAGAATATGGTGTATTTGAATACATAAAAACGGAACAAGCAGCAATTGAAGACTACTATATTGCTCCTAATACTTATGACTACATCGTTGCAGTATCAAGTTTAGAACATGTTAGATCAATAGACGATTTTAAAAAAGTGCTTCAGACTATGAAAAATGGGACAAAGAGTGGCGGTATCAATTGTTTAATCGTTAACTCTAACATTCAAGAAATAGATTTAGAAACAGGAGAAGAATTAGATGCTTTAATTGAAATTAACCTTTCTACGGAAGAAATGATACGTACACTAAAAGGCGTTTATAACGAATGGAAAGAAGTAAAAGTTGAAATAAAAAATTTAGCGTATGATATTGTACGAAACGGTAAACACATTCAATTAAATACGAATGCGATTACTTTTGTCGTGCAAAAATTGTAGTTTATATGAGTGGTGACAATTTTTATTTTTTATAGTCACCACTCGTATATTTATGTAAATATCATTCCATCGTAATTATAATTTTCCCTCTAGTATGCTGACTTTCACTCAAAATATGAGCTTCTCTAACGCCTTTTTCATTAAACGGAACAACCTTACTGATGATAGGTTTAATTTTTCCATGCTCAATCAAAACAGATAATTCGTCCAATTGCTTTCCGCTTGGTTTCAACCATAAAAACCCTGATTTTATGCCCTTTACTTCATGACGTGGTTCATGAACGATAGAAACTAGAACACCACCAGATTTAATAATTTGAAAACTTTTTTCTTGTACTTCTCCGCCGATTGTATCTAACACAATATCATAATCTGATAGTAGCTCTTCAAATTTATCTTTTTTATAATCAATAATGAGGTCAGCACCTAAAGACTTTAAAAACTCTTCATTTTTACTACTTGCAGTTGTAGCGACAAAGGCGCCAAATGATTTTGCGATTTGAATTGCAAAACTACCTACTCCGCCCGCTCCAGCATGAATTAATACTCGATCATTTTCTTTTATTTGTGCGTAATCAACAAGACTTTGCCAAGCTGTTAGTCCTGCAAGAGGTATAGACGCAGCTTCTTCAAAACTAATATTATTTGGCATATGTGCTACTAAATCTGATTTCACTGTAATGTATTCAGCATAGGAGCCTTTCCCTATATTTTCTGGTTTCGTAAACACTTTATCTCCTATTTTGAAATGGTCCACATCTTCTCCAACTTCTTCAATTACTCCAGCAACATCTAAACCTAATATTATTGGAAATGAAAATTGCAGCTTCTCTTGTAATTCTCCCTTTCTTATTTTCCAATCAACAGGATTGACAGATGTTGCTTGTATACGTATTAATACTTCATTACATTTAACAACTGGTTTAGGAACTTGTCTTTCTTGTAATTCTTCAACACTACCATATTGATCAATAGCAATTGCTTTCATTTCCTCTCCCCCTTGTTGTTTATTGTAATAACAAACAATTATTTTTCAAAATTTTCCGCCTTGGATGACAATAAATATGTTAGGAGGTGATATTTATGCTACTCTACTAATTAAGCATCATGAGTGCAAAAAACATTTATTTCACTTAAATACAATCTAATTTACGCCTAAGAAACACCCAAAGTTATATTTCTCTTTATTTATTAATGACCTTTAAATGAAACGGAGAGTGTGCTATGAGTGAACAAGTTTTCAAAGTAAACGGTATCGATATATGTACAGAAAGCTTTGGCAATCCTAATAACCCAGCAATATTATTAATTATGGGAGCTACGTGTTCAATGGTTTATTGGGATGAAGAATTTTGTGAAAGGTTAGCTAGCACAGGAAGATTTGTCATTCGCTATGATAACCGTGATGTTGGTCGCTCTATTACATATGAGCCTGGGACTTCCAATTACACTGTAGCAGATATGGCTGAAGATGCAATCGGAGTACTCGATGCGTATCATATTGACAAGGCACACCTTTTTGGCATGTCATTAGGAGGTATGATTGCTCAAATTGCTGCAGTAAAACACCCAGAAAGAATTTTGACCTTAACATTACTAGCAACAAGCGTTATTGGATCTAATAACAATACTCGTGATTTGCCTCCAATGGATGAAAGAATTTTGACACATCATGCTAATGGTGCAAATTTAGATTGGACAAATAAAGATGTTATAGCGAAATATTTAATTACAGGATCACGTCTACTCTGTGGATCAAAGCGTATATTTGATGAAGCAAGAACTTTAAAACAAGTAAAGCAAGAAATAGAACGTGCTAACAATCTATTAAGTATGTTTAATCACGCCCTCCTTACAGGTGATGATTCTTATGAAGGTATACTAAAGTCGTTACTAGTACCTACTTTAGTAATTCATGGTACGCATGATACAGCTCTTCCACTTGAACATGGACTCGCACTTATTGATGAAATTCCGAACTCAAAGCTATTATCCCTCGAAGGTACAGGGCACGAGATTCATCCCGATGACTGGGATAAAATTATTAAAGCAGTTTCAGAACATATATCCCGTATAAGATAAGAACAACTAATAGAAGGGGCACAAATTGTTTTGCCCCTTCTATTTATCCCGCTATTTGTGGGCAGTAAACGCCCGATTGGTGAAGGCTAATAATCAGTGGGGGATGAACAAAACCCCCACTGATTATAGTTTCACTTTATAAAGATTACGATACAATATCAAAAACCCATCACTGCATTCGTATGTATAGTGATGGGCTCTACCTATATTTTTCTATGCTTAAAAAAATGGACAATCTAACTGGTCAACAGATTCCCACGATTTTTTTTTTACATTTTCGGTGGATTTACTATTTTCTAGTGGTACGTGTTTAAATGGATTCATTTCAACTTTTAATAGAGAT
Source organism: Bacillus cereus group sp. BfR-BA-01523 (assembly GCF_022662615.1). Taxonomy (NCBI): domain Bacteria; kingdom Bacillati; phylum Bacillota; class Bacilli; order Caryophanales; family Bacillaceae; genus Bacillus; species Bacillus cereus group sp. BfR-BA-01523. Next base: position 241,979 of record NZ_JAKUDX010000001.1, read on the forward strand.
GATGGTTCTATATATAAAGAAAAAACATGGCTACTTGGCAAGGTTTTTGATACATCAATATCTCCTACTTGTTTAAATAATTGCTGGGCCGCAAAGAAAAAGAAATTAGTTGGATTAGATTGTTTATTAAGCCAAGCAATCATTTCAGGCGATACCGATTTATTAATATTAATTTTCACTCGATCACCACGTTTATATCGCCTAGATCGCATACTTCCACCAACTAACTTATCGTTAAGTTTGTAAACCCTAACTCTTTTTGCTTATGCTCTCTATATTTTGGCGAGCATGTATATACTAATAAACCACGAGCATTGGTGAATAACGGGTTATCTACAAAGATCACATTTTTCAAGCGTCCTTTTTGTTTCAAAATCATTTTTAAGCTATTTTTAATAATAACTGCGCCCCCACCATAAATAAATACATATGGATCGTCTTTCATATCATCAATTTTGTTAATAATATCCGTTGCGACACGTGCTGCTAAACCTAAAAATGCTGGCTGCGATTCCTCAACTAACAATGCATTTCTTGGGTGCTTTTCATTTAAATAAATTTGGTTAAATTCTGTAATGCTATCAATTGTTTTCGTAGGATATTTCCGATTCCATCTCGTAATAATTTGTAGTAACGTTTCTTTTACACCGTACGATAATCCTTTACTTAATTGCGGACGGAAATTTACCCCTAATGAAACAACTTCTTCCGTTGTCCCCGCGCCAATATCAAAAGACAATAAAGTTTTATCTACAAAATCAATTTCTGAAACTTGATTTTGTTCACATTCTATTTTATGTTTCACAACATTTCCTTCCTCATCATATACAATCCCCCACGTCCCAGAAGCGCCTTCAGGTAGACATTTACAAAACTCAATAGAAACATTAATCGTAACATCGCGTCCATTTGGATAATGGAATATGACCTTGTGATTACCCATATACCGTTTCGCATTTTCAGCAGCAATTTCCTGTGTAATAAGTTGCATTGGAAGAGCAACAGATAAATCATAACGAATATTAATATGACTTGAAGTTGGACTTTGACGCATAGCACTTATCGCTAAACCTGAAAGGATTGTAATGACCATTAATTCATCAGTAGATTTATTTGATTTCTTCTCCACTTCAGTACCTTTTAATTGATCTTGAATCACTTTTTCTCCAACGATGTATCGTACATTATTTAACATTAGCGATGGAGAACTAATGGTCACATCAATGTGATTCTCTAATTCTGACGATGAAACTTCACCCTCATCTAACAACCCCGTAGACTCACCTATATATAAAGAATAAATACTCGGAATAAAAATAGGTTCCTGCCCTTTCACCATTAACTTCAAACCATTATTTCCTGCATCTGCACCCGCTTTTAAAAGAATAGACATAACTACCCCCTAAATTAATCTGACATCCCTTCCAAATATATGCGAGCCCATTCTTTTACATTCAAATGTAATGTAATTTTTTCTTCATCCTTTAAACAAAATATCATAAACATTCACTTCATATGTAAAAAACATTTGACATAAAACTTTTCCGATTTTATACTATGGATGTAAAGAGTTTTTTACAAAAGTGGAGGTGTTGTTCTAATATGAATCATAAAAAATTTATTTTAATAACAACCGTTTTATCATTACTCGGAGTACTTATACACGGAGCTTATAAATACATTACTGAAGGTACGATTTTAGGTGGAACAATTTTCACAAGCGCTTTAATACTTAGTTACCTCATCAATCATATTACATGGGGAGATCTTCACGGCGTGTCAGAAGAAAGTCAAGATGAGATGGGACAACAAATTACATATAAAAGCTTTAAAATCGCGTATTTTGTTCTTGTAGGTGTTATGTTTCTTATATTATTCTGGTCAGAAGGATTTTCTATGGGTTCCAATTTGGATGGTGTAAAAAACCTTCCCCTTTTTATAGCGCTTTGTTCTTCATTCTTTATTTATCCTATCGTTGAACTCATTGTCGCCAAACAATATAAATAAAAAAAGTGGTTTTCTAAATGCAGAAAACCACTTTTTTATGTTTAAATACCTTCTGCTATTGCTTTCAGCTTATTCACAGTCCGCCAGTTCCTTACTGTAGCTGGCGTATGTAATTTTTGAAACTGGTTCATTAGTTTAGAATTTCGAATACTTTTTTTGAAAAATAAATACACTACTCTTCCTTCGATATGGCAGTCTTCTATGTCACTTTTGTACATAAGTAACCGCTTACTGTCTTCTTCAGAAAGTGGATTAGCTAAAAAGGCCACATGTACACTTTCTCCTTCTAATAACGAATGGGTCTCGTAAGGACACTTTTTAATAATATTAATAAATTCATCATTTGCTCGTAACATGACTGGAACATTGAAATCAAAAACGTTCTTAATTTCACATTCAATTCGTTCCTTTAAAAAACTTATCTCTTCTTCTGACTCAAACACTACATTTCCACTTTGAATATATGTTTTCACTCTTTTTAATCCTATTGATTCAAATATTATTTTCAAATCTGCCATTTTGATTACTTTATGTCCACCTACATTAATTCCCCGTAGTAGTGCAATATAAATTGTCATATGATTACCCCTCACATATTTACATGCTTAACAAGCGAATTGTTTTGCACCTTCATGTTTCTCGAATACTTACTTTAATACATCTAACATATCATGTACGGAAAATATCTCAAATTAAAAAACTTACTACATGATTTTTTTCAAGAGTAAGCTTTGTTATCTCATTATCTCGTTATAGGTAAATGTAATATGAATTGTTGTCCAATTGGTCCCATTCTTCTAAACCCTTTATCTTGAAATCCAACTTTCTCATATAACTTTTGTGCCGGAATATTTTTTTCATTTACAGCGAGAATCACTTCATTTTTTATTGGATAATAATATTTTACAAAGTCTTGTAATAACGCCAATGATTTTTTAGCATATCCTTTCTTTTGTTTATTGTGATTAACGGAAAAAGAAGTTAAAAGTATGGCATCCTTATTTTCTGTAAACTCCTGTACCCTATCACCTGTTTGTAATATAAATACACCGACAGGTACTCCGTTATAGTCTAAAATAACAACTACATTTTTCGTTCGATCATTTTTCGCTTTCTCCAGTAATTCACCTGGATTCGCTGTAAATTGAACTTGTTCACTTGGTAAAGTAAATGATTGTATTATCTCTTTATATTGCTCCTTATACGGCACTAATTGTATTTCGCTTGTATGTATGTTCATGCTCAACTCTCCCATTCCTTCAAGTTATTAACTTAAACCTTGCTGTGTTTTAGAATGCACTTTTCCATCCAAAAATGTTATTTTAGCAAATGATTTTGGATCGTTTCCTTTCCAAGCAAAAATTTGCTTAATTCGTGTAGAATGTTCTTCCCCTTCTTCTATGAGTAAATCCCCTTCAAAACCGATTAAATCTTTCACTTCTAAATAAGTCATTCCTTCATTAATATTTGAGAAATGATTTATATTAATGGTCTCTTGCTTTTTATTTTCCGTTATAGTAGAAGACATAGCTGTTTTCTTCTTCACTTCTTTCTTCTGGTCACACGCTGTCATACTAAAACCTATGCATAAACTACCTAATATGAGTGCGCTTTTTTTCATCATAACGGCTGTCCCTCCCCTCATTATTAAACCATATATTCCCTTAAAAATAAACTGAATATTTAATCTTGAAGAAAAACCCCGTACAATTTAGTACGGGGTTTTCACTATTTTTTCAAATGGTTATTTGACTGATCTTCTTGTTCTTTTCGTAGCTCTTGTTCTTCATCTTTTGGTAATTGTTTATCATTATCTTTAATCGGATTCGTTTCTCTATTTTCAATCATATCATTTGGAACTTGCGGCATTACTCGGCCAACAATTGCTGCTAATTCATCAAGTATGCCTTCACCAGTTTTACCTTTTTTAATTTGCTTGCCTATTTGTTTTAGTCTTTCATACGTATCAACATCTGCTACAACGACTGCATTTGCACCGTTTGGGTCATTCTTCAAACTCTCTGCAACAGAATACTTAATTGACTCAACGCGAGTTCGATCAAGTTTCGCTTTCACATCAATACCTACAACAGCATACTTCCCAACTACTACTGCTGTCGCATCGTTTACACCAGGTATACTTGCAGCTAAAGATGCCAGATGATCAGCTGCTTTTTCATTTGGCTTATTTGATTTATTTGTATACGTAACATTTTTCATCGAGACATTTTTTTGTTCTGGCTTTTCATTAGGATTGTCTTTTTTTCCAATGCTACATCCAGTAATAACGAAACAAAGCATTAACATATATATAATGATTTTCATTATTTTCACCACTTTATCATTGATGTTTAATCATAAATTTTCTCAACAGCTTGCATCTTCTTCACTTTTTCTTCTGCACCGCTATTTGCGTTAATGAAAATTTGGTACGTATCTTTCCCTAAAGTACCAATATATTCATAACAAAGTACTTCATTATGCAAGTCATTTACTACTACAGCTTTACGTTCTTCCATAACTTTTACATCGGGGTTAATTTTCTTTCTCGCCTCAGCAGCGGTTAGCTTCGCACTCGGAATCGTTCGTTTTTGATGTGATGCTAAATATTCCTTTGCAGAAAAACCAACAATCGACCCATCATCTAAAGCAATTTTCATTTGGATTGCTTCTGGATAAATACGCACTCCATTTTCATTTACAACGTACGTAAACACACCGATATTATCATATTGAGAACTATCAAACAGCTCCATATTTGTAAACTTGTGATCCTTTAAAAATGTTAATCCTTTACTTCCTGCATCATTTAAACTGATTTTTTGCTCTTTAATTTCTCGGTTGTTCATTACCCAAATTGGATATCCACCTTTTCCGGTAATATCCATATAATACTCATTGTTCGTTGCTGGATCTTGAATTTTCACACTGTAGAATGATTCTTTTGCACCTTTTCCACTTTTCTCAACTTCTACTTTTTCATTCCCTTTTAAGTTTAAAAATGATTTCGCGATTTTTTCCGCTTCCGCTTTCGAAATCGCCTTTCCTTTTGCTTCAAATCCGCCTTTTTTATTCTTTTGTGCACTTGTAAAAGTCGGTCCAAAGTTTGTGGACGAGTATGATGTTACATTCTTTTCTACCGTCTTTAATCCATCGATAATTGTGTTATCTGCTGGATCTTGGTTTGACGCAAGAGCCATTTCTACATCCATCCAGCGAAGATTATTCTTCAATACAAGATGCTGCACTTTTCTCAGTTCATCTTGTATATTTGCTGCATTTGAATATAAACCTTGTAACGTTTTATATTCTTGATCATTTAACGGATCTTTTTCTAAATCACGAACCGCTGCACGATAACTAAAATCACCGATATTCGCAAGGAACTCTTCCGTTTTATTAAATGGCATTAATGTTAAAGGTAATTGTCCTACATCAGAACGAGCCTCTGATGTTAAACGCCATACATCTACTAAAGCTGGCGATAATGAGGAACGTGAATTCATCGCCAGTGTTGTTCCAATTTTATCGTGTAATAAATCAACTTCATATGCTAAATCATGAAACGCACGCTGATAACTATTTTCCGCTCGAATTAATACTGCATTTTTCTCTTGATGCTCTTTATAGCCCCAATACCCTGTTCCGACTACACCTACTGTTAACAATACGATGATAATACCTCGTAACATGTTTCCACCTCCGCTCTATTTACAGAAAATATGCTTACCAATTTTTTTAATTTGTGGACGAGTCCAAATCCATTTACTTGTCGCAGTATCTGGGTTGAAATAATATAATGCATTCCCAGTTGGGTCCCATCCATTGATCGCATCTAATACGGCTTTTTTCGCATTTTCATTTGGCGTTAAATATATTTGTCCATCTGCTACTGCTGTAAATGCTCTCGGCTCAAAGATTACTCCTGAAACAGTATTTGGAAATGATGCACTTGTGACACGGTTTAAAATAACCGCAGCTACTGCAACTTGTCCTAAATACGGCTCACCACGGGATTCTCCGTATACAGCGTTTGCCATTAACTGAATGTCATTTTGAGAATAACCGTTTGGAACATTTGTCCCTGTACTTTTTGGTGGCTTATTTTCCTGTGTACCTCCACCACTGTTCCCTTTATTAGTTGTAGTATCTTTATTAGCGGTCGACTTATCATACTTCGTTGCCTTTACAAGCATTTGCTTCGTTTTAGCACCCGCTAAACCATCAACTGGCAATCCGAATTTTTGCTGAAAGTTTCGAAGCGCCCAATATGTACCCCATCCGAAAACACCATCAACTTTCCCCGTATAAAATCCGTTATATTTTAAACGAGTTTGCAGTTCAATGACATCTTCTCCAGATGCCCCTCTTTGAATCACTTGATTAGAAAAGGCTTCCACATTTTTGGTCTGTATACTACTTACCATTAAAGATAGCCCGATAAAGACAAGCAAAATCGCTATCTTAAAAACAGCTTTTTGACGCATGTATTTCCCTCCTTAATTACGGAAATGATTTCATGGTTATGTTTTGTAAAACCCTCGCTTTTATGTAAAGAAGACAAAAAAATCCAAACTTATATGCTTGAAGAAATATGTAAACAATATACAAAAAGAATAAAAGGAGCTTATTATGAAGCGATTCTTCGTACGTACAGCATTTATATTTTTTTTAATAACAATATGTTCAAATATACATACCGACCCATCTATTGTTCACGCACAGCCACCCTATGCAAAATGGGGTAAACTAGCCGTTGAAAAAACGAAAGAACAATATCCGAAAGCTGAGATTATCGATTACCTTCATATAGGTAGACAACCAAAAACTGTTCAAATAACAGTTGAAAAGTTTAAATTATGGCTACGTGAGGGTGGAAAAGAGTATGGTGTTTTTGTGGATGTAGAGTTTGATACGAAAACAGAGGAATTTTTAAAGATGTCCTTTCAGAAGACAAGTCGGTAAAACAAAAAAACCTCCGTCTTTACATACAGACAGAGGTTTCTTTATGTACTTCTTCCTTAATAAGGAGGATTATTTTTTATATGCAAAGATCGATTTCCTAACATTTTTACTAATCCGCAAATAGCTCCAATTACAACCGCTATTCCGATACTATATAAAAGCACTCTCCCATATCCACCTATTCTCGGATCCAGAAACGGATATGGGTACCAATTCACGAATGAACCGCGGATTAAGCTATAGACAACATATAAAAGCGGGAAAACAAGCCAACTCGCAGCCTGTTTCCATGTAATGGTCTTTGTAGGTGGATTTATAACCCAATCTAAAATCATCGCTAACGGCATGATGTAATGAAGCACAGTATTTACCCACGGTATCGGTGTTTGAAGTGACTCTTCTAATCCCCTTAATAACAAAAAATAAATAAGTCCTGTTGTCAGTATGTATACTGTAGCTGCGCCGCGAAGAACTCCAAACTGCTCGGAACGTCCAAATAGGGCTGTCCCCAAGCTACTAAATAGTAGAATTACCGCCACTAAAATATTACTTTCAATTGTGAAGAAACTAAAAAAGTTAACTGGATTGAACCGTTTCACTTGTGCCCTTGTAACAAATTGAGTAATAAGTGCACTAAACGCTAGAAGACTTAATAACAGTCTATAAATCGCTATCATCTTTGCACTCCTCATAAAACACCTCATTTCTCTTCTTACTTATGATCGGAATTCTCTTTTATATGCTCTATAAATAACTTTAATGGTACGAGGCCACGTTTTGGCATGTGGCTACTAATTACAGCTACGAGCTCTAACTGCGGAATGATAATAATGTATTGCCCTCCGTATCCCATAGCAAAATACATACAATACGGTATGTGAAATCTTTCGTTATTTAATACCCACCAGTGATATCCATATGCTCCGACATGTTCATACGTTTCGAATATAGCTGTATTTGATTCTTCTAACCATTTCGATGATACAATATCATTTCCCTTCCAATATCCATTGTTCAAACATACTTTTCCTAACTTTAATAAATCTATAGATTTCATTTTCATACCAAATCCGCCAACATATATACCTTGCGGGTCTTGTTGCCACTCATACTCCGTAATGTTTAACGGCTCAAATAAATACTTTTTCGCAAACTGCTCCGTCGACATTCCAGTTGATTCTTGAATGATGTAACTAAGTAAATGGGAAGAACCTGAATTATAATTCATTTTCGTACCCATTTCTTCAATAAGCGGCTTTTCTAAAATGTATTGCACCCAATTGTCTGATTCCACAAAATCATTTGGGAAAACAACCCCATTTCCGAACTCTTTCCAATCTTCTCCTGTTGTCATCGTTAATAAATGATACAGTGTTAATTCCCTTTTTTTCTCCGGTACATTGGGAATCCATGTTGTGATTGGTGTATGTATATTATTTATAAATCCTTTATCAATTGCGATACCAATTAATATAGATACGATACTTTTTGTAATCGAATTAATTTTAAATAAGTCATTTGCACAGTCTATCGTTTTATAGTACTCAGTCGTTAATTCCCCCTTTTGATAAACAAGAAATGTATTAACCTTTTTCTTTTCAAATTTATTTTGTAATTGCTCGAAATTCAAGAAATCTTCCTCCATCTAAACGGTTATGTAATATTTGTAGTTCATCTCGTTCTCTCTATTAAATCATATTTGTTATTAAAACAAAAAAATAAACTTGCCAGCATTTAATAGCTGACAAGTTTATTTTTATAATTTCGTTCGAACGTTCCAAAGCTCTGGGAAGAAGCATTGATCAAGCACTCGCTTTAAATAAGATACGCCAGAAGAGCCACCTGTTCCCATTTTATGACCGATAATTCGTTCTACTGTTTTCATATGACGGAAACGCCATTGTTGTAGCCAGTCTTCAATATCGATTAATTTCTCTGCAAGCTGATATAAATCCCAATATTTCTGCACGTCCGCATATACTTCTATCCAAGCCGCTTCTACAGTTGCATCCTCTTCGTAAGGCTGCGTAACATCACGATTTAACACATCTTTATGAATTGGGAATCCTGCTTTAACAAGGGCTTGTATCGCCACATCATACAAACTTGGTGCATGAAGTGCTTTATGAAGACGAGCATGTAATTCTGGGTCCTTTTCATAAATTTTTAATGCATGTGGTGTTTTATAACCAAGTGCATATTCAATCATTCGATATTGATACGATTGAAAACCTGAAGCCTGACCAAGTGAATCGCGGAACTCAATATATTCTGATGGCGTTAATGTCGCAAGAATATCCCAAGATTGAATAATTTGCGACTGAATTTTTGATACACGTGCTAACATTTTAAAAGCTGGTGGTAATTTATCTTGTTTAATAGATTCAATCGCTGCATTCAATTCATGTAAAATTAGTTTCATCCAAAGCTCACTCGCTTGATGGATGACGATAAATAACATTTCATCATGATGATCTGATAATCTTTGTTGACTAGATAATAAGCTATCTAGCTGTAAATACTCTCCGTACGTCATATTCTCCTTAAAATCCGTATGAATCCCTTTTTCCATAATTACCTTTTCATTTTCTTTCATATTAGCCAAACGCCCCTTTGTGTTCATTTCTACTTATATTGGTCTAATAACAGCTCGAACTGGACTCCCATCCGCATCTGTTAATGCAAGTGGTAATGCAATAAGTTCGTAATCGCCATCTACTACGTGATCTAGTACGACATTTTCTAAAATATGAATTCCATGTTTAAATAATTGATGATGCGCTGCTAGTTCTTTATCATCTAAAGGATCAACAGATGGTACGTCCACCCCGATTAAACGAATTCCCTTTTCAGAAAGAAAGGCTGCAATATCTGCGCGTAAATGCGGGATTACATCTGGGAATTCATTTGCTTTACCATGTGAAGATGTACGTAATAACAATCGTTCTACACCTTCTAAATGAAAGTTTTCTAATTCCTTTTTCCCGATGCTTTCAAGATTAGAAACGTCAATGATCCGTGCTGGACCAACATAAACTTGAATATCTAAATCCAACACCTTCTTACCGTCATTATCAAAATGAAAAGGTGCATCAATATGAGTACCTGTATGGATACTCATCGTTAACTTTCCGACATTTACTGAACCACTGTCTTCTTTTGACCATGAAACTTCATACGAGAACGGTGTATCCCCTGGCCATGTCGCGATATCATTATTTAGCGGTTGTGAAATATCAATCCACTGCGATGTTTTCATGCTTACGCCACAACCTCTCGCTTATTTTCAAAGTTTTTATATTCTTCATTTTTCATAATGTTCTTTAAGATTTGTACAGAGTTCCATACTTCCTCATACGTATTGTATAAAGCAACAGGCGCAAGTCTAACTCCATTTGGAGCTCTAAAGTCTGGAATAACCCCATTTGCTTTTAACGCTTTACATATACGTGCCGCCTCGGCATGTTCTAAATAAATATGCCCGCCTCGTTTTTCATCCTCTAATGGATTTCCAATTGTAAATTCAAAGCCTTTTAATTCATGTTCAATTAAATCAAGCATATATCTCGTAATATGTAATGATTTTTCACGTAACTTTTCAATACCAGCTTCTTTAAAAATTTCAAGAGAACCGATTAATGGTGCAGTACTTAATACGTGAGGTGTCCCTATTTGATAAGCTCCAGCATGGTCAGCCGCAGTTAATGAATGCTCCATATCAAATTGCTTATCTTTTCTAGAACTAAACCAACCAGATAATCCTGGGAGTCTATTAAAGTGTTTATTATTTACATAAAGGCCTGCAACACCACCAGGACCTGCATTTAAATATTTATAATTACACCATATAGCGAAATCTACATCCCACTCTTTAAAATGATGCGGAATGGAGCCGATTGAATGACATAAATCAAAACCGATATGAATACCACGTTTATGAGCTTCAGCTGTTAATCGCTTCATATCAAGAATTTGTCCACTCCTATATAGTACAGAAGGCAATAATATTAAAGCGATATCATCGGTCATCGCATGAATAATATCATCTTCAGAAAGTGTTCTTCCATCTCGGCTTTTCACTCGTACTAAATGTTCATCTGGATCTAAGCCTTTTAAACGAATTTGACTCTGAAGTGCATAAATATCTGACGGAAAAGTTAATTCATCCGCAAGAATTTTTGTTCGTATTCCTTTTGGCTCATAAAACGTCGCAATAACTTGATGTATATTCGCAGTCGTGGAACCGGTTACAATCGTTTCTTCCGGTAAAGATCCAATAAGAGGTGCTGTCAATTCACCCAATTTCTCCGAAAGGAAAAACCATGGATGCTCACCTTCAGTCCATCCATCAATCCCAAACTCTTTCCATGAATCTAGCAAGGTAAGTAACGATTTCTCTGCTCTTTTTGAAAGCAACCCTAAAGAGTTACCATCTAAATATATTGTTCCTTCTTTTTTATAAAATTCAGATTGAAAATCTTTCAGTTCATCATGTTTATCACATTCAAGCGCATACGCATAAGTTGGTTGAAATGGTTCTTTATACATGGTGTCACCTTCTTTTAATTTTCTTTTTATTCTAACTAATTGAAATATATCACTTAAATTGATATAACGTCAATGATATTATGTCAGTTGACTTTATATACAAACTTCTTTTACAATACAATTATATTTTCAGATATTTCAGTATAAAGAGGTGATTCCTTGAAAAATTCTACTCTTTCAACAAGAAAACACCGCTCCTTAGAAACAAAAAAGAAACTATTACATTCCGGTTATACTATGTTTATAAAAAACGGATTTCAGAAAACTACAATCACGCAAATTATTAAACATGCAGAAACTGGTTATGGAACAGCATATGTATATTTTAAAAACAAAGATGCTCTCCTCGTCGTTTTGATGGAAGATGTTATGAATCGCTTTTATGATATTGCTGATCGCTCTTTTTCCCCTCAAACAAAGGCTGAAGCACGAGATATGATTCAGAATCAAGTACGCGCTTTTTTACAGTTAGCACAAGAAGAAAGAGCTATATTACAAGTTGTTGAAGAAGCAATAAGAACCTCAAAAGAAATACGTCAAAAATGGGATGAGATTCGCGAACGCTTTGTAACACGGATTATACAAGACATTACTCATTCCCAGGAAAATGAATTAGTACGAACTGAGTTAAATAAAGAGATTGTCGCATGCGGCTGGTTCTCTATGAATGAAACGTTTCTTTGGACAATCGTGCAAAATGATAAAGAACTAGAATTAGAAGAAATTGTACATACTTTAACGGTAATGTATACGACGGGGTTATATAAATAGCACATTATAACCTCAATAAACCGTTACTCAATATGCTTAGTAACGGTTTATTTAAAATATTTTATTAACGATACAATAATACAAAAAAGTGATGTAAGTAATAGCAAAAGTCCCATATTCTTATTCTTTTTTTCATCCTTCTTAACGTTTTGTATCCCCATACCGGCAAGCATAAAACCTAAAAGTAATTGTAAAATGAGCATACTTTGCTTCGAATCATCATTCCAACTGTAAATAGAATAGCCCATTATAATAAAAGCGAGTATGAATGTGATAATTCTAATCATAAAAACACCCCCCTGTGTGATTCTATTGTTTTAACCTACTCACCATTCCAACAATAAACTTATACTCAGCTCTACTTTTTCTTACTTTCTTAAAGCCCTCTTTCGTATCAAAAATAAAACACGTTTTCCGAAACCAAATCCGTACATATAAAGACTCAAAATAAATAGGTTTAATAATTCCTCGTTCCTCGAATTCAGTTCCATCTTTATTTTCGGTTTCCGTTCGAATGAACCACCTATTCCCGATTCCAATTTCAATATACTTCACATGCTAACCCCCTTCAGGAAATCTTCTTTCTAATTATTCTATTATTTCCCTGGCAAGCGCACATTCCGACAGAACGTGAGCCCATAAAGAAAAAGTAGATTACAAAAATCTACTTTTATAGCCTGAATTTTTGCATACGTTTATAAAACGTACTGCGTGGCACATCTAATAGTTTTGCAGCTAATGAAACATTTCCGTTCGTCTTTTCTAGCGCTTCAATCATGCTATCACGCTGTATTTTTTCACGGGAATTTAATGTATGCTCCGTTTTATTTTCTGCTTGCAATTCAAGTTGATGTTGATTTCCAATCATTGTTTGTAATAAAAAAGAGATTTGTTTTTCGCATATTTCCCGTCCTTGCGACAAAATGTATATGCGTTCTAATACATTTAATAATTCTCGAATATTTCCGGGCCATGTATGCTGTAAAAATTGATTACAAATACTGTTTGGAAATACAACATTCCAATCCTTTCGTTCACAAAAATGTTGTATGAAGTACGGAATATCCTCTTTTCTTTCTATTAACGACGGAACATATAGCGGATAAACATGTAAACGATAATATAAATCTTGACGGAATTTCCCTTCTTCTACTAATCGTAGTAAATCTTTATGTGTCGCAGTAATAATACGAATATTTACTGGTACCTCTTTTGAACTACCAATTGGGGTTACTGTTCGTTCTTGCAAAACACGCAATAATGCCACTTGCATCTCTGGCGGCACTTCACCAATTTCATCTAAAAATATTGTTCCTCCGTCTGCTTGTTCGAATTTCCCTTTATATCCTTGGCGCCGCGCACCTGTAAATGCACCTTCAGCATAACCGAATAATTCACTTTCCATTAATTCTTTCGGTAATGAACCGCAGTTAACAGCTATAAAAGGACCGTTTTTTCTTGGACTATTTTCATGAATCGCTCTCGCTACATATTCTTTCCCTACACCTGTTTCACCACATACATATACACTAGCGTCAGTTGGTGAAACAAGCTTAATTTCTTCTAAAGTATGTTGAAATACGCTGCTTGTCCCAATAACTCCAGGGAAAGTAATTCCGTTTATAAACGGGTAAGTAGAAAATAAATTTTCTTTTTTATTTTCCTTTAAGTAAATACATTTCCCGATCATTCTATCATTACTATATACCGGTACCTCTAATTTAGGTTTCAATCCATTGTGCATTAAATCTTCAAGTTTCATTCGTGACCAATTACATACTCGTTCACGAACCCTCTTGCTCGCAGAAACGATAACATCACGATGGTTACAAATAACAACTTGTTCATCACTGTCAATTACATCTAAAAAACGATGGATTAAATGCAGTTCATTTTGATGTACTCGAATACTACATTCACGTTCAATCGCATGCGCGATCGAAGTTACCATTCCGAGCATATATGGATGTGAAAACTCAATTGGACAAGAGAAATCTAGAACACCAATTAATTTCCCGTCATCATTATGAATCGGAGAGGCCGCACAGCTCCAGCTATGAGATGCGACAGAATAATGCTCTGTACCACTTATCATAATAGCCTCTTCAATCTGTAACGCTGTTCCTATCGCATTTGTACCAACAGCTGCTTCCGTCCATTTCACACCTTCAATAAAATTAATATGTTTCGCTCGTTTCAACGTTTGCTGATTTCCACTTAATGATAGAACATAACCATCTGGATCAATTAATAATGCCATCATTTGCAGTTCATCAATGGTTTTTCTCATATTTTGTATTTGAGGTATTGCTATATCAAGGAAGATTTCACTCTTTTTCTTTTGATCCTGAAAAATATCAGAAGACAAAATTTTCTGACCTTTATTCATATGAGGATTCACATTTGCTTGTTTACATCGATGCCATGACTCTGAAATTCTTTCGTTTATACGGTTCGAATCAAGGACTCCTTCATCAACAAACTTTTTCCATGTATGTAAGTAAAACGGTGAAGCTAACATTGTATCATCTCCCCTATTAATTGTTTTGGAGATTTATAAAACATACTTTTATTATAAAACTGAATAAAAGCGTTTTCAATACAACTAGAAAGATGACACAAATATGTTGATAATTTGAATATCTTAATGAACTTCTTTATTCTTTTTTAGTAGAACTATATTTTGTATAATGGACGCAAAGAAAATACATAACCAAAACCACTTTTGTGGATTTCCGTTTATAAAGAAAACTATCACCGCTATTGCAAATAAAATGGTAGATGCTAAACTAAAATATAATTTTGTTTTAATTCCCATTATTCCCCACCCCTCTATCACTTTACAGTACATACTAACTCTTCATTTTTTAACTCTAATATGTACTCCTGTAAAACATATTCTTTCCCGCCATGTTTTTCATACCAATCGTGTATTCTTTTAACATGTATCTTGTCGCTTCTAATTTTTGATTCAATTTCTTTATACTGTTCATAACTATCATATTCCCAAATTGCAAATACTTCAGTCGTACCATCATTATTATCTTTCATCCAGCGCCCTATTAAACGAGAACCATATTTTATTTGATTAGGTAAATTAGTATCATTGAAATGATCATTAAATATTTCTATGAATTCATTTTTTACTACATAGTATTTCCTTCTGTAAAACATACTTCTTCACCTCTTTTATGAAAAGTATCAGTAAACCTTCCCATTACTACCGTATTATAATACTTACCATCTGACAGTTTTTTATCATTTTTTAGAATACCTTCTACCTCCAAACCTAATTTTTTATAAAGTTGGATGGCTTTTTCATTTGTCTCTAACACTTGCAATGATATCTTTTTCACTTCATTTTCATCAGCCCACTGAATAGATTGTTGCAATAGACTCTTACCCATTCCATATCCCCAAAACTCTCTTAAAATACAAACACCAAACTCTACTTTATGAGATAATCTCTTCAAATTTGATCCTTCACATCTCGAAAATCCTACGATTCGGTTGTGCACTTCTACAACTAAAAAAAGATTCTTCATCTCTTCACTATCTGTTTTTACTATTTTTTGAAACCCTATCTTATCAATAAACCCCTCTCCAGCTTCTCTATCCATATTTTCAGTTTCGCCATCGATCTGAACTCTAATTTCTGATAACTGCTCAGCATCCGTTTCAGCTGCAGAACGAACTGTATAAGTTAATCCATTTATATGAAACTCTTGTCTTTTTATAATCATTTCAAACTCCTTTTAAATGAGGTCTATTGACGCTATTACAATTTCTTTACCTTGTTTCTCAAATTGTTGAATCGTTTCTTTACTAGCCCCTTCATCTGTTATTATAAGGTCAATTTCTATCAGTGACTCTCCTTTTATAAAGCAGTCTATTCCAAGTTTATTATGAGGAGCTAAACAAATATTGCTTCTAGCAATTTTACTTACTGTTTTTCCAAAATAAGCAACTTCCGGTGTCGCAGTACTTATACCATTCAATGAAATACCGCCACCTGTAGAGAAATAAAGATCAATAGAGAATCTACTTATCAATTCAGAGGCCAGTGTATCTGTCATATTTCCTGATGGTTTCACTTTTCCACCAATTAAGTACGTATCAATGTTCTTATATTCCCGTAACTTACTAGCAATTTCTAAAGCATTCGTAATAACTGTAAATGATGTTTCAGGTAAATACTTTAACATGGCATAATGAATGGAAGCCCCGCCAATAAAAACGGAATCTCCTTCTTGTATGTAGGATACAGCAACTTTCGCAATCGCATCTTCATCTATTGAACTATCACGATAACGTTTCGATGGTTCGGCAGCTAAGTTTCTCACTCGCGTAAGTTCAACTGCACCTCCGTGCGTTCTTTTTAATAAACCATCCTTCTCCATAATAGACAAATCTCTTCTTATAGAATCAATAGACATATCAAAACTTTCCGCAAGATCCTTTGCGATTACTCTTCCATCTCTCTTAAGTAACTCTAAAATTTTCTCTCTACGCTCTTCAGTGAACATGTTATCACCACCCTTATTGAAGATTCAGAAATTTAACTCTTCTCATTCAATTATATGCATGTTTTTTCTGTTTTACAATATTTTAAATTCTTATTTCTTCAGCTTTATACAGTTTTTCTCTCTATTTTTATCCCATTAACTTGAAAATGAAATAAATGTATATTTGTATATTCCACAAATATACTTCCATTTACCTTCCTATTGATGTAAAATTATTCCTATATTTTACTTTTTAATACAGAAAGGGATTACTATGAAATCTATAATTAAAGTAACTTGTACAGCATTATTATTTACAGGAATAATGGCAGGATGTAGTGGAAATACTGCACCAAAACAAGAAAAGAGCTCTTTTGAAAAGAATGCAATGCACTATGGGGAAATATTTAAAAACGAATACTATAGAGCGACTGTTGAAAATGCAAAATTCGATAAAATAGACAAAGAGTGGCGTCTCACAGCTCGCGTTACTATAAATAATGCTCGTGCTGACGGACAAACGATAGATCTTTCAGAAATAAAATATTTCATAAAAGATGAAAAAACGGGTGAAAAATACGAAGGTGAATTTATACAAAATGAAAATGCTAAAAAGGTTCCATCTGAGTTTTCTTTAACTACCGATATTGTATTTAATATGAAAACTTCTCCAAAAGATTTAAATAATATGTATTTATACATAGATAGCAAAGCTGCGCCGTTAACAGATACATATTGGAAACTTGATAATTTAGCATCTAAATAAAAAACAGTCATATAAGACTGTTTTTTTGTTTGTAAAGTTATAAAGTTTACTAGTTACCTTTCTCAAACAATATATCTTTTGCACAAATCGTCACTTCTTCAAATGGGCAATCAAATAAAACACCCAATTCGAAACCTTCATTAGTAAGATCTATTTCATGAAATAACCACCAAGCACCTTCAAAATTTTCCAGAATAGAACATTTCGTTACGCCTGTAAAAGTTACTTCCAGTTTGTCAAATTCACTGAAAGTACCACTGCAATCTAAAGTTATAATTAGCGTATCTTTTGATCTTCTCTCTACTGATTTGACTACACTGTCATGTAGTGAGTATTCATGTAGTTGAACGACATTCTGCGTGAGCTTTTCTTTTATAGCATTATAATTATCTATATAAGCTTGTTCTAAATCATTCATTCTTTTCTCATAATCTTCTGTCCAATCAAGCATAAGTTTCTTTAACTTTTCTGATGGGTATTCTGACTTAATTGTATTGTCATGAATGTATGGATGTAGTGACTTAGGTAGAAACTTTAATAAATCTTCTTTCTTTTCTTCCATGTCTTCTCTCAAACTTTTCTTATAATCCATTCCTACCTTTTCGCTCTCTCGCAAAATCTCTTCCCATTCTTCTAATGTTTCTGAGAAAATTAAAAATCCAGATACTTGCATTTCTTTATACCAATCTTTATTGAAATACTTCAATGGCTTTCCTCCTAAAACATTTCAACATCCAACAAAAGCAATATATCTATTTATTATATCATTCCAATAGCTATTTTTTCTAAAGAATAAATGCAAAAATGTAAATATTCCGCCTATTATTTCTAAAACTTCAGAATATTTACAAAAATTTGAAATTAGAATACATTTTACATGTACAAGTTTTACCTGTACAAAAATCTAAACAAAAAGGGATGGTTATATGTTGAAGAAATTAGTAGCAGGGACATTAGTAGCAGGTTTTGCATTAACTGGAGGATTAGGAGTAGTAAGTGCTGCAGAAAAAGATAATACAATTAAATCATTTGATTATTTAAAAGTTGATGAAAAGAATGTTAATTCATTCACAAAATTAAGCGATCAATCAAAAAAAGACATCCAAATTACTATGGTACTACCTAAGCAAAATGAAAATGGAGATTGGTTAGCTTATGGCTTTACTAGCAGAGAAACATTGAATGCTTTTATTGAAAAGGATAAAAAGGCACTTAAAAATCAAATTAACCCTTTAGGTAGTGGTGCTGGTAGTACCGATTTTTATGAGCATCAAAATAAAGGTGGACAGTATATTTATTGGAGCAGTGGCTTTAAAAACCTACCTTCTAGCTGGAACGACAGAATTTCTTCTGTAAGTACAGCTTCACCTTCTGCAAGTTATTCAACAACACTATGGGAACATTCTTCAACTCAAGGATATGGAAAAGGTGTCTCCTTTAGACACTCTGATTGGTATGGTCAAACTGCTAATTTAGCTGCAGATTGGAACGATATAACTTCAGCTATTGAAATTAAATAGTAACAGCGCATTTCAATTAAATAAGTGAAGAAGTTTCAAAATCACTATACTCTCATCGATTAAAAAAACATGAGAGTATAGTGATTTTTCTAGTATCTTTTTATACATATTGCTACTTAAATATTATTTACTAAAAAGACCAGTCCTATTAGACTGGTCTTTTTACCTTCAAGCATGTACAGCATGTCCTACTGCCTGCAATAATGCCTCATGAATCGCTTCAGATAAAGTGGGATGCGCTGCAATATAATCTCGCATTATATCAGCTGTAACTTCTGTATGAATCATCACCGTTCCTTGTCCGATTAGTTCGGTTGCACGAGGACCGATAATAGAAATCCCTACAATTTCTTGATATTTAGGTTCCACAATAACTTTTACTTTCCCCATTTGTTCTCCAATAATAAGCGCTTTTCCGTTCGCTGTAAATGCGAATTCTCCGATGAGGATGTCACCGTATTGCTCTCTTGCTCCTTTTTCTGTTAAACCGACACTAGCAATTTCTGGAGCTGTATAAATACAGCGAGGTACAGCATGATAGGTTACTTTCACATCTTCTCCGCTCGCGTGTAATGCCGCTGTCGTTCCTTCATGGAAGGCAACGTGAGCAAGCTGTATTCCACCAATCACATCACCCGCTGCGTAAATATGTGATCTGTTTGTTTGCATATGTTCATTCACAGAAATTCCTTTATTTGAAAATTGAATGCCTGCTTTTTCTAAAGCTAATTCTTGTACACGTGGTTTTCGACCTACAGAAACGAGAATGAATTCCGGGTTGGCTTCTTGGATACTTCCTTCATATTCAAATGAAGCCTGCTTCTTATAATTATTTAATCCTTTTAAAGCCGCTCCTGTAAATATTTTTACGCCATCATTTTCTAGTTTCTCCCTTAAAATTTGTGCGATATCTTCATCTTCACCAGGTAATAATTGCGATGCCATTTCAACAATCGTAACTTTTGTTCCAAGACGACTATAAATGCTTGCAAACTCGCAACCTATTACACCACCACCAACGATTAATAATGATTTTGGTATATTTTCTAGGGACATTGCATGACTACTATTTAAAATCCACTTCCCATCAAATGGAACAAAAGGTAATTCAGTTGGTTCTGATCCTGCCGCTATAATGAACTGTTCTCCATGTACTACCTCTTCTTTATCACCGTGTGTAACTCGCATACGGTGATCCGTTTCAAATTTCGCTTTACCTTGTATAACTTTTATTTTATTTTTCTTCATTAAATATTGGATTCCTTGGACGAGCTGCGTTACGATTTGTGATTTTCTCGTCTGTATTTGTTTCCAATCAATTGATATATTCTGCTTATCTACTAATACTCCAAAACGATTCGCATGATTAACAATATCGTATACTTCCGCACTTTCTAACAATGATTTCGTAGGCATACAACCGACATTTAAACAAGTCCCGCCAAAATCAGCTTCATCAATAAGAGTGACATCTTTTCCATTTTGAGCCGCGGTAATTGCCGCTACATAACCAGCAGGTCCGCCCCCAATAACAACTAAATTACTCATTTTCTCACCTTCTCTTTATAAAAGAATTGTTACAGGCTCTTCTAAATAACTTTTAATTGTGCGTAAAAATGCAGCTGCTGGTGCACCATCTAATACACGATGATCGAATGTTAAACTTAAAGGTAACATACTTCCTTTCCTTAATTTTTTCCCTTTATATACAGGAACATGTTCAATTGCACCTACACCTAAAATACCAGTTTCAGGTGTATTTAATACTGGTGTGAAATATTCAATCCCGAAGCTACCTAAATTACTAATTGTAAATGTTGTCCCTTGCATATCATCACTACTTAAACTGCCTGCTCGTGCCTTTTGTGCCACATTTTTAATCTCTTTAGATAACTCTACTAAAGATAGATTATTAGCAAAGCGAATAGCTGGAACGACTAATCCTTTTTCTAACGCGACTGCCATACCTAAATGAACATGTTCAAATTGATGAATGGCATCATTTATATACGCGCTGTTCATTTCTTTATGCTCTTTAAGCGCTAATACAACAGCACGAGAAACAAAATCAGTAATAGTTAGTTTGTTATCGTATCGTTTTTGTACAACTTCCGCTATTTCTTTATGTAAAGCAACTAAATCTGTAACATCTACTTTCATCGTTAATGTTAATTGCGCACTATTTTGTAAGCTTGCATGCATACGGTTCGCAATTGCCTTCCGCATACCAGTAACAGGAATGACTTTACTTTCTTCTTGTTCAAGTACTTCTGGAATCGGCACTCTTTCTTCAAGCACCTTTAACACATCTACCTTTGTAATTCTTCCTCCAGGACCTGTACCAACTAATGCCTTGATATCCAAATTTTCAGACTTTGCAATTTTCTTCGCAACAGGTGAAATTTTGATTCTTTGATTTGCTATTTCTTTCGCATATGGTTCTGGATGTTGTATATTTTTAGGTTCTGGATTAGGTATTTTTTCTTCTACAACATTTGTACTTTCATAGACTTCTATTTTTTCGTCCGGTTTACCGATGTAGCAAATTACAGTACCCGGCGGCACTCCCTCATCTTCACTTACAGCTATATCAAGAACAGTTCCATCAGCTGGTGCTTCTATTTCAGTTTCGATTTTTTCCGAGTTAATACTAGCAATTAGTTCACCTTTTTCTACATTATCACCTGCTTTAATATTCCAGCTCGTAATAATACCTTCTTTCATCGCCATACCTAACTTCGGCATTACAACTTCTACAGCCATGTTTCTCTCTCCCTTCTCATCGTTTCATTACACACGTAATAAAGATTGGTCTCCGATCATTTCTGATACAGTTTCAATTACTTTCTCCGGCGTTGGTAAATATAACTTTTCAAGTGGTGGCGAAAACGGAACTGGTGTATGTGGCGCTGTAATTCGTTTAATAGGTGCATCTAACAAATCGAATCCTTTATCCGCTACAATTGCCGCAATATCTGTTGCGATACTACATCTTGGATTTGCTTCGTCAATAACAATTAGGCGATTCGTTTTTTCAACAGATGCTAAAATCGTATCTTCATCCAGCGGTGATAAAGAACGTGGATCGATTACTTCTACTTCGAGTCCTTTTTCCGATAATTGCTTTGCAGCCGCAAGTGCTGTATGAACTTGTTTTCCAATTGCAACGATTGTTACATCAGAACCTTCACGTTTAATATCTGCTTTTCCTAAAGGAATTGTATAGTACCCTTCTGGTACTTCGCCTTTCATATTGTAAAGTGTTTTATCTTCAAAGAAGATTACTGGATCGTCATCTTCAATTGCCGCTAATAATAAGCCTTTTGCGTCATAAGGAGTGGAAGGAACGACAACTTTTATACCTGGAATGCTCGTAAATAACGCATATAAACTTTGTGAATGCTGTGCCGCTGCGCTAAATCCAGCACCGTGCATCGTACGTACTGTAACTGGCACTTTCGCTTTTCCACCGAACATATAGCGGAACTTTGCACCTTGGTTTAATACTTGATCAAGACAACTACCGATAAAATCATTAAACATTAATTCAGCTATCGGGCGTAAACCTGTTGCAGCAGCTGCCATCGCCGCTCCCATATAACCCGCTTCTGAAATTGGAGTATCTAAAATACGATTTCGACCAAATTCTTGTACAAGTCCTTTCGTAACACCGAGTACACCGCCCCATGCTTCATCATCTTGCAAGTGATCCACTTGTGCACCGCCTGCAACATCTTCTCCGATTAAAATTACATTTTCATCACGACGCATTGATATTTTCATCGCTTCATTAATTGCAGTTGACATACTTACTGTTCTAGTCATTATTTTTCACCCTCCTCTTATTTGTAAGAAACGTATACATCTTTTAATAATTCTTCATCCTCTGGATATGGACTGTTTTCACTAAATTCAATTGATTTATGTACTGCTTCATCTACTGCCTTTTCCATATCCACAAGTTCGGATTCCGTTAATAAAGCTTCATGAATTAAATGCTTGCGGAAATGCACAATCGCATCTTTTTCATTTAAATGTTCTTCTTTTTCTTCCGCTGTTTTATACGTTTGTGCTTCTCCTTCAAAATGACCGTAATTACGATATGTCATGCATTCAATTAAAGTTGGGCCACCGCCATTACGTGCACGCTCAACAGCCTCTTCCGCCGCTTTATATACTGCTAATAGATCTTTTCCATCTACTTGAACACCCGGAATGTTATATGCTTTTGCACGATCAGCAATAGAGTTACAACTAGAAGCATATTCAAATGTTGTTGCTTCACCGTAACCGTTATTTTCTGCGATAAAAATAACTGGTAACTTCCAAATCGCTGCTAAATTAACCCCTTCATGGAATGTTCCTTCATTATTTGCTCCGTCACCGAAGAAGCAAACACTTACATCTTTCGTTCCTTTATATTTAGCTGTTAATGCTGAACCGCAAGCAAGTGGAAAACCTCCGCCTACAATCCCATTTGCACCAAGCATTCCTTTATCTAAATCGGCAATATGCATTGAACCACCTTTACCTTTACATAACCCTGTCGCTTTCCCAAAAAGTTCGGCCATCATGCCATTTAAATCACAACCTTTTGCGATACAATGGCCGTGACCTCTATGCGTACTTGTAATATTGTCACTATCTGTTAAGTGGGCACATACACCAACTGCTACTGCTTCTTCACCAGCGTATAAATGAACGAAACCTGGCAGAACGCCTTGCGCGAACAATTCATGCACCTTGTCTTCAAACTTACGAATCTCTAACATTTTTTCATACATCCAACGAGCTTGTTCTTTCGTAATTTCATTCCCTTTACTTTCAGTTGTTTTTAACATGTCCAGCCCTCCTATTTTCTTGTTCATCTTTTATATTGCAAGTACTGTGCCAAATTCTAATCCCTGATTTAATAGGTTTTCTCTTTTCTTTCATAATAAAAAAGTGGACAAAATGAGACATCTGTCTCGTTTTGTCCACTTTTGTTCACCTAATTTGAGAATTATTATCTTATTCATTATCAAAACTCTTCTGTAATTTCCGAATGTAAATAATTTGACCAATGTGATACGCGTTATGAGTCGTTACATTAGCTAATACTTCCCACCACTTCGCAGATACAGGAAATCCAATTACATCACTTTCAACCTTGTCTTCATTTATGAGACTTTGCCATTGTAACAGTTTCTCTAATAGTTTTTCTCTTAACTCTTCAAATGTTTGATTATCTGAAAGCATAAAACTTTTGTTATTATCACCAATAGCAGGCACAGCATTAACATTTGATTCTTTGTACCTAGTTTGCCACGTCGTATTCCAATACAGTAAATGTTGTACAATTTCAGCTATACTATTACACTCTTCATTCGGTTTCCAGAAAGCTTCTCTCTCAGATAAATCCTTAACTGCATCTGAAAATGGAATATACCAACTGGGATCATTCGCATTTGCTAATAACTGATCTGCTAATACGTCTTTAACATGGAACACTTTGCTTCCCCCCATTAAAAAGATTCATTTCAAGACAATACTCACTTCTCTATATACGCTGAGTTTGCCAGATCCCCTCTTTTTAGCCTTAATCCCAAACATATGCACATAAAGAAACCGAAAGCACCTAATCCATAAGCTGTTGTATATCCACTTTCCCCGATAATCCATCCTGCAAGTCCTGGTCCAATCATTTGACCAACTGCATAGAAAACGGATATAAAACTAATTGCCATTGAGACATATTTCGGAGATACTTGCTTTGAAGCAGCAACTTGAATTAATAAAAGGATACCTCCGAGGCTGGAACCCCAAATAATTGCCGACATGATAAAGCCAATGGTATGTCCAAATATAATTGGAATCATATCACCTATTACAGCTAATAAAAGTGCAATACATAACGTCTTCTTTATACCAATCCGATCCGAAATCAATCCCCAGACAGGAGCTCCTACGATTGAAAACATTCCTGCAATCGCATAAACAGTTCCCGAAATTGATGCCGAAATACCATTATTAATCATAAAACTAGTTTGATATAAATTTGGAATTAAATAAACAACGCCCACAATAAAATACATCCATGCAATGATGTATAACTCTTTCGTTTTCCATAAAAACGACTTATTATTCCTTTCCCCCTCATCTTCAGTAACTTCTGGATTTTTCAAAACAATTGAGGCAACGAATACAACAATACATGTAATAACGCCAAACAAAAGCCATGAACCACGCCAACTATACTCTGGAAATGTACGTACTATATAAGGAACGATTATTCCACTAAATAGCATGCCTATGCCAGCACCACTTAATAACAGCCCCATTGCAGTTCCTCTTTTTTCTGGAAACCATCCTACTGTTATTGACATGAGTGGTATATATACAAGAGCACTTCCAGCTCCAGAACATAGCATAAAAATAGCAGCTATCCAAACTGAAGGAACAAATGATAATCCTATTAAACTTATAACGACGAGCCAACTCCCTATTAATAAAACTGATTTTGCTCCAAAACGGATAGTAAGTATTCCAGATGTTCCGACTGTTAATAAATACCCTAAAAAGAGTATAGTTCCTAACATACCTGCTTGAGCTGTAGATAAATGGAGTCCTTCTTGCATAAACGGTAATATAATTCCATATGCCATACGTGCAAAACCCGTCGTTGTTATAATAAGAAACATTCCTGTTAATACAAATATCCAAAAATGACTTTCATTCCGTTCTTTCATTTAAATTCCTCCATAAAAAGTTATTTCCAATTGGATGTTGTTTGTAATTATAATGACCATTACAAAAAGCAACTACCAAATGACGGAGGAATTTACGGTATAGCGGATTATTCCTGTTTTACGTTAATAAATACGTAAAAGTTCTGATGGATTCATTCCATACTTTTTACGAAATAACTCTGAAAAATGACTGACATTATTGTATCCAACTGCAAATGCCGTTTCGGTCACATTACTATTTCCCGAACGCAGTAACTCTATCGCATGTTCCATACGCTTTTCTCGTAAATATGCAAATGTGGACATCCCAAATAATTCTTTAAACCCAATTTTTAATTTATAATCATTTAACTCTACTATTTTAGCTAATTCTAATAATGATGGGGGTGATTCCATTCGTTGAAGTAAAATTTCTTCAGCCTGTTTTATTTTATTCAAATCCTGTTTTGATAATTGACTCCTTTTATTTGCGTCACAATCATTAAGCAACACTCTCCCAAAATGTATAGAAAGCAATTCGAGCGCTTTACTTTCTATTTCTAGTTGATTAATACGATCCTTTTGGGGATACTCTATCATTCTCTTAATAAGATTAGATGTTATAGAATCAATTGGATTTTGAAACTTTTTAAAAGGTTGATTTCCTAATATAGAATGAAAATCAAGACTTTTTTCAATAGCATTATTCATCATGAAATGATTAAACAATTGTACAGGAATCCCAATCGCTAATGAATATAGAGGCGTTTCTTTTTCATATTCAAATACTACATCAAAATCATTCATAAAATATAAATAGCTATTTCCAGTCATTAATTCATACGAAGAATGACCAACTTGCACTTCTCCGAACCCTTGTAAACAAAAATTAAGCTCCACCATTGCTGCGTCCGATGCAAACTGAATGCGATGGTTATTATGAAATTGATAATTTGATAACACAATTTCCATACCTGAAAATGAAGTCCATCTTCGTATTTCACCCATACCTATTGTTTTTGGAACATTCATATGTCTTTCCTCTACAACTTGTAAACCATAAAAATATTTATGAAAAATATCATGAAAACCGTTAGTCTCCATGAAACCCACACTCCTTTTATGTAAAAACCAAAATTTAATTGATAATTATTTTCAATTATATCAAATATCTTTATACAATAAATAGATTTTCTCTTTATAACTCGTTATGATAAAAGAAAAAGAAAGCGAGCGAACAATGAATACAAAAATCGCGATTATTACAGGGGCATCAAGTGGATTCGGACTTTTAACGACACTTGAACTTGCAAAAAAAGACTATTTTGTCATTGCTACAATGCGAAATCTTGAAAAACAAGTAGACTTAATATCTCAAGCTACTAAACTCCACTTACAACAAAATATAAAAGTTCAACAATTAGATGTAACAGATCAAGGTTCTATACATAACTTCCAATTATTTTTAAAAGAAATAAACAGAGTAGACCTTCTCATTAATAATGCAGGCTATGCAACTGGGGGCTTTGTAGAAGAAATTCCAGTAGAGGAATACCGTAAACAATTTGAAACGAACCTTTTTGGAGCTATATCAATCACTCAGCTTGCCTTACCATATATGAGAGAACAGAAAAGCGGAAAAATCATTAATATAAGCAGCATTAGCGGCCAAGTCGGATTCCCTGGTTTATCCCCTTACGTTTCTTCAAAATATGCATTAGAAGGCTGGAGTGAATCCCTTCGCTTAGAAGTAAAACCTTTCGGAATAGACGTTGCCTTACTTGAACCAGGTTCTTATAACACGAACATATGGGAAGTTGGTAAACAATTAGCTGAAAACCAATCTGATACAACCTCTCCTTACAAAGAATATATGGATAAAATACAAAAGCACATAAACAATGGCAACGATACACTTGGTAATCCGATGGATGTTGCAAATAAAATCGTAGAAATTGCTGAAGCAAGGCGTACTACATTACGATACCCAATTGGGAAAGGTGTAAAATTTATGATCTTTGCGAAGAAGGTTCTTCCTTGGAGATTGTGGGAGTTTCTTGTATTGAGGAGCTTTAAGAAAATGTAAGTAACTTTATTGAAAAAATATGTAAGGGGTGCTAATTAAATGCTAGGTTTACCCTATGGTAAAGTGTTTTTAGTTCCGTGGTCCGAAGAGTGGGAATTTGAGTTTTCAAAAGAAAAACAATTAATTGAGGAACACATTGGAAAATATATTTTAGCGATACACCATATCGGAAGTACTTCCATCCCGCATTTAAGCGCAAAACCTATTATTGATATTGCGATTGAATTAAGAGATTCCAAAAGTGGTCTAAAATGTATTACAAACCTAGAACAATTAAATTATAAATATAGAAAAGATGTATTACCCGAAAGGTATTATTTCAATAAAGGTGAGCCAAGAACTCATCAAATTCATATGTATGAGCAAGGGAATCCATATTTAATAGAACAATTAAAATTCAGAGATTACTTAATAGACAATAAAACTTCTCGTATGCAGTATGAACAGTTAAAGATTCAACTTTCAACAGCTAACCCAAATGATAAGCATAAATATGCAGAGGATAAAACAAATTTCATTAAATCCATATTGGCTAAAATAAATGATTAAATTGCGAAGACCGAACTTCGTACACATAATAAGAAACCATTCATGTATAGATGAATGGTTTCTTATTAATTAGTTATCTCATTATTTGTACCATCAATAATCATTTTATTATGCAGCAGGTGGAACGAAGTAAAATAGCATCGAAGTCATAAAAATAAATGCAAATAATCCAATTATCGAAAAAATATATTCTTTCGATTCTCTATCATACTTCCATTCCATCCATGTCCTTAGGATCCACGTAACCCCTAAATAAGTGAAAATGATAAACCAAATATTAGTGCTTTCGAATTTAAAGATGTAAATAAAACTAATTATTAAATAAACAAAAAGCAGTCCTATTTCCAATTTTTTATGTAAGCTATTTACATATTTATTATATCCCCAAAACCCACTCTTTGGCATATTCAATTTTTTTCTTAAAAATCGATCCAAAAAGTAGCCCGCTATACAAAAAACAAAAATTATAATCCAAAATGTATAGGTTCTCAATATCATTCCTCCTATTACTTCATTGAATTGTTTAAAATAAAGTGGACTATATTAACGGTTATTGAACGAGTATTCTTGAATGATCTTCATTAAAAATGATCGATTCTGCACGTAAGAAAGGGTTTTTCATTTCTTCTCTCCCTCTTCCTTTAAATTTATACTATATTAAAGGAAGAAATATAGTATGAACCCTGTTATTATTAATGCTACAACTCCTAATAATGAAATCAAAAACTCACGCGATTCCTTATCATACTTCCACTCCATATATGATTGAAATCCATATAACGTAATAAAAAACAAAAGAGGTACATAGCCCATAAATATACGATTTGGAAGAAAAGTGCTTATAGCAATAACAACTATATAAGAGGAAATAATAATTCTATTTCCCCATTTATGTGTATCATTCACATATTGGTTATTCCATCCTTTTTGTTTCGGTATATTTAACTGTCTTCTCGCTATTCTTTCAAAAACCAATAAAGATAGCACCCATAAAATTAATAAGGATATTTTTGTAACTGACAGAAAACCCTCTCCTTTTTATTTTTTCACTTTAATTTTCTCCGGCTGATCACTCGGATACGTAGCATATGCATCATTTTCATAATCCCAACTAATAATGGTCGCACTATCTCGTCCTAATTGATGATGAACGTGTTCTAAAATATTGTGAACATTTTCTTTAAGCTCTATATTATTTTTATTCATATCACTGTATAGGTTTAATGGCGTTTCATAACGGCGTTCCCCGCATTCTAATACCCCATCTGTCACCATTACAATTCGATTCTTTCCAGTACGTAGTTCACGAATTCCTGAAGAATAGCATGGAACGGGTAAATCAAACGTGTTTACATTACCAATCCATTCATAAAATTGACGTTGGTTTAATGTATATTGTCCTAATTTATGTAATTCATCATGAAATACATAAACTAGGCAATCACCAATAGATAGCCACCATATGTAATTTTCTTTTCTTACACATATTAAGCAAGCTGTTTCACCTTTTACTCTTTTGCACTTTTCTTTAAATGAGGAGGATTGAAAAATTGTAAGTATATAATTTTCAACAGATCGAGATACTGTTTCAATCAGTTCATTCATAATTACTTTTATATTTTCATATTCTGCTTGAATCGTACTTACTACTAAATCAACACTTTCTGCACTATTATGTCCGTCTAATATAACGGTAAATTCCCAATCACCATTCGACCAAACTAATGCACCGTCTTCATTCTTTTTTGCTCCGGCGCTTATATTTCCGCCGTATTTACCAAGTACAATATCGCCATATTGCTTTACTGAAACTTCGTCTAAACACATTTCTCTACTTCCAACCCATGAATATTGTGTATTATTTGTTGTATGCATACTCATTCACCATATACTTTCGTATTCTTTCGCATAGTTTTTTTATTTTCTCTGAATCTCCATAGGGTGCACCAGTCCAATTTGCTACTTCAGTCGGTGACCAAAACTCTTTTGGTGTATTTGGATAACGCGGTATAATGTGCATATGCATATGTGGTACACCATTACCTGAAACGAAACTGTAAATATGTTCTGCACCTTCGCTTTCTTTAAGCGCTTTACTTACTCTACTTGTTATCAGTCCGAATGCCTTTGCCTCATCTTCAGTTAATTCAGCGAGACCAGGTACATGTCTCTTTATATCAATCATTACATAACCAAGATATGTTTCTTCTGCATCCCAATGGACATGTCCAACGTAAATGAGTTCATCTTCGTAAATAGCTCCACCTGGAACTGTAATGTTCCCTTTATGTTTTTCACAAATGAAGCAGTTTTGTTCTGCTTGATTGTTTATTGGCATATCCATCACCATCCTTTGCATATATAATATCATAAAAAAAGGAAAAATAGGTTTTATATTCCGAAAATTCAATCTCTTGAAATGAGAATTTTCACATTAAAATAATTTACAACTCATTATTTCTTCAAAAGCGTAATCCCCATTCCAACTGCAATCCCAATCGCTATTCCGATTGCTATATTATCATTAAATACACCAGGAATTACACCGATTACAACACCTATAGCGACACCAATTGTCATAGCATCATTTCTTTTTTTATTATTAGCCAAAATAGCATCTCCTCTCATAATTTCTCCCCATATAATATCCATTTACATGAACTTTGCTGTCTACTAATATATTTGCTATTCCGCTTGAAAATTTCCAAAAAATGTACTTTATTACTTTTCCATTCCCCTACATAATCCTCTTCGTTTGAAAGAATTTTTAAGTCACCATTACATATACATAGGCATTTACTATAAGAAAGATCAGTAATTTATTGAAGGAGGAACGATTCAAATGTATCCTCATTGGAATCCAAATATAAATCAACAATATGCTTACTCCCCCCATCCAGTAAGGAATACACTGCATTATGATTCGCAATACATGATGCAGCGCATCGCAAGCCTTGAAAGCCAATTAGCTAAATTAATCTCATTAATCGAAGAAAATAATCAATTAATAAAATCAATGGAACAACAGCAAAACCAAGTTTGTGCACCAGCTGGAGGTTCTGTTATTGTTCGGATGTAATTCGAATTCAAAAAACACACTTTGTAGTATAAAGTGTGTTTTTTGAATTATTTTCTTTTTGTATAAAAACCTTGCGTAATTCGGTCTAATATAATCGCAATCACGACGATAGCTAGTCCAGCTTCAAATCCCATTCCGATATTTACTTGTGTTACAGAGCGATATACATCGACGCCAAGTCCTGGCGCTCCTACAAGTGAAGCTGTTACAACCATTGATAACGAAAGCATAATACTTTGATTCACGCCAGCCATGATCGTTCCGGTTGCGAGCGGTAATTGTACTTTAAATAATTTTTGTGATGCGGTAGAGCCAAATGCATTCGCAGCTTCAATTAAATCTTCTGGAACTTGTCTAATTCCTAAGTCTGTAAATCTGATTGTCGGTGGCATAGCAAAAATAACGGAAGCAATAATGCCTGGTACGACGCCTACTCCAAAAAATGTTATCGCGGGAATGAGATAGACGAATGCCGGCATTGTTTGCATAAAATCTAATGTCGGTTTTAAAAATTTTGAGAAACGTTCATTTTGAGATGCTAAAATGCCAATGGGAATTCCGATAATAATTGAAATAATAACTGACGTAAGTACGAGCGCTAATGTTTGCATCGTTTGTGCCCAGTAGTTAATATTTAAAATAAATAATAATCCGATGAGCGTAAAAATGACTAAAGATAATTTCCTCGTTGTGTACCAAATGAGGAAACATAAGATGATAATCATCACTATGGCTGGTATTATTGTTAAAAAATTAGTGAGTAAATCAACAAATCCACCGATAATATAGGAGAATCCTCGGAACAAGCCTTCAAAGTGCTCATATAAACTTGCAACAAATGAATCGACCCATTCGCCTAATGGAATGCGCGGAATATTATTCATCGTCTTTCACCTCTTCTTCGATGTTTCCTGCAAGAGCTTGAATGACACTTTCACGTTTAATAATTCCTCTCAACCTTTTCTTTTCATCAATTACGGGTAATGGATATTTCATCTCCGCCATTTTTGCATACGTTTCTTCCAGTAATGTATCTAGATAAACGTGTGGAATATCGTTAAGTAATAAATCAGCAATTGGCCATTGTTTTTTCATTGCTTTACTTGCATCATCCGCTGTTAAAATACCTAAAAACTCATACTTTTTGTTCACAACATATACCGTAGAAACACCTGCATTTCTCATAATTTGCAGAGCTACACGCGGCCCACGATCGATTAATAACGTTTCTGGTCTTTTTAAAATAGATTCTGCCGTAATTACTTTTCCTAAATTCACATCCGCCACGAATTTCTCTACAAATTCATTTGCAGGGCTCATCATAATTTCTTCCGGTGTTCCAATTTGGACAATTTCTCCATCTTTCATTAATGCGATACGATCACCAATTCGAAGAGCTTCATCTAAATCATGTGTAATAAAAATAATTGTTTTTTCCATTTTATCTTGTAACTCTAACAATTCATCTTGCATTTCTTTTCGAATTAGTGGATCTAATGCACTAAATGACTCGTCCATTAGTAATACATCTGGATTATTCGTTAGTGCCCTTGCAATTCCAACACGCTGCTGCATACCACCACTAAGTTGACTAGGGTAATTATCTTTATGATGATCGAGTCCTACTAACTGTAGCGATTCTAACGCCTTATTTTCTCGTTCCTCTACTGGAACTCCTTGAATTTCTAACCCGTACGCAACATTTTGTATTACCGTGCGATGTGGAAATAAAGCAAACTTCTGAAAAACCATACTCATTTTCGTCCTTCTTACTCTTCGCAATTCTTCTTTTCCCATCGTTGCGATGTCTTCACCATCTATGTATATATGCCCCGCTGTCGGTTTGATTAATTGATTTAGCATTCGAACTAGCGTTGATTTCCCGCTACCGGATAAACCCATAATAACGAAAATTTCTCCGGTGTATACTTCAAACGTTGCCTTTTTCACACCAACGTTCATTCCTGTCTCTTTTAAAATTTCGGATTTGCTTTTTCCTTCTTTTAATAAGGTAAGCGCTCGTTGCGGATGTTTCCCAAAGACTTTTGTTACATTTTCAACACGTACCTTTGTATTATCCATGTCACTACTCCTTTTCTACCCATCTATTTACATAGTGTTGCGATTTTACAGAGAAATATTACATAAAAATGACATATATAAGATTTCTTTAAAAATTCTTGTTTCCGTTCATAATAAGAAGGTTCACTTATAGATTAATTTATAAAAAGCAAAAGCTTCACAGGAGGTTTTGAATGCGAAAAAAAATATGGATTATAAGTCTGTTACTATTTATTAGTATGATTTTCACTTCTTGTAATGCAACAAATGCAAATTCGAAAGGAAAAATTAAACTTGGTGTAACAAGTTGGAAAGAAAATATCGCAACCGCAAATATGTGGAAAGTTTTATTAGAAGAAAAAGGCTATAAAGTTGAACTCATGTATTTAGAAAAAGCTGCGATATGGACTGGCGTCGCACGTGGTGATGTTGATGCGAATCTAGAAGTATGGCTTCCTGTTACAGATAAACCATTAAATGCCCGTTACAAAGATGACTTCGTCTTAAAATCAAAATGGTATGAAGGTACTGGGCTTGGTTTAGTCGTCCCTTCTTATGTGAAAAACGTTAACAGTATTGAAGATTTAAATGCACATAAAGATGAGCTAGATAATAAAATTGTTGGGATTGAACCTGGTAGTAGCCTAATGAATTTAACGAATAAAGCAATGAAGGAATATGATATAAAACTAAAACTTGTCCAATCTTCAGAAGCTGCGATGATGAGCGAACTAAAGAAGGCATATACGAAAAAGAAACCAATCGCTGTTACACTTTGGAATCCTCATTGGGGCTTTTCAGAATTTGACTTAAAATATTTAAAAGACCCTAAGAAAGTATATGGTGAAAAAGATGACATTTATTACTCAGTTCGTAAAGGTTTCGAAAAAGATCATCCGGATATTGTGAAATACTTTGATCAATGGAAAATGAACGATGAACAACTAGGTACTTTAATGGTCATGCTAAATAAAACGAAAGATCCAGAAGAAGCCGCTCGAAAATGGATAAAAAAGAATCAAGCTTTAGTTGATGAATGGATAAAAGAATAAAGAATGACAAAAACAGGCTAGAGAATTTAGTATATTCTCTAGCCTGTTTTACGTTATTTTTTCTCAATAACTGCATCGACAATTCCATATTCCTTCGCTTCTACTGCCGTCATAAAATAATCTCTTTCTGTATCATGTGCTACTTTTCCAACTGGTTGCCCTGTTCGCTCTGCGATAATTTTATTTATATCGTGTTTTAACTTTAAAATTCTTTTTGCTGTAATTTCAATCTCCGTCGCTTGCCCTTTTACACCGCCGAGCGGTTGATGAATCATGATTTCACTGTTAGGGAGCGCAAATCTTTTTCCTTTTGCGCCAGCTAATAGTAAAAGCGCACCGAATGATGCCGCAAAGCCCATACAAAGTGTTTGCACATCTGGTTTAATAAGGTTCATCGTATCTAATATTGCAAATCCCGCTGTCGTTGAACCACCCGGACTATTGATATACAGGAATATATCTTTTTCTGCATCTTCCGCTTCTAAAAACAATAATTGTGCTACTACACTGCTTGCAACTTGATCGTTAATTTCTGAACCAATCATAATAATTCGGTCTTTTAATAATCTTGAATATATATCATAGGAGCGTTCTCCTAATTTCGTTTGTTCTATTACGTAAGGAATTACACTCATTATAAATCCCTCCATCTGTTTTATGCCGCATTAAGCATACAACTGTAAGAAGAAGATTGTTTCATACTGAAGAATAACACTGGTTGTATTGATGGTAACTTAGTGAAATCTATTGTTGGGAGAAGTTTCGTCAACAATTCAGGTCTTTCTTCTCGAATAGAAGTTACAACGATTTCAACATCATCCGTGTACTCCACTATTTCAATGCCTTCTTCATTTACAGTTTTCAGCCTATTTCTACTCCTAAATAAAGATGCTTTCACTGCCCCTTCTGATACAGAGCATATCTTTGCAATATCCGCGATACTATATTGAAAAACATCCTTCAATAATAAAATTACGGATTGTTGCACATTTAACGAAGACAATACTTTCCCTACCATTTCATGCAAATCTGCAATTTTTCCATGTGGTTCTTCAAATGTATTTTGCTGTTCTAACTTTTCTTGAACGGATTTTGATTTCATTTGATCTAACCATTGATTTCGAGCAATTTTATACAGAAGCGTTATACAAATTTCCTTCTCACTATACTTTTGAAGAACTTTGCAAATTGCTTCTTGGGCAAGGTCTTCCCCATCCCATTTATTCTTCGTCAAAAACGTACAGTATCTTTTTACCTCTGGATAATGTTCAATTAATAAATTTATATTTGAATGATTCATATCGATATGATTCTTTAAAACCTGAGTTACTTTTGTGCACAAAATAACCACTCCTTTTCAGCGCTTACTTATTAAACGATTGAACAAATAAAAAAGTTACGGGGCTTATAATTAATTTTATGTTTATGTTCATGAATACGGGTCATAAATATGTTATATAGCATTTTACATGAGGAGGAATCAATTTGCCAAAATTAACAGTTGAAGGTACCGGAACTTTCGATATTAAAGAAGGAACGAAATTAGTATTAGCACTTGAAGATAACGGTGTACACATTCTTCATCGTTGCGGTGGCAAAGCAAGATGTACAACTTGTAGAGTTGAAGTCATTGCAGGTGATTTTTGTGAGGCGACAAATGATGAAAAACAAGCTATTACGGAAAAAGGAATTGAAGACCACTTACGATTATCGTGCCAAATGCGTGTACATAAAGATATTACTGTTCGCCCAATACTTACAGTTGAAAGTTCCGGTTTAGATGCTGGACCACGCCCGGCGGAGTAAAATGATGAATTTAAAACAGCTTGCAGGCGAATATGCTGCTAGCTTTGTAAGAGATGGTATGACGATTGGACTTGGTACGGGTTCAACCGTATATTGGACGATACAAAAGTTAGGTCACCGTGTACAAAAAGGGTTATCCATTCAAGCTGTACCGACATCAAAAGAAACTGAAGTATTAGCAAAACAATTATCTATTCCGCTAATCTCTTTAAATGAAATTGATATACTTGATCTCACAATTGATGGAGCAGATGAAATCAATAATGATTTACAATTAATAAAAGGTGGTGGTGGTGCATTACTTCGCGAAAAGATTGTTGCCACCTCCTCTAAAGAACTTATTATTATTGCAGATGAATCCAAACTCGTTTCACATTTAGGTACCTTTCCACTTCCTATTGAAATCACCCCCTTCTCTTGGAAGCAAACTGAAAAGAGAATTCAATCTTTAGGATGCGAAACGCGTTTACGTATGAAAGATGGCGGACCATTTATAACTGATAACGGCAATTTAATTATTGATTGTATTTTTCCAAACAAAATATTGAATCCAAATGATACACATACAGAGTTAAAGATGATTACCGGTGTAGTTGAAACAGGATTATTTATCAATATGACGAGCAAAGCGATCATCGGAACAAAAAACGGCATAAAAGAATATTAAGCATTTTAAAGGCTGACTTTTGCAAGTCAGTTTTTTCTTTTATAGCATTACAGTATGATATACTATGAAAACACATTCATATCACACTAGAAAGGGCTGAACAATTTGCAATCCAAACTCATAACAGAACTTACAGATTTAGAAACTGCCTTTCACATTCGAAAAGAAGTCTTTGTAAAAGAACAAGGTGTCCCACTTGAAGATGAATTCGATACATATGACCAAATAGGCGAGGCATGCAAACATATATTAGTTTATTATAATGAACTTCCTGTAGGAACTGGCCGTATACGATTCGTTGACGGAATGGGTAAACTAGAAAGAATTTGTATTTTAAAAGACTATCGCAAATACGGATTAGGCAAAGTAATCATTCAAAAGTTAGAAGAGATTGCTCGTAACAAAGAAGCAAACAAAGTTAAACTACACGGTCAAACACAAGCTGAAGGGTTTTATGAAAAATTAGGCTATCAAACTTCTTCCGACGTATTTATGGAAGATGGAATTCCACATATTCTTATGACGAAAGTGTTATCATAATAGAAAGGTTACTATATGATTCTACATTATGTATTCGTATAGTAACCTTTCTGTAGCTTATTCGTTTGAAAGTCTCTTTGATGAATATTCTAGATTAATACAAAAAGACGACGCTGAATACGTCGTCTTTTTTATAAGCAGAAAAGTTAACTCTCAAACTTCCTTTTTTTGCATCAAAGCCCATCATCTTTCATTTCATTTTGAGGTAAAGCTTACACTGTTTTCCATAAGGATAAAGCAAAAATCCAGTTTGGATCCCCATGTCCTTCATAATTCTGGACTGCTTCATACACTTTTCCCTCGTGTAAAACTCTATCTTCCTTTTTATATGCTTTCTTTGCATCCCACGCTTCATATGAAGCGCTTTCAGTTTTTGTAGTAATTGTGAACGTATCACTTTGTACGGATTCATTTCCAACTACATCCACTGCTTTCACTGCATATTTATAAGTAGTATTAGCGAGTAAATTTTTATCCATATAAGAAGTCGTATTGGATGTTGCAATTTTTTTCATTGTTCCTTCTATTTCTCTATGAATATCGTAATAGTCTACTCCAACGTTATCATCAGATGGGCTCCACATTAGATCCACACTTGACGCTGTTGTTCCCATGCTATGTAATCCTTTTGGTTGTGTTGGTGCTTCTGTATCAGGAGCTTCAACTGTTGTTTTCACTGTAAGCGCTGTACTTTCTTTCGATACATTGCCAGCTGCGTCAATTGCTTTTACAGTATAAGTGTATTCTGTGCTTGGTTGTAATTTCTTATCAATAAAATAAGTGCCTGGTACTGTGTCAATCATCTCTCCGTTACGGAAGATTTGGTACCCTTTTACTCCTACATTATCCGTAGAAACGTTCCATGTTAGTTCTATACTATTTGCTGTTACTTTTTGCGCCTGAATTCCATTTGGAATACTTGGCGATTCTGTGTCTGGTTTCACATTATTGATGAGATTCACATCAATTACATTATAGAACGCATTAGCTGTATCAGCTACATCCCATACAGCTAAAATCACATGATATCCACTACGGTCAGTAGGTACATTGATTTTATGAGTTAAATTATTTGAAGCTGCAGAACCATCATGTTGTACAGTGCCAATTGGCTCAAAGTCTGCTCTTGTTAGTGCTTTATTTGGATTCCATCCTTTTTTTGTAATATAGTAGTGCCATTTGCTTGTTAAGTGAGGTGCTGTATACTTCCAAGTAAATGTATTTTCCCCACCAGTGATTGTATTTTTAAACCAACGATTTGCTGTTTGTTGATCTAAAATACCGCCAAATTTTCCACCTGCAGAAGCGATTTGCCCATCAACTGGGCCACCTTGTGGGAATCCTTTTGGAGCTTCTAAACTTTGTGGTTCATACATAACACTTCCGCAGTTTACATTTAGAGCACCATAAGTTGGACTACATAAAGCGGAACGGCTACCAGGCTTTTCAACAAAGCCATGCGCGTATGCATTTTGAGGAATAAGTGTCGTGCTGATAATTCCAGCTGTTAATGCAACAGCTCCTATACTTTTTTTGTTCATTTTCAAGTTTTGTAGTTGTTTTAAAAATCGATTATTCATGTTCCTGTCCCCTTCTTGTTATACTTCGTAGTGTAATGTGGGCTTTGATGTAAAAGAATAACAAGAGTCAATCTTATTTCGTGTATGCGTAAATATGCATACACCGTCGTAAAGAAACATTTCATTTCTTGTGAAATATTTCACTTATGGAATATATCATGACATAGAAATCACCTAAATGTGTGCAGAAGTTGTGCAGAAATAGTGAAATTACTACTAACACGTAAAACTACATCCTAAATTTATAAAGTAAAAGTGAGCAATAGAAATTGTAGTACTTGTAATGAAAAATTTTAGGTATATATATGGATGAATTGCACCAAGTCGTCTTGAAACCCTTCATCGTTAACTTAAAACGCATGGCAATTTGAGATCACATTATTTTAAAACAACGTGCCATCTCCATTTTCCATATATCTTTCTATCAATACTTTGAAATTACTTATCACTTGTAAACATTTCCGAATCCGTCAATATAGTTTTATAAAACTTATCATATTCTTCACTGTATTGAAGTTTTAACTTTTCTATTAAACTTGTATCTGGTGAAACAATGTCAATAACGTCTGTACTTATATACAATAAATAAGTATCGTTATAAAAAGAAATATACGCTTGCTGACCACCATTAACGACATACTTGCAATACTTATATACTTCATCTTCATGTACACCTTTAATCGTAGTAAATATGATTGTACTTTCAAGATCATCAACGTCTACTTTCGTTTCTGCCCAATTCTTAATCTTCATGAACCTTCCAATTTTTGTTTTCTCATTTATTCTCTTACTTTTACCATATGTTATGTAACCGGAAATAAATGAAACATCAATTGTATCAGGACTTTTAAAAAGTTCAGTCAAAATCCCTCTTAATCCTCTCAAATTACCCTCAAATAATTCTATATCGAATCTAATTCTATTTTTCGCCTCCACTTGAAAAAATGGTGTAGCTGTCATGTCAGCAAAATTTACATCTAGTATTTTCATTCTTTCCATTTCATCAATTCCTCGCTTCATATAACATAAAAGTGTCTATATCATTTAATATAGACACCCTTTCACATGTATAGTTTTAATAACGGCCTGTAAATTTAAAAATTTCATCAACTGCTTGCTTATAACCACCTGTTTTCCGGAAAGATTCCTTCATATTCAAAGCTGCTTCCTTAAGCGATAAATCATTTAACACTAACTCTACACTTTCACTTAGTTGATCCGCAGTTAATCCTTGCATTTGCAATGTAACTCCCGCTCCAAGATCTGCTACTTGCTTTGCAATTACTGGCTGGTCCGCACTTTGCGGAATTACAATGAGCGGAACTCCGTTATATAAGCCTTCATGTGTGCTATTCATTCCTCCATGTGTAATAAATAATTTCGTATATGTAAGCAATTCAGTTTGCAGAACATAATTTTTCACAATGAAGTTTTTAGGAATCTCCCCCAAATCACTTATTTGCGTTTTACTCCCAATAGCCATTACAATTGTATGCTCACTATTTTCGAATGCTTTAAAACAAAGTTTATAAAAATCAATTGCTTCATTAAAAACAGTACCTAATGAAATATAAATCGGGCTCTTCTCTTTCATTAAATTAAAATCAAAATTATCTTTTACTATTGGTGTAGAAATAGATGGTCCTACAAATTTAAATGTTTCATCAAACATATCCCCAAAAGGTTGGAACTTCTTAATTGTATACACAATAGTAAGTGGTGCTGGATTACAGAATACTTCATACGGTGATTTTATTTCAACACCATATTTTTTTGCAATTCCTTTTGTTAAGTATTGAAAATCATTATGTATTCTATCCTGAACTTCCGTTGGGATATTTTTCGAAAGATGATCTAACATTTGTTTAAATGATTTCTCGTCCTGTGCAAAAGATGTACACGAATTTATTGCTGGAAGCTTTAGAATTTGAGCAATTAAATGGCCCGAGCCAAACATAGAATCATGAATAATGTAATCAAAATGTTCACCTTCTATTTGTTCTAGAACGCTAGGTATTACAACTTCCGCTGTATGTAAAAGACCATTTATTCTTTCTGGTAAATAATTTCGGCCACCGGAAAGAAAAGCTTGTAAAAATTTTTGATCATCAATTGTTCGTACGGTAGCACCTGTCTTCTCAATACGCTCCCTGAAGGCTTCTATTGAAAAATAAACGACCTCTTCACCGCGGGAAATCAGTTCCTCCAAAACTTTCAATGTTGGATTTATATGTCCTTCTGATCCAGCGTTAATGAATAAAACTCTAGCCATTAAATACACTCCTTACGTTAAATCATTTCTATGTTGTTTAGAGTATGGATACCCTCCATACTCCTTTCTTTGTTATTTGTATCATTTTCCTGCTAAATGGACCTAGCAAGCCTAAAACCAAGATCATCTATATGAAATGTAGGATGGCTACGACGGCGACAAGTAGAACCGCAACCTCTAGCTGCTTCAGCCCAACTACCGCCACGAAAAACTCGGTATGATCCGTACACTTTTTCATCATACAAATCATAGCACCATTCCCAAACGTTCCCTAACATATCGTAAAGTTCCCATGCATTCGGTTCCTTTTTACCAACGTCATGAATTAGTCCACTTGAATTTTCATTATACCATGCTATTTTTTGAAGTTCCCCATACGTATATCCCGTTGTACCTGCTTTACATGTATATTGCCACTCTGCCTCAGATGGTAATCGGTAACCGCTTGACTCTAAATTACAACTAACTTTTTGGCCGTCATCACTAATAGAATAATACTCTGTTAATCCCGCTTTTTTAGAAAGTAAATTACAAAAAACGATTGCATCATTCCATGAAATATTTACAACTGGTTTATGCTTATCTTTATTATTATTTGGTGTACTATTTGTAATAGCATAATATATTTCCATTGTTACAGCATACTTTGCAAGAAGAAATGGTTTAATTTGAACTTGCCATTCTTTTTTTATACGATCATCTCTTAATGTTACTTCTCCTGCTGGAATTTTCACCATATAAGAATCAATCGATCGAATGATTTCATTCAATGTTATCCCCTCCATTTTAAAATGGAACAAAATTTACTCTTTGAGTGCATAAGTTTATACTTGCTGCACTTCTTTTAAAAATCGCTTAACTTCATTTGAAGATTTTAAAATAATAATTTCTTTATCCTGACTTAATTGATTTAGTCTTTTGAAAATTGAAGGTCTTTTCGTCTTAGGATACTCCCATATCTGGTCTTGTTTTATTTCGATATTGTACAATTCTTTTAAAAGCGCGATAAACACAAATCGTTCTATGAATATCAAGGAAGATAATTGTGTCAGCTGCATTCAGTCTTATATCCATTGTTCCGCCATAATTCCCATCAATAATCCAATTCTCATCTTGAATTAAGTTATTTTGAACAATTCTTTGCTCCTCTTTCGGAACACCTTCCCAATTCGGTTTCCAAAATAATGCATCAAGATGATGCACCTTAATATTTAGTTTATT
The DNA here is from genome assembly GCF_022662615.1 of Bacillus cereus group sp. BfR-BA-01523. NCBI lineage: Bacteria > Bacillati > Bacillota > Bacilli > Caryophanales > Bacillaceae > Bacillus > Bacillus cereus group sp. BfR-BA-01523. The sequence continues at coordinate 284,681 of NZ_JAKUDX010000001.1, forward strand.
TCCTAACTGCTTAGCTAATGTAGATTTTCCTGAACCACCAGAACCAATTAATATTATTTTTTTCGTATTAGTATGGTCCTTACTATAGATTCTTCCCTTTGCAATTTCTAATATATCCTCCATATACAAATACCCCTTTTAAAATTCACTTATTTCTTCCGTAAAATAAACTCACAAAGCATTCCCACTCCAACACCAATTGTATAAGCAACTACATCACTCCACAAAAATCCGTAACCTAAAACGAGTCCACCTATCGTCGTTGCACGAATATTATCAATCCAAGGTGCATGGTACAATTGGCTAATTTCAATCCCGTAGCAAAATATCAAACTAATAAAAGCTAATTTCTTCGTTTCTATTTTAGAAAACAAAAATCCGGATCCAGTGAAAATCATTAATGCCCATAAAGCATCACCTAAGTAATCATTTAATAAATCAGGTAACGCAAAAGCAAACTTTCTTGAACTAAGACCTAAAATAATAACAACTATAGTAAACATTGCATATAGTAATCTATTTCGTTTCGTATTCATTTCAAAATCTCCTAATATATAATGTGAAACTGCAAATAGCTAGTAAAATATAATCATTTTACTAGCTATTTATATACGGTTTCACTTTCTATTCTTCGCTTTTATAATAAGGAAATGCGGGTTAGTGTTTAAATAATAATATGATTTTCCATCTACTTCCTTCATCTTTTCAATCGGTTTCGGCTCGACTAACTCTTCTAATACAAAATTACTCGTTGTTTCATTAATAATATCTTGAAGTGACCTTCTAAAGAAACTTACTTCAATTGTAATATTGGGTTTCCGCCAAGTATCTACTAACAATTGCGTTTTAAAATAATCTTCACACGGAAACTTTGTAAAATCCATAAATGGGTGATGAACGGAATACACAAATAAACCACCTGGTTTAAGGACGCGATGAAATTCTTGAAATACATCACTCCAATTTTGCAAGTAATGAAGAGTAAGCGAACTTACAATCATATCAAAAGCATTATCTTCAAACGGTAATGTTTCTTGAAGGTCATGACAAAGAAACGTTGCTTTATCACCTGTACTTTCCTTTGCTGCTTTTACCATTTCAGAACTTACGTCAATTGCTGTAACGTTAGCTCCTCTACCTACGAATTGAGAAGTATACCATCCAGCTGCACATCCAGCATCTAGTATTCTCTTCCCTTCTAGTTTCTTTGGAATAATCTCCATCATCGCTGGTCTTTCATAATAACTGTTATATGGATTTGCCAAATCTAGATTTTCTTTATATGTACTCGCTAATTTATCATACGTATCTTTGACTGAGTCTTTCATTACATCCACCCCTAATACATATTAATCCATTAACTCTTTCTGCTTTTTCTTTGAAAATGATTGTAGTACTAAATCATACGACCAATCAATCATTTTATTAATTTGCTCTTGTTCTACATCCTTATGTATATACACTGTATTCCAATGTTTTTTATTCATATGATATCCAGGAATAATTGTTTCGGGATAATCTTCTCTTATTCGCAAGGCAAGTTCTGGATCACATTTTAATGTAATCGCAGCTTTTTCACCTTCTTCATGGTTTACTATCGCAAATATTTTATTATTTAATCTCATACATGTTGCACTCCAGCCATCCGGAGAATCTTCTGTCGCTTTTCTTTTCGATAAACAATACTCTCTCGTTGCATTCATTCTTCTGGCACCTCTTATTCTTCCACTATTTGATTACGATGCATTACAATTTGCTTCGTCGCTTTAAATTGCTGTTCACCATAAAACTTTATGAGTTTCTCTCCGCAAAATAGACTAACAATATCAATATGAGATATCTCTTCCAGTAATATTGTAAGCATATTCTCTCCAATGCCTTTATTTCTTACACTTTCATGTACGACAACATCTTCTATGTACGCTCGAAAAACACCATCTGAAACGACTCTAGCAAATCCAATTAATTCATTTTCTTCCCATACTCCAATTGCTATACTATTCTTTAACATTTTTTCAATATCAATTTCTTTTCTTTCTGGCCACCAACCGACAGAATCGTAAAGCTGCTTTATTTTCTCTGCACAGATTGGTTGTTCATGTTGTAATTTATACGTGTACATATTCTTTCTCCCACCAACTAGTATACATAATATTATTATAATCTCTTTTCTAAAAGGTGTTGACTATGCCCTTTCGGATAATCTTCAACGACACCATATTCTCGGTATCCGTGCTTTTTATAAAATTCTGGTGCTTGGAAACTAAATGAATCTAGTAATATGAGTCTACATCCTTTTTCCTTCGCAATGTCTTCAATTTTATGTAACAATTGACTGCCATAGCCGTCATGACGAACTGATTCATCAACCCATAAAAAGTCGATATGAAGATGATAAAAATACATCGTTCCTGTTACCCCGCCAAAGATTTTTCCTTCCTCATCTTTCACTACGAGGTTTACTTGTTCCATTTGCTGTTTTACTTCATCTGACAGCACGGACATGTTATATTGAATTAATTTATTTTTAATGTATTCTCCTTCAGTGCGAGTACCATTCTCTATGCGTTTCATATATTTTTCATCCTCCCCAGTTCGTAAACTACTTTTAATTTTTGTTTCTTCTCTTTAAAATACTAATGAATACAAATCCACCATATGTAACAAAGCATGAGAAACCAATTATCCCTGGTACAGAGACATAGCCTATTCTTACATAACTAATAACTGCAAAACTAACAATTAATAATAAAATAGATGGCCAAAATATAAAAGCTGTTTGTCTTCGTCTTTGTTTCGATGTACTTTCTTTCTCTTCAGAAACACGTGTGCCAAAAAGCAATACAATACAAATAAGAATCGCTGCAAAGTAAATTGTATCTAATGACAAAGTGTGATCGTATAGTGCAATTCCAACTTCAAGAGCAATAATCGTTACAATTAGAATAATAATTGTTGAAGTCTTTAAGTTTCGTTTCAATCGCTCACTCCTAGCATGCTTTCACTATATGCTTTGTATATGTATTTCAAAGCTGTTGTAATAGTTTCATCAACCTCTATATTATGAACTCGCTCGGGTAAATCTTTTCCTCCAATTACATAAAGAAACGGGAATTCATTAAACATTCCCATTATACCAATATTTATTGTAGCTGTGGGCAATCCACCTGTCATATATATTCATCTCTATTTTTATATTGTTTTATCACCTCTGAAAATTCGATATAAAATGTAAAAAACCTTTTTTTGTTTAATTATGTTGGTGAATATAAAAAGATAGCATGAGATTTCTTCATACTATCTTTTGAAATATATACAATTTCTTTTTAAATTTATTTGTACCGTAATAAATATCTCTATTCTTCTATAGGATTTTCAGGCCCGTTAAGCTCCAATTGATAAAAGGCTAAATCCAGCCATCTATTAAACTTATAACCAGCTTTTTGTATTGTTCCGGCATGAACAAATCCATAATTTTGATGCAAGGCAATACTTTTCTCGTTTTCCGCATCAATTCCAGCAATTAAGGTCATATATTCTCTTTCTTTTGCAAATGTGATTAATTCTTCCATCAAAGAGGACCCAATACCATTTTTTCTATATTCCTTATCAACATACACAGAATGTTCAATTGAATATTTGTAGGCAGGCCACGCTCTAAATGGGCCGAATGTCGCAAATCCTACTACTTTATTATCTAGTTCGTATACGAAAATTGGATAGCCATCAGCCTTTTTTTGTTCATACCAATCTATTCTATTTTCAAGGGTTACAGGTTTATACGCATATACAGCTGTTGTATAAAGTATTGCATCATTATAAATATCTAAAATATATGCTACATCTCTTTTAGTTGCTTCCCTGATCATCGTTTTCTTCCTTTCATAATGTTAATCTTCTTTCGCTATCTTTTTAATAATTTTATTTTACCGAAATCTCCGTTTTATTTCCACATACGAATACTAGCTTTTCGGAAACCATCAAATATATTAATCGCAGCGGACAACGTATAAATGATAATTCCACCGCCAACTAACCACGTTTTAAATCCCTCTGGGGAAATAGTAAACACATTTGCCACATACGTAATAAATCCTTCGTTAAATAAATGCGGATTTACTACAATTACAATGAATACTATTGTTCCAGCTACTTGAAGAATAGCATTCCCAATTGCCAACCTTTGCGTCCATTGTCCTTGTACTAACTTATAAAGTGATATACCTATTTCGAAAACGATCATAAGCAAAATAATTGGCCAATATTGAAGTAAAACATCTTGATTAAACGTTGGCGCGATAAACTTCAGTCCGTTTTCCGTACCATTATATACGCCTACAAGATGATTCGCATAAAAATACATTGTAGCCCATATTGCTGTCCACATTAAACCTCCAAAAACTTCAAACTTCGAGATCGACTTTTTCTTTGGAACATACGAGATATTTTTTAAATCATCAGGTGTCCATTTTTTTAAACTTGTCGTCAACGGTTGGGTACCTTTGTCTTTATCTGTTCTTTCTAAAATAGCAAATACAAGTGTCAACCAGAAAAATACATGGAGGCCTACTTCGACAATTTCCCCAATGCCTTTACCTATCAATTGTAAAATAACATTTAATACTGCCTGATCACCACTATAGCCTATAAAATTTTCTGCAACCATTGCAATGAGTGCGATAACAGCTGCAATTGGTATAATCATTTTTAATAATGTCGTATATACATCAAAATAACGCGGTCCAATTAAATGCATCGGTCTATCCAAATACCCATTAGCCAATGAAACTGGGCTCCCCAATTTTTCAAGGACACTCTTTACATCTTCTTCATTATAATCATCAGGTAACATATCCGCTATAGTTGACCGGAGTTCTAATGTAATATCTTCACGATTTTTTTCAGGTAATCTCTTCGCAACTTCTTGGATATAGATATCAATTAAATTCATTCTCGTCCTTCTCCTTTAATAAGTTATAAAGTTCTTTCGAATCCTTTATCCATTCCTTTTTCAATTGCAAAAATATATCTAATCCATATTCACTTAAAACATAATACTTACGAGGTCTACTCTCCGTTTTATCCCAACTACTCGTCACTAGCTCCTGCTTTTCTAATCGGCGAAGTAGTGGATATAAAGTACTTTGATCTATCATGATTCCTGATTGCTCCAATAACTGGACAAGTGAATAACCATACTGCGGTGTTCTTAATTGGCTTAAAACTGCTAATGTCAACGTCCCTCTTCTTAGCTCAGTAATTAATGAATTTAATAAAGTATCCATTTATCCACCTCATTTGCATTACTATATGTCATACAGTATATGTTTTATACTATGTATCGTACAGTATAGTTGTGACAAAAACAATCTATTTTTATAAAAATCAGAAAATAAGAACACAAACTATATAATTTGTGTTCTTATTTTCTTGCAGCTTACTAACAAACTTAAATACCATTAATACTTTTAACTATGTACCTCTGGTAATATAAACTCTCCTTTTTCTTTAGAAAATGGGACAACCTCTACAATCGCCTCAACATTAATTACTCCATATACATGCGGGTATTCTTGACCGTTAGAAGCAAGTTCATATTTTATTTTTGCTTTTACTAGGGATGGATCAATTGTAAGTAATAATACATCTTCTTCATGACTGAAATGTGTTTCCGCAACTTTTAAAGCTTGGTCTAATAATGAACAATGAATGAACCCCTCTTCTTTAAGTGAGGCTTCATTAATCTCTCTAGTTGTTTTTGCGATTTCCCAATTTCTTTTTGTTATTACTTTTGTAATCATATCCATTCCCCCTATATCTTTATATAGAAAAAAAGAGGTTTTTCTGTTTATTACTAGAAAATCCTCTTTTTACGTTTATTTTAATTCCTTAATTAAAGGTGACGCTTCCCCACTATGGAAAATCCATAAATCATGAAGCGATCTCGTACATCCGACATACAATAATTTCGCATCATGTTTTGTATTTTTGTAATGTTCCTCATCAACGTCGATTAGAAGTACGGCATCAAATTCTAAACCTTTCGCCAAATATACAGGTACTACCGAAATACCACCTTCATATTTGCTTTGATCTGCTTCAATGACATTAACAGTCAACCCTGCATTTGTTAACTTCTCATATATATCACGGCATTCATCGTCTGTTCTTCCAATTACCGCGATTGTTTTCACATCTTCAGTTTGCAAATGCTGTAATGTCTTTAAAACTTCAGTAAATTGTTCCTCTGCCCGAATTACTTTCACGTCTTCACCGCTACGAAAAACTGGTGTTGCGAGTCCTACAGGAATCTCTGCATTTTTTATTATTTCATTCGCAAATTCAATAATTTCTTTTGTAGAACGATAGCTTCTCGTCAGTTCATAATAACCTGTTTCTTGGAATACTTCCTTAAAAGCACCCCAGTCTTCAATTCCTTGGTAATCATAAATTGCTTGAGATAAATCACCTAATATAGTGAAAGAATTACCTAGTGTAATTTTTTTTAATACATATACTTGGAATGGCGAGAAATCTTGCGCTTCATCAATAACGACGTGATGGAACTTTTGTCCAATTTCAATTCCTGTTATGCGATGTTGTATGTAAATTAAAGCTGGTAAGTCTTCTACATACACTTCTTTTTTACGACAATTCTTTTCTGTTTCTTGAACAAGTTCTTCAGGTAATACTTCGAGTATTTCTTTACTCTTTATCATTGAATTATATAGTGAAAGCGGGCTCATTTTCGGCCAAAAATTCATATATGTGTTCAATCTCTTTGTCGCTTCTTTTTTTAGTAATTTTTTCTCGTTTGTTTCTCCAAACTTTTTAAGCTCAATTTCAATCCAGCGCTTCATACGGCCGACTAAACGTTCTCTTCTTTTCTTTAATGGATAATGTTTATATTCAACCTGCATCCATTTTTTAACGTCTTCCACTGGAATAACAGCTTTATCCCATGCCTCAAAATCTTTTGTTGGCACTAAATCTTTTTCAAATTGAATCATTCTTTCTTCAATAAACGACTTAAATTCCAGCGTGCCTTTCAATTTACCTAGCATAACCTTTTTTTCATCGCGATTAATTGAGAAAGCTTCTTTCAATTTTTCTTCTGTCTGCTTCAGTTTCACTGAACCCTCTAACAGACGCAATGCCCAATCTGGAAACGTTGTTTGACTAATATTTCCTACCCCTAACTCAGGAAGTACACTTGAAATATAGTCTAAAAACAAACTGTTTGGAGCGAATACGATCATTCTCTCCGCTTCAAGCTGTTCACGATATTCATAAATTAAAAAAGCAAGGCGATGTAAAGCGATCGTTGTTTTTCCGCTCCCTGCAACCCCTTGAATTAATAATGGTAAGTTTCTTTCCGCACGTATAATATCATTTTGCTCCGATTGTATAGTCGAAACGATATCTTTCAATTTGTTATCTTTATTCTCACCTAATCGATATAGAAGAAAATCATCAGCATGTGAGACATCTTCATTTCCTTTCACATATGTATCAACAACACGTTCTAGTTCTCTCTTTCGAATCGAAATGTTTCGTTTTAAATAAACATCGCCTTCTACTAATCCGTCTGGTGAATGATAAAATGCTAATTCTTCACCACCGGTAAATGAATAAAACATACTTGCGACAGGTGCACGCCAATCAATTACAATTGGTTTCATCGTATCTTTATCCGAAACACCTACTTTACCGATGTAAATCGGCATTACGTCTTCCTTGCCATCTTCCTGAAAGTCTAATCTTCCAAAATACGGCTCATGTACACCAATACGTAAGCTTTGTCTATTAGACTCCCTCATACTTTCAAGAATTTGCTCTTTAAAATCTTCTCCATAATAAACCGGGATTTTTTCAAGCTGTTCTAATTGATCATCCATCGTACTTAAAGTATCTTTCATTTTTTGTAACTCTTCGTCAAAAATGTTGTTCATTTGATGATTCCCTCCTGTCCGTTCCAATTTTTTCAGTCGAAATATAATTGTATTAAAAATCCATTCATAAAGTCAATAGTTTTAGTAAGAATTTTCTAAATTAAAAAAGAGTAGAGATTAATCCCTACTCTTCCTTACTTTAATTCGATATGCCAAACATTCATTTAATGTTGCCAATTCTTTATATTTTCGTTTTTCAAAATCATATGCTCCCCCAGGGAAGAATCCCATAATACTTAAACCAGCTTCAGCACATAGATTGCTAATCTCATCTACCGTATAACATCGTAAAGACTGTGTTACTACATCATTTGGATAATTAGGGTCCCACCAATGATCTAACATTCTTTCATTTATACTATCATATTCGTATTTTCGCATAGCTGCACTTAAGGACATTTCTTGTCCACTTACTTTTTTCCAATACAATGGTTGATAAATATCAATAAGTGCACATCCTTCATCCAATCTTTAATCCGTTTTAATAGAATCAATTGCTCATCATCTGTTCCTACACCAAATCCGTCTAAATAACTAACAACATCAAGCTTTTCTTCAAAGTTAATTTTATAAAAATCAGCGCAATGAATATCTATATTATTAGTAGAATGTTCTTTTGCAAACATAACTAACTCTGGTACAAGTTCAACCGTAGTCATTTTCACTTGTAACCTAGACATCGCCCTTGCAAATCTACCATTTCCTGCTCCTAGTTCTAACATCGCTTGAAATGGATGACCAACTTGTTCTTGAACTTCTTTAGCAACCTGCTCTAGCCAGCTTTCTGTATTGATATCGTAATTCGACAGTTCGAATTGTTTTTGGTAAAATCCCTTCACATTTAATTCGTTCATTATTATTCTCCTCCTGCAATAGATTTTTCTACTACAGGTGAGAAACTAAATTTCTGACACCCATAAAAAAAACCATTCTTATTTCTCTACATTTACAATTTATCAAAATAATAAGAATTTTAAAAGTACCAATATAAAAAGCAGATAATGGTCGATTCCACTATCTGCTCTATAGCTGCTTTTATTTTCCTTGTTGATACTCCACCCAATCACCAGAAATGATAACTTTCTTTAGCATCTCTTTATCTTGAGCAATATACACAAATGCACGTATTTCTCTATCACCTAAATAAATCGTTTCGGTGATTCGGTCATATAAATCACTCTCTGCATTACCTGTGTATTCTTCAAGTTCATCTAACTTTTGCAGAACATCATCATTTACTTCATAAACTTCTCCGTATAATTTGTCCTCATTTGAACAAATCATCGCAGGATACCCTTCATATGTATCAAATAATTTACCATACGTCCATGCTTCGTCTGCGATGCATATTGCACCTTGCATAATATGAGCATTCGTTTGCTCTTTTCTTAACGTGCCATACACGAAAACGTGATGCATAAATCCCTATCCCCTTTATATGTCTCTACTTTCTAATTTGTAAATAAGCACGAATCATAAAGTAACTCACTTCATTTGGAAGTTGGTCCTTAATCGATTTCAGACCACCCTCTGCATTTTGCACGGCAGTTTCAATCAGTGATTCATATTCTGCAGGAACAAAACTGTTCCAGTCTACTTCCATTCCATCTTCAAAGCAGCGAATTAAATGATTTTCAATTGTTTGTCTTGATAAGCTACGTTCTTTCGCAATTTCATCTAGATCAATGCCTTGTTTATACATTTCATACGTTTCTAAATGAGAATTCGCTGACGCTTTTCCTGATTTTTTACTCTCTGAAACAACTTCAGTCTTAATTGTTTCCGCATAGTTTGGGTTATCCTCAATAAAGTGCTGAACTGCTTGTAAGAAGTGAGACCCGTACTTCACAAGTTTGTGTTCTCCGATTCCTTTTACAGTTAGGAGTTCGGAGTCACTTTGTGGCATTTTCGCACACATATCTTTTAACGTTTGGTCAGAGAAAATAACGAACGGTGGTACACCTTCTCCTTGTGCAATTTCTTTACGCACTTCACGAAGCACTTCAAATAAAGGATGGTCTTGAACAATTTGTCTCGTTTCTACTCGTTCTTTGCGTAAAACATTCTCTTTACCAAGTAATACTTCTTTTCCTTTTTCCGTTACTTTTAATGTTGGATACGTACCATGTTCAACTGCAATTAACTCATCTGAAATTAAAAACTCAATAAACTCACTGACTTCTTTCACACTACGGTTTGATAAAAGCCCGTACGTTGGCAAAGTATGAAAATTAAATTCAATGACTTTCTTATTTTTAGATCCAGTTAATACTTGTGCAATCATTTGCTTTCCGAATCGTTGGTTCGTCCTAATCATACAAGATAGTACCATTTGGGATTCTCTCGTCACATCGATACTTTCACGGTCGTCCGTACAATTACCGCAGCGACCACAATCTTCCTTCGGCTCTTCTCCGAAGTATTGCAAAATAAATGATTGTAAACATTGTTCTGTATGACAGTAATCGGTCATATTTTGGAGTTTTTCAAGTTCATTTGAAAAACGTGATTCTCCAGTTGATTGATCGATTAAAAAGCGTTGTACTTGCACATCTTGAGAAGAATATAACAAAATACATTCACTATCTAATCCATCACGACCAGCACGTCCTGCTTCTTGATAGTAACTTTCCATATTTTTTGGAAGTTGATAATGGATAACGTAACGTATATTCGATTTATCTATACCCATTCCAAATGCAGATGTTGCCACCATAACACTTATTTCATCTCGTAAAAAGAGTTCTTGCTGTTCATTTCGATCATGGTCGCTCATACCAGCATGATATTTCGATACAGAAACTCCTGCTTTCCCTAAATCTTCATATAACTGATCGACAACTTTTCTTGTAGCTGCATATATAATCCCAGATTCCTTCTGATTTTGACGAATATAATCCGCTAAATAAGCATTACGATCCTGTCCTTTAATGACAGAGAATGATAAGTTCTCGCGCTCAAACGTTGTCATAATCGTGTTTTCTTGATTAATTCCAAGCGTGTTGCAAATATCTTCACGAACTTGTGGTGTTGCCGTAGCAGTTAACGCTAATACGAGCGGCTTTTCTGGAAGATAATCTAATATGCGATGTATATGTAAATAACTAGGACGGAAATCATGTCCCCACTGCGAAATACAGTGCGCCTCATCAATTGCAATCATCGGGATTTTCATATCGATAAGTTGATCAACAAATTCCATTGAATCAAGACGCTCAGGCGCCACATAAAGTAACTTATAATGGCCTTGTTTCGCTAATTGAATTCGTTGATTTGCTTCTGTAATAGAAATAGAACTATTAATATAAGTAGCTGAAATACCGTTTTGTACTAATGTATCTACTTGGTCTTTCATAAGTGAAATCAAAGGTGAAATAACTAATGTCGTTCCTTCGAATACTAATGCGGGAATTTGATAACAAATTGACTTACCACCACCCGTAGGCATAATACAGACTGTATCTTTCCCATCTAATACATTTTTAATTGTTTCATCTTGTCCTCTTCGGAATGACGAATAACCGAAATAAGACGCTAAAAGTTCTTGTGCTTTTGTAAACAAAAAAGAGTCACCTGCTTTTCTTTATCTTTCATCTATTCCCATTATATCATCAAACTGATTCTCGCCACTTTGAATTTTATAAGTATTTGAGTTCTATTTGCTTCCTACGTTTTCCAACATAAAAAAACAAATCTAGTACACAAGAAGAAAGAATTTCAAAATAAATATTCATTTAATTTACCTTCCTAGAATACTACTAATCGTATACATATGAATTTGAGGAGGTTAAATTATGAAGAGTCGTTACAATAATTCCAACAAACCTAAAGCATCAAATAAACAACTCCAATTCTCTAATAATGATGCGTGGAAATATGAATCATTTTATAAGTATCAGCCCATATTTTCTTATAGCAAGCTTATGAATTTCCTTTCTCAACTTTTTAAACGTTAATACATGTGCCAAATATATATCATTCAAACAAATTTTCTCAACATATAACTTATAGACTTACTACAATACAGTTGTTACCATATATAATAATCTGTTAGATAAACCCCTTATGTTGACCTGCTTAAATTAGCAGGTCTTTTTTTATACTTGCATATCGCAATATATCGTAGCCTGGTTGAAAAGTCTTTTCTCCATTTTAGAACCCTATTCCGCTCTCCACAAATGATTATAATTCCAAAAAGCAAAATATAAATCCGCTACATTCATACAAGCAATTCATTTTTTCTCAATACACAAAGTGAATTTCATTTGTTACTATAAAAGTACTCTAGATGAGTTTTTGCTCATCAACATTATCTAGTTAAAGGGGTCTGCCGCGGGAAGCAGACCCCTTTAACTTTATTAAAAAGTACCCTTCTTATTTGGACACATTTACCAGGTTTTTTTGAAAGAATTTTATGTTAATATTACGTAGTCGAGTCCGACATCTCGGCAATACCCTTTTGAGGTCCTGTAATTTCCCTTGCAGGACCTCTATTATTTTAAAATTCTTTTGATTTATATATATCATAAGTATATTTTTTATTCCCCTTCAACTTTCTCCTTTTCCAACTCTCAAAAAAACTCTTGGACACGTAACTTAAAAATAACGTTTATCATATTGTGAGATATACATGTTCAAAGGAGTGTAACTATTTATGTATACTTATTGGCAATCGTATTACTCCCCTTATCATATCACTAATGGAAACTTCGATTCATTTGTAAGAAATTACCCAGTTAGTAAAAACGAAAACTTTCTAAAAGGATATATGCGTTCTTTATGGGAACAACACGTTGCTTGGACACGATTAGCCATTATAGGCATCATCTTTAACTTGCCCGACGTAAACGTTACCGTTGGACGTCTTCTACAAAATGCAACACACATGGGGCTATCACTTGAACCATTCTACGGAGAAAATGCAGTAAAAAAATATAGTGCATTAATTAAAGACCACTTAACAATCGCTGCTGATCTTGTTAAAGCCGCAAAAGCTGGTGATCAAAACGCAGCGGCCGCTATAGAAAAGAAATGGTACGCTAATGGAGACGAAATTGTTGAGTTTCTAACTAGTATCAATCCATATATAGAAAAAGAAGAATTTAGAAAAATGTTTTATGAGCATTTAGCGTTAACGAAAGCGGAAGCACTTGCTTTCCTAAATAAAGATTATGATGCCAGTGTAAAACTATACGATAAAATTGAAAAAGAAGCATTAGAAATGGCCGACATGATAACAAACGCAATCGTAAAACAATTTCCGCAAGTATTTCAATAAAAATAAGCCGATTTGAAAAAACAAATCGGCTTATTTAGTTTTCTATCAATGATATTTCACCACTCCTCTTTACATTTAACGTATATCGATATATTTTATTAATATCCGTTTTTTATAGGAGGAAATAGTTTGATTAACGCAATTGGTCTCGTATTTATTCTCACAAATAAGCACGAGAAAAAGAAGAAAGTTTATCTGAATGAAAAATTCGCATTAATAGACATTATTGATTCTAAAGAAGTATTTGATGATGAAGGTAACTCATTAGTAGAACTAACATGTAAATACAGCATATACTTAGACGAAAAATACTATTGTAAATCTCTCGATGATTATACTGGACAAGTATTCCCCTTCTTAAGCGCAAAAATAGGAAAGGGACTTCTTAGAAACTTAAATTATTACTTTTCTTACGTTGATGCCTATGATAAAAAACCACCTGTTAAAGAAATAAGACCGCTTATGAAACAAGTAACTAACAGATAGCGGACAGTATTCAAAAAGAAAGCACCTAACTTCAGATGCTTTCTTTTTTTGAATCAGTAACTCTCTAACTTTCATATCCTTCTAAATATATATACCCAAGCATACTTTAAAATAAAAACATTGGAGGATTAGGCTGAATGAAATATTCAGAATCAATCGTAAGTAAACGGCTTCGAAAACTTAAAACAACTGGTATGTTTTTTATACTATTTTTAATCGCATGGCTTGGATATACAAAATTCCTTTATGGAAATGGTTTTCTTCTAGAAAAGAAAAATTCAGTTGAAGTAATGAATACTAGCGTTACTGGAGAAATAGAAAAGAATTTCGATGTAAACTTACAAGGTTTTCGTAAAACGAACCTTGATACACTTATAGATGCTAGTAAAACCGATCTTAGCGAACTATCCTTAATTGAACTTATCAACACATCTTGTTCTAAAGATTGCATTGGCGAACCTTTAACTTACGTTAAATCAAACCACGGATATATCTTTTATAAGGAATCTAATGGTACTAATGTAGCTTTAAAGATTATAAAACAAGATTCATGGGAAATTGAAAAAAAATCTGTTCAAGATGGAATTTAAAAGATTTATACACAAAAAGAGTACTTACTTCAAAGTACTCTTTTTAAAATATTACCACTTACGACATTTATCATCATCGTCGTCACGTTTACGATTGCGACGGCAATCATCACAATCACAGTCACGTTTACGTCTACAACCACAATCATCACAATCTCTGCGTCTACATCTTCCAAACATTAAATCATCCCAAAATCTATTACAATCTCTGCGTCTACAACCACAATTATTACACATGAATATGACTCTCCCCTAATATAAAATAGAATTCATCATATTCTATGTTTAAAAAGGTAAAAATGCTTGTTTACTAGTCTATTTTAAATGTATTAATTTGGCATAATTTGAATCTATATTACTAATTTATCCCTATACTTCCTTCTGCGCTTCCACAGCCCCCTTCAATCTCTGCAACATATACCCAATTCCTTTACACCCTTCTAATGGATATGTAATGATTTCTTCTGGATATAGCTTCGTCACTACTTTTTTATGCTTCTTTCCCGCAAGTAAGACGATCTCTTCAAACTGAAGTAAATCTTTATCAACCATCTGTTGTTTTAATTGTTCTATGCTAATAATCTCATTACTCTTTGAATCAAATGCAAGATCATAGTTTTCTTGTACGATATCATTTGGTCTTAAGAATCCATGCTTTGCTGATAATATAACCCAATTCTCGAAAAACTCAGTTGCATACGCCTGACATGCTTTTCCGAATGGACTAATATATACATCTTTTGCCTCTGCCTCTCCGTAATCTGAGTACTTATCCCAAATTTTCTTCTTTCCGCATGGAATAATGCATAATCTTTTCATTGTTATTTCTTACCTCGCTTCTAACTTTTTAAATATAAAAATAGAGAATTCTCCACTTCTTCATACTCAGCTTCTATGTCTCCAATTCCCACAACGTTCCAACTATTATTTTTTTCTACCGGTTTTTCATTCATAATGATATGAACTTGTTTCATATTTTTATAATCTTCTTCAAAAGATGCTAAAACAGGCTGATTTAGCATATATGTTTTATTATGTATACTTACACTTACAAAGGTTTTATGTAATGCTTTATTTCCCTTTAAATTTACGTTCATTGGATTAAACATATTTAATTTTATATCCCCTATAATATACAGGTGATATCCTTTTTTCTCATTAAATTCTTTAAAATCCTTGTCTCTTTCGTTTTGAACAAAATGAATCATTTGCTTTGTTTCATTACTTATTGTAATTTCATTGTTTAAATCCAAATCCACATTTATATTTTGTTTTAAAAAAGCATATAGCGATTTATCACTATTAAAGAAGCTCGTTTTCCACTCAGGAAGGATTTCATCTAATAATAAACATAAAAACATTCCTGAGCTATAGCAACTCTTTCTTATGTTACAATTAGCTTCATATGCATCTAAAATTAATCTACTATATTTTCGTAATGTTTCACTTTCATCATTATTACATACTGTATTGTAAGCATTCATTTCAACATACCAAGCAGGCCCTTCTATACTTTCAACCATACACTCGTATGTTACAAACTCTTCTTTCATAAAATTAGCCCTTTGCTCTCTTAGTTCAATAAATTGCTTAATATAGTTATTCTTCTCAGCTTGTGACTTACAATGAACAGCATCATATAAACAAATTCGTTCTTTATTTCGTAATTCAATATTTTCTTCTAATATAGGATATTGAAATCCTAGAGATTCATTTGGAAATCTACTTTCACCATTCAAATATTGATAACAATGAAAAAGTTCATGCACTACAATCGCAAATAAACTTTCATAATCTCTATACCTATTCATATTGACGATGGCAGTTGGATAATCTTTGAATATGATGAATGTATCTCCTTTAAATTGTTCATTCCAATTTAAAACGGTATACCCATCATCATCCTCTGTCATAAATAATGGATGATGAAATACATACACATACTCATCATCATACAATGCAAAAGCAGCCCTCTTAAAATCAGACCATAGCTTATACAATAACTCCATATTTATATCTTGCTTCATTCTATTTAATATATTGTCCATTATACAAATCCCCCCTATATCATTCTTTATATATATCATCTACCCTATTTTCAAATAACCATTTCATTTACATAATTACAAAAATATATATCTTGTACATATTTTTCCAAATACAAACTTATCATGTATTATATAAATATAGTCATAACATTGGTATTAAAAGGAGGTGAACAATTATGAAAAATATAATCCCAGCATTATTAGCTTATATTATTGTTTGTATCATCGCAATTATCATTCCAGCATCTGACGGCTATAATAATGTAGGATGGAAATTATTCGTTGGGCAAGCGTACGCAATACCTATTTTCATTATTGCTGCTATTGTTACATTTTATATAAACAAGAAACGATCTTATGAATAAAGAGGATAGCGAATGCTATCCTTATTTTAATTCACTTATAAACTTCAACACAGCTCCAGCAGTACTTTGTACCATTTCTTGCGAAAAATCAAATGCAACACCTGTATTTTCATAAATTTCCTGTATGGAAACGTTCCAATCCGCACTCGTTCCCTCTTTAAAGAAAGTAATCGCTTTTTCTTGATTCTCCCGATATATTTGAAATAATTGTAGTGCTCCTAATTGTGCAATTGCATATTCAATTTTGTAAAAAGGATACTGAATATAATGGAACGATTCTATCCAACTCGCACCAAGCCCTTCCTCATAGCCTGTAATATCGATTGACGAAAATTTATACCTTTTACATAATTCAAGATATTTCTCATCCCGTTCTTCTGATGAATGATTTGGATTGGTATAGAGCCAATGCTGAAATAGATCCCCTGAAACTGGCGTAATTAATAAAGACAAAGCTCGATGCAGCTGTTCTCGTTGTGCCTTCTTATATTCATTCTCTTCCTTATAAAAAATGTTAAGTTTATCCATTAGTAATAGCTCGAGACTATGAGAATACAACTCAGCTACTTCTTCACGAAGATATTTTTCTTGCATACTACTTTCATTGTTAAACTGTTTATTGAAATGAAGTGCATGACCCACTTCATGTATGAGTGCATTAATTGCGTTAAATGATGGACTAAAATTAGAATAAATAAAAACCTCTTGGTTATAAGGTAAGGTAAAACAAGCAGCCCCCGGCGCCTTATTTTCCCGTTCTTCTACGTCAATTAATCCTGATTTCCTTATATGAATAAATTCCTCATGAAAATATGAATCTGTCTTTCTTAACATCTCTTCAATCCCATCCAATAAATCATTGGAATTTTGAAATGAAACTTTCTGCAATGTACAAGGAGCAAGATCCCATGGAAGATACGCTTTTACACCAAGATCCTTTTTAAAAAGATTCCCTAATCGTTTCCATACGGGTACAACCAGCTTCTCTATAGATTCATGAAGCGTATAACAGTCTTCAATACTATATTCTCTGTTTTTTAGCTTAAAAATATATTCGCTATAATTGTTAAACCCTGCATTTAGGGCCATTTGATTCCGTAATTGTACAAGTTCATTCATAATACAATCTATTTCTGGTTTTACTACACTTCGTGCTTCACATAAAGCATGCCATGCCTTTTCACGAATGCTTCTATTTGGGTTATCCAACTCTGCTTTAACGTATGCGTACGTCCTTATTTCGTTGTTCCAATTGATTGTTATGTTAGACATAATTTCTCTATACTTCGTTATAAAACCCTCCTCCTTAACGGCAAGAGAAATATTCTTTTCATTAAATAATTCGCTGTTCACCAATCTTACTTTTTTCATGTATCCGTATTTTCGTTCATCCAATAGCTTTGAAAACGGACAATCACTAAATTTCCGATCAAATTTTGCATTGTATTTTTTTAAAAGTGGTTGAATACTATTTTGGTTATATTTATGTAGATTACGTATTGTACTGTCTTTCGTATCTCTATACACAGCAATTAATTGACTCGTTAACACCTCTTCTACTTCAGCAGTTAAACGCTGTTCCTTTATTAGCCATTCCTCTAATTCAGCAACAGAAGAAATATTTTGATTTAAAAGTGATTGGAATTTGTTTTCCAACGTTTCCAAGTCATAACATTTCCTATTTCCATCCCTTTTTAACGTCTTTGAACCATTAAACATACGCAAACCTCCTTGTTTAAAATTATAATTTTCTGTCATTTTATAAAAGAAAAAAACAAGCAGCCAATCTGACTACTTGTCCTTTCTTTTATCCATACTCAATAATATTAAGCTTGGAATGTTTCTGTTAATACTGGTACGATTTGTTTTTTACGAGATACAACACCTTTTAAAGTAGCTGTGTTGTTTTGTAATGTTACGTTGTAAGCTTTCTCAACAACGTTTGTTGCTTTACCAATCGCAAGACCAACAGAATCGTTAGTTAAGATATCAGTTACAACGAATAAGAATAGGTCCAAACCTTTTTCTTCTACTACTGTAGTGATAACTTTTTCAAGTTCTGCTTGGTGTACAAGAACGTCGTTTGTATCAACAGCGTTTACTTGTGCGATTTCAACTTTCGCGTTACCCATTTGGAATTCTTTAGCGTCAAGAGAGATTAATTGCTCCATTGTTTTTCCGCTTAAATCAGCACCAGCTTTTAACATTTCTAAGCCGTAGCTATCTGCATCTACACCAGCGATTTCCGCTAATTCACGAGCTGCTGCTACGTCTTGTTCTGTGCAAGTTGGAGATTTGAATAGTAAAGAATCTGAAATGATTGCAGATAACATTAAACCAGCAACTTCTTTACGAATTGTAACGCCATTTTCTTTGTACATTTTGTTTAAGATTGTAGCTGTACATCCAACTGGCTCACAACGGTAGTATATAGGATCGCTTGTTTCAAAGTTAGCAATACGGTGATGGTCAATAACTTCTAACACACGAACAGATTCGATATCGTTAGCACTTTGTTGACGCTCGTTATGGTCAACTAAAATAACGTTGTCCACTTCGTTTGCTACTGTCTCAACAAAACGCGGTCCTTCTACTTTAAAAGAGTCTAACGCAAATTGAGTTTCACCGCTGATTTCGCCTAAACGTACAGGCTCAGCATTCATTCCTAATTCTTTTTTCAATTCTGCATAAGCAATCGCAGAACAAATTGCATCTGTATCTGGGTTTTTATGCCCGAAAACTAGTACTTTTTCCATGTTTTCCACCTCTTCATGAAAAGGATATCTTAAAGAAGCAAATATGACAATATTTTAGACACATTTTTTTATAAATAATTGCAGTTTCTTCTATATTTTTCATAAAAAAAACATCTAAAATGAATTAGATGATCAAAATGTATATTTAATTTAAAATAGTGTAGGAACTTGCACTACATTGTTAAAAGCAAAATTGGAATTTAAACCATTATTCACAAGGTTCACATCAATAACTTGATAAAACGCATTTCCAGTGTCCGCAATCTCCCAAACAGCTAAAATAAGATGGTAGCCACTACGGTCAGTTGGTACATTTGCTTCATGCGTTACTGTTGTCCCCGGTCTAACTCCGCCATCATTTTTTACATAGAACGGCACTAAATCTAAACTAGACCTTGTTAAAGGCATATTTGGATTCCAATCCTTCTTTGTAATGTAGTATTTCCATTCTTTCGTACTATGAGGAGCGGTTAGTTTCCACTTGAATGTATTCATCCCGCCGTTTAACGTAACCTTCTTCCACCTATCAACTGCTTGAACGTCTAAAGCAGGAAAATGGCCAGCTCCTGCGATTTGTCCATCAGAAGGTCCTAATTGCGGAAAACCCCCTATTCCTTCTACACTTTGTGGTTCATATTGAACTGGACCGCAATTTACATTTACCCCTTGCTTACATAAATAAGATCGGCTCGCTGGTGATTCTACATACCCATGAGCTGAAGCCTTTTCTGAAAATCCAAATGTTAATAACCCCGTAAGTAATATCCCACCACTTAACATAATCTTTTTCATCTTTTGTAAACTTGTCTTTTTCATTCTTTCATCCCCTTCCCAAAAATGAAACGAAAATAACTATAGTTGCCTAGTCATCTTCTCTACAACCATTATAAGTGGAAGGGCATTACTAAAAGAACCCTCTAAAAACTTTCTCAAATTCTTTTAGCTACAAAAATATCAATTCTTCACGCATTTTAATTACCAGTTATCAAATCTATTATTTATTTTGTCGTTTTACTGTCAACTACTTATAACACCGTCTGAAAATACAAACGGCGTTAAAGTAGTTAATAATTACTTACAATTATATATCACAGTGTAGCTTCGAAAAAAGTTTGATTACATTAACTCTATAAACCTAGATAAAATAATACAAAGAAAAAGTGTGTTTTGAAAAAGATTGATCTAAACATGCTTTAAATATACTCAATTAAACCATTCGTTTATAAATAAATTACGAAATTGGCAAAGGTAGTCTAGTTATCAAATAGCCCTCTCCCTCTCAGATTTGCGGAAACTGGCTCCTTTCCTATCTCACGTGCCCATATAGATAACTGGCCGATATGGTGGATTTCATGGACAATGACATGACGTATTATCTCTCCGTGTGTACATTCAATGACTCGGCGCCTGATTGGGGCGTCTCTAGAGCTAATCGGTTCTTCATTGAAATCAGTTTCTGAAAGTTTCCGAGAATCCATTTCATTTGTCCAAGAGGTCACAAATGGCTTCACTTCCTCGTGGTATTGATCCGAAAGATTTTTCACTTTTTGCAAGCTAGCATAATCTTCAAACAATGGCTCCTCAGGAACTGGCTCACCTCGCAAACCTAAGATCCACATATATTCCACATCTACAATGTGAAATAAAGTATGTAGGGTACTGCCGAACCCACCGACCCGTTTCTTTAATAGTTCTTCATCCGGCATGTCTTCGCACAATGTAAACCATTCATCACGAACTTACCAGTTATATTGAAACAGTTTCAACATCACAGCAACCTCCATCTTTTAGATTAACATTTAATATTCACCAAAATACTTCAAAATCCCTATTTAAATAATAACTCTAAAAAACCTGTTAAAACCTTATACAAATTGGCCCTCAAATTGAACATTTAATATGAAGTTAATGAATGAAAAGAAAACCCCTATTATACAGGGGTTTATCAATCTTTTTACAAATCAATACTCAGACCTAATAACAAATTTGTGGTTTAAAAATATCCCTCTTTTCAAATAAAAAACTAAATCATTTTATAATAAATTACCGTTGCATCTAACTCACCATTCGGAGAAATTGCATATTCAGGTATTTTTCCAACTTCTTGATAGTCTAATGATTTATACAATCTATTGGAAGGGTCTCCTTCTCTCGTATCTAGTACTAAAAGAGACCGTTTTTCTTGTTTTGCTCGCTCCTCTGCTTTTTGCATGAGTAAACGTCCAATACCATTACGTCTAAAGTTTGGATGAGTCATTAACTTGCAAATTTCAGCTCTATGTATCCCATTAGGCTTTGTAACTAAATGTAATTGAATACTCCCTGCCACTTCATTGTTTATTTTAGCAACATACAATATCACTTCTGGTGCTAATACAGTTTGCCAATAATTTGTTGCTTCTTTTTGTTCCAGTGGAGGTAAAAAACCAATTGACGCCTCATCATTTACTACAGTTTTCAACAGTTCAGAAAGCTCTTCAATGTCTTCATCAAGTCGTTTAATTTCTTCTATTACTATACTTCGCATTCCTTTTCCCCCTTTTGTTTCATTGTAACAATTTTTAAAGCAGGAATAATGAAATACTAAGATGAAATTATTAAATATATGATTTTTTAGAGAAAGGATACCTATATGAAGTATATATTAGATAGGAAATATGCAAGAGAATTACTCCAGTGGGCATATGAGCAAAACCCAGGTCCGTGGTTCCATCATTCACGTAATGTTGCCCTTGCAACTGAAAAGATAGTTGTTGAACTTATTAATAATGGGTACGGCCTAGATGCTGATATAGCATACAACGCTGCCCTCCTGCATGACATAGGAAGATATAAAGGTTTTACTAAATCTGTTATTCATTCCTATGATGGTTATATGTATATGAATGATTTAGGGTATACAGGAAACGCCATTATATGTGTGACGCATTCATTTCCTTGCAAAAATGAGCATTTAGATATCGCGGCAGAGTGGAGCATTGTTCCTGATTATATGGAAAGCCGATTAATTGAAATATTGAATGAAAACAGTGACTACGACCTATACAATAAGGTGATTACCCTTTGTGACGCACTTGCTGATGCGGATGGATTTACTACTGTTGAAAAAAGATTGATTTCAGTTGGTTTACATCATGGCACAACCTCTCATACTTCTTTACATTGGAAGGGATTCTATGCAATTAAGAAAGAATTAGAATCTTTAATTGGTAAGAGCATATACACACTTCTCCCTAATATAGAGATATCGATTTATAAAAATATAGAATATTAAAATAAACATAACTTAAAAACGCTAAAATTTGTATGTATGATTCTAAAAAACTCTTTCAAAATTGGAGGGAATAATTATTAGTAAAATGGGATTTGACTTGATAGAACATAAAGGTAACTTTGATTTTGGATATGAAGATATTGCGGGTATATCTCGGAAATGCAAATTTTCTAATTGTTCGCATACAAATGAACCACACTGTGCAGTAAAAAAAGCTATCTCTGACGGCATACTTTCTGAAGAAATATTTAATAGTTATTATAGAGATTTAAACGAGCTACAATATGTTTCTAAACAGAGTAATAAAACAAAAGCTATCGATTATATGAAACAATTGAAACTCTTTCAAAAAAATTAGGCTAAACTAAAAAGCCCTCCTTAAAATAATATTTTCAAGGAGGGCTTTTTCTTGTTTAATGACTTTGATGTTTCAATTCCACCAGACATTCTTGTACTAAGGTTACTGCCTGACTCATTGCAGCTCCCCCAGCAAACGCGGCTGAAACACCACAAGCTTCTAAAATTTCTTTATCAGAACATCCTTGGTCGATACAGCCCTTCGTATGATAAATCGTACAATATTCGTCTTGTGTTGCTAAACTAATCCCTAATGCAATGAGCTGCTTTTCTCTTTTAGTTAATGTACCCTCCTGAAAACATGCTTGTGTAAAAGCGTTATATGTTTCTGCAATTTCAGGGATTTGTTGCGTAAAATTCCCTATACCTTCTTTATAATCAAGTAATACATCATTTATAGAGCCATATTGTTGATTTTCCATCGTATATCCTCCATTCATTTTATTCACACTTACTTTAGTATGAGATAAAATGAAGGACATATACAAATATTCACTTTAAAAAATAGAATGAATTTTCAGTTTATTTTACTTTTAAATTTGGACATCTACAGTTTCAGCCCATTATCTACTGACACTTTTTCTTTAGAATTTTTCCTTTCAACCTCTTTACTTCTTTCTTCCCAAAATGTTAAACCTTCAATTCCCACATTTTTAGGATCAAACACTGGATCTTTCCCTTCTTTTTTCTGCGTTTCATAGTCTTTTAACACTTTTAATGCCGTTTTACTTAATAATAGAATCGCGATTAAGTTTAACCATGCCATACTACCGATTCCTAAATCTCCAAGGTTCCATAATAGCGACGCTGATTCTACGCTACCGATGTAAACCATAATTAAAAACCCAATTTTCAAAACTGGTTTTAACCAGCTATATTTGAGGTCACGATCTAAATAAGTGAGTGTCGTTTCAGCGATATAGTAGTACGCGAGTAAAGTTGTAAATGCAAAAAAGAAGATTGCGATTGAAATAAATATTGGACCAAATCCTGTCATAACAGTTTCAACTGCTTGTTGTGTATAGATTGGACCTGCATCTACATTTCCCATATTCTTTACAATAGCGCTTTTCCCTTCAGGTATTACATTATACATACCTGTTATTAATATCATAAGAGCTGTCGCTGTACATACTACAATTGTATCAATATATACAGAAAACGCTTGAACTAGCCCTTGTTTTGCAGGATGAGATACTTCAGCAGCAGCGGAGCTATATGTCGCTTCCCCAACACCAGCGACGTTTGAAAATACAGCACGCTTTACTCCCCATGCAATAGCTGCGCCGACGATGCCGCCAAACATTTCATTTACACCAAAAGCACTTGAGAAAATTAAAGCAAACATACTTGGAATTTCCGTTACATTCGCAATTAATACGATACATGTAACAATTACATAACCAATTGCCATAAATGGAACTAGCATTTGAGAAACGCCCGCAATTCTCTTTACGCCACCAAAAATGATAGCTGCTAATAATACGACTAACAATATACCAGTTATATATTTGCTAATACCATTAGAATTTTCAAATCCAACTGCGATACTACTCGATTGAATACCTGGTAATAAAACGCCATACGATAGTGTTACAACGACCGCTACAATGACCGCAAACCATTTCATCTTCAAGCCTTTCTCAATGAAATATGGCGTACCACCACGGTATTCATTGCCTACTTTACTTTTATATACTTGTGCTAATGTTGATTCAACAAATGCACTAGCTGCTCCTAATAATGCCATCACCCACATCCAAAATACAGCTCCAGGTCCGCCGAAAGCGATAGCTGTCGCTACTCCTGCGATATTACCAATTCCAACCCTACCTGATAACGCCAAACAAAATGCTTGAAAGGATGATATCCCAGTCTCCGAGCTCTTCCCTTCAAATAATAGTTTAATCATCTCCTTAAAATAGCGAATTTGTAAAAAACGAGTTGCAATTGTGAAATACACTCCTGCTCCTAATGCGAAAACAACTAAACCAATACTCCAAACTTGCCCTACTAACCATTCTACTAACTGCTCCATCCAAATCCCCCTTATAATTCTTTTGAAAAAGCAATTTTATATATAAGAAAACGGACAACTATTATTAAACCTTCCAGTTGTCCGCATCTCTCATTATTTCATCCCTCTATTTATTAACAGTTAGACTCTCTATTACTTTATATTTACCCAAACACTTTTCACTTCTGTATAGTTATCAAGGGCGTATGAACCTAATTCACGTCCGATACCAGATTGCTTATATCCACCAAATGGTGCAGCTGCATTTTCTAAGTTATAATCATTAATCCACACTGTTCCTGCCTTTAATTTATTGGCAACTTGATGTCCGGTTTTAATATTTTGTGTCCATACGCCCGCAGCAAGTCCGTAAGACGAGCGATTTGCTCTTTCAATTACTTCTTCTGTCGAATCGAACGGGAGTACAACGACAACTGGTCCGAAAATTTCTTCCTTAACGATTGTCATATCGTCTGTAACATTTGTGAATACTGTTGGCTGTACAAAATAACCTTTTTCAAATGCACGTTTACCACCAGCTGCAACAGTAGCACCTTCAGCTTTTCCTTGTTCAATGTAATTTAGCACACGCTCTTGTTGTTTTTTAGATACGAGCGGTCCCATTTCAGTTTCCGCCTCCATACCTGCCCCTAGCTTCACGTCATTCGCCATTTTTACAAGTTCATTTACGACTATTTCATAATGCTTCCGATGAACGAAAACTCGAGATCCTGCGCTACAATTTTGACCATGATTATACATAATGCCTTGGAACGCACCGTTAATCGCTTCTTCTAAGTCAGCATCTTCTAAAATGATGTTTGGTGACTTACCACCAAGTTCTAACGTTACATGTTTAATTGTTTCTGCAGATTGACGCATAATATATTTCCCTGTAACTGTTGAACCTGTGAAAGCTACTTTATCAATATCATGATGGTTTACAATTGCCGATCCTGCTTCAGGACCGAAACCTGGTACAAAGTTTACGACACCATTTGGAAAACCAGCTTCTTTAAAAAGCTTCGCTGTATATAGTAAAGATAAAGGTGTTTGCTCTGCTGGTTTTAATACAATCGTACAACCCGTCGCAAGAGCGGCTCCCATTTTCCAAGAAGACATAACGAGCGGAAAATTCCACGGGATAATTTGACCTACAACGCCAACCGGTTCATGGCGTGTGTAATTTAAATAATCTTTTGAAATTGGAATGGTTTGCCCAATAATTTTTGTAGCCCATCCCGCGTAATAGCGGTAATTTTCTACAGTCGCTGAAATATCATCATCAAGTGCTACTTGATATGGTTTTCCATTATCTAAAGCTTCCAGCTGTGCCAATTCTTCTCTATGCTCTTCAATTAAATCTGCTAATTTATAAATAAGATGTGCTCTTTCAGCAGTAGTCATCTCTGCCCACGGGCCTGATTCAAAAGCAAATCTTGCCGCTTTTACTGCGATATCAACATCTTCTTCTTGTGCTTCACATACGACCGCTAAAACGTCTTCTGTCGCTGGATTATATGTTTCAAATGTCTTCCCACTAATAGAAGGAACAAATTCGCCATTAATGAACATTTTAATTTCTTCATTTAAAAACGCTTTCACTTTTGGTTTCAGCTCAATGTTTGTCGTTAACATATATACTCTCCTCCTTATTTAAACAGCTGCATGAGCTGCAATTTCTGATAAAATCGTTTGAAGCTTTTGATCTTCTTCTTCAGTTAATCCGAGTCTCGGATAACGTGAAGGTCCCCCGACTTGCCCATGTAATTCCATTGAGCGTTTAACGATTTGTACATATTTCCCTGACCCTTCAAGGAACTCGCAAAGAGGTAAAATAGCATCGTTTATTTCCCATGCTTTTTCTAATTCACCATTTTGAAAATGCTCATACATTTTCGTAACGAGACCTGGAACGATATTTCCTGCTACTGAAACCCATCCCGAGGCACCAACTAAATAAGATTCCATAACTAAATCTTCAGATCCGCAGAAGACTTGGAAAGCACCTTCGCCTTGTCTTACTAAATCTCTCGCTTTTCGAATATCTCCGCTAGATTCTTTAATATGTGTAACATTTTCACATTCTTTTCCAATACGGAGCATTAACTCTGTACTCATATCAACACCAGAAGTAAATGGGTTATTGTATAGCATAATTGGTATATTTACAGCGTTTGAGATTTCTTTAAAATGAAAATAAATCTCCTCTTCCTTCGGTTTACAATAGTAAGAGTTTATAATTAATGCACAATCCGCTCCGTGCGCTTCTGCATGTTTCGTATATTCAATCGTTTCTTTCGTCGTCTCCGCAGCAGTTCCAACAATAACTGGAATACGGCCATCAACTTCTTTTAATACTGTTTCTACCATGTTAAATCGTTCTTCTTTTGATAAACTAACAAATTCTCCCGTACTTCCATTAATAATAATTCCAGCTACTTTTTTCTCAATAAAGTAGTTTACGTTTTGTTTTACACCTTTCCAATCAATCTCTTGAAACTCATCCATTGGTGTTATTAATACTGGAAATGCCCCTTTAATATTTTGCATCTTTATCTCTCCCTTTAACATATTATTTTAATAAAAAACCTGTTGGAAACGGATCGGTAGGATCTAATATAAATGTTTGCATACCTGTAATAAACCCTCTACTTTCAAATCGAAAAATGTATCCGAGTTCTTCTTTCTTCACTTTTTCTACTGTTATAAAGCTATTAAAAATACTTTCATTTTTAAAAGGTTTATCCGCTATATATTCATTTTTAAATAAAGCATGAACATAAGACACAATAGTAGAAACAAAACCTGGTGAACGTACTATAAAGTTATCTTCATGAAATGTAATCGACTTTATATGGTTCTTTTCTGTTTGCATAGAATCTACTAAAATAAGTCTTTTTATTAATGACTGTTTTTGTATAGCTTGAAGTGTAGTTTCACCCCATTTTTTTAATTTAGAGATGTTTTCAATACTGATTTCTGGCGAATACGTATCCTTTTCTACAACTGCATATACTTTATCTGCCTGTATGAGAGAGTAACTTATATTACCAATCTTTAAATTTTTTTCAATCATATAACATAGTTTACTTTCAAACGAAACAGATACAACTTCATCATTCTCTACATATGCATCCACTGAAAATATGCCAGATAGCGTTTCGATTTTGTATTGATTAGACTCTCTCTTTTTTAAATACCCACTTTCTAGTAACATCGTTATTACTGCGACAATGCCTCCGTAATGAAGAGGAATGGATCCTTCATGATTAAAAAACAATACAGCTGCATCCACTTCATTATGAATAGAAGGAACGACAATACATCCATTTAAACCGATAAAACCACGTGGTTCATTTAATAAAAGCTTCATTTCTTCTACTAATTCACCTGAAAATTGTTCGTTTAATTGCTCCAAACTGTAGTAGTATTTGCATGGTACGTCTTTCATTACACGAAACGCCTCGCCATTTACGTGTACGTCTACTGCTGTATACATTTTTTGAATGTTCATTTTACATCCTCCGTTTCATGTTCCATCGGCGGAATTAGCAAAAAGCCTTCTTTAAGTGGATCCTTTTCATTGTAAAAAAATCTATGCATACCCATAAGCCAAGCTGATCCAGTAATTTTCGTTATTACAGCTTCAATATTTTCCACATATGTCGTATTTATGACACACCCTTTAAATAATGAGCCAACGATACTCTCATGAATAAACTCTTCATCGATTTTAATTTTTTTATGAGCGTATAATACAGCTAACTTCGCTGATGTTCCTGTGCCACATGGAGATCGATCAATTCCTCCTGGCGGAACAACAACTGTATTTTTCACATGCGCACTTTCATGAGTAGGATCTGTATAAAATTCAACATGTGTTAATCCTCTTATAAACGAATACTCTGGATGAATGATTTCAAACTTCTCATTAATTGTATTTCTAATATGAATCGCCTTATCAATGATTGTAGATGCGTTTTCTGGTACTAACTCTAAACCTACTGACTTCGCATCGATAATGGCATAAAAATTCCCTCCATACGCAATATCAGCCTCTACAGTTCCAATTTCTTCGACGTGTACAGAAATATTTTTCAGTAAAAAAGCTGGTATGTTACAGAAGGAGACTTCTTTCGCTTTCCCATCTTGAACAGAAATATCTACTTCAACTAAGCCAGCTGGTGTATCTAGCTTTAAAGAAGTAACTGGTTCAATTACTGGAATTAAACCTGATTCAACTAAAGCTGTACATACACCGATTGTATCGTGGCCGCACATCGGCAAATATCCACCTGTCTCTATGTATATAACACCTATATCAGCTTCAGGATGACACGGATCTGTTAATAATGCCCCTGACATTACATCATGACCACGAGGTTCATTCATTAACAATTTCCGAATCCAGTCATACTCTCTTTTCATATGTAACATCTTCTCTGCCATCGTCTCTCCAATTAACTTAGGAAGTCCGCTAATTAATGTCCTCGTTGGATTCCCGCCCGTATGTGTATCAATCGTCGTAAAGACTCTTTGTAACCTCATCCGTTTAACACCCTTTCTGTAAAACGACTCAAACGAAGTGGTTCAATAGGAATGATTGTTTCTTTTTCATTTAATAACTCTTCAATCACTTTTCCAGTAACTGCTGCAAGACTAATTCCATCACCTTCATGTCCTGCTGCAATAAAATAATTCGGAATATGTTCCACTCCTGAAATGATTGGCAAATGATCTTCTGTCCACGGGCGTAATCCAGCATATGAACGAATCACCATCATATCTGCCATTTTCGGATAAAAACGAATTGCTCTATTCGCAATACATTTAATAACCTCGTTATTTATCTTCGTATGAAAACCTAAAAACTCTCTACTACTACCAATTAAAAAATTTTGGCTTTCTGTCGGTTCAAATACAAGTGCCACCCCATACTTTTCAGTTAAAGCATCCACTTTTCGTTTTCCACCAAATTTAGAAATTAAATAACCAAATTCCATTACTTTACGGCAGCCAACGTGTTGTTGCCTTGAAGCTACAATAATATGTCCCTTTCTCGGTTCAATTGGGATATTCACATCTAACATCTGTCCGATTTTAGGAGCCCACACACCGGCTGCGTTCACAACTTGCTTCGCAGTAAACGTTCCATTTGTCGTTTCTACAATAAAGGAACCGTCTATATCTCTTTTCACTTCTTTAACTTCTGTATGATTAAAAGCTTTTGTACCAAATTTCTTCGATTCTGCAAGAAGTGAAAAAGCAAGAAGATATGGATTTACAGTTGAATCCGTTGCACATTCTAAACCGCCTAATAAATCATCTGCAAAAAATGGTGATTCTTCTTTTATATCTTGCCTATCAAGCATTCGAAATGGTAAACCAACCTCTTTTTGACGATTTACCCATTGCTGCGCTGCCTCCATCTCTTCGTCTGATTCACAAACGAGAATGCTTCCTGGCGCTCTATATTCAAATGAGTGCTCCAATTCTTCACTTAATTCAGTTACTAAATTTTGACTTACTAACGACATTTGACTATCAAACCCTGGGTCTTTATCAATCGCCAAAATGTTCCCGTCACACCGTGAAGACGTTCCACTGACAAACTCCCCTTTTTCAATGATTGTTACGTCTCTTCCGTATTTTGATGTGTAATAAGCGATAGAACATCCTATAATACCACCGCCTATTATTAAAACGTCACAGTGTCTCACATAGCACCCCTCCTTTCTCCTAAATCTCTCACTTTCTATTTATGCAATTGGTGTGCCAACTCTACATACAGAACTATTTATATGAAATAATTTTTATTTGTAAAAATATTTTAAATTTATCGTAAATAGGTGTATTATTCTTTTATCACTGTCTAAATTTTTATACATAATAGGAGGGCAATATGGCATTTTCATTCCCAACAATAAAAGAGTTAATAAAAATTTTGTCAATTGATTGTACAAGTATCGTTAAGCGCATGACACAGGTAGATGAAAAATTTTATTACCTCCATTCACCTACTGAGGAATGGAGGTGCGCAGTTATATATGAAGATGACTCTTTCACTACTTTAATCGACGCATTTTCTCATGAACTAGCCGTTGTCATCATTAAAGAAAATCAAGAGCCTTTATGCTGTATAACTGCTCAGCAAATGATTCCTTTTCTTTATAAGTATTACAATGAACTACTAGCTTTTTATAACACTGTTATTCAAACGTCTGATTCTTCTGTTACAGTCATCGACGATAAAGAATGCGTTCGTACTTGGACAGATGGCGCTGAAAAGATTTTTTCAGTGAACCATAATGAAATTATCGGACAACCCATCACCCGTTTTTTTGATTATAAAGATTTGGAAATTCTGCAATCATTACATGACGGAAAAAGCATAATTGCTCAGTTCCATCAGCCCCGTCCAGATTTGTTCGTATTAATTAATTCAAACCCCGTTTATTGCAACGATAAAATTATTGGAGCAGTCGTTTCAGAAACGGATGTTACAAATCAAGTCGTATTAAATGAAAAACTATTTAATATGTCGCATGAAATGCACCGTTTAGAACAAGAAGTAGCAAAATATAAAGATACATCCGATCCTTTCCTTGCGATGAATGGAAAAAGCCCTGTTATACAAAGAACGATTCAATTAGCTAGAAAGGTTTGTTCAGTGAAATCCACGGTTTTAATACTCGGAGAAAGCGGAGTTGGAAAAGAAGTGTTTGCGAAAGCAATTCATGAAGCAAGTGAGACAGCAAATGCCCCTTTCATTTCAATTAACTGCGGCGCAATCCCAGAAGCGTTATTTGAAAGTGAATTATTTGGTTACGAGCGCGGGGCGTTTTCTGGTGCAAATAGTAAAGGTAAGAAAGGTAAAATAGAACTTGCACAAGGCGGTACTTTATTCCTCGATGAAATAGGCGAAATGCCGCTCGATATGCAAGTGAAGCTTTTACGTGTACTGCAAGAACGAAAGTATTACCGAGTTGGTGGAGAAAAAGAAATCAATATTGATTTCCGCATTATCGCTGCTACAAACCGTGATTTACAAGAAGAAATGAGAAAAGGAACTTTCCGAGAAGATTTATACTATCGCTTAAATGTAGTTAGCTTGCTTATTCCACCGCTGCGCGAAAGACGAGAGGATATTATCGAATTGACGTACTCCTTTTTAAACGATTTTTCAATAAACTATAACAGGCCTATTCGAGACTTACCTTCAAATATTATGCATGAACTACTTCATTACAATTGGCCTGGTAATATTCGCGAGCTCCGAAACGTAGTTGAAAGACTCGTCGTATTTGCGACAGACGGCATTATTAAACAAGAATATTTACCATTTCATACAAATGAAACTTTAGACAATCATACAGCTCAATCCCTATTACTCAGCAACAATAATACGATTCTTTCTTTACAAGAAGAAATGGATGAGCACGAGAAAAAGGTAATTGAAAGAGCTTTACGCATTTTAGATGGTAATAAATTAGAATGTGCGAAACAACTTGGCGTAACAAGAGCCACTTTATATAATCGTTTAAAAAGACTGGGGTTACAATAAGCCCTCTCCTCCTCTATATTGGCATAGTTTTTGCATAATAATTTGTGCAAACCGAACTAGAGGAGGAATACATATGACGAATAAAGAGAACTTAATTGTTTGTCGTTGTGAAGAAGTTACATACGGACAACTTCAATCGACAATTGCTGAATATAATTGCTCAGCTCGTGAGCTAAAACTAAGAACACGTGCTGGTATGGGTTTTTGCGGCGGTAGAACATGTAGAATGACGATAGAACGAATGGTTGAAAATACAAACCCTGACATAACTCCTAATGAAATACCTTTAAAATATCAACCACCAATACGTGCGGTTACTTTTGGAGCGGTAGGTGAAAATAAATGAGTAGAATTACAGATCACCCTATTTTAGGTAGTTTAAATAATAGTGAACGCATCACTTTTCAATTTAACGGTCAACAATACGAAGCTTATGAACACGAAACGATAGCTGCTGCCTTGCTAGCAAACGGAATACGAACTTTAAGGGTCCATGAAGATAGCGGAACTCCGCGAGGTATTTATTGTAATATCGGGCATTGTTCTGAATGCCGCGTGACTGTAAACAATCAAACAAATGTACGAGCTTGCTTAACTGTAGTTGAAAACGATATGGTTGTTGACAGCGGAAAACAGCATCCAAATATCGTGAGAGAGATGGTGAAAAAGCGATGATCAATGTAATTATTATTGGTGCAGGACCAGCAGGATTATCAGCTTCCATCTCTTGTGCACGTTTTGGACTTAACGTACTTGTTATTGATGAATTTATGAAGCCGGGCGGGAGATTGTTAGGACAGTTGCATCAAGAGCCTACTGGGGAATGGTGGAACGGAATAGAAGAATCAAAACGTCTTCACGAAGAAGCAAAATCTCTTTCAG
The DNA here is from genome assembly GCF_022662615.1 of Bacillus cereus group sp. BfR-BA-01523. Taxonomy (NCBI): domain Bacteria; kingdom Bacillati; phylum Bacillota; class Bacilli; order Caryophanales; family Bacillaceae; genus Bacillus; species Bacillus cereus group sp. BfR-BA-01523. The sequence continues at coordinate 318,253 of NZ_JAKUDX010000001.1, forward strand.
TCGATATTCGGTGCGGTGTTTCCGTCTATAATTTAGATAAAGATGAGAGTTGTTGGTTCGTGCATACAAATATCGGTACGTTAGAAGCACCGTTCGTACTAATTGCTACTGGGGCTGCTGAGTATTCCATTCCCCTTCCTGGCTGGACACTTCCAGGAGTTATGTCAATTGGAGCAGCTCAAGTTATGACAAATGTTCACCGCGTTCAAGTTGGTAAAAAAGGAATCATTATCGGTGCTAATATTTTGTCATTCGCTATTTTAAATGAATTACAATTAGCTGGAATTAAAGTAGAACATATTGTACTTCCCGAAAAAAGCGAATTAAGCCAAAAGGCCGGTGAACCAGAAGAAGTTTTAAACTCACTCTTAAATGCGGCTCACCTCGCCCCATCTCCCTTCCTACGTATAGGTAGCCGTTTTATGAAATATGATTGGATTCGAAAAGCTGGATTAACATTTTATCCAAATAGCGGCATGAAAATAAACGGGACGCCGCTTCATCTTCGTAAAGCTGCACTTGAGATTATCGGAGCGGAAGAAGTTGAAGGTGTTCGTGTTGCTAACATTGATTCTAAGGGAAATATTATTAATGGATCAGAAAAGATATATGAGGCAGACTTCGTTTGTATAGCCGGAGCTTTGTATCCTCTCGCTGAGCTTGCCGCTGTAGCAGGATGCCCTTTCCATTACATTCCAGAATTAGGCGGACATGTTCCACTTCATTCAGAAGAAATGGAAACCTCTCTTCCAGGTTTATTTGTTGCTGGAAATATTACGGGCATTGAAAGCGGAAAAATCGCGATGGCGCAAGGAACGGTTGCTGGATATTCAATCGTAAAACAAGCTAATAAAACATCTAATTCGATTGAAAAACATTTACAACAAGCAATTCAAAATATTCACACTGTACGTCAGAAAGCTGCGATTCAGTTTAATCCGATGGTTGGTGTTGGTAGACAAAAGATGAATGAGATTTGGCGTGATTTTCAATCATTTGAAGAAAATCAACAAATGAAAGCGTGAAATACTAGCATATAAAAAAGGCGGTGGATTCATTTCCACCGCCTTTTTTATAATTCTCGTACTACATCTAGTATTTCTGTTACGTCAATTACAGGAACCAAAGGTATTACCTATTTTTCATTCCGACTAAAACTTTCGATATCGACATCCATAAATTTATAAACATTAAAATTCCGCAAATATTAGCGACAATTACATACAATCCTATAAATTGGTTTTCAAAGTGGAACAACGGAGTGTAATAAATGGCCATAATTAAGGCTATAACCATTGAAAAAAGAAGCAGTTTTTTCCTAGTTATCATATAAATACAATACAAAAACGTATAATAGGCCCAAAATTGCGCAGCATACCATGCATGAGATAGTCGAATACCTGTTTTCGTATGCAAAGTTGTTAAAACCAGTATGTATATTACAAGTAATACAATTAATGGTGCAAATCTAACAAATTGCAAAAGATTTATTAAAAAGCGTTTTTTTGAACTTAGGTGATTTACTTCGTATTTAAACATCTGTTTCGTTATATAATGAACAAAAAATATTAATCCTACACTAATAGATAACATAAAAAATATCATTACTACGCCTTCTTTTCTAATGTATTAATCAACTGTATTTTAAAAATCAATAGGACTTAACCTAATAAAAATTACACCAACTAAAATTTTCATTAAACCATCTACTACAAAAAAGACATCTAGATTTACGTTAGTAATGATTAATCCTATGAATGAATTGATTATTAAAATGATGGATAGAAAAAACATCATTTTTCCATGTACCGGAATAAACATTAAAAAATGAACACCTACAGCTAAAAGAATTAATAGCCAGCAATTTCTATAATCATCACCAACAAAATGAAAAATGAGAAAAACTAAAATAGCCAATATAATCATTGAAAAATTAGCCCACTTCTTTTGTTCTGGTGTTCCAGAACCAACTGCAAATTTCTTCCTAGTTTTAGAGTTCAATTGCCATATCATTCCTAATGTATAAACAATAATAAAAGGCCAAACGTTTGGATAGCCGTTATGTTTTATTAAAAGTAAAAACATTGCTGCTCCAGCAATTATTAGCCAAATCCCATTAATCTTTTGTCTAGGATACTTGTAAGTTTGTGTTTCCATGTTCCGTTCTCCTTTTTCGAACTTTTCTAATCTTCTCGATATACACACTTCTTTTTTACCAGAAGCCTCATGAGCAAATTCAGCTAAATTCACACCATCATTCTTCTACCTCGCTTTGAATAATAAAATATTAGATTTCTGAAATATCATATCAAATATAGTTGTGATTTATTTGTCGCAATTCGTCGAATAGATAAATAAAAGTCGTTTTATGTCAAAATTATTATTTATTTGGATAGCCAGCTTTGGATTAGATAGATAAAATGATGCAAATACTAAATTGAAGACACATGAAATACTGGATTTTATTCTAAAAGAAGAAACATACTAGCAATATTAATCCAAATAAAAACTGTTAGAGCATACAGCTCTAACAGTTTTATTGTTCATTATTATTAAATTTCGCTAATGCGTAAATACCTTCTTCATCATCTAATTCAAGTTGCAATCTTGCTGCAAACGAATTGACGTTGTATTCTCGATCAAGCAACAAGCGTAGTGCTTCGATTAAGTTTGCTTGAATTAAAATTTGCTGGCGACCATTTACCTCTACTTCTGCAGAGAAACCGTAGTCATCATCATACATTAGTTCAACTGAAACTTCTTCTGGACCAACTTGTCTTTTTTCAGCGATATATACGCAAAGCGCATTTATAAGTTCTTGTTCAGAAATTTTTATTGTTTCCATGCTACTTCATCTGCCTTTTTCTTACGTTGATCTTTGAAGTATTTAAATGCACGAACTGCTAACATTACGATACCAGCCATTACTAACATATTTACCATAAACGCTAATACAGAACCAAGTGCTCCCATATTTGCAAATAAGCTACCCATTAGTAAACCACCAAGACCACCTAGTAATAAGCCTTTCATAAAGCCACCTTTATTACTTTTTGGTGCTGTGTTTGTTGCTTTTGTTTTTGAATCAGTTGTCGTTTTTTGTGAATTCACATTAGAATCTTTTTTGTTTAAATCAACTTTTGACTTTTGACCTGAACTTGGTGTATATGATTTTTTACCAGATTTGTAACTTTTCGCTGCCGCATGATCTACGAACATAAAGCTACTAGCCCCAAAGATAACCATGAATGCTGTCATTACTGCTACAAGTTTTTTCAACATATTATATCCATTCTCCTTTTATATAGATATATGTGAAATCTACCTTTCTAGTAAATTCAGAATGATAGATTTATTTTAAAACCACTTTAAAGGTTCTTATGAACTTATTATATGAACTTTTGTCGAAATATGCAAGCATTATTTACTTACGACAATTTCATGACATAGGAAAAATTAAGCAAAACGGAATTGACTTTAAATGAAACAAAACATATTATAAGTTCATAAGAACTTTTTATAATTTTGGAGGTGAAAAGATGGAAACATTTCATCTCACACGAAACGAAATGGCAACGCTCCTTCTATCACTAAGAGGATGGAATACGAAGAAGCCTCTCGGCATTTTACAAGAAGCTTGGGCAAAGTCACATAAAAAAGATATTGAAAGCGGACAAAGCGTTACTGCTTTTATTACAACCGCACTTTCACCTATTTTTGAAAAATTGATTAAGATTGACGATACGGATGTCGGTTTTTCTTTAAATGAAATAGTTGCGCTTGGCAATCAGATTGAAAACACGAGTTTCTCTGTAACTGCTATGCAAAACTGGGTGAAACGAGATATAAAAGAAATGATTGGCTCACCTCAAAAAGGGAAAAAATACTCAATCGAACAAGCAGCATTACTATTCATTGTCGAAGATTTAAAAACAGCGCTTGATTTTGAATCTATTCGCAAACTATTACGACTCATCGTAAATGACCCGGCCGATCGAAGTGATGATTTAATTAATCCTCTTCATTTATATGTAGCTTATTCTTCTTTATTTGAAGAACTGAATCAAGGGAATTGCTTACAACTAAATGCTACAGATACAGTTCATACGATCGAAAATATCGTAAAAGAAAAGGCTGATAAAATAGCAAGTAAGTTCGATCAAATTAATAACGAACAACGCGAAGCAATTCGTAACGCTATTATTATCGCCACACTTTCTGTACATACCGCTTATGTACAAATGCTAGCAAAACGTTACGTTTCAGCAACGTTATTTTTACAAAATTTAGATGTGAAGCCGTAAAAAATAGGAGCAGAATTGCTTCTATTTTTTTATAACAAAAAGGCATTTAATTTTAAAGACGAAAACAAGCATAACCCTGTCGTATATTGAGAACAGGGTTATGCTTGTTTGCCCTCGATGTAAGATACTTAACTACACTAAACAATTTAATCAGAAATTCTTTTAAAATCTAAATTTCATTCCATTAGATTCCTAACCGATTTTTTCCATAAATCTAATTACTTCATCCCTATAATTGAATTTATCATTAATTTTTTGTAATAATTCAATATCATGAGTATGGGTTTTTCCTGTTTCGAGCAGTTCTCGATATAAATCAATATACGGAAGTTGTTTATTAATAGCATTTTTTAATTCCTTTTCTACATCATAAGAAATTTTTTTAAATCTCACCTCTGCAATCCCTGCCTCATCAATTTCAAGAATTGCATACTGAGCACGTAGGTCAGAGTTTAACTTGTCCCATCTGTAAAAAGGTTGTCCAATAGTTCCTGGGTTAATAATTAATTGATCATTGCTACTATAGCGTAACAATTGGTGATGGGTATGAGCGTAAATTGCAATATCATAATCATGATCAAATAACTGATCAAAATTTTCCTGATTATTAGTGGGCCATAAATCTCCTCCATAATTTTTATTTGGTAGATTATGACTAATACTGATAGATAAATCATTCACCCGTTTTGTTATATGTAATGGTAGATTTTTAATATGATTTATATAGTTTTTATCCAGATTTTCACATTGATACTGCACTAATCTAGAAACATAAATATCAGTAGCGTTATTAATATCAATGTTTTTATTAAGCACATCAAGAAAGCTATCTTCCCAATTCCCTTGAACATAAGTATCAACGTTAATACTCTCTAACATCTCAAATAAATCATTCGATCCAGGCCCAGGCATAATTAAATCTCCTAAAAACCAATAATCAGTCACACTTTCTTTAATAGAATCTTCGATAACTGCTTTTAAAGCAGTTGCATTACCATGGACATCGGCCAGTAAAGCAATTTTATGTTTCATGTATTTCATTTCCCTCCCTTAATTTACAGTACATTCAGAATTAATTATATGTAATTTTTTCCTCTTTCTTAATTCTATGCATATCATACACTTTCACTTGATTCTCTATATACGATTTTTCTTTTTTAAATCCAGCTTTCTCATAACAACGAATGGCCCTCTTATTATCTTCCCTAACTTGCAATACAACGACTTGTATATCCGGATCTAAAAATGATTTACTAATAAAATACTTTGTAATCTCCGTTCCAAGCCCTTTTGAATATAAATTCGAAACACCAATGAGGATAGAGTATTCCATCACGCACGCATCGTCATATTGCTTCTTTTTTAATCCGACTCTCCCTATTACTTCATCCTCTACTACTATTACATGATAACTCGCATAAGACCGCGACAATTTTCCAGTCCAATACTGCCGAAGCTCTTCGATTGTATATCGCTTAAATGATTTCACATCTGCTATGTTATGTAAATCTTCGTCGTTATACTACTCTAATATAATTGGCATATCATCCAATTCTAAAAGACGTTCTTTCCAATCCATATTTCCACCTCATTCATTTTTAAATTTTCGAACCAATTTAAATTGAATACGCATATTCTTTTTTAGGCAATTTTACTATCTCTTGAATGAAAGGTGATTGTTCTATAATATCCTCTAACTGATCATTACTATAAACATAAATACCACCCATGTATGAACTGTAAGCCTTTTTTTCAGTTATTATTGCTAAGGTGCTATTTTCCTTTTTAAAATCACCCTCTAGTCCCTTTTCAAATGATAAACTTTTAGAAGCTGAAAAATACAGCTGGATTAACGCCGCTATTTCTATGTCGTCTGATTTTGCAAAATACTTTATTTCATTTAAAATCATTTCATCTTGTAACGGAAGAAAGTCCTCTACTTCTAACCTCTCCCCTTTATGAAAGAAATTTTGTAACTCAGGAGTATAGAACGAAAGATTTTTCTCCTCTACCTTTTTAAAAATAGATTGTATTAATAAGTCTTTCCCTATTACAAATGGATGGCCAAAGCCATTATTGTAAAGCCCTTCTTTTATTTTCATTAGTTGTTCGATCAAAGGGATTCCTGATTCTTCAATAACAAGTTTACCGTTAATAAAACGCATATTAGCAATCAATTCTTCTATTCGTAAGCCCTCCAATTCAAGCGTGGAATAATATAAATCTCTATTCCAAAAATCTAATTGATCCATTCCTAGTGAATTAAATAATAGCTCATCTATAATCAGAAAAACTCCATCTTCTGATAAACCTTTCGTTACATCTTCTAATAATCCGGAAGTCTTATTTAAAATTGTGCGTATTTCATCATCCTCTTGAATAATTCGAGCAGTCCAATCCCCGTGATCCTCTCCAGATATTTTCTGAAAGCAATGCGAATATGGACCGTGTCCAACATCGTGTAGAAGAGCTACAGTAGATACTAACTTTCGCTCATATTCTGACAAATGAATGTCACCAATCTCTGTAAGATGTTCTATCACTTTATTAACTAGCACATATACACCCATTGAATGTTCGTTCCTCGTATGTATTGCGTTCTCGTGTAAAAAATATGTATGTCCTTGTTGTTTAATATGAGCCAACCTTCGAAACGCTTTAGTATCGATCAATCGTATAATATCTCTATCTTGAATAGTAATTGATCCGTAAATAGGATCTGTAAAACGCATAACTTCTCCCCCTTTGTAAATTCAACACTTACATCATTATACAAAATTTTCAGTCTACTAATCCTTTCATTCTCTTTAAATATGAGAAATTTTTAATAATCTTTTCATTATCTCTTCATGAAAACATGGCTTATATCCTTTACTATAATACTTATGAGAGACATAAAAGAATTGAAATGGCAATCCCCTATATGAATAAGGTATAATCTACATATAGTGAACCTTTTATGTTATTAAATAAAGGGGCTTATATTCAAAATTCATAAATTAGAAGGTGCAACAATGTTAAGTAGTTTTATTCATTCAGTATTAACATTTTTTGAGGGATTAGGTTATTGGGGCATAATGCTTGGACTTATGATTGAAATTATTCCAAGTGAGATTGTCCTTGCTTATGCGGGATACTTAGTATTCAATGGTAGTATCTCATTTGTAGGCGCAGTTATATTCGGTACAATTGGTGGTGTTATTGCCCAAATCTTTGTTTACTGGATTGGTCGATATGGTGGTCGCCCTGTATTAGAACGTTACGGTAAGTATATTTTCATACATAAAAAACAAATGGATGCTGCTGAAGATTGGTTTAATCGTTACGGAACTGGCGTAATTTTCACTGCACGTTTCATTCCTATCGTTCGTCATGCGATATCAATTCCTGCTGGTATTACAAAAATGCCATTACTACGTTTCACTACATTAACAGCACTTGCGATCATCCCTTGGTCTATCATTTTCATTTATTTAGGTGAGAAACTAGGTGAAAATTGGGAGAATATTAACGATATTGCTGGACCGTATGTGAAATCGTTCGCTATCGGTGGCGTTGTACTTATACTTTTATATTTCGTAATAAAAAAGTGGACAAAAAAACGTAAAAACCTTGCTTAAGATTATAATAAAAAACCGCTATAAATTCATTAAGAATTATAGCGATTTTTATTATCGGCTTGATCATGTATTAGAAATTGTATTATTTCTTTTTTATGCTTTAAGTCATGCTCGATAAGTGATGAAAAATAATTATTTAACCTCAATTTTTTTGTGCCAAATTGATAGTCATTATTAAAATTCCGAGCAGGAATTCGCTCAATTTGGTCTACTAATTGTTTACGAGTAAAGCTGAATTGATCTAATAGTTCTTCTTTTGAAATACCGGATCTCGCATATTTTATTGCACCCTCATTCATTTCCTCAACACCTGTTGGAACATTTGGTACAGATTGTCCGCTTATAAAGTATGGAATTCTAAACTTCATTAAAAACTCATCCCAAACGATTAAATGTGAAATCACATCCGCGGTTCCCCATGAACCTTTTCTAAAAGGTTTAACCATACATCATTTTAGTTACATACTTCAACGTTTGGCACCAATCTATTAGACTTAACTTTTTTTCTAGAATACTTTCTTTCTCCATAATTCATTCCTTCCTTTTTCACACTAATAATCGATTCATATATAACTTCTAGACATTACATAAAAACCCCTCCAGTCTAAGATTTACATGGATAAGCAACAATTCCACCATAAAATACGTATAGTAACTCAAAAAGGAGTGATTCCCCTATGCACTGGCATCAAAAAATACCATACTTAATCGGACGCCCTGTTGGTGTTTCTCTCATTAATGGGCAAGGAACTTCCGGCGTTTTATGCGGCGTTCAAAATAATCAATTATTTGTTTACGAATACCTTTACCAAGCCCAGTTCGCCATGAAACATTATGACTTTAGACAAATTCAAGATATACACGCCTTTCCAAATTGCCCACAACAAAATCCTCTATACTAAAAAACAGGAACGGCTTTATTGCCATTCCTGTTTCTATTGTTTACATATTATTTTTCAGAGTAAAACCTCTGCACTGCTTCATCGAAATAGATCCATCCTTTCCAGCCTAAATGAATTGTATCTTTTAAGAAATACTTATCATATTCATGGCTAGAAAAATCGACTACTGGGTATCCTGCTTTCTCGACTTGATCGCGAACCTTATTGTAATACACATCACGACGTTCTTTCGGGAAACCAGCGTAATCATACCACGGTCCGTTTACAGGCACAGAAATAAAGAGTGGTTTTACATTTTTTTCTTTGAAAAGATCTAAAACAATTTGTAAGTCATCATATTCTGGTGAATCATCATACGATTCATTTGCTCTAAAGTTTTTTAAACCTTTTAATTTTTTCTTTAAATTATGTTTATAATAATATGGATTTTCAATTCCGAATGTATTTGTTGTGGATCCTACTTTACCTTCTTGTTCCGCATGTTTACGTGCATCTTCCCAAGAAAGCGAACGTAATCCCATATTTGTTTCCTCTTTCATCGGTTCGATCTTAAATAGAGAGTTAAATAAATCTCGATGATCTAAAATGTTCCGGTACATATACGCTAGCGGTTTAGCTAGTCCGGCTTTTATGTTATGTTTTGTATCGTTATATACAATACTTTCTAGCGAACTATTTAATATCGCATCCTTACGAACAACTTTATAATCTAGTAAACGTTTCGCGATTTTTTTCTTCATTTCAGGCTTTATTTCGTCATTAAAAATAAAGTGATAGGCTTGTTGTTTGGAGAAATTATTTGTAAAATCCCCTTGTGATACACCGGTTTTTGTAAACCATTGTGGTGAAAGAACAAAGACCACCTTTTTATCTTCTAATTCATCCATTGTAGACGTCATATTTAATATATGAGCCAAGCTTTGCGTACCACCAGTCCCTATTAGAAATGGAGTAAAATCTGCTGGATTTACTTTAAAATAGTTAGATGGATGATATTCATCCATTCGTAAAAACTCTGATGAACCATACATCGGTAAATACTGCGAATTCTCTAACATTTTCTGTTGCAAGAAAACACTTTGTAATTTCTCTTTTTGTAAGGACGTTGCTGCATCTTCTATCTTTTTATCGCTTATTAGTGATACTAAACTCTTAGATGGAATAAGCAATACAATGAAAAAGAGTACACAGGCTAAAATAATTGGTCCGAAAGCATGCTTCATCTTCATCGTTTATTCCTCTTTCTATTACGAATAAATTGTAACCCTTGTTTATGACACGTCATCATTTTTCTCCTTTTTTCTATACATGTTCCATTCTATTTATCTATTATATACATGTATGTATTTCCTCCCTTGCTCTATTAAGTCCTATACAAATAGCGCAAGAAAATGCTTCCAAAGAAACATGTTAATTATACAAGATTCTACATAAATTTCACACTGGAATTTATGTAATAATTTTATTTTTAAGCGATGAAAAAACTTATAAAATGTCTATAATTCATTTGAAGCTATAAGAAAAAACAGACTATCACATACGTGAAGTCTGTTTCTCCATCACTTTATTTTTGTACATCTGCCCATTTTAAACTTGTAGCTGGACCGAATTGATGTACATATAATTCTTTCACATATGGTTTTTGTAAGTAAGAAAGACCGCGCTGGAATACTGGTGCAATTACCGCATCATCAAGGAGCACTTTTTCCGCATCTTGCAGTGCTTTCCAACGAGCTTTTTCATCATTACCTAATTCTGTTTTAATCTTCTTAATTAACGCATCATATTCTGGATTTGCATATCCTGTATTATTTACGGTACTTCCCGAAAGGAAAACTTCTAAGTATGTCATTGGATCTGGATAATCAGGTAACCAACGTGATAACGACATTTCGTATTCTTTTTTCTTCTCTAACGCTAGTTTTTGCGTATGTGGTTGTAATTTCACATTTACTTTTAGCCCCGGTAAGTTTTTCTCAAGCTGTTCTTTAATATATTCGCCTACCTTTTTAAAGTTCTCTAAGTCATAGTTTAATAGTTCTAACGTCACTTCATTTGTGCCTGTCTCTTGCTTCGCCTTCTCCCAATATTCTTTCGCTTGTTTTACATCAGTCTTATTAAACTCACCTGCCGTACTTCTAAAATCTTTCTTATCTGGTCCTTTTAAAAATCCTTTTGGTACGTAATAATTCGCAGCAACTGATCCATCATTTAAAAATGAAGTCGCAAGCCCTTTCTTATCAAACACTGTACTTAGCGCAAGCCTTGCATTTTTATTTTTAAGAATTGGTACATTTTCATTAAAACGGAAGAAGTACATAACCGGATCTGTATATTGTTTTAGCTCTTTATTGTTTTTATATTTATCTACGAATTCTGTTGAAATGACAGCTCTATCTACCTTATCTGTTTCATATAAATTTACCGAAGTTGAAATTTCTTTAACAATTTGGTAGTTTACTTCATCTAATTTCACTTCTTTTTTATCCCAATATTTATCGTTTTTCTTCATTGTAAAGCTCGCTTCGTGCTTCCACTCTGATAATGTAAATGGCCCATTATATATCGCTTTATTTGCCTCTAACCCGTATTTATCACCTTGCTCCTTCGCATATTTTTCATTAATTGGATAGAAAGATGGTAAAATGAGTAGTTTCGTAAAATACGGTACAGGATGTTCCAGCTCTACAACGAACGTTTTATCATCTTTTGCTTTCACACCTAATTCTTCTAAGCCTAATTGTTTCTTATTTATCTTCTCCGCATTTTTCACATCGTACGCGATATATGCATATTGAGAGGCTGTATCTGGATTTATAAGTTGCTTCCAAGCATATACGTAATCATGAGCTGTTACTGAATCGCCGTTAGACCATTTCGCATCACGCAAGTGGAATGTATAAGTCTTTCCGTCTTTACTCACTTCATATTTTTGTGCTCCAGCCTCAATCACTTCATCATTTTTCGATAAACGGAATAACCCTTCCATTACATTGTTTAAAACATTAAACGATACGGCGTCTGTTACTTTTCCGGAATTTAGTGACGGAATTTCACCCGTTTCTAATAGTTGCAATACTTTCTTCTCATCTTTCGGCTTTGTAGCTGTTTTTTCTTTAGCACAGCCTACTAAAAATGAAGATACAAGTAGAGTACTAACTAATGAGTAGCGAACAACCTTCTTCATATAAAGCCCCCCTATCTTTTTTAAGGTAAGTAACGACGAGCACCAGCGTATTCTTCTATATATCCTGGTGTATTTAGCGGTATAATTTCTACCGATCTTTCAGCTCTTGGTGAGTGAATCATATTTCCATCACCAATATACATGGCAACGTGATGAACACTACCTTTTCCTTGATTATGTGCAAAGAATATTAAATCGCCCTTTTGTAGGTTTTCTTTATCAACCGCAATTCCTGCTTTTGATTGTGGCCCAGAATCCCTCGGTATTGTAATGCCATGTGATTTATAAATCGTATGTGTAAATCCAGAGCAATCAAATCCAAAACCACTTGTACCAGCCCATATATACGGTAATCCTAAAAACATTTTTCCGGTGTTTATTAAGTCATCAGCGGTTGGAGTCGGAATATCATTTTGAGAATGGTAAACAGTTCCATCATTTTTCCGTAGCCACGCCTTCTGACCATTTGGCAATAATACGCGGTATGAAATCGTATCTTCACTTAGTAGCGGTAATCGCGTATTATAGCTGACCTCAAGCGATTTATGTTTTTCAGAAGGGTTAATATATACAATTGCTGTCGGTTTCGTTATTAATACGAAAGGTTCGTTTGTTCTATCTACAAATTCTTGATTATACGTTAATTGTTTTTCAGGCATCCACCCTGGATACCCTTCTTCATTTCGCGGCGTTGGCTGTCCGTGCACTAGTACTTTTACCCAATCACCTTTTTTATCAATTACTGTTACTTCTTGACCGAGTAGCGCTTGCGTTTCTAATTTATTTGCACTCGTTAACCAAAGCTTCTCATCTAGCGTCATTGATTTCGTCCACTTCCATAAATCAACTGGATTTGTTGCGCTCGGTGCATCAATTGGTCGTAATGAGTCAGGCGCAGTCCATAACGTTGCAGCAGATACATCTATAAATGCTTTATTATCCTTCTTCTCTTCAGCATTCACCGAAGTAAACGATGAAAATATAAATAAGGTTGTCAAAAATGCAGTTCCTACTTTTTTCATATATATCCCCCTTAAAAGATAGTTTACTAGGTACTACTTCTGAGATTGTATATTCACTATAGAATGCAGGTTTACCTTTGGACCAGTGTAAGTCATCCCTTCTGGCTCTTCTACTAACCATAACGGTGCATCAAGATCAAAGTAATGAATATTCGGATGTGCCGCAGCTAAATGGGCAACAGCGCTAACTGAAAGTGAAGGTTCCATCATACTTCCAACCATACATTTCACACCTGCTGCTTCCGCAATATCTGCAATTTTCCATGCTTCTCGTATGCCGCCGCATTTCATTAATTTAATATTAAGTAGGTCTGCATATCCTCCTTGGACAATCTTTAATGCATCGCTTGCCGAAAACATACTTTCATCTGCCATAATAGGCGTTTGTACATTGTCCTTCACGTACTTTAATCCTTCCCAATCTTTCGCATGAACTGGTTGTTCTACAAATTCTATATTTAAATTTCTATTCTCCATTTCTCTAATAATAGAAACCGCTTCTTTCGGTTTCCATCCTTGATTTGCATCTAAACGTAACGTCGTATTCTTTGGTACTACATTTCGAATTGCCTCTATGCGTTCTAAATCTAAATGTGCCTCTTTACCCACCTTAATTTTTAATGTTTGGAATCCCTTTTCGATATGCTTTTTCGCTTCTTTTGCCATTAATAAAGGCTCATCCACACTTACTGTAATATCAGTATGAATCTCTTTCTTCCCACCTAACAATGCATATAACGGTATGTTGTGAAATCGACAATATACATCGTATAAAGCCATATCTACCGCCGCTTTCGCACTTGTATTTCCTATACAGCTCATTTGAATGTGTAACAATAACGTTTGAAATTGCAGCACATCTTTATCAACTAATACGGAGCGAATTGGCCCTAATATTGCTTCCTCAATCCCGTTGGCAAAATCCCCTGTAATAACCGGTGTTGCTGCAGCAGCTCCTTTTCCAACAATCCCTTCATCTGTATGAATAAACACATCTATACTTTCGATTTCCGTTACAGTGCGAAGCGCAGTTTTAAACGGTGTATGAAGCTTTACATGTCGGCGGTTTACCTTCACATCGGTAATTTTCATTTTGTTCATCCTTTCATTGTTTATAGAGTGATACTTTAATATCCGGGTGGCTTTTCCGTTAATGCGAAACAAAAAAATCCAGCCATAAGAAGATTCTTACGGCTGGATTTTGTCTATGAATGGGTAGACAAAGCAGCGATCTGATTATATTTTTTCTGTGCATCCTTTAGCGCTACAAGTAGCGCCTTTTGAGACGAACCGAAGTACCGATTTTTTATTTCTGTTACTAATGCTGGGTCATTAATATTTTTATGTAGAAACAAATATTTAACAAATTGAGATGTTAATGCAATTGTGGCTGAGCAATCTGCATCTACAATTTCCCCTGTATCCTTCTCAAGTACAAATGCTACAAAATAACTTTTGAACTTTTCGGTAATGGGATTATTTTGAGGTGCTTTCGCATCCCCTACGACGTAAATTGTATTTGAAGCGTACACAGCTATCTTCCTTTCTTATACGAGGATAACGGTTTTCTTAACAGACGTATAAGCTGTTAACTCAACGTTGATTAAAAAATGTATCCGCTTACCTTGTATTATATACAATTGACAGAATTTTAACAATATTTATTTTGACATATATTCCATAATTATGAAAATCTCTTGAAACAATTAAAATTGGCTCAAACTTCTCATTTTTACAATATGTCATTGCTCCTTGTACCATGACATTCACACTACAAACAACTTTTTCCCTCATACATCAAAAAACAGTTAGCTATCGCTAACTGTTCCACCACTTCACTTTGGCAATACGAATATTGTTTCGTTTGACTTAGAAAATTGATACTCTTTTCTAGCAAACTTTAAAATCTCTTCTTCATTATCGGTTAAATTCTCAATGTTAGTCTTTAAAGAACCTTGATCTTTCTTTAAAGAAACTAATTGTTTCTTTTGATTTGTTATAGTATTTTTTTTGCCATTAATTACTTCTTGTTGTTTCGTTAAAATATATTGAACGTACAAAGTAGTCGCAGCAATAAAAATGAACATGAAAATAAAACGCCTTAACTTCTTCTTATTTATAGTTCGCTTGTCGTTAGGCTGTGATAGTTGCTCTGGTATATTAGGAACATTGACTCTTTTGAGTTTCCTCATTTTCAAATCCCCCTAACCCATATTTTCTCACTACCATAGGCACGATCTCTTACTAACTTAAATTCTATTCTTATAAAATAACCTCCTTCACAAAAAAATCTCACAAATTAACCAATTAGAGATAGCGTTCGACGACATCTCTGTATTTAGAATGAGAATTTTTATTTATGCTGCTATAAAATAGTAGTTTATGTTATTCTTTTTCCCCAATTGTAGAAAACATTTTTACACATATAAATTCTAGTTTTGCATACCGATGTTATAACATGCTTACA
Source organism: Bacillus cereus group sp. BfR-BA-01523 (assembly GCF_022662615.1). Classification (NCBI taxonomy): domain Bacteria; kingdom Bacillati; phylum Bacillota; class Bacilli; order Caryophanales; family Bacillaceae; genus Bacillus; species Bacillus cereus group sp. BfR-BA-01523. Next base: position 333,755 of record NZ_JAKUDX010000001.1, read on the forward strand.
AGGAGGAAAAATGATGCACTACCGTACATTAGGTAAAACTGGAATTACTGTTTCTGAAATTGGCTTTGGAGCGTGGGCGATTGGCGGCGATGAATGGGGTCCTGTTAACGACAAACAATCTATAACCGCTATGAAGAAAGCAATTGAATGTGGCGTAAACTTTATTGATACTGCTGATGTATACGGATTAGGACATAGTGAAAGGTTAGTAACTCAAGCGATAAGAGAGCACCGTAATAATATCGTTTTATCAACGAAAGGCGGTTTAATTGGGCATCACTATGATCCAAGTGGAGAGCCTGTTTATAATACTGCAGAAAAAGTGATCGCAGTATTTGAAACTAGCTTACTGCGCCTAGAAACAGATTATATTGATGTTTATTTCTGTCACATTTGGTGGGATAAACAAGAAGAAACAGAAGCATTTTTACGAGCATTTGAAATATTAAAACGGGACGGAAAAGTAAGAGCTGTTGGTGTTTCAACTCACGACATACAATATATAAAACACTTCAATAAAAACGATGAAATTGATGTTGTGCAACTTGATTACAACATATTAAACCGAAAACCAGAAAACGACATACTGCCCTACCTACAGGAGAACAATTTAGGAGCTGTTATACGCGGCCCTTTAAAAATGGGGATATTAACCGGAAAGTTTACAAATAAAACAACTTTTCTTGACGGAGATTTACGCAAAGAATGGCCAAAAGAAAAGTGGTTTCAAGAAGATTTACAAAAAGTAGAGAAACTACGATTACTCTCAAATGAAAATCAAACCTTAGGGCAACTTGCACTTCGTTATGTCCTCACTCATCCAGCGGTATCGGTCGCAATTCCTGGCGCAAAAACAGAAAAACAAGCGAAAGAAAATGCAGACTCGTCTATCCGTCCGATTCTTACAGATGAGGAATTAGCGCATATTCAGTCAATATAAAACAAGACGAGCAGCTGGCAATATCCAACTGCTCGTCTTGTTTTATTTTTAATATTTTAAATCTATATCATATTCCATTCTCTTCGCTGTTTCTTCAGCAACCTCAGCACCCAACAAATTTCTCACAATGTGAAATGACATATTAATTCCAGCTGAAATTCCTCCAGACGTAATAATATGCCCCTCATCTACAAACTTTACATTCTCTAATACTTCCACATTCGGAAAATCATTTCTAAAACTTTCAATACTTGCCCAATGTGTTGTCGCTTTGAAGCCATCGAGTAATCCAGCTTTCGCAAGTAAAAGCGCACCGGTACAAACAGAAGTCATTAACTTTACTTCTTTCATTTGCTCGCGGATCCAATTTGTTATTATTTCATTTTTCATTTCGTTTTCTCTAACACCTAACCCACCAGGAATAATTAAAATATCAACTGGAGGCAAGTTTTCGATACTATAGTCCGGTTGTACCTTTAATCCATTTCTCGCTGTAATCATTTCTCCATCTTGACTAACAGTATGAACTGTAAATGGTTGACCTTCACTTGTTGCTGTAACGGAAAAAACTTCAAATGGACCCGCAAAATCTAACACTTCCACTTCATTAAAAAGAAAAACCCCTACATTCCAGTGGCTAATCATAAGCTCACTTCCTCTTGCAAATGATGTAATAGGGATTCATGCTCTTTTTCTAAAGCAATATCATATGCGGTTTTCCCATCATTTTTCTTAATCATTTTATTAGCACCATTTTCAAGAAGTAATATAATGATTTCTTCATTTCCTAATAACGCCGCTTCATGAAGTCCTGTCCAGCCACCACTTTGCACAGCATTCACATCTGATCCCTTTTCAATTAAGAAAGCTACAAGCTCGCTTTGCTTATTCGCAATTGCTGCTTGAAGAGGTGTATTTTCATTTTCGTTTTTTGCTCTAATATGTATTTCTGCTCCCTGTTCTAAAAGGAAACTTGCAATTTCTTTCTGTCCAAAATAAGCAGCTAAGTGAAGCGGTGTCCATCCATCTTCACTAAATGAGTTAACAAAACTTGGATCCGTATTAATGATTTCTACTACCTTTTCTTTTTCCCCGCTTATGACTGCTTGTGATATTGATATGATTTGTTCCATAATGAACCTCCATGTATAGAAATATTAAGTACCCCTTAATAAATTCCATTAATAATCACATGTTCCTTTCTAAATAATTAAGTTTACATAATAATATTATTTTTATAATTCGTTATCCTAATAAAAAACAACCGACTCTAATGAGTAGATTGTTTTTGAGTTTCATTTTTATAATTGTTTAAAAAAATATCATTTTCACTTACAACTAATAAACATTATTAAAAATGAAATGAAATTATATATTTAGCAGCCATGAACTCTTTACATATCAAAACCGGCTATTTACTTAAATCAATAGTTTTTTATCATTTGAAAATAAAAATGGAATTTATCCTTACATTTGAAAAATACGTATATAGCAAGAATCTATAGCAGTACTCTTATCATACTAATCTATAACAATTCTGCCTTCTTCCCTTACCTGTATCCTTTAAAACATAAGACTTTAAAACGAGTGCTGTTAGTGAATCTGTTAATGTTTTATATGATAAATTTGAAAGAGCTAATAGATCGTTCGTATATAACATTCTATGCTTCTCTAATAATAATAGTACTAATCGTTCTGACGGTTTTAATGTTTCATCACTTTCTAGTATAAAATCTATATTTTTCATATCCCTACTTCTTACTCCTTATATAAAAAAATGATTTTAGTAGTTATTTAATATAAAAATACTACATAACAAATTTGAAGATATATCGAAATAACATAACACCCAAACACTTTTATACTATAACATAAAAAAGACATTTCCCCAAATTGAAAATGCCTTTTTATATCTACTTCTCTTTTTTATATAATTGATATGATTGTTCTAGCCCTTTATTATATTTCGTATTATTATCTGTCCATTCTCCCCCTAAGTTTCCTGGCCACCCTGATGTATTAGCAACATATTTAAGCAACTCCCAATCCTGCAATCCTTTTTTCACACCACGTTCATACGATTTGACCATACTTGAAATTGCTATCGTTGTATTTATACGCGAATCCACTAAACTCTCTTCCGATAATTGTACTGGTGCTAATCCACCACGATGTAATTGGAATAATCCAAAAGATGTTCCGTTATCTCCTATTGCTTTTCGGTTAAATTTTGTTTCATGATCCGCAATTGATAATGGTATCCAATCTGGAATATCATACCTCTTTGCAACTTCACTAATTACTTGCTTATTATTTTTAATCTCTTTCTGCTTTTCATAGTTAATATACATTACATAACTTAAAGTAACTAACGTAAATAATATGAATATATATTGTAGTGCCTTTTTCATCATTTCATCTCCTGCTTTGTATATGTTTCACTTTCTATATACACTATAAGACTTTTATGTGACATTCATTTGACAAAATGATATTAATTATACATAAGCTGTTACAGTTTCAACTATCAATCTAAAAACTACAATTCTTCTAAAAGACTCCTTCAACACATAAAAGCAATCAGCCTTTCATGTATACAGTATATCCCTGCTATAATAAAACAAATTGAAATTACCGATAAAATTGTACCCTGGATTTCATAAAATGCAGTAAAGAATTTCCCGCTTCCTCTATCCCAAATTTCTAATGCACCCGCGTAAATTGCGGAAGTTATATATGTAAGGCCGAATAGGAGAACACCCGAAAAAACATAGGTTACTCAAATATTTTCATTATTAGCTCACCTCCATTAATTTGATTTGTGAATAAAACAAAAAAGACCTTTATACGTTAAAGATCTTTTTCATCTTATTTTTGTTAGAAAAAACGCCAGAACCTAAAACAAAAACTCACTTTATTATACGTATCTCCATATAAAAATTAAAGACTATAAGGTTACCAGCCTCTTCTCGATTATCATTTTCACATTAAATGTTTCTTGCAATATGCGGTTTGCTGTAATGACTCGTTCCACCGCCACCTACTACTACTTTACCACCTTTTTCGAAGATTAATAATTTACTTGAACCATCTGAAAGTAAAACTATTACTTCAGCATGATCACTTGTAGCTACATAGATTACATAACCACTTTTTGAAATACAAGTTTCCCAATTCTCATCAAATTCTGATCTCACTACTCGATTTGAATACACTTGATTTTCAATTCTTCCTTGTTCTTCGTTTTCCAAGTTTATTCCTCCCACTTCTCTAAAGTGTCATTTATAGTAAAATAACAGCCCATTTAAAATAGTGACTGACTTTAACATAAATAGTATATGTAGTTAGTAGGAGAATGCTTGGACAATGAAAACGTAACAGCATTTAAGTATTTTACAATCGGAATTTCCCCTTAATCATTACAGCTACTTCTTTAGCATTCAAATGAGTATTATTAATTTTTATGTACTCTTTTTTTTCAATTTCATCATGAAATGAATTTAATCTATGTTTTTTCATCGTTTCTTTTAAATTTTTTTCAGACCATTCAATGTCTCTTTTTTTCGGTTTATGCTCTAGTCTATGTGGACTTTTATTTCGCTCTAATCTTTCATCTAATTCTGCCTCGAGCTCTACAAAATATACTGTTGCGCCTTTTGATTCAAAAATACTTACTACATGGTTTATGTACTCCCAATCCGATTGAAGGTCAAATGCCCATACATATGTAAAAATCATTCCGTATAAATCACTTTTAGACACTTCTTCAAACAGTTCATTACGAAACAAACTTACTAACCGTTGTGCTTCCGCTTTGTACTGTAATCAAAAAACGAGCTAACAAAATCAATCGTCATATGATTATGAAATAGCTTTAAATCAGTTATTTTTTCTAACTCATGCCCGACCGTCATTTTCCCGACTGCTTGCGGGCCAAATATTAAGATGAATTTCATTTGTTTGCCTCCGATTTTTCTCTATAAACAATGAAATAAAACATATCCTAAAATTGAAAATAAGGCAGTCGATGTTGTGTCGATTGCCTTATTTTCATGAATAGTTCCTATATTATTACTTTCGTACAGCTTCAAAAGTAATAATTTGTTCTGCATTTGACGGTTGCTTTTCATAAACATAGTCAGCAGAGCAAGTAATGTCAGTGAAACCTATACTTTCTAAAAGGAGCTTAAACTCTTCTATTCCATACCACCGCATTGCAAAACGTTGTAGTTCAGTTTGTACTAACTGTCCTTTACTCCCTTTTTCATATTTTAAATATGATACAGTTACTTGGTTAAGCCAATCTATTTCAATTGATTTATTTTCTAATGTAATTCCGTCCCCGCTTGGCAGAGAAAAAGTCGATGTATGAATCTCACCCGTCTTCCAGTCATATGGAAGCGCAAGATCTACAATTAAACGCCCGCCTAGATTAAGATGTCGATAAAAACATTTCAGAGCATTTATAGAATCATCACGATTTTCAATTAAACAAAAGGATCCAGTAGGAATTATTATCGCTTCATATTTATGTGGCAGTGAAAATTGTTGTAAGCTTCCTTCATATAAATTAGGATGCAAGCCTCTCTCTTTACACCGCATACGGCAAGAGTCTAGCATTTCAGGCGAATAATCTATCCCATCAACTTTAAAGCCAGCTTCAAGAAATGGAATAATGACACGTCCCGATCCTACTGCTGCTTCGAGAATTCTCCCTTTACAACTTTTTAAACGATCTTGATAATATTCAATATCACCATTCAAGGAGTAACCGACAGGTTTTGTGAAATCATATAATTCCGTACAAAGTGTACTATAATAACTAAACATTTATTTTCTCCTCCGTTTTATGTGTACGGAAGATTCTAATTTACTTAATCTTTCCGTACCTCAAATTTTAATGAGAATTCGAAAGAGCTGACTGTCATAATATATCACTCGCTTTCTATAGAATATAATCATATTGTATAATATTTCCTTCAAAATGAACATATAGAAACCAAAATTCAGACTTATACTGAAAGGAGGATATGATGAATTCATTAATTGGATTTCTTTTTCTTCTTATCGCTATTAATGTTCTAATTTTCTTTATAGCAAAGCAGTATAAACGAATATGGAAAATAGCCAGTGGTATTTTCATTCTTTCTTCCCCCATTTTTTTCTTTGCCACTATGCACGTAATTGGAGAAAAAGTAGGAGATGGATTAGCTGGAGGTTTTGCCGCTTTTACCTTTAGTGGCCGTTTAATCATTAATGCAATTTTTTTATTTGTTGTAAATATTATTATATCTATCAATAGAAATGCATAATACACTCCCTATGTTTGTAGGCATTTCTATTTCAAAATTTAAAGAGCTTACTATAGTAAGCTCTTTATCAAAAACTATTTATTTCACAATCGGCAATGTCACTTCACTCAATTTCACCGTTAGCTTCGTTCCTGCTTTCGGTCTAATTGTATAATCGTAATCACTTGCAATTAAAACGACCCCCATTTGATGCCCTGCTTTAAATACATAATCATCTGGCTGCATGTCCCATGTAAATGTGTAATCTTTACCAGGTTGAATCGCTGTTGAATTTTCTATACTATTTAAGTTTTGCGGATCCATCCAACCTCTCGTTACAATTTCAGGCCTCGCTCCGCCATAATCAACAAGTAAAGCTGTTAAATTTGAAACAGATCGATCAATATTTCCTGTTATTGAAATTTTAGGTGTACCACTTATTCGCATATCTTTTTGCAGTACAGGCATTGTATATACTAATCGATTCGCTATTTCTAACTCAGGGTTTTCTACTAGTTGATTTGACTTTATTTTAGCATCATCTACTAATGAGAAAACATTGTTTACTGATCCCATACTTAATGGTAGATTGACTGCTTTATTACTTAAATACATACGGACCTTTGATGGTACAGCTGCTGGATCTGGCCAATTTTTTATTTTTTGCCACGATTTATTTTCACGTTGTACATCTACCATCGGTTCATCCATAATTCCATTTTCAATTCCATATAACCAATAATCGAACCATTTATTTTGGGTTTGTTGCCAGTTATTACTTGATGTTCCGCCATGTCCACCTTGATGTAACCACATTTTACGAGGAACATTATTTTTGCCAAGAGCTTCCCACCACTGTGCGAACTGCTTCGTTTTTACATTCCAATCATTTAAACCGTGAACAACAAACACACTAGCCTTCACATTCTTAACATCTTTTACATAGTTACGTTTATCCCAAAAATCGTTATAATCGCCTGTTTTACGATCTTGTCCAGCTGTTAGTTCTTTAATAATTTGCCCGCAAACTTCAGGGTTCTTTCTTGTTAGTACTGCTTCTGCCATATTATCTGTATCTTCTCCTTGATAACCACCTGGCGCAATAACCGCCCCATTTGCACGATAATAATCATACCAGCTACTAATCGCTGCGATTGGAATAATTGTTTTTAACCCTTCAACACCTGTCGTCGCAACAGCATTCGGTAACGTACCATTGTAAGAAACTCCTGTCATTCCTACATTTCCCGAAGACCAACTTGCGTTTACTTCCTTACCATCCTCTGTATATGCTTTCGCACGTCCATTTACCCAATCAATGACAGACTTAGTCCCTAATATTTCTTGCTCATCTCCAGTGGTCGGACATCCATCTGATTTCCCAGTTCCGATACTTTCACCTAAAATGACTGCATATCCTCTTGGAACGTAATAATTTCCGTATGAACCAAGATTAACCGCTCCATACGGTTTTCCTCCATATGCATTCAATTCTTCATCAACATTATAAACAGGAACATCTTTTAATCCAGATCGATATGGACTCATTTCATAAATAACGGGGACTTTCACATCTGAATTCGTCTTTGGACGCATAACCTTTACTGATACACGATCTTTTTTACCATCTCGATCACTATCAACTTCTGTCTCTACAAATAAATTTTCTACGATGGCCTCATCAAGTGAATAGATTGGCTTCGTCATCCCATTTTCTAATTCAATTTTTGTGTTTGGAGTTAAAGCTTCTGAGACTTGACCATTTAACTTAATATCACTCCCTTTTACAGAGCTCCCTTCCTTATTTTCTGCATGTGCAGTCATACTAGAAACTCCTGAAGTAATTGTTAAAGATAATATAGTTGAAAGTGTTATTGCTAATTTCTTTTTCCTCATGCCCTTCCCTCCCCATATATTCCTTCTTTTACTATACAATAAAATTACAGAAAATTCAGTTTATATTTCATAGAAAGTTGAGAAATTTGTAAAACATTCGAATCTTTCAAGATAATAGAAAAGGAACTAATAACAATTAGTTCCTTTCTATATACATATAAAATTGTATTTCTCCATCTTCTACCGAAACTCCGTATTCAAAGCCATGTCTTTCTAATATACTTTTTACAATCGCTAATCCTAATCCAGTACCTGATTTTTCTTTGCTACGTGAAGACTCTAATACGTAAAAAGGCTCCCAGATTTTCTCTATCTCTTTACTGCCCTCAGCAGCAATACCATTTTGAATTTGAAAATACACAATGCTATTTTTCTCTTCTAATATGATTTTTATATTTTGATTCGTTGTATATTTTATCGCATTAGAAATTAAATTTTGAAAGACCATTCTCATTTTATTTAAATCAGCATAAACAATCGTGTCACCAACACTATAGTTCACTTGCAACTTGATTTCTTTCGACTCCAGTTCAATCTTATGCTTATCTATTATACTTTGTACTAGTGGTTCAATAGGGAATTCTTCTTTTTGTAAAATATCTCTTTCTAGTTTAGAAAATCGCAATAACTCTTCAATTAAATTTGAAATTTGATCTGTTTGTTTAATGATTGTATCAACATATGTGCCATCATCTAAACCGTCTTTTATTCCCATAGAATATGCTTTTACTAATGCGATTGGTGTTTTTAATTCATGAGTTACATCGCCCATAAATCGTTTTAAGTGGTCATTTCGATCTGTTAAATCTTGATGTGCTTCATGTAATTTATCACTCATAATGTTTATACTATTTGCTAAATCACCTATTTCATCATTCGTTTTAACTTTCGTCCGTTTAAATTTCAGACGTGAAATATCTTCTGCGACATCACTCAATTCATTCAGTGGTGTAGTGATTGTTTTTGAAAAAATCCAGACGAGCACGATAATAAGAAATAGTGAGAATCCCAAAATGTATAAATAAAATGAGTTAAGCGTTTTAATTACTTCATTTGAATGTGCGATAGAAACTCCTACTAAAATCAACATATCATCTTTCGCAATGTATTTCGCAAAAAAACTAGATTTTATCTTTTCTTGATCATATATTTTATTCGATTGTCCGAGGTTCTTCACTTTCGTAATTTCTTCTTTTGTAATCCAAAGTTTATTCAATGCAACTCTCTTTTTTGTAAGTTGCATGCGTAATTCTTCATTAATAGCATCTTCTGAACTATTTATTGATGTGTACGCAATCGTAACATTACCTTCATTTTCAATACGATTTATAGCATCATCTAGTTCTTTACGCGGTATTGACTGGATTTGCGCTGTAATGCCTTCTAAGCTTTCGCGTGTTTTGTGCACATTATATTTTGGTAAAAAATAGTTAATTAATAATAAAGAGATGGAAAAAATAAGGATGACTGTTAAAGAGATGCTGAAAAATAACTTTTTACCGAGTTTATTCACACTCTTCCTCCAAACTGTATCCTAAACCGCGATGTGTCTTTATAATATTTTCTCCTATTTTTTTACGCAACCTTCTTACATGCGTATCAACCGTTCGCTCTTCCCCAAAATAATCAAATCCCCAAACGATATCTAACAACTTTTTCCGCGTTAAAATCGTGCCTTTATGATTTAAAAAACATTTTATTAATTGTAATTCTGTCTTTGTAATGTCTAATTCTTTCTCGTTTTTATATACTTTATTTTTGGTGAAATCTATTTTTAAATCTTGAACTTGAATAACATCTTCATGCTGTACAAGCTTTTTCGCTCGCGTAATTAGCACTCCTGGGTGAAATGGTTTTTTCACATACTCATCTGCCCCGGTTTGAAGAGCTGCTAATTCATCTTCACTTTCACTTTTCGCAGTAAGCATTAATACTTTTACACTCGAATTCTTTTTTATTTCCTGACAGACAGTAATACCACTACTTTTCGGCATCATCCAGTCTAAAATAGCTAAGTCAATTTTCTCATCATAAAATATTTGAAGTGCTTCCTCTCCATCCTTTGCTAATAAAACTTCGAAGCCTTCTTTTTCAAAATACGCTTTTAAAATTTTCAGCATATCTTGTTCATCATCCGCAATTAATACTTTCATTACATTTCCTCCATTACTTATAAACAAATATCAATTTTATCATACAACTTCTTTGTTACATCAATGTGACATAAAAATATTTACAACGTTTGAGGGTATAGTAAGTGTGAGGTGTTGTTTCATGTTCAAAAAAATAGGAGTCATTACTCTTCTCTTCTTTTTATTATCAACAAATGCGTTCGCAAATACAAATAAACAAATTGAAGTATTTGATTGTAAAAAAGAAATGGTCGTTCAAAAACAATCTTTAGATCCAGCTATTCAAAAAGAAGCTGTTCAATATGCTAAATCCATTACTGGCCCGTTCAAAAACTTAAACGTCGTTCCGAAAGATGGACATATGATAAAAATCCCATTATCGAAACCTGTTCCTATTACAAATCAATGGTTACATACAACAATTGATGAAGTACTCATCCTTCTCCCACTTAACGAAAAACCTTACATTATGCTTTACGATGATGAAAATAATCCGCATTTTTATTATGTAAAAGGTGATCCGAAGGGTTTATTGAAACAAATGAATATTAAGATGTAATTGCATAAGAAAGGTTCCATACTTGAGTATAGAACCTTTCTACAATCTTATTAGGTGACTTGAACCTTTATAATTTCCGATTTTTACAAATCCATTCGCGCTATAAAACTCATCACCTCGCTTTGTATCCGTATATAGAACTACAACGTGAAAATACTTTTCCGCATGTCTTAATAGTTTCTTTAATAACAACTTCCCTAATCCGATGCGCCGATAATCCTTTGAAATATAAAATCTCCTCAATCGGCCAATCTTATTATCTTTCGTATACGGATCTTGATTTAATCCCCCGATTCCAATTAACGTATCCCCTCGAAAGATTCCATATAAACATTCACCTGTTTTACTAAATGTATTTCTTTTACTTTCATATTCATTTATTAGTTTTATTAAGAAGTTAAATCCTTCTTCTTTACTTTCCTGGACAAGGTGATTGACCTCATATTTTAGCAGATCTCCAACTTGTTTTATTTGTATATCTTCCAGCTTAATCTCCCACTTTCTCTATCCAAATGTATCTTTTTGAAAAATAAAAATGCCCAAGAATATATTATCCTGAGCATTCATTTGAATGTGAACTTATTCATTTTGTTATGTACGTATTCTTCAATTCTGGTAATATCCCCTTCAGTTCCATTAAATCATCAATTACTAAATCAGCATGAGCAAGCTCATCTTCTTGTGCAAAATCAAAATTACATCCAATCGCAATTAAACCATTATCTTTTGCCGCATTAATATCCGATAAACGATCCCCAACTACCGCTGCCTCTTGTATATCATACTTCTTCAAAATGCCTTTAACTAAATCACCTTTATTTAGCGAGTGTATTTGTTCAATACTGAATGTTTCCGTAATCCATTGGTCTAAATCATAATAAGATACGATTGCCTGTAAATATTCCGTTAAACCATTACTAGCAATGTAAATGGAACAGTTATTTTCTTTTATAAAACTAAAAACTTCCTTTACATTCGGATATAAAGCACCATTTCCGCTCTTTATATTTTCAATTAGTCTTTCTAAAAAATATGCATCTGTTTGTTCCCTTACTTCATTAGAGTGATTAGGTAATAAAGCTTCCCAAACTTTAGGTAAAGGTACACCCATAATTTCACGATATTTATCAATTGGTGTTACCATATCCCATAATTGTAGTGATCTTAAGTGATCAAATGTATCATCTAACGATAATTCTAAAATTTTATCTGTTTGAAATAAAGTTCCATCCATATCGAAAATTAGTGCTTGTAACATGATATTCTCTCCCCTTCTTTACTTATGAACTACAATACAGCTTTACTCGAAATATTTTTAAGCATCTCGACAATAATTTCTGAACAATAATTCGCTGCGGTTTTCGCGAAATCATCATATGAAACTTGCGCTGAATCATCTGCACTGTCAGAAATGCATCTCAAAACGAGAAACGGTACATCATTTATATAAGCGACATGTCCAATTGCTGCTCCTTCCATTTCTGTACAATGAGGTGTATATTCAGTGACTAATTGCTCCTTTAATTTTGAATCCTCGACGAAGCATTCTCCGCTGACGATTCTTCCTTCATGAACAGTAATATTTAAACTACTACTATTAACAGCTTTTCGGGCTAAATCTCTTAATTCCTCGCTTGCATGAAACGCTTCTTGAAATGGGAATAGATTCTTCATTTGATTTTTATTAATATCATGATGCGTAACATTTGTAGAAATAACTAGATCGCCAATTTTCACATCCGGATGTAATCCACCCGCAACACCTGTATTAATGATAGAATTCACATCAAATTTATTAATTAAAATTTGTGTACATGCGGCGGCATTTACCTTTCCTACACCACATCGCGTAATAATAATTTCTGTATCCATGAAGTTTCCTTTATAAAAAGGTATTCCCGCAATAGTATGTTCCTCTTTAATAAGTAGTTTTTCTAATAGTAAGTCTATTTCTATTTGCATTGCTCCGATAATACCGATTCTGTTCATATATGTAGTCCCCTTAATTAATTTGCAAATATTCATCAATATCTTTATGAATTTGCATAAAAGCTTTATTCCAAAATTCATACTCTGTTAGATCAATATCAAAATGTTTTTTCATCAATTCTTCAACTGGGGCCTTTCCTGTTTCTCGTAAAAACTCTTTATACCTCAAATGAAATGCATTTTTATTTTTATTTTCCTTTGCTATTTCGATTAAACTAAAACTCGCTAAATACCCAAATGTGTATGGATAATTGTAAAAAGGAACGTCTGCTATATAAAACTGAACGTATTTCATCCAAACAAATGGCTGATATTCGCTTAATGCATTTCCGTATGCTTCTTTTTGTACCAATATAGATAATTTCTCAATTTCATCAGCACTTAAAGGACCTTCCTTGCATTCTTCATAAAACTTCTTCTCAAACTGAAACGATGCACGAATTGCCATAACATAATTAAAACTATTTCTTATTTTCCAGCTAAGCAATGACTTTTTCATCTCTACACAATCTGTTGTTTGAATTAAATAATTCATGGTTACCGTTTCAAAGAAAATAGACGCTGATTCAGCTGTACTCATTGGCAGATAATCATCTAAAAATGTTGTAGATTGTTCAAGACTCATAACATAAAAATGCCAAGCGTGTCCCAGTTCATGAGCAAGTACTCTTACACTATCAATTGTTCCATCATAACGAAGTGAAATGCGAGATTCTTTTTCACTGAAAAAAGGAGCACAAAATCCACCCGGCGGTTTATTATCTCTCGGTTCAGCATCGATCCAGCCATTCGCTATTACATTCTGTGCGAACTGTGCCAATTCTTCATCTATATTTTTTAGTGCATCATATATGTTTTTTACTGCTACTGAAAAAGGAATAACAGCCTTATTACTTTCCTTCCATGTCATTAGCTCGTGCCATGTAATTGAATTCTTTCCTTTTTTATAACCGTTTAACGCAATTACTAGCTTCGTAAGATTTTGTTCCGTTGCATTCCACATCTGGGATAATGCAGTTTCAGAGATGCCATTTGCTTGTAGTGATTGTTTTAAAATCTCTGCCCCTTCCATTTCATCACTTTTAGCATGACGTAATCTTCCTATTTGATTCAATACAGTAGCAAAGATATCTTTTTCCTTATTCAAAGTATTTGTAAGAGAATCAAATACTATTAATCTTTCATTATGATCATCACTATTCATCGCAACGTAATTTGCTTGTCCAAATGATAAAGTCTCTTTATCGTGTATTACTTCTATCTTACTTCTTAATTGTGTATACATATCTTCCCAAGCTTTTAATTCATTTTCTATTAGTTTAATACTTGAATGATTTGTATTAACACTTTGTCCCTTACTAGATTCTATTAATAGTTGAACTTCTTTCTTTAATTGATTTACTTTTACACTTAGTAAAGTATCTTCAGGATGCTTCTCATCTTCAGCAGCACGGCAATATAAGTAATATTCTGCTTTTTCGATAGCCTGTATAAGTTGTGAAAGGATTACTGAGTCTTTTGTTGCTTTATATTCTATAATTAACCGTTCTATAGAAAATATAAGATCTTGTTTATTAGAATAAAGTCTGTCTAAATCCCATTTAGTTGGAGCTTGAATACGTATATTCATTTTAATAGCCTCCTATTTTTACAAATAGTTACAACAATTTAATCCCTCCATAATTATATATGAATATCCAATATTTAGATATCTCTAAATATTAAAACTTAAACGAATGTATTTTAACATTCCTTATTCTGCTCCCTCCCATTTACAAGTCTACCTTTTATGCAATATAAATAGCATAAAGACGCTAAAGCCACAACTATTGGAATAAGTATGACTCCTCCAATAAAGGGATAAACCGCTATACAACATGTAAAAGCTATTATAGAAAAAACTTTACCTAATCTATTATTTATTAACTTAATTCCGGCCGCAGTACCGACTATATATGTAACAATCCCTAACGAGTTCGGTATTAATACGATTCTATCTATACTAATATGAAAAACGAAACATATTAACAAACCTATTATTGCAATAAAACCTACAACTTTTATTGCATTTGTTGGCGCTGCTCTTTTTACATTAATACTTGCTAAAAAACGAGGTGCAACTTCTTCCTGCCCTAGCGAATAGCCTAAACGGCCCACGCTTGCGATAAATGCATTTGTCGTCCCTAAGCAAATAATAAAAGCTACAAATCCAATTAACCATGCAAATTGATTACCTAAAGTTTGTTTTATTACAAGTACTAGAGCTGTAGTATTATCAGCATTAACTTGATATGATTTTGTTCCAATTACTGATAATGCAATCCCCATATATAAAACTCCAATAATAATAATTGCAAATCCTGTAGACAAAATAATATTTCTTTTTCTAGGTGCTTTAAATTCTGGAGCTAAACTCGCAATTGCTTCCCAACCGAAAAACGACCAAAAAATTAATAATGACGCGTCTAAAATCGGGTTTACTGCTTTCATAGAAATATGTACATTTATATTTTTCATTTCAATATAAGGTAGTGAGCTTATAATTGTTACGATTAAAATAAAAAAAGTTAATACACCGATACATACTTGAAATGAACCGCTCATTTTTAATCCAAATAAATTAAAGCCGATAGAAATACTTACTATGATTAACCCGATAATATAAGAAAAATACGATGGTAAAGAAAAGACTTTTACTATATACATTCCACCTGTCAGTGATACAATGATTTGCCCAACACTACCTGCGATAAAAAAACACCACCCTATAATCGCACCTACTTTTTTACCAAAAGCCTTCTCAGAAAAAGTTGCAATTCCCCCTGCACTTGGATGCTCAATAGATAAAAAAGCGAATGTTAATGCAAGTGGGATACTAAGTAAAATCATAATAAGCCAAGAAATAATCGCATTCCCTTCCGCTATACTCGCAGTCATACCAGGTAAAATAAGAATTCCTGATCCTAAAACTGCCCCTACGTATAAAGCTGTTCCCTTTTTAATAGAAATTGTTTCGTCGAAATGATTAGACATTACATGCACCTCCATTTATATTTTAATTATAGAAAGTTATCAGTCTATTCAACATTCAATTGTGTATGTAATTTAGCATTAGATTTTACATTATGCCTGTATTTCAGAAATTTACTTTCAACTTTGCAAAGGAGCATGAGTAATGGATGAGATTGATAAGAAAATAACCCTATTATTACAAGAAGATGCCAGGATGACAATTACAGAAATGACTGAGCATCTACACCTTAGCCGCCCTAGCGTTACAGAAAGACTAAAAAGGTTACAAGATGCAGGAATAATTGAGAAATATACCGCACGGGTATCATTAAATGCAGTTGGAAAATCAATTCAAGCATTTTTAAGAATTGAAAATCTAAAGATTCCTTGTAAAAAATTCGAGGAGAAAATCTACGAAGAATATAGAATACTCGAATGTCATCGAGTCACAGGTGAAAGTAGCTATTACTTAAAAGTAGCAGTTCACTCTATGAAGGAATTAGAGGAATTAATTGATATCGTTATTCCGTTTGGTACAGTAAAAACTTCGATGATCTTATCTTCACCAATACCATATCGGCCAGTAATTATAGAATAGCAATAAAAAAGGTTATCCAAAAGGTATAAAATATACTACTCTTTTGGATAACCCTTTACAATTTATTAGAATTTTTGACTAAACTTCTTTATAAGTCCATTTTATTTTCAGCTGATATTTTATAATACTTCGCAGATAATTTATAAGAGCGATTCTCATTATAAAAGTTACCCAACTCATAGGATAATTCAACAACTAAGCGATGTTGTTTTTTTTCTAATCCCACTTCAATTGCTTTTTGCATATTTTTCTCATATTCATAATAATCTCCACGTATTTTGAATACTTTAGCTTTCAACCCATATAGTTGGACAAATGCAATTGGCACATCATAAATCGATAAAAAATGAAATGCTTCATTCATAACTTTATTAACATTTTTCCAATCTTTAAGTTCTATGTAAATCTCCAACATGTTTCGTAACGCATATACTTTTTGATCTTTCTGTGATAAAAATTCACTTAATTCCAAAGTTTTTTCGTAGTATTTAATGGCATTCGTATAGTCTTTCAAGCCTTGATAAATTTTCCCGTAATCATATGAAATTATAGGTAAATACTTTGAATTACCACTAATAGCCAAACTTTTTTCTACTTGCTGTAAAATTTCAAGTGCCTTTTCATATAACTCATCCATAATATACAATATTGCAAGCATTAAAAGTGCATTTATTACGTTTTTCTGCATACCATTTTTTCTGTACACGTTGTAAGCTTTTAAGGCATACAAACGACTAATACTTTTATCTTTATAAAGCTCCTTATATACATGACATAAATTATAGTATATATGACCATGTTGTTCAGTTTCTTCTACACCAAGTAAACTCTCTGCCTGTACATAAATATCATGCGCAGCAATGTAGTCTTGTTTATTATAAAAATATAAACCTCGGGCTTTTAAGTAATAAATATAATCTTCTGGATCTTGTAGTTCGACCTGACTTGGTATCATTTGCGAAGCTTGATCTATAAGCGACTTTACATGTAAAACGTTTTTTTGTCGGGCATGATAATATATAAGTACACCATATACCTTTAGTAATAAATGCATTGAATCCACTTCACGAACGTATAATTCTAACAAAGATAAGTCAGCTTCTGTAATACTTTTATCTTTTTTATATTTATTACATATTTTAAAAATAGTAAGCTTTATCTCCTCGTAATTTCCATTTATAAGATAATCGCTCTTAACTTCTAACTTTTTAGAAACCTTCGTTATAAAAGAAGATGATGGTTTGATTTTCCCACTCTCAATTCTACTTAAATAGGTTACTGAGCATATTTCTGATACGAGCTCCCCCTGTGTCAATCCTTTATGCATACGAACTTGCCGAATACGTTCCCCTATTTCCATCTTTCTACTCTCCCCACTTAACCATTTCATACTTTTTACTAAATAAGCCATTATGTATTGCTTAATCTTTCATACTAAGAAAATGCATAACTTTACAAATGTAAAAAAATGTATCATACATTTTAATTTTACATTCATACTATGATTATTTCTAGATACTTTGTTAAATTTAATGGTTAAAATTTAGATTTTTCGTCCATTTTTTTCATGTAATTTTACTACTTGTTATTAACAAACACAGAATCATATACTTGAATTACGATAAACTTAATGAAAAGGATTTAACTACATGTAAGCTATCATTCTTCATTTAGATAGTTATAGTTCATTACATTTACCTAATACATAAAAAATATCTATTATAAACCAAATAAATTTAATAGATGAATTATTAATATCAAATCCTAGAAATTAGTTTGTCGAATTATTCAATAAAAACGAAAGGATGATAAACATGATTGTAAGATTTAAAGAAGAATCCGCACGAAAAATAGTAAGATATGTTGGAGGCGCTGCTTTACTTTTAATAATCGCTTCTTTCCTTTATCAGTGGAAAAATGACTTAGTAATTGATCAAACTGAAAGAATCAGCTTTGGACTAGTTATCATTACTTTCCTATCTACTTTCTTACCTATTAAAGAGAAAGTTAATAAATAGACTCCATAGATGAATTTATCCATATCACTCCTAGAAATTATTTCGTCGAATTATTCAATAAAAACGAAAGGATGATAAATATGATTGTAAAACCTAAAAACGATTCAACACGAAAAATAGTAAGATATGTTGGAGGAGCCGCTACTCTTTTAATACTAGCATCCTTCCTTTATCAGTGGAACAATGGTTTAGTAGTTGATGATACTGAAACATTTGGTTTCATGCTAACCTTCACTGGTTTCCTATCTACCTTCATACCTACTAAAAAGAAAGTTACTAACTAATATAAAATTACATATTTTTCATCCACATAAAACAATTATATTAGAATTAAAAAAGGATTGATCAAAAGATCAATCCTTTACTCTACTTCATTTAAGAAGAACAATGTTAACGCACCAGGTCCTGTATGCGCTCCGATTGCTGCTCCAATTGTATTTACGATAAATACTTCACAGCCAAATCTTTCAGTAATTAATGCTTTTAATGCTTCAGCTGTTTCTAAGTCATCGCCATGAGTCATAGCGATTGTTTGACCTTTAAGGTCTTTTCCGCGCTCTTCCATAATATCTACAATTCGGCTTAATACTTTCTTTTTCCCTCGTACTTTTTCAAGTGGTACAAGCTTTCCTTCTTCTACGTTTAAGATTGGTTTAATATTTAATAAACCACCGATAAAACCAGCTACTTTACTTAAACGTCCACCTTTCACGAGGTACTGCAAGTCAGCTACAGTGAAGATGTGCTCCATATGCTTCATTAGAAAAGCGATACGTTTTAAAATATCTTCTTTTGATGCGCCGTCTTTCGCCATTTTAGCAGCTTCTAATACGACAAGCCCTTGACCAAGCGAAGCGCATTTTGTATCAATAATTTCTAAATCTAAATCAGCATATGTTTCTTTCACTTCTTCTTTAATAACAACTGACGATTGATATGTACCGGACAGTTCAGATGAAAAAGCTAAATATATACAAGGATTACCTTCTTTTGCATAAGAAACAAATTTTTCTTGGAAAGTTTCAAGTGAAGGCAATGACGTTCTATAAACAGCGCCTTCTCTCATATTTTGCAATAATGTAACTGACTCTAATGTAACTCCATCTAAATACTCTGTTTCTGCTTCATCATATACACGGAGTGGAATTAAATCAATATCATATGCTTGCAGCAATTCTACCGGTAAATCCGCCGCACTATCCGTAATGATTTTAACACCCATTTTTAAACCTCTATTCTGTTATAAATATAAAAAATATAAAATAAAAATAGTACTTTTAAATTATATACGCAAAACTTAAATGAAGAAAGGAAAAGACTTTATATTGTATGCACTATTCTTCAAAACTTGAACTGTTATTAAAAATCATGCCATTACAACCACTTTTCCCCTGTTATTTTATTCTATATAATGACATAGAACAATTTTTTGAAGGAGGATGCATATGAGTATTCAATTGGCCGCATCTAACGATCTAGAATGGATTAATAATCAATATGACTCAATAGGATTTGTTCGAAGTGATTTAAAGCGAGAAAAAGTTGCAATCATTACACACAACAATAAATATGCAGGTGTTGGACGTTTAGTCCAAATAGATGAAGATACTATAGAAATGGGAGGAATTTATATTCTCCCTAAATTTAGAGGGCTACAATTAGCTGGGGAACTTGTTTCATTTTTAGTAGAAACTGCGAAAAAATTACAAATACTAAATGTGTATTGTCTTCCTTTCGAGGAACTAGAAAACTTTTATAAAAAATATGGCTATACTGAAGTCGATACTATGAAAGAAGTTGTCCACCCAATTATTCTAAAAAAATATAATTGGTGTTTGGAAAATTACGATAAACATGTTCTACTATTTAAGTTGTGAGTTTTGTAAAAAAGGAGTCAATGCACTTTGTATTACACATCAGATTATACAAGCAATTATCTGTGAATTAGCTTTTTTATTCAAACAACATATACGCCACATTTTATGCCTGTTTTTAATAAGTGTTAGCAAGTTCGTTGACAAACTTGTTAGCACCTTTTTAAAACATAAACCTGAAGAAATTCATACAATTAAGTACCTATCCTAGCTAGCAATAATATCATCCTTCATAAATATTAAAATGAATTCATTGAGGATAAACCGTTTGGAGGATATTCTATAGCACTGAATGATTTACAAAAGATTACGCATTGATACGCTACGAATAAAAATAATGAGCTAATCAAGGGAATATAATCATTTTTATGTAATTCGCACTTGTACTTCCTGTTCTTGTATCACTTGAATGATTAATTCCAATACAATATTTTGTACTAACTGATACACATTGTCATGAAATGTACTTTGTTCTGATATGTATTCAATACATTGATATATATATCCTTCTACCAATAAGCTCCCTTTTTCAACTGTAAATTTATTTTGTCCATTCTTTTTTACTTTTGGTACTAAAAATTCAGTTTTTGTCAAAACAATCTCCTGTTCCACCTCTTTTATTCCTATGACTTTTTCTGTAAATACCACTTTTTCTCGTAAACTAATTTCACCTTTATATCTTCCTATTTCTATTGGGAGTCTGGCTGTTATATAATTACTTACTTCTCCCCCATTTTCACTCTCTAATATTATGCTGTGAATAGGAATCCATGAAGATGTCTCTACCTTATTCTCTTCATTATTCCCTTTAACTTTTTGATTATATAATTCAACAAGCACTCTCTTTTCATGAAGATTTAAAGAAACTAATTTACAATAAGCCTCCGAATGATACTGTTGCACTGTAGTTAATAACTTAGAATCTAATTCACGCCCCTCCGCATCTTTTTCATTTCGAAATACAAATTCATCTTGATTTTTCACATTTATTTTTGGAAATACTTTAAAGCTAGACACTTCTGAAATAATAGAAAATGGCGTTTTCACTACCATTGAATGCACTGAAGTCTCTATTTTTGATCCTAAACCTATACTTTCTCTCTTTGATTCAGTTTCTTCACTTTTTTTCTCTGATTCATTTGCTACTTCTACTTTCTCTAATCCAATCACTTTATTTTCTTTTGCTGGTTCAGTCTCTTCACTTTCTTTGTTTGATTCAATTGCTATTTCTTCTTTCTCTAATTCTCTTTCTTCATATTCTTTTACTGATTCAATTTTCACCTCTTCTTCCTCTAATCCAATCGCTTTATTTTCTTTTGTTAATCCAGCTTTTTCACTCTCTTTCTCTATTCCAATTACTTTATCTTCTTTTTTTGACTCTGTTTCTTTACTTTCTTTCTCTATCCCCATTGCTTTATCTTCTTTTTTTGACTCTGTTTCTTTACTTTCCTTTTTTTCTCTTATTTCACGCGAATCATCTTGAGCATTCAGCATTTTCTCTTTGTAAACTTTGTTCCATATTCCTTTACCAACCAATGGCTTATCCATCACCATCCCCCCATCTGATGAAATCCATAAAAATATATTATTTGTACGCGACCATTTCATCATTATATATGTTTTATAATAATAAAAAAGACATTGTCTTTTTAATAAAGACAATGCTTTTTTATTTTTATACTTGTACTTGTTGTACTTGTAAAACTTTTAAAGTAAGGTCTAGTACAATTTTTTCACGAAGAGTTCCAAATGGCTCGTTTAATTCTGTTGGACAAGGTGAAAAGTCTAATTCGAAAAATTGAGCACTTACTAATTCGACATATGGTTGTTCGTTATAAAAAACTGAATTTTGGAAGAAGTATTTATCTAAACGTGGTAAATCGCCGTTGTTAGGATTAATAAAATGAGATGTAGTGTCTGAAGAAGCAGCTATTAAAGCCAGTGATAGAAAATCAGCTTCTGTTAGATCTGCAAAACCAGAAAATGGAACATTTGCAATACGATCATATAGCACTCCATTACACTCATCATTTGCATATTCAATATTTTTACGAATATACCCTTGTACAAATAATTTCCCTCTTGTAACTCGGTTGTAAGGTGTACCAACTACCGGAGTAAATGCTACAGGAACTAACTTACCTTGTGTTAAAAATACATTTTTTAAGACACGTTTAATCTCAGTTGCTGGAGGATCTAATGGAACATCGGCTTCTACAACAATTTGAATTGTTCTTTCCGCTAATACAACTGGTATTTTTACGATTGGTGCTCCTGGAGTAGTAATTGGTGTTGCTGCAGCATCACTTAATGGTGTTTGGGTTTGTCCCGCTACCTGACATGGTACATTAATTGGGCATTGTTCACTCATATTTTATAATCTCCTTTATATGAAAAATTTAGAGCTTTTTAACTCTCTATACTGTATATGTTTGTCTTCTATTAATGCGTGGGTTTGTATCATAGTCACTTTTATCATTTACAAAAAAAAGAGTAATTTCCCTTTAATAGTCAAATATACACAACTTAATATACTGAGTTTTTATGGGTATTTACCGATAAAAACTCAGTATATTAACTCTCATCGTGGGAGAATATAATGATATGTTAATTAAGTTCAATAGTAAAAAAGATAACCATATTTTCAAAGAAATTTTCAAAAAATCTATTCTTAAATTTATTGATTTCTTCATTTCATAATATCTTTGCAACCGCAATCTAATATTGGTAGCACCTTATTATTAAAAAATAAAAACCGACTTAATAAAGTCGGTTTTTATACCCAAATTGTTGTGGAATCACTTCATCTTTAATTCATATCGTTTTTTTCCTCTCACCTTTTCCAATAGAATTTATCAATACTTCTATTGAAAACAATCTTGTCGTTGTTCTCCCCTCTAATACTATTAATTAACATCTCTCTTAATGCCTTTAGTCTAGGTAAAATTATCTTTGGATATTTTATATTTGTAATTATAAAAAAAGACTATTTGATGTTAATTTAATTGGATTTTCTAGCCTTTTTATTTTGTACAATTCAATTCGTACAAACTCGTTCAATTACCTATTATTCACAAAATAAGTATCATACGTCTTATCAAAAACATATCCTAGCTTTTCTGCAAGTTTAGCAGATGTATTATTCACTGCATCCCAGTTTAGGTATTTCCCTTTTTCTAAACAATCCAATATAATAGCTGCACTAACTACAGTCGTCCATCCCTTTCTTATATGATCCAGATCGGTAGCAACTTCAATTTCAATCCCATCATCATAAATACTATACGATAATACACCGCATACGACGTCTCCTTTATAGAAAATACTATAGCCAATCCCTCGATTTATATAATCATCTGTCAATTGAAAAAGTATATCTTGTACAAGGGGTAACCTATTTACGTAAATCATTTGATGGACTAGCGGCTGTTGGGCGCATACCAGACGGAAATTTGATGAAGCCTTAAAGGCTTTATCTGATTCACAGAAGGGGAAAAAAGTGAAGTTAACAAAAAACAACTCCAAAATCAACTTCTATTGTATATTTTGGAGTTATTTTACGTTTTCTTTAAATTGGTAATTTTCTGTTTATATATATATATTTCTATTTTCCTTTTCTTATTTATGTTTATCAGCTAAGTATCTAGCATAGTGAACTAAATTTCTAGCTACATCTAATTCAAGATTAAATATATTAGGTACACCTGGTCTCCAATTCACCTCAAACAACCACAATTTTTGGTTTTCATCAATCCCAACATCAATTCCTAACTCATCAAATAATACATCCTCATATAAAGAATTAAAATGGTTAGAAAAACTTACCGCAAATCGTTCTAAATACCTTTGAACATTATACCAATCGTTATCAAACTCCGTTTTTAAAAAAATATCTAAATAAGTACTATAACCACCGCTAGCCATATTTGATACAACACTTCCTAATGGACCTATTCTCGGGAATATTGAAGTAATAACCCACTTTCCTTCTCCATTTCTTTGAACATGCAATCGAAAATCATAAACATGACCAGATTTCATTTGACATGAAATAAACTGTTGAACTATGTAACCTTTCTCTTGAATCTTATCAGACAAAAAACTTAGTAATTGTTTTTTATTAATAAGTGAAATTTCTTCTGACTCATTCATACTGTAATTTATCCCATGTTTTTCAATAAAAATAATACCCTTACCTTGATGTCCAGAAATTGGTTTAATAATAAGTTTTTCATAACGATTAATCATGTCAAAAAACTTATTAACATCATTTAATTCATAAAAAGGAATAAGATATTGCTTAAATTCCCCTGCTTTTTTTATTCTGTTATATACACTTAATTTATCTCCAATTGAATGACTTGTGAACGGAACTTTATCATATAAATAATCAAAAATTTGCTGATTTTTATCACTAACATGAACACTTGCATTATAAATAACATCAGGAAAAGAAAATTCTTGTTCAACCCACTTACCATTTTCATAAGTTTTACCTAAAATTTTCTCAGTTTCTACATTTACTTTCCCTAAAGTAAAATAAAAAAAGTTTATACCTTCAGCTTTGGCTACAGCAGCATAAGTATATGCTTTCTTTACGACATTCGGATCTTTCCGATGATGAAGCATACCAATTATAGTCATATCGGTTCCTCTTCCCCTCTTTTTAAAGATCTTTTTCAAAACAAATATCAACTTCATTATATATATATTCATGTTCTCCTTCATTCAACCATTTTTCGAAAAATCCAGAACAAGCTTAACCTCATTTTAATATTCTACCTATAGAAATATTATATCTAAGGGTTTATAAAATAATTAAGGTTAGGGTGGCATAAGATGGATACTATTGTTTTTATTGAAACAAATAAATCTGGATCAAGTAGGGAAGCAATCAAAGCAGCTGAAAAACTTAATTTCTTTACAGTTTTGTTAACAAAAAAAACAAAATTTATTGAAGAACGCGATACATTCCCTGATGTACATCAGATGATTTTCACCGATATAAATGATTATGATAATATAATTACAACAATTGAAAAATTAAATAAATCAGGAAAGAACATAAAAGGGATCTTTAGTTTTATTGACCCCTTTGTTTATCTGGCTGCACGTTTATCAGAAAAATTCTGCTCAAATATTGTATCTACTGAAGCTATCTATCAGATGGAAAACAAAATATTAACTCGTAATGTCCTTAAAGATTTACCAATCTCACTCAACTATTTAATTTACAAACCAACAGAACCATTATCATCTTTTCTTAAAAAAAATAAAAAGATAAATTTCCCTCTTATTGTGAAATCCCCTAAATCATCAGGATCAAAAGATGTATTATTAGTAAAAAATAAAAATCAATTAATTTTCTCTATGCAAAGTCTTTTAAAAAAACTACCTAATGAAGAAATTCTTCTTGAAGAATATGTAGATGGACCTCAGTACTTAGTCGAAATTTTAGTTCAAAATGGAAAAGTCCATATTATAGCAGTAATTGAACAAGAAATTACACTCTTTGAACGTTTTATTGTTACTGGTTATTCTTTACTAGGACAGGTAGACAAAAGTCTATATAATAGTCTTTTCAATGCAGTTAATTCTGTTATTCAGGCTTTTAATATGAAAAATGGAGCTTGTCATCTAGAACTCCGGAGAATAAATAATGATTGGAAATTAATTGAGATAAACCCCAGAATATCAGGTGGAGCAATGAATGATATAATTGAAATTGGACATGGAATCAACTTAGTGCAAGAGACTATTCAGTTAATGTTAGGAAATAAACCTTTACTAAATAAAAAACATCATAAATATGTATACACTCATTACCTAACAGTTAAATCTAAAGGGAAACTCATTCGAGTT
Organism: Bacillus cereus group sp. BfR-BA-01523; assembly: GCF_022662615.1. Lineage (NCBI taxonomy): Bacteria > Bacillati > Bacillota > Bacilli > Caryophanales > Bacillaceae > Bacillus > Bacillus cereus group sp. BfR-BA-01523. The sequence continues at coordinate 359,926 of NZ_JAKUDX010000001.1, forward strand.
ACAGGAAAGAACCGTAGTTCTAAATATCCTGGTGTGGAGAAAGTTTATATAAAACCTAAAAAAGGAACTGTCTTAAAACCACCTACATCAATGGGACATCGATGTGGCTACGTTTTAGCAGCATCCTATTTTAAAACAGAAGCTAAAAAAATAGCTTTAAAAGCAGCCAAAGAAATTTCATTTGAAATCCAAAAAGAATAAATGCAACATAAAAAACAAGATATATACACCAACTCATAAAAATATACTAAAATCAAGTTTCTTACAATTCTAATTATCATAATGCGTAATAAAAAAGTTCACTCCTTATCTACATTTATAGAAGGAGTGAACTTTTTTATTATGAAATTTTAATTTATTTACCCAACAAGCGACTCCAAAATGACTTCTTCTGTTCTGAAGCTACTATTAAGCATTTACTTTTATATAGTTTTTCGAATACTTACAAATGAGCTTTTATCTAATTAAAAATGTTCTCCGTGAATAATAACAAAGTAATGTTTTTTATTATTTTATAAATTTTTTCGAAACATAAAATTTTAACTAAGAGGTGATTGGATCATTTCTTTCCATAAGGGAAATACCTTTTTGAAAAGTTCTACTAGTAAAGAGGAAAACTGAGATCCAGAACCTTCAATGATACGTTTATAAGCTTCTTTAGGAGATAGAGCCTAACGATATGCTCTCGAAGAAGTCATTGCATCGAACGCATCTGCTATCGCAACAATTCTATAGAAACATTCTAGTCATCATTTTTCACTTTAATTCCTTTACGTTGTACAATTCGTACAACTCTCCGTTCATTTACCTATTATCCACAAAATAAGTATCATACGCCTTATCAAAAACATATCCTAGCTTTTCAGCTAGTTTAGCAGATGTAGTATTTGCTGCATCCCAGTTTGGATATATCCCTTTTTCTAAACAGTCCAAGATTAACGCTGCACTAACTATAGTTGCTAATCCTTTTCTTTTATGATTGTGATCAGTCTTAAGTTCAATTTCAATGCCATTATCATAAATGCTATACGATGATGCACCGCATACAACTTCTCCTTTGTACAAAATACTATAACCTATACCTCGGTTTATATAATCTTCTACCGATTGAAATTGACTTGTAAAATCTTCAGAAAGCTTATGTAGTGTATAATTATTTGCGATGTGTTCATCTATTCTTCGTAATTCGTATCCTTTTGGAAGCGCTGATATAAAAGATTGTAATTTTGAACGATCAAAAACTTCCGAATTCCGTTTGAATTTATAGCGTAAAAACTTATCTATTTTTCTTTCGTAAAATGTTTCTAAACGCTTTTTCCACTCATCACCATTTACGATTACTAACATTCTATCAGGAATATTACGTAATAATTCTTCTGTTTCTTTCGCATTTGAATCCCCAGTGTAAAATGTGAAAATCCCTACCGTAACTTGCGCTACTGTTGGATTTTCAAGATCGTTTACCCAAGCCTCTCCCATATGTCCTTGTATATAAGACAGTAAAACAACATTATTAAAATCCTTAAACATAGATACTAATTTTTCTCTTGTATGTATATTCGCTTCATATATCATTTACATTCCTGCTTTCGTTAGAATCAATGTACTTCTACTTTTTTTCATAAGTCCTTTTATTCTACGTATAAGCAAACGTCTACTAAACTCCATATAATTATAAATTATTCATAAATATAAAATTATTATAACATCTAATAATTAGTAAATGACTGCCCAGTATAAAGGTTAACAGATAATATACTTAATAATAATTCGCAATCTATAATCTTTTATTATGTAAAAACCCTCAACATTGGTTTAAGGGTTCATTTAAGTATATATGTTATAACTCATTCTTATAAACAAATGATTCTGTTCCTCCATTTTTATATACTTTAGTCAATTTAACAATTGACTTGTACGTATTATTGTCATTCGTTACCATCTTTTTCATCTCTTCTATTTCAGCATTACCAGTTCCACTCACTATTTTTAAACAGTTCGCAATGTTGAAGTATCCACTTGATGCGAAAAGATTAATAAACGTAATATCAGGGAAGTTAATGAACAGTAATCCGAAGTTCAAAGGATTTGAAGCCGTATCCGATAATATCAATCGAAAATCTAATAGTTCTGGCACTTGAACAAAATCTTTAGAAACTATCGCTTCACCTACTATTGTAATTTGCTTTACTACATTCCCAAGTTCATCTGTAAATTCAATACATCTAGGCGCATCAATTGTTTTTGCTTGTAGAGATAAATTCAATTCAGAATTATAAAAGTCGAAAAAGAGTGTACTTCCCTCCGTTAAACAATGTGGACAAACATTTCCAAGGAGACTAAAATCCTCTTCAATAAATTTAACTTTCGCTTTACAACTACACACTTTTCCTATTCGAATCGCATCAATCTTTGAACAATCTACAAAAATAACATCATTGTCCTCTTGTACAAATGACACGATACCTTTGATCTTGTTAAATGAAAGAAAATAGGATACAAAAATTTCCTTTCCGGCTATTACGATACTCTCAACCTTAGTAAAAGGTTCTAGACTTTGTAAAAATTCACATATACTATTTTGACAACATTGACAATTTCGTTTCGGTTCGCAATCCACTTACATTCAATCCCTTCCCTATATGTTTTTATCTAATACACATAATATGAGCGGGATATATGAAAAGTTTGGACAATATAATTTTAACGTAAGGATATAATTAGTTACGCCTAACATCAATATGGAAATTACACCAATAATAAGTAATAACACATAATTTTTACTATAAATACATATAACAATTTCATCTTTCAATGAAAAAGCGTTATAATGAGGTGCAGCCTCTAAGATTACGTAATAAAGGAGATTAAAACAATGACTAAAATTAAAGTATATCAAGTAAAAGAAGAAAATATGGAAGCAGTAAAAAACATCATTGATGTTGAGGAACAAAACCCAACTGCTGAGAACTTACAAAATCTATATACATGTGTATTAGATACTGAAGATATGGCATTACCTGAATCATACGTTGAAGAAGATATCTTAATTGATTCTATGGAAGTTATGGTTAACGCTTCTCAAAGCAAGCTAAGAGACTTAGGTACATATGATGTAATCGAAGTTGAAAACAAAGGTAAGAAAACACAAGTTTTATTATTAGCAGACGAAGAATACGAAATTATCGAAGGCTAATTCGACTCCGTACATAAGAAAAAGCTCCTTTCAAAATTGAAAGGAGCTTTTTCTTTATGCTTTTGATGTTTCACTTTTCACCTTGTTTTGTTCTTTTTTATATACCATGCGCTCATTTCCCATAAAGAAAACGAATACGAACGCTAAACTTGCGGGGACTAACGCCCACATAAATGTCTGAACGATTGAACTAGAGAGAGCTTCAATAATTTTATCTAATATTTGCGGCGGAATTTGAGATCTTGCCGATTCTGATAGAATAGCTCTTGAATCTCCTAAAGCGTTTGTATTCATTCCCCCGCTCATATCTTTAAACGATTCTTCTAATTGATCCTGGAAACCAGTTCTTTGAATCATTCCGAAGATTGTAATACCAAGTGTCATACCTAATGAACGAATGAAGTTACTCGTTGAGGTCGCAGAACCGCGTTGCTCCATACCGAAGTTATGAATAGCAGCCATACTTAGTACAGAGAATGAGAAACCAACTCCAAAACCGATAATAACCATATAAATTGTTAATAATATACGACTTGTTTCTGGCGTTAATGTACTTAATAAGAATAATCCGATTAGCATAATTACAGCAGAAATAATCATAATGTTTCGGTAGCTAAGTTTCGATGTTAAAAATCCGCCTAACTGCGCTGTTACTACTGATCCTAACATCATTGGTAATAACAATAATCCTGAGTTTGTTGCCGTACCACCGTATACACCTTGAATAAATAACGGAATGTACACAGTTGCTGACATAAATGCCGCCCCGTAACATAAGGCAATAATTGTACTCATTCCGAATAGACGTTGTTTAAACATCTCAAATGAAATGATTGGTTCTTCTACTTTTCGTTCAATAACAATAAAAGCAATTACTAAAATAGCGAACCCAGCAAATAAACTTAAAATAAAGCTAGAATCCCAATCATACTTTTGTCCGCCTAATTCTAAGGCGAACATTAAACAAACTACTGCACCAACTAAAGTAATTGCGCCAAACCAATCAATCTTTTGTTCTCTATGAACTCGTGACTCTTTATAAAATAATGTAATAAAAATAAGTGCTAAAATTCCAAGTGGTAAGTTAATATAAAACACCCAGTGCCAGCTAATATAATCCGTAATATATGCGCCAAGTAATGGCCCGAAAATACTTGATAAACCAAATACTGCTCCGAATAAACCACCCATTTTCCCGCGCTTTTCTGGAGGGAAAATATCAAAAACGATAGTAAATGCGATTGGCACTAGTGCCCCACCGCCAATACCTTGAATGGCACGATAAATACCTAACTGTGTAATATTTTCAGCAGTACCACAAAGTGCCGAACCAATCATAAAGACGATTAAACCGAAAATAAAGAATCTCTTTCTACCATACATATCTGATAGTTTACCGAAAATCGGCATACCTGCCATTTCTGCAACCATATATGCGGAAACAACCCATACAAAGTTTTCAAGACCTCCTAAATCACCAACGATTGTTCCCATCGCTGTTACGACAATGGTATTATCCATTGATGCCATTAAAATCCCTAGCAATAAGCCCGCCACAACAAAACCGAGCTTATTATTCTTCTCAACCATAACCTTGCTCTCCCTCATACTACTTATATTTGTTTATGTTCTTTTACGACTGCATTACCTTTCTGATTAAAACTAGTGTGATATTCTACTACACTAATTTCACAGCCAGGGCCAATTATAACATGATTTCCTCTTACTACGTCTGCTATTGTATGTTCTAAATAAATATCATCCCCTTCAATAATTGATGTTTGAAGGCTTCCTGCATGACTTGTAAAAGGAATAAATCTCGCTTTTTTACGTACTGTAATCTTTTTCCCACCGATTTCTCTCACTTTACTTCCTTCATAACGGAGTGAGATTTCAATATTTTCAGCATTAAGCAAACCATCACTTTCAAGACCACCAGTTAGTAATAATTCCTCTACTTCTATATCTCCCTTTACATTTAAAGCGCCTTTCACATCTACGAAATCACCGGATAGCTTCCCTTTAAATTCTATCATACCTCTAACTTTTGTTTTATTAATTTGTCCGTCTCCTTGTACTTGGGCATTGCCATATACTTTTACATATTCCGCCTCCATATTCCCCTGTACTTCACTATCTCCATACACGACATAATTTTTCGCTTTCATATTGCCACGTACTTCACTCGTACCATACGTTTTAAAATCATTACAACTCATATGATTAGAGATTGTTCCTTCGCCGCGTATCTTTACTTTGTTATAATCTCCACCTGCTGAGCTACCTGATCCATTTACAGTAAGACTATGTTGATTTTCCATACCGATTCCTCTCTCCCTTTTAAACTTAAACTTGCTTAATTTCTTTTACATTTGCACTTTTATCAACAGTAAGAACCCCAGTATATTCAATTAGTTCAATCTCACAGTTCGGCCCTACAGTAACATTGTTTCCCCTTACTGTTTTAATGTGAGCATAATCAATATCGATATTGTCACCTTCTAGCAGTTCAGCTTCTAACTGTAAGCCAAATACTGTTTTAAATAGTCTACTAAAAGCACTCAATCTATGTTTTACTTTAATGGTTTGGCCACCAATTTCTTTCGCTCTACATGTACCATGAATATTTATATTAATTTCATCTGCGCTTAATAATCCACCAACTGTAAATTGCCCTTCTGAAGAAAAAATATCAACTTCACAATTACCATCAATCGTCGCTTGACCATTGATTTTAAATTCTTCACCAGTTACATTACCACCTATCGTCCCTTTTCCTGCAATTTTTAAAGTGGTCGCCTTTACATCTTGTGTAATTGTCCCTTTCCCATCGATTCGCATCATTTCCGCACTAACTGTACCCTCAACTTTACCTGATCCGCTAATTCTCGCATCGCTACTTTTCAAATCACCAGTAACAATTCCGTAACCATTACATTCAAATTGGTCGCACTCAACGTTTCCATTAACAGTTCCTTTTCCATTTAGTTGCACTTTATGAAACTCTCCACCGTTTGATGAACCATATCCGTTTATAATTAAATTTTCTGTACGCATTATTTCTCCTCCACTACAACAGTTTAGTTTTTAATGCTTCGGTATATTTCATAATTGCTACACGTAAAACAATCTTTGTTCCCTTTTCAAAAATTAAATCCTCAACGCTTGATACTAAGAAGCACGTAGAAATCCCTAACTTCCGAATAATAACTAAGTCACAATTTTTATGCTTAATCGCTTCATAATTTTCACGTAAAACTTGTAAAACCATTTTCCCTTCTTCTAAGCTAACGTCTCCTGATTGAAGAAGTTCTTCTAACACGTATACATAAAGAATATCTGCAAATTGAAAATCTGCCGTTTTGTTCGTTTGTTCTATAAAAAATTGTAAGACTTGTTCTGATGCAATACCCTTACGTAACAAATCATCCTTTGTTAAAAGAATTTCTGTTACGCTTGGTGAAAACATATTTGCCAATTCATCAAGCGATAGATCCTCTTTCATCGTTTGAATTTTATCAATACGCTCTAATATCTTTTCTTTTGGAAAAAATGTTTCCTGACCTGTGAACGTTGACTTCCGTACAAACCAATCTTCCGGTATTAAATTTTTTCTCTTCCACCTATATAACTGTCCGTATGAAATACCAGCTAGTTCTAATAAATCTTTTTTTGAAATTAAATCTGTACTCAACTGTATGTCACTCCTTCCTGATAACAATGTAACATAACACTGTTACGTTGTAAACGGACTTTTATAACAAGTAGCGTAACAATGTGCAAAACAAACTTCATTTCCATACAAAAAAAGGTTCTTACACATCTTACTAAAATGCATAAGAACCTTTATATATCAAGCCTTAAACCATATTTGATAAAAATCGATCCAACCTTGTGGATTAATCATTATATTTTGCACTTTTTCGTGTGAACTTACTTGCTGTTTGTTACGATATAAAGGAATAATATGAATTTGGCGTAACAATGTGTCTTCAATATCGTGTAACAGTGTCATCCGTTTCTCTAATTGATTCTCTATAAAATAAGACTGCAATACTTCGTTAAATTTTATATTGCTATGTTGATGAATAAAGCTGTTTTTTGTAAGAAACATATATAGTAAACTTTCTTCAATACGCTCACTAATTGTCGCACTATCATGTATTATATCAGCCTTTTGTATCGTACTTGTTTCCAATAACTCTTTTGTTTCAAGAAAAACGACTTCAATAGTGACGCCATACTTCGCACACTCTTTTTGTATCCAATATGAGTCTTCAACATGATCTTGTTCTGTAAATGTATATAGTCGCAGTGTTTCATTACGGTAAGAGCTCTCTTTAATAAGCGTATATATGTCCTCATTTATATGTATAGTGCCACCCTTTGTTAGAACCAATTCTTCTGCTATTTCTCCGCGCGCTCCTTGCAATTCCTCGATAAGCGCATTGCTATGAATGATTTTATATAGAGCTTTCCGAAACATCGTGTTTTGCATAGGTCCTTCTTTTGCGGTATTTAATGTAATGTATGTTACATTCGACTCAAGTCTAGTTAGTTCTTTATGATGCTTTTCTATATTGTTATAGTGTGCTTTCGCTAAAATATCGCACGTATTTACGCTGTGCTCTACATTCCATAATTCAATTCGATCGAGAAATGGTCGCTCGCGAAAATATAAATCATTTGCTTCTAATACGAATACATCCTCATTCTTTTCACATAATCGAAACGGTCCAGTACCGATTAACCTTCCATCTCCATCTTCATTTACAATAGAACACTGTTCTGTACTTAAAGCATGTAAAAACAGCTTATTATATGTAGATAAACGAATCTGCACAATGTAGTCATCAAGAATATGTAAACTTTCAACGTGCTGTAACATCCACGCATGCGGATTATTTTTCGCTTTCAAGAATCGTTTAAATGTATGTACAACGTCATAAGCAGTAAATTCTTTCCTGTTATGAAACTGAACACCTTTTCGTAAGTAGAAGGTCCATATATATTTCTGGTCATCATATTCCCAATAAAACGCAAGTCTTGGCTCTACACTGTTTGAATTTCCGTCTATATACACTAACGTGTCGTATATATGTTTTACCATATGACATTCCGAACGCATCGTAGCGTATACAGGATCTAATGCAATATCTAGATTCATTTGGACTTGCAAACGTAGCACATCTCTTCTCCCTTTAGATGTCCTTTCGACTTGATAACCGAATATCGAATCAATCCACGTTTGAAATTGCGTTTGAAGTGATGGAAAATACGAGCTATATCTTTCAATAAATGCACTTCCACTTTTTACGTCCCCTTGTTTCGTTATTTCTTTTCCTCTTTCTAAAATTAAAGAAAGTGGATGTTTTTGAAATAACAACTTTGAACGATTTCCTCTCCCTCGGCCTGGAAACCACATAATCCAATTAAATTCTTCTAATTTTTTTATGATTAATTTACTATTTCGCTCTGTACAAAATAATGTTTCAGATATATTTTGTATAGTTATTTCTAATTGTTCTCCCTCTGCTCTCCCATTTCCATACTGGAGCCACAGGTGCATATATTGCTCCAAAATAATCATAAAACGCCCCCTAAAAGATGAAAAATCTTCCTCTTTCATTCTACCCTTTTTCATTTCTGGCTTCCATCTTATCATTTCAATATAGAAAGGAGGAAATAAAAATGAAGTATCTTTTAAAACGTTATAATAAGCCTATTCTCATTCGATTGTTCGGTGAATTGTTAGTCCGAACGACTGAAGCGATGTTAGCTATCATTTTTATCGTTCATGTTAATAAAGCGTTAAATGGTAATGTCATCGTTACAATGCTTCTTTTCGGATTACAGCCTCTCGCTGATATTGTGTTTACATTAATCGCTGGGGGTGTAACAGATAAATACGGCCGAAAGAAAATAATGTTACTCGGATTACTTTTACAAGCTTTTGCCGTAAGCGGATTCGTTTTTGCTGAATCGGTCGCCTTTTTCGCCTTATTGTATGTAGTAAATGGTATTGGACGCTCTTTATATATTCCGGCACAGCGAGCACAAATCGCTGACTTAACGAAGGAAGAACAACAGGCAGAAATATTTGCTGTTCTGCATACTACGGGAGCAATCGGCTCTGTAATTGGCCCATTAATCGGCGCCTTTTTCTATACTAGTCACCCTGAGTATTTATTTATTTTGCAAGGTGTAGCCCTTACGCTATATGCTATTCTCATTTGGACGCAGTTTCCTGAAACGGTCCCACTCAGACAAAGCGTTAATAAAACTAAAGAAGTATATTCGCCAAAACAATTTATTTCAAAGCATTATGCTGTGTTTGGACTTATGGTTTCTACACTACCTATTAGTTTTTTCTACGCTCAAACCGAATCGAATTATCGTATATTCGCTGAAAGTGTATTTCCAAATTTTCTATTCATACTTGTATTTATCTCAACTTGTAAAGCTGTCATGGAAGTGATTCTCCAAATTTTCCTTGTGAAATGGTCTGAACGATTTTCTATGCCTAAAATCATTGTTATTTCCTATACTTGCTATACGTTAGCTGCGATTGGCTACGGTTATTCCACAACCATATGGTCATTATTTTTAACACTACTCTTTTTAGTAATTGGAGAAAGTATTGCTTTAAATCATTTACTACGATTCGTTTCACAAATGGCTCCAAGTCATAGACGTGGATTGTACTTTTCTATTTACGGTATACATTGGGATATTTCAAGGACTTGCGGGCCTTTTGTAGGTGCATTGTTATTAAGTAAATTAAGCGGTAGTACTCTATTTTATATTTGTGCCTTCTTATTAGTAATCGGTGGTATCATTCAAGCTTTTTTTGTTCAATCGTTAGAAAGAAACAAAACAAAAGAGCTGTCCCTATAGGAACAGCTCTTCATTTAACCTGCCATTTTATTAATACTATCCTCCGGTGAGAACACAGAAATGTGATCTACTTTACCAGTAGATTTCGGAATAACGAATTTCAACTCAAACTGATTATTTACTTTATAATTGTATATTTTATCATTACCGTTGACTTTAACAGACGCTGGTTTTCCTAAAGCCTTTTCGATTTCTTGCAACGTAATCGATTTGAGTTCTGAATGATATGAGCGAACGTCAAAGACTTGAGATCCTTTGTTAAAGCCAAATGCTACATTTTTACTTGTAAAAGTTGCATAAATCCCGTTGCCTGCTTGATCAGTTTTATCTGCTTTTCCCCACTCTTTTTCTATTTCCTCGATGTCACCTGTATGCGCTGCATATGGTACGTTAGGTACTTTACCTTCTTTCGCTTGCTCAAATAAATCTTTTACATGGTTAATTGATTTTTGATTAAGCACTGTATTTTTCGTATTAGACTCCGTTGAAGGTTTTACCGAATCATGACCTTTTGGTTTTTCCACAGGTTCTTTCTCTTTTTTGGGAGCAGTCTCTTCATTCTTTTTACCCGTTTCTGAAGTATCACTCTTTTTTTCCGTACTATTTTCTGATGTTGAATTAGTTTGCTTCTTTTCCTCAACGTTAGTACATGCGGTTAAAGCCGCTACACACGTTAAAGTTAGAAAAAATATAAGTACTTTCATATATACTTTCATCATTTTCAGCCTCCCTCTTCAACATATTCACTTTTGTAACCATTCCATTACACTACTCTTTAAATTATTTTTAGTCCAAAAAGTAAGTGCTTCGCTTTCCCCAAAAGTATTCACAATATACTCCATATACGATGTTCCTAAAAAATAACCGAGTCGGTTGCATCCGAAATAAGTCCCTCCTGATAAACGGAACCATTCTTTTTCTTTTTCATCTGTCCACCCTTTAACATAATCTTGTAAAAAATGTTTCTTAATATGATCTTTATGTTCTTCATAGCAATACAACCAATCGTCACCATCATTATCATATGAATAATAGACTGATTTACTTAATCCTTTAGCTATTCTTTGCGATAAATATGTCGCGACCCCCTCACGATATAAACTAACCGCTGCATCAGTCCATTGTGCTTTAGTCCAATCCATTCCACTCTCTTGCAATACGAAATTATGATATATATGACCAATTTCATGAGCAACGATAACACGAAGATGCTCCCTTTCAGGAGATAATTTTTCTGCCGAAAGAAATATATCCCCAATAATATCTCTTTCTACAAATGCATTGGAGCCAAACCCACCTACAAATAGATGAAAAGTCAAATCTATATTAAAACCAAATTGAATGTGATACTCCTCACTAATTTCTTGAATAATAGATGGTAAAGTTTCCGAAATAATACGGATGTCTTTTAGTTTTTCAGGATATTTTTTAATTGCACTAGAAAGACGGTCTTCCGTCTTAGGACAATGATAATTAAAATACTCTTCAAATGCTTCTGGATACATATCATAATATTTGTCCAAGTCATGTAATCCTATATCATCGCTTTCCAAAAGCTTCAAAAAGCTTGGAATTGTATTGTTAATCATCTTATTCATCTCCTTGTATACACCTTCTCTCCATACTCGCTATATCCTTTTTGTAACTTGAATTAAACTGCTACAAAATCTCCTTTAAATGCAAAAAACCAGCAGAAAGTGAATACTCAGTCTCTGCTGGTTTAATGTTTTGTTCCTTCTGAATCTTATTCAAATCATTTGTCATGATCAGAAATCCATTAAGATTAACTATTTATATAATTAAAAAAGCTGTCCTATTAAAGGACAGCTTCAATTATGTATTTTTATACTTCGATAGATTTACCATCTTCAACGATATGGTAAAGTAAGTGCGCTAAATGATGAATTGGACCATTTTCTTCCTCTTCTTCATTTGTCTCACCTTGGAATTCAAGATCATTTAAGTATAGTGCTAAAAATTGATAGAACAATTTCAAATCAAATCCGTAGCAAGCACTTGGTTCTTCATGATCTCCTTCATATTGTAACATTAAGTATTGCTCGTTTCCTTCTGTATCTTCAGCATCAAAGAATACGAAGAAACCAACGTTTGTATCTAAATCAAATAGATGACGAGTACCTTTTTCTGTTGCTTTCTCGAAGTCCTCTTCACTTAATTTATGTACTGTTGTTGCCTTTGCATTATCCTCTTGATGAAAATTTACTGTAAATGATTTCAATGCTGACACCTCCTGATTGTATAACAGTAGCATAACAGATTAGACAACATAATACAAAGGGACTGCTTACAAATGTAAACAGTCCCCTGTATTCATTTCCGCATTGCACGGAATATAAAGCTTACGATGAAAATCAAAACAATCGCGCCTATTAAAGCCGGAACAATCGCATATCCGCCTATAACAGGTCCGAATTTACCAAGTAACGCTGTACCAAGCCAAGAACCGACAATACCTGCAATAATATTACCGATTACACCGCCAGGTACATCCTTCCCAGTAATTAAACTTGCAAACCATCCTAATATACCACCAACGATTAAAGACCAAATCATATCATTTCCTCCTTTATAATTGATCAATAAAAATTATAATCAGAAACAATTGCTTACCATTAGTTATGTTACATTTTTCGTAAGTTATTCGTCTTATGAAAATCATTCAAATCTGCTTACCCTTTTAAGGACAATCTGGCTTCAATATTGTTCTCATAAATTCGTCTTTAAACGCTTGATAATTAAATTCAACGGCAATTTTTTGTATAGGACGATTATCAAACGTCGTTGGCTCAGCTATTTTTCTAAAATCTGCAACACTTTGACCTCTCGTTACATCATTCGTCGTACTAATCCAAACTGCTGATTTTTTATATTCAAAAATATCATCATTTATAAATGAAATGAACGGAAGTAAATCGTGAATCGGACTCCCAGCAATACCTGGATATTCTTTTTTGTAAAAGTTCTCGTAATAAAAATCGATCATTGGCTTTATGAGTTTCGCCTGCCCTGTTCCTTCTTTATCAATAATATCGACCATTTCAGGGGTGATAAGAGCACGCTGCGTTACATTTAGCGGATATATTGTAGCATTCTGCGCATATTTCATAACGATATTCGCGGCAATTGGATCACCGTAAAAATTAGCTTCTGATACAGGTGTAACGTTTCCCGGAAATAGAAAAGCACCGCCCATTATATAATAAGAACATATTCGATTCATTAAATTGGGGTACAATAAAAATAATGTTGCAAGTGTTGTTAATCGTCCCGTCGCGACTATAATAATATCTTCTGGACAAGGCTCAATTAATTTAATCAATTCACAAAAATTTTCTCTGTCACAAATTCTCATTTTCGGTGGAATAATTGGACCTAAACCGTGATCCCCATGAATTTCAGGGAAAAACAAAGGTTCTTCAGCTGTCATCGGTCTACTGGCACCTTCGATAATCTTTACTTTTGTAGCATAGTATCTTTCTAAAAAATAAACATTTTCTGTAACAATTTCTCTTGATACATTTCCATACTCTGCAACGATACCTATAATATCTAATTTGCATGTTTTATTCGCATAAATTAACGTCACTGCATCATCAATACCAAAATCTCCGAAAAAGATTATTTTTTTATTAACTTTTCTCACCCCTCTCCAGCATAATCTACTATTATTATTATGCGAAAAAGACAAGGCGGTGAAACAGAGATAATTAAAAAAGCCGCCTATTTATTGGCGACTTCAATCTTTTTATAAGATAAATATGCTAGTACACTTTTGCTTGAATCATATTTCGGATTATTCCCTTTTCTCGGTTCTCTCATATGTGTTTTTTCAAACCCAGGAATGTCAGGCATTTTCTCTAAAAATTCAAGCATCTCTTCCTCAGTTCCCTCAATACGTACACGAATCATTATTACTATTCCTCAATTCTCATTTTCTCTGTACTAAGTATATCGTACATCAGAAAGACTGCAAGAAATTTATCTTTTTAATGTTGAACTTTTTTTACATACGAACAGTGCCATTTCAGTATAAAACGATTCTATTTTATTGTTTCCAAATTGAATTTTGAAAAATTCTTGCATTTCATTTGATGTTTTCATCATACACTCTGTTAACTTTACACGTTTTTGCATAGGAACATCCATCATATCGCACCACCAATCAAAATCGAACTTCTTGTCAAAAGTATGACATGACTGCATTTGCAAACCATGTTTTTCTAATAAAGTAATCCATTCTGTTTTTTTCAAAGCTCGTTCATGGCTTGGATCTCTCTTCTTTTCGATAAAGTTATAAAATGTATCAAACTCATTATTTTCTGGTGAAACGTTATCAATTAATATAAATAATCCATTATCTTCTAACGTTCGATTTACTTCAAAAATAAATTGCAAAGGATCAACAAAGTGATGTGCTGCAATTCGGCATGTAATTGTATCAAAGGAATCATCAGCAAACGGTAACCTTTCTGCATGTCCTGCTACAAATGATACATTTTCATGTCCGTTCCCTTCTATAAAACCTTTTGCTTTTTCTAACATTTTTTCTGTTAAATCAAGAGCGACTACCTCTTTGAACATTGGGGCTAACAAATTAGCAACATGTCCACCACCAGTAGCAATATCAAGAAGACGATTATTAAGACGAGTTTCAACTTGCTGAACTACATATTGTAAATCCAGTCCTTTTGCATGAATTTTACTTTTCACATACTTCTCTGCATTACTACCAAATTGTTGTTTCACAAGTTCTTCTTTACTCACTTTTATCATCTTCTTTCTATAAAGTATTATATTTAATTTATAAGTTCTCTTTATATAATTTCAAATCCTCTTTTAGTTTAGTCTCGTCTCTTGTATTAGAGACCTTCTACCAAAAAAATTTAACTCTTTTATTTTTAGGCACAAAACAAAAAAGGTTATGGGGAATTATCCCACACCCCCGCAAAGTATCTCTTATATTTGAGAATCTTCTTACACGTCTAAATAACTTAATCCCCTTGTAACTTCACAATAACTTCTACTTCGCTATTAGTAGCCTCTCTTGCATGCAATCCATATTGGTCCATGCCAATCCATATCCACCCAGGACTATCATAAAGAATATCTATGTTGAAATGCTTCAACTTAGTAAGCTCTGACCTAATAAATTTATCCCTACTAGCGATTTCCTTATCAAGCAAGCCATATTCTTTCCCATTTTCAAATAGCGCTATCATCTTTCCTGCAAGTGGATGTATACGAACAATAAAGTGATATTCTTTTTCATTTATATTCGCTACAATCGTACTAGAATCAGGTACATCACATCTAGAATTCGGCATATTCATATCGGTCAGCTCCTTTATTGATTTCATCAATATCATAACATATTAATATTTTGATATTATTAATATAATGTAAAAAATATAAAAGCTGACTTTCCTTTAGAAATCAGCTTTTACACATTGTTTATCTTTAAACTTTTTACAAATTTTATAATGTTTCTTTCTCTTCATCATTTCCAGAAACTAAATCTCCTAAAACATCCACCGTAACTTCAACTACAAATTCACAAATCCCTGCTACAACTTCTCCAATTACTTCCTCCATCTTTCTACCCCCTTGTTTTATGGAACCTATTTGTAGTATAGAAGATACTGGTTAATTTTAACTATCGGCAAAGGTGACAAAAACATTACAGATTTGTAAGCTATTTCAATGTTTTTTTGAATTTATACTTCTCCCCTTTGAAACTTTAAGTATTATTAACAACCAGATAGGTCATCATAATATAAAGTATTTAAGAATCCTAATTTAAAGGAGGCGTGTAAAATATACTACGTAAAATTAATTAAAGGTCAATCTTTCTATGCTTTTGATCAACGATTCTTAGTGTCTCATGAAGAAGAGGTTTCGGAAAAAATTTTTAATTACTTACGCCGGAATGAATTCTTCGAAGTACGTAAAGAAGAATATTCCGCCTAAAGTATGAAAAGCATCAAAAAATGACTCTCATAATTGGGATTTTTTCTTGATGCTTTTATATTATCTCCCTTTATTCAACATTACTCCTCAATTCTCTTAAAATCTTATAGTATATGTCCAAGCTAATTCATCGTTACCTTCATATTTTAGTATATGAGGAGGTGACGAATATGACTCATATCATTGATTATCAAGCTACTCAACCTTTAAATAAAACAGGTGAAACAACTTTTGTAATTCCCCATTCCCCAGAAAAAGCAATTCTAGCAAGTATTAAATTAAAAATTTCAAGAAGAGATTCACGTAATAATCGAGTAGAATTAATTGCTACAGTTGGGGTTAAAGGTATAACTGAGATTTCACAAGTTTTATTCCGAATTTTCCGTGACAATACAGAAATCTTCAACGCTCAAGTAGGGATTGAATCTACAGATTCTGAGCAATTTTACGCGCAAACATTTCAAGCTATAGATCAAAATGTTAGCTGCGGGACTCACGAGTATTCATTAACTGTAGAAAACCTTACTAGTGGTGCAAGTGCAGACATTGTTGGTCCTCTGTCTTTTAGCGGCTTAGCTATTGGACAAGATCATAAGTGTTGCTAATTTAATCTATTTTGGTTTTTTGAGAAAAGTAAGACGTATTATCTGCGTTCTTACTTTTTTTATTTTCCCCACACTTACCTTCCCTTTGAATTTACTTGTGAATTTTTTGTATTTTTAGTTACCCATTGTATCACTTAATTCATCATTTTTTTACAAATCAAAAAGATTGAAATTCACTAATGAAACACGTAATATAGACTCTGACTCTAAAAAAAGCGCGTTAAAAAATAATGAATAAATTAGGAGGTTTTATATACGAGTTGTTAATTTTAAAAGACTGAGAGGTTTAAATTATGTGGCGTAATAAAAATGTTTGGATCGTATTAATTGGGGAGTTTATTGCTGGTCTAGGGTTATGGCTTGGTATTCTTGGTAATCTTGAATTTATGCAAAAATACGTCCCTTCTGATTTTATGAAATCCGTTATATTATTTATCGGACTGTTAGCTGGTGTTCTAGTCGGTCCAATGGCTGGGCGTGTCATTGATCAATATGAAAAAAAGAAAGTTCTTCTTTACGCTGGATTTGGTCGTGTTATTAGTGTTATTTTCATGTTTTTCGCTATTCAATATGAAAGTATCGCTTTCATGATTGCATTTATGATTGCACTTCAAATTTCCGCGGCATTTTATTTCCCTGCATTACAATCTGTAATTCCACTCATCGTTAATGAACATGAGCTATTACAAATGAACGGTGTACATATGAATATCGGTACAATCGCTCGTATTGCAGGTACTTCACTAGGTGGCATTCTTTTAGTTGTAATGAGTTTACAGTATATGTATGCCTTCTCAATGGCAGCATACGCTTTATTATTCCTCTCAACTTTCTTCCTACAATTTGAAGATAAAAAATCCGCTACATCAAGTAAACAATCAGCTAAAGATAATAGTTTTATGGAAGTATTTCGTATTTTAAAAGGAATTCCTATTGCTTTTACAGCACTTATATTAAGTATTATCCCTCTATTATTTATAGCTGGATTCAATTTAATGGTTATTAACATTAGCGAAATGCAACATGACCCAACGATTAAAGGATTCATATATACAATTGAAGGTGTAGCATTTATGTTAGGTGCCTTCGTTATTAAACGTTTATCTGATCATTTCAAACCTGAAAAGTTACTATACTTCTTCGCAATTTGTACCGCTTTTGCACACCTTTCGTTGTTCTTTAGCGATATTAAATGGATGGCACTTGCCTCATTTGGTTTGTTTGGATTTAGTGTAGGCTGCTTCTTCCCTATTATGTCGACAATTTTCCAAACGAAAGTCGAAAAAAGCTATCACGGACGTCTCTTCTCATTCCGTAATATGTTTGAAAGAGTTATGTTCCAAATTGTCTTACTTGGAACTGGCTTCTTCTTAGATACGATTGGGTTACAATATATGGTTCTCATCTTCGGAGTTATTTCATTGTTGATTATTTTTATTTCCTTATCTAAGCAGAAACAATTTGAAAAACAAACGTCACAATCTGCGAATTTATAAAACTAATACTTTTTAAGAATGGATCCCGTATTATACTGGGTCCATTCTTTTTGAATTTCTAGGATTAAAATCTATTTTCTTTATGTAGTTCAAATATTTAAAGGATTATCCCCTACTACTTTCGAATAAAATAAATTATAGATTTTTCAAAAAGGAGCTGTGGAAATGTCTGATGGCATCCAATTATTAATTATCCTTCTTTTTTCATTGATCATGTTTGGCGTCCTTAATTTTTTAGCCATTTCCTTATCTCAAAATAACTTTAAAAGAAGGATTGTTGCAGGTTTCCTATTTTTATTGTTAACTCCCATTATTTTTTTGACTACTACAGCATTCACCTCTATATTCGATAAAGGTGGTTTGGGAGCAGCTAACCTAGTCTTCGTTATTGTAAATGTATATATTGTAAATGGAATTGTCATTCTTCTTTCCGCTTCATTTATCCTCAAAAAACATAACATAAGATAGAGAACTAGGCATGAATCTAGCATTACACTAGATTCATGCCTTTTTATTTTGAAAATCTCACCTTTCTTCAAATTTTTATGTGAAATTTAATAATTCTTTATAAAAATTTAAACTTTATTTTTTACAATATTCCTATCGTATTCGCACGTTTATAAAAACTAATAAGAAAGGAGTACACAATGAAAAAGTTTCTATTTATTTTCCCTATATTAATCGTTCTACTTAGTGGATGTAGCAATAATGATATATACGGCTCTTGGGAAGTCATTGATAATAAAAAAGGTGAATGCCCTGTATATTATAAATTTGAAACAGTTGTAAAAGAAGAAAAGAAAGAAAAGGTTGTTCACAATTTAGTGGAAATGCAAACAACAAATAAAAAAGAGGATTTATTTAAAGGATCGTTTGTTAAAAATTCTAACGTGTATCGTATTGATTATGGTAACTCGTTTACATCGGATCAATCTTTAAAAGTTGTCGATAATAAATTAAATGTATACTTTTTTACAACTGAAAAAACATGTACATACAAAAAAACAAACAAATAATCTTCATTTATAACGTGGAAAATATTTTCTGCGTTATTTTTATTTCCCCCTTACTATCCTCCCTCTAAATTTGTCAATCGTTTTAATTTTCATAAAAAAATGATAAAATGTGAACATGTGTTTTCAGAATAATTAAAAATACAGAAAGAAAACACTGTTTTTAGGAGGGGTTTTGATGACTTATACATTAGCAACTAGAATGAAAGCATTCCAGTCTTCTATATTTAGTGAATTAGGGGCCTATAAAAAAGAGAAAATTGCAGCAGGTCATAAAATGATTGATTTAAGTATCGGGAATCCCGATATGCCTCCTGCTGATTTCGTAAGAGAAGCAATGGTACATACGGCGAGTGAAAAAGAAAGCTATGGATACACATTAACAGGCATACAAGAATTTCACGAAGCTGTAACTGAATATTACAACAACACTCATAACGTTATATTAAATGCTGAAAAAGAAGTTTTATTATTAATGGGTTCACAAGACGGACTCGTTCATTTACCGATGGTTTTTGCAAATCCGGGAGATATTATATTAGTTCCTGATCCAGGATATACGGCTTATGAAACAGGAATTCAAATGGCCGGCGCAACATCTTACTACATGCCATTAAAGAAAGAAAATGATTTCTTACCTAACTTAGAAGTTATCCCTGAAGAAATCGCCAATAAAGCAAATATGATGATTTTGAACTTCCCAGGAAATCCAGTTCCAGCAATGGCACATGAAGATTTCTTTAAAGATGTAATCGCATTCGCGAAAAAACATAATATTATCGTTGTCCATGATTTTGCTTATGCTGAATTTTATTTTGATGGCCAAAAGCCAATTAGCTTCTTATCTGTACCTGGCGCAAAAGAAGTTGGCGTTGAAATTAATTCTTTATCTAAAAGTTATAGTTTAGCTGGTAGCCGTATTGGTTATATGATTGGTAACGAAGAAATCGTCGGTGCGCTTACGCAATTTAAGTCTAATACAGATTACGGCGTGTTTTTACCAATTCAAAAAGCTGCATCCGCTGCATTGCGACACGGCGCTTCGTTTTGTGAGAAAAACCGTGGAATTTACCAAGAACGTAGAGATACTTTAGTAGATGGATTCCGCCAATTTGGTTGGAATGTCGATAAACCAGCTGGAAGTATGTTCGTTTGGGCTGAAATTCCGAAAGGATGGACCTCTTTAGAGTTCGCTTATGCACTTATGGATCGTGCGAATGTCGTTGTCACACCAGGTCATGCATTTGGTCCTCATGGCGAAGGTTTTGTTCGTATTGCACTCGTTCAAGATAAAAAAGTGTTACAACAAGTTGTTGAAAACATTAGAAATAGTGGTATTTTTTCTCTTGAAAAAGTAAATGAATTAGTTAAAAATTAATGATAACTCCCCTGCTTAACTGTAGCAGGGGTATTATTATTATTCCTGGAGGTACGATATGAATATTAAAGATACTCTTCCCCATCGCTATCCATTTTTAATGATCGATAAAATTATAAACGTTACAGAATCTCAATCAGCTACAGGATACAAACTGATCACAAATAACGAGTGGTTTATTAATAAAAATCAAAACTATATGCCTCATATGCTAATTGTAGAAGCACTGGCTCAACTTAGTGCTTTTGTAAGTACAGGTGAATCTGAAGGTCTTGGTTTCCTCTCCTCTTTAGATGGGGTGGAATTTCATGAAAATGCGTATCCCGGTGATAAACTTGACTTACATTATGAATTAACACGTAACAGACGAGGTTTTGTTCTTGGGAAAGGAATTGCCTCTGTAAACGGTCAATCAATCGTTACCATTGAAAAGCTATTAATATATCAAGCTGATTAAACAGATCACATAGTAAGGGGTAGGAAAATGCGGAATGTTGTTGGTATTGATGCTGGGGGAACATTAACAAAGATTGCTTACTTTAACCTAGATAAAAAATTATGTTTTGAAAAATTTTATTCATTTGAACAAGAAAGAATTAAAGAATGGCTTCAAAATCATAATTCAATTACACAATTATGCATTACAGGTGGTAAAGCTACACAGTTAGAACAACTCCTTTCAAGTTCATATAAAATAGTAGAATTAAACGAGTTTGAAGCTACTTTAGCAGGAGTACGATACATACTAAAAGAAGAAAAACGTGCTATAAACAACTTTGTATTAACAAATATCGGTACAGGTACTTCCATTCACTATGTTCACGACAAGCAATATGTTCGCGCTGGTGGAACTGGAGTTGGCGGTGGTACTATTATGGGTCTTTCAAAACTATTAACAAATATAGATCATTTTGAAGACGTGATTCCGCTTACGAAAATTGGTTCAAGAAACAGTCTAGATATTGCAGTTGGAGATATTTATGGCGGGATTCTCTCCCCTCTTGATAATAACTTAACTGCTAGCAATTTCGGAAAAGCGACCATTACAGACTCAAATTATAGTAGTTCAGATATACTAGCTACCGTTCAAGGACTTGTCGGTGAAGTCGTCACAGCATTAAGCCTTCAATTCGCCGAAGCAAAAAACATTGACCATATCATTTACATCGGTTCTACTCTATGTAATAACGTACATCTTCAAAATATTATAAGTAGCTATACAGAATATCAAAACAAAATACCTGTCTTTTTACAAGACGGCGGTTATAGTGGTGCAATTGGTGCTTTACTTCATAGTTCGAAATAAAAAAGCTGACTTTTGTCAGCTTTTTTGCAATGGTACTTCAAATTCAATAATTGATTTTCCATTCTCACCAATTCGTTCCACACTAATCCTATTGAGTACACAGTTCAACTTCTCATGAAAACTAGGAATCTCCTTCGCTATTTCAGTTGCTAACTCAGGGCTACTTTCTCTTCCGACTGTTACATGCGGTATGTATGGAATGTCTCTTTTCAAAAATCGTAATAAGGGGCCTGTATACAATTTATCATGTAGTTTTTCTATTTGTTCTTTTCCTTGCTCAATTTCTAAAAATAAATAGCCTCCTATACTAGTTACACCACTTGCAAACTTAATCTCAATTGTACCTATCCCTTTTGCTAGATTCGAAATATGTGATTTCAATTCATCATTTGAAATATTACCTTCAAAAGGAAATACAATTGTTATGTGGGGAGGAATTAAACCAAATAAAGGATCGTGTATTTCTCTAATATTTTCTATCTCATCAGTAGACATGTTAGTTAGAAAAAGTAAAATTGTACGCATTTTTATATCCCCCACTCTCCTCAATTTTTTATATTTATCATATTGCATGGTAGCTTGCACTTCAACAAGTTATTTCACTTACATAGAAAAATAAAAAACTTCTCAAATGAGAAGTTTTCATATAGCATGATTATTATTTTCCCGCCAAACTTTCCTGAATTTTATATAACAAGCAATTCTCCACGGAATAATATAAGACACCGCAACGACGTAAAATAATAAACCAATTATTTGCGGATCTAAGCCAACGATATATTGTCTTGAACTATATCTTAAAATAACAATTCCGATAAAAGTAATTAAAAAGGCAGCACTTTTTTTCGTATAAATGTTTCCGTCTTCTCTTCGCTCATAGTTTGTTAGAAATATAAGTGGGATTGCGAAAATCACCCCAATGGATGCTGCTATAGTCACTTGTAATATAGCTGGATGTACTGGACCAAAAAACAATAAAATACCCGGTGTTAAAAATAGTAATGGCCACAAAATACGTTTTCCCGTTCCCTTTATCGGCTTATACATAGAACGATATCGTCGCCAAAAAATTAGCAGTGCCACGCATAAAAAGACGGTTATTAGTGAAGAAGTATCTCCCATACAGTCTTCCTTCTCTCTTAAAGTATTTGTGCTTAAATCGTATCCTCAAAAGAAACTTTACGAATAAATAGAGCGCTAATTATAAAGTATATTAAAATAAGTACTATCGAAATTGATATAAAATTGGGTATATCAAGTAACGATTTACTATCAATAAATACCAATTCTTTCAAACCTACCTTACCATAAATTGTACTCGTCAACCCCAAGAAAAAAATCACACTAAAAGCAAAGCCTATCCAATTAAATCTTTTCTGAAAAATAGTTGTTAATTGAAATAAGCTAGCTAATAATAGATAGAACACGAACTGTGCAAAGAATTGTTCGATTGTATGTGCTCCTAAATTTATATGTTTCGTTTCATAAAATGTACCTTGTAAAAGCAAAACTTGTAGAAATGAAAAAATTACTGATTGTAATATGATAAAACATACTGAACCAATAAAGAATTGTAATCTAGTAACGCCAAATGAGACAACTGTACGAAATATGTCATCTTGAACAAGAAAAACACTTGCCACAATAAATATTGCAATTGCAATAGATGAATTATTGAAGATATCATGTAAAAATGCTACCTTTAGTCCCTTTATATCAGTTGCAGTTGTTATCCATTTTATAAGTAATGCCACACACCAAAAGATAAGAATAGCCTTATAATGAAATTTCATATGTAACTTTAATTGTTTTAAAAGCATTTTCATTTCACCTCATTATCTGTTAGATAAATAAATAGTTTTTGCAGTGTTACTCTGTCTATTTCTAACCCTTCAGTTTCTATCAGCTCATAATCTCTAGCAGAAAGATCTCCCCATATCGCAGAAATCTCTTTATTCCCATACAACTCTTGTTTTACAACATTTTTCCCCATTAAAAAATTTGTCACTTTATCTTTATGTCCTGATATTATGTGTCCTTTTTCTAAAAAATCTTCCACAGAGGATTGAACAGCTAATGATCCTTCTTTTAATATGATTACATTTTCTATAACATGGGACACTTCCTCAACTAAATGTGTTGATAAGATGATTGTTCGTGGATATTCACTATAATCTTCCAATAGTAATTCGTAAAACAACTCTCGATGTGCTGCATCTAAACCGGTAGTCGGCTCATCAAAAATAGTAATTGGTGCTCTACTAGCTAAACCTTTAATAATACCAACAATTGTTTGCATACCATGGGATAAATCATAATACTTTTCTTTTGCATTCAATTGAAATTTTTTAATAAGTTCCTCAGCATATTCTTGATCCCAATTTTCATAAAACATGTTACACAAATAAAAAACATCTTTTACCTTACTACTTAAATTAATGTTTTCTTTCACCTTTACGAAACAAATATTTCGCATCGCTTTACTATTTTCAAAAACATTTTCACCAAATACAGCTACGCTTCCACTACTTGAAATAATTTGACCAGCAAGTATGTTTAATAATGTCGTTTTCCCCGCTCCGTTTCTTCCAAGCAAACCATATATTTTATGCTCTTCCAATGAAATAGTTACTTCTTTAACAGCTAATTTCTTTTTATATTTTTTAGACAAGTTTTTCGTTTCAAGTGCAATCATCCCTCTTTCCACTCCTTCGTAATTTTGTGTATCATGTCCATCAATTCGTCTTTTGATATTTCTAGTACTTTTGCTTCTTCCCACACTTTAGGTAAATACTCGGTCATAAAAACATGCTGTCTTTTTTTTAGTACGACTTCTTTTGCTCCCTTTGTAACAAACATCCCGATCCCTCTCTTTTTATATAAAATCCCCTCATCTACTAGTAGATTTACTCCTTTTGCAGCTGTAGCCGGATTAATTTGTAACATCTTCGCAAATTGATTTGTCGACGGAACTTGTTCTTCTTCAAGTAATATGTCTTTTAAAATATCAGATTCAATTGTTTCTGCAATTTGTATGTATATTAACTTATTTTGTTCTAGAGTAGGTTTCACGATTTCACCACCTTAGGTTCATAGGTTCATTACTTATGCAATTAACCATAGCACAACGTTATATTTTTTTCCATAATTTTCATCAAAAAAAAAGAATCATTCGATACTGAATGACTCCCTTAAAAAAATGTCCGTATTTTCAATCGTAAAATAACCACATCTTCCTCCATATCACTTAGATTCCCGCACAGGATGTTCATTAAAAAATTGCTTTCGAAAATCTTTATTATTAACTAGCTTTTCTATTTTTTCTTGATTACCGTAAAAGAAATTCATTACGATTCCCTTATTCCATATAAGATCATCCTTTGGCAAATCATTAAATTCTTTATACAGTATGGGTAAAAGTTCTTCTCTTTTTAATGCAAAACTTTGATTTTCAATCTGAAACTCATACCCTTTCGCATTCGGTACTAAAACT
This sequence comes from Bacillus cereus group sp. BfR-BA-01523, assembly GCF_022662615.1. Taxonomy (NCBI): domain Bacteria; kingdom Bacillati; phylum Bacillota; class Bacilli; order Caryophanales; family Bacillaceae; genus Bacillus; species Bacillus cereus group sp. BfR-BA-01523. The sequence continues at coordinate 385,298 of NZ_JAKUDX010000001.1, forward strand.
GCAAGATAAATAGCATTAAAGAGTAAATTCTTCTTCATCGTATCCTTCCCATCAAACCAATACGTCTCAATCATTTCTTCTGTAAGATTTCCATTCTCTTTTGCACCATATTCCACTTTAATATTTTCATTTTCTAAATTTAAACTTTGAACTGTTTCACCACCAGGTAAGTTTGTAACAATCGCAATAACGTCGGCATTATTTCCAACGTATGTCCCCGTATATTTTTTAAAAGTCCCAGGTTCAATATGTGATATTTCTTTTATTTGCTCCCCATTAGAACAAGCAGTAACAACTAATAAAATCGTTAGCATAACACCTGCTATTCTATTCATATACTTCATTAGACACCCCCACGTTCTATTTATTATCCAATCCATACAATGTATCCTTTAAAAAGACCTTTTAAATATACGCATTTTAATCAAAATTAAAAATTTTCACTTTTTATGTTTACAATTATCCATTAATTGTATATAATTACTAACGTAAGAAAAATATTCTAAAAGGAGGTCGAAGGAAATGATGAAATTACAATTACATGCTTTAACTTTAGCGTTAACTGCACCTGTGTTTTTCGGACAATTAAATATGAATTCGACCACCCTAACGGAGAATTGAAAATCGTACTTTATTTCTATTAATTCATAAATTCGCCACAGGAGGTCGTATACTTTCCTGTGGCTTTTTCACGCCCAGCCATAGGAGAACGATATCTTCCTGTGGCTTTTTCGTGCGATTTTTTAGTCTCATACATTATTTTTTAAAGAAAGGAGCAACATTCGATGACTATTAGCGTATTGTTTTTAAGTATTACGATTCAAAGAAATACACTTTCGAAAGCTGAAATTCTTCATAATGAGCAAATTACAAAAGCTATGAATGATGTTAAGGAGCGCCAAGTGCTTTATTGCGATCACCTGTAATTCCTTTTCGAAAGGAGGAATTCGTCTATGACTTTTCATATTTTCTTTTTTACGACAGCACTTCAGAAAAAAACGTTATCTGAAGCTGAAATCTTTCGTAAACAACAATTAAAACAAACTATGGATAAAATAACGGACATTAAAAGTTCGTATTATACACAAATGTATTAAAAATATTTTTTAAAGGGCCAATATCCTAATGAAATTCAAAGCTTTCTTTTTAACTATCACCATTCAAAAACGTAAATCTTCAAAAGCTGAAATCTTACGTGAACAACAAATTAAAATTATTATGGACGAAGTAAAAGAGCGTCAGTCCTCTTATTACAATCGCCTTTACTAAATAAATTATAAAGGGGTAATATCCTAATGAAATTTAAGGCTTTCTTTTTAACGATTACCATTCAAAAACGCAAACTTTCAAAAGATCAAATTTCTCGTGAACAACAAATTAAAAATATTATGGATGATGTGAAAGAGCGCCAGTCCTCTTATTGCAATCGTCTTTACTAAATACATTATAAAGGGGTAAAAATCCAATGAAATTCAGAGTATTATTTTTAACGATTACCATTCAAAAAAATAAACTGTCTGAGTCTGATATGCTTCATGACCGACAAATTGAGCAGGCTATATACAACGTAAAAGAACGACAAAGTCATTATTGTAGTCACCTGTAATTCCTATTCGAAAGGAGGAATTCATGTATGAAGTTTCACCTTTTCTTTTTAACCATTACGATTCAAAAAGAAACTATATCTGCAAATGAAGTAAAACAAGAAGAACAGTATAAAAAGATTATAGATGAAATTCGTGATCGTAGAAGCAAGTACTACACTCACCTATAATTGTTTGAACTTATATTAGAAATGAAAGGAGTCGATTATGATGTTAATAACGCGGTGTAAAGAAATGATTTGGATAGTTCAGAGGGATTCCACATAGTTTATAAAGTGAAACTTTAATCAGTGGGGGTTTTGTTCATCCCCACTGATTATTAGCTCTCACCAATCGGGCGTTTACGCGCAGTTGATCTCCCACCTAACTTCTTTTTTCTTCACCTGAATTTTGAGGTGGGAGTTTTACTGCCCACAAATAGCGGGATAAAGTTTATTTAACAAAAATTCACCGCCTGATTTGATGTGTAAAAAATATACAGTAATAAGTATTTCATACACTAAAAAATAAAAGATACACCCCTTTTTATTAAGCGGTGTATCTTTCTCAACATATTCTATTTCCGTTTACTTCGTTTCGTCTTAAACAATCTCACTAAGTTCGAAACAACTGTTTTTGTTACCGCATAAGCTGGTACTGCTAAAATCATCCCGATAATTCCCGCGAAATTACCTACCCCTAAAATAAGGATGATAATTGTCAACGGATGGATATTTAATTTTGAACTCATAATACGCGGTGAAATGATGTTACTTTCAAACTGTTGTACGATTGTTACTATAATAATTACGTACAGAGCTTGCATCGGAGATACGAACAGACCTATAATGACAGCTGGTGCTGCTCCGATAAATGGACCTAAGTTCGGAATTATATTTGTAAATGCTGCGATAATTCCTAAAACGAAAGCATACGGTAAACCGATGATTAAATAACCAGTAAATGTAAAGGCACCAATAAACATACAAACGAGCGCTTGACCTTGAATATATGCAGATAATGTTTCGTTCGTTTCCTTTATGATACGAAGTCCTTCTTCACGGTAAGACTCTGGTAATACACTAACAGCTTTTCCTGGAAATGCATGTCCATCTTTAAACATATAAAATAAAATGAACGGTACTGTAAAGATAACTAACGCCACGTTCGTGATAATACCAAATAAAGCCGTTGCACTCGACGTAAGTGTGTTTGGTATTTCCTTTAAGTATTCAATTGCATTTTTCTCAATTGTCTCAATGGAAACGTAGTTTTGTGTAGATAGCCATTCAAATAATCTATGATGGGATAGATCTTGTATGTATACTTTTCCCTCTTTTATGTAAGTCGGCATATTTTTCACTAAATCCATTAACTGTTGTGAGATGGTTGGAACGACTACTCCAATAGCAACTCCAGTTAATGTAATGATAAAAAGGTACAGTAGTAAGATCGCTAAACCTCTAGGTACTTTTTTATTCTCCAAAAAGACTAACACAGGGTTAAATATGAAGTATAAAAATAGCGCGATTAAAATTGGGAAAAATAATGTTGATATGAAGATACCAATCGGTTGAAATAGAAACGATATTTTTGTGCAAATAAATATAATTCCTACAACCATCAGCACTTCTAATGTCCAAAAGTGCACTTTCGATTTCAAAAAAACGTCCTCCTTTAAACTAGCACTTCTCTTCATTGTACCAAATTAAACTTAGATTTCACATAATATTTTCCTTTACAATATTCCAAAATCCCATTAAATACACTACAATGAGATTACAGACAAATTTGCAGGTAAAGGTGATAAATATGACACAATGCATCATTTGCAGAAAAGATACGAAAGAACTTAGTGAACAATATGTCATTCCAGAGATATTATGTGGATATTATTTCATAAACTCAATTTGTGATTCCTGTCATGAACATATGACAACAAATATTGACCGTCCTTTAATTAGACATAAATTAAGTCAATATAAGATTGAGCAAATGAAAAAACAAATCGACTCCCCTCTCTATACGAATGAACATGGTGAGGAGCTAGCAGCCGCTGAGACAGATGTAGTCGAAGTAAGTGATGAGATACTTTATTCCAATGCATTAATTATGAAACTATGTAAAAAGCACGATATTTCATTACATAATGAAATTTGGAAAGAAGAGCGCGTAACAAAAGTAGCTAGTTCTATTCAACGTGAATTACTTTTAGATAACCGTAAATATAAAATGAGTGTATTAAAAATGGCTTATACTTTTGCTGTACAAACAATTGATGGCTACTTTGACGATCCAGATGCGATTGATATTTCTACCATTCTATTAAATGCCGATTTCATGGAATTAAAGGAAAAGAGTATCGTTCGTGACTTAAGCAAAAGCTCTTTATGGAATACATTAAATACAACGAGCGAAAACCATTACTTTATTTTACTTAGTGATAAAGACGGTCTATTCTGCTTCATTCGCCTATTTGATATTTTTGATGTTGTTGTTCATTTATCAGAAAAAAGATACAATCTTCCATCACCAATTGTCGGCGTAAATAATGTAGACAAAAAAGGATTTTTTGTGGAAAGTTTAAAACAGTATATGGATGGGCTATTTAAAGAAACTACACGTTCTATTTAATTGACACCAGAACATACGGTCTCCTTTCTTCATGAAAAGACACTGTGTTATAATGAGTATGAAAAGAACAATACAATCTCATAAAACAATTAAAAACTGTATATAAATAAAAAAGACTAGTGTGCGGCTACACACTAGTCCACGTAACTTAGCAGATTGGATTGTTCATTTATCCTATTTGTTTCGTACAAACACAACAACCCACATTCTATAGGCATAGGTGGGTTGTTATTTTTTGAGCTTGTCAATTAAGACGACAATAAACGTTAACAATGCAATGAGAAACAGTCCACCTTGCAATAACAACGAAATTTCACTCACTTATTATCACCCCCCTCCTACTCGGAGAAGTGATAATTGAACAACCAACCGTACCTTAAGTTACTATTTAATTTTACCATATTTTCTAATAGTTTACGATGAAAACCCGCAAGTGAAATACTTGCGGGTTTTTTATCCCGTATTAACAGGCAGTAAACAAAATGAAGTAAAACATTGGTGAAACTGCCTGTAAATGCCCGATTGGTTCAACCAATAATCCTTGGGACAATTCACCCAAAGGATTAAAGTTTCACTTTATTTCTCACTATTTTTTTAATGCATATGCATCCGCAATCATTTCACCAACAATTTTATTTTCTTGTTCCTTTTCGTCTTTCAATAATGGAAATAATAATTCTGCTACTTCATACGCTTCTTCTAAATGCGGATATCCTGATAAAACAAACGTATCAATTTCTAACGCTTCATATTCACGGATCTCCACTCCCTTGAGGAAAGCGAATTCTTTCGTTTCATTCATTATATTGGTCCGTCAGCAAATCTAAACAGAGCGAAACTACCTGCACTAAAAGTTTGTATTGCTCCAGTTGTATTTACACCATTTTCTATAGTTACTGAAGTTGGTGAATTATTAAAAATGCTTATTGTAGTGCCAGCAGCATAATTAGCTACCTGTGATATTGTAATCATACCTGCACCATTTGCATTTGAAGCTGGTGCAATAGGAACACCATTAATTGCAATTGCAAAATTAGAATTTGGTGCTGTGCCTACATTAAAGTTTAATTGGGCACTAAGATAATAAAGACCAGGTGTAACTATTGTAAAGGTATCTACGTTATTATAAGTTATTCCGACAACCTGTATATTTGGCCCAGGGGCCGTAGGAAGTACTACAAGACCCCCACTAGCAATTGTTTGCGTATTAATACTACTATTTGCAAATGGTTGTAAAATAGCTGCAACTACTCCGGTTGGTCCCGTTGGTCCGGTTGAACCCGTTGGCCCAGTCGATCCTGTTGCTCCTGGATCTCCTGTTGCTCCCGTTGATCCTGTCGGTCCTGTTGGCCCGGTTGAACCTGTCGGTCCTGTTACTCCTGTTGGTCCTGTTGGTCCCACGATGAGAGGCGGAAAAACACATGGGAAATGACATTTACATTTGTCAAATCGCTTCAAAATACTCACCTCGTATTACACGTTTTTACATCTCTCTACATAATAATAATCAATGGTACAAGAATGCATGTACAAATCCTAAAAGCACCATAATTAGTTCATTTATCCCCTCATATGTATTAGACACTCTTTCAAAAAAGAAAATTCCTTTTGTATGTAGTATATATTTAAGAGTGACATAACATCATATTATAAGAAATTTTGAAACAACAAAAAGAGGTACTATTTTGGTACCCCTACTAATTTGTATTTGGATTCACTGCCGAAAAACACCTCCATTGAATTTGCATACTTAGTATGCGAATTCAGGAGGTGTTTTTTTCATGTATCACTGGTTCACTTTAAATACTTGCGAGTTTTTTTATCCCGTATTAACAGGCAGTAAACAAAATGAAGCAAAACATAGTTGAAACTGCCTGTAAATACCCGATTAGTTCAACTAATAATCCTTTGGGACAATTCACCCAAAGGATTATTAGTTGAACTTTATTTCTCACTATTTTTTTAGTGCATATGCATCCGCAATCATTTCACCAACAATTTTATTTTCTTGTTTCTTTTCGTCTTTCAATAATGGAAATAATAATTCTGCTACTTCATACGCTTCTTCTAAATGCGGATATCCCGATAAAACAAACGTCTCGATTCCTAACGCTTCATATTCTTTTATCCTTTTCGCTACTGTATGTGGATCTCCTACAAGTGCAGTACCTGCACCACCTCTTACAAGTCCGATACCAGACCATAAGTTAGGACTTATCTCTAACGAATCCCGTGTTCCTTTATTTAAATGTGTCATCCGTTTTTGACCGACTGAATCATATCTTGCAAATGTTTTTTGAGCGAGCTCAATTGTTTCATTATCTACATATTGAATTAACTTCTCAGCCTCTTCCCATGCTTCTTCCTCTGTTTCTCTTACAATTACATGTAATCTGATTCCGAATCGTACCGTACGCTCCTTCTCTTCTGCAAGTCTTCTTACTTCTTCTATTTTCTCTTTCACTTGCTTTGGCGGCTCTCCCCACGTTAAATATACATCACTATGTTCCGCTGCAACTTCTTTACCTGCAGCGGAAGATCCTCCAAAATAAATTGGTGGATACGGTGTTTGAACCGGAGGAAATACAACTTTACTATCCGTAACTTTAATATGTTTTCCTTCTAAAGAAATACTTTCACCTTGCAAGGTCGATTTCCAAACTTTTAAAAATTCATCCGCTACTTCATATCTTTCATCATGTTCAAGATATAATCCATCTCCCTGCAATTCAATAGGATCTCCTCCAGCTACTACATTAATAAGTAGTCTCCCGTCTGAAATTCTATCAAATGTAGATGCCATCCTCGCTGCAACTGTCGGTGACATTAGTCCTGGTCTAACTGCTACTAAAAATTTTAATTTCTCTGTCTCAGCTGCGAGTGCCGATGCCAATACCCACGGATCTTCACATCCTTGACCAGTTGGAAGTAACACACCCGTATATCCTAAATAATCAGCTGCCTGTGCAACTTGTTTATAATAACCATATTCAGCTGCTCTTCCTCTTTTAGTCGTTCCTAAATATCGACCATCTCCATAAGCTGGAATAAACCATAACAAATCCATATCTTTACACACTCCTTATTTTTATTAAAACGTATACTAAAATACCCTATATAAATTACCCCTAATAATTTACCCCGCTATTTGCGGGCAGTAAGATCCCCACCTCAAAATCCAGCGAAATCAAAGAAGTTAGGTGGGGAATCAACTGCCCGTAAAAGCCCGATTAGTTGAACTTTATATGTTAATTCCCTGTCTCTCCTTTAAAATTATCTCGCCATTTCAAAAACTTCACTTCTAGTAAACGTACGAGTGAATCAGAAAACTTCCCAACGAATGCAAAGATAATAATACCGACAAATACAATATCTGTATTTGAAAATTGCCTTGCATCCATAATCATATAGCCAATACCTTCAGTTGATCCCATAAGTTCTGCTACTACTAAACTCACCCATGCAACCCCTAAAGATAATCTTGCTCCAAGTAAAAGGTTCGGCAATGCGGCAGGTAAAATCAATTTCGTAATTAATTTTCTTTTACTAAACTCTAACACTCTCGCAACATCAAATAACTTCGAATCTACACCTCGTATCCCTAAAAACGCATTTACGTATAAAGGGAAAAATGCACCGTCCGCAATTAATAATACTTTTGATGTTTCGCCAAAACCGAACCATAATACGAATAGAGGCGCAACAGCTAAATGAGGTACAGTTCTTAACATTTGTACAGACGGATCTAAATATTGCTCACTTCTCGTTGAAAATCCGACAATTGTTCCTAAAATAATTCCTAGGCTCCCACCGATAAAGAAACCGGCCGCAGCCCTGAATACACTAATACTTAAATGGCTAAATAATTCCCCTGTTTTTAAAAGCTCTTGAAAAGCTAGAAATATATCTAATGGCGTTGGTAAAACTGTTTTAGAAACAAGACCGAGTACGCCAGCTAACTGCCAAATAATTAGTATGATAATAGGTATAATAATTGCCCTTATTACTGCTTTCAAATTCGTCTTCCGCACTTTCTTTACCTTGTTTTTCTCAATCGTTATGCTCGTTGGTTTAATAACAGCTTTCGTATTCTCCAATTTACAAAACCTCTTTTCACTTCGCCTTTAATGCTTTTTCTACGAAAGAATTATCTACAACTTTATCTGTATTAATTTCTTTCTTTATAGAACCGAGCTTATATTGAAAATCTGCTGTCTTTTGCTGTTCTGCTATTATTTCTTTCGTTACTGGAACTAAAATTGGTTTGTCGTGATTAAACACTTCTTTTACAATCTCTGCATCTATTTTCTTTGCAGAAGTATATATTTTTATTGCTTCATCTAAATTTGAATCTTGCCATACACGTGCTTTTTCATAAACTTCAAGGAATTTCTCAACTAATTCTGGATGCTCTTTCGCAAATTTTGTTCTTGCAATTAAAAACTCTGGAGAAGAAACATTCAATGTTTCACCATCTGCAATCACCTTCGCTCCTTTATTTACCGTATGTAACGATATGAAAGGATCCCAAATTGCCCATGCATCTACTGAACCAGATTCAAATGCAGGCTGCGCCTCATCTGGTTGTAATTGAATGACATTTACATCTTTCGCATTTATACCTTCTTTTTCTAATGCTCGATACAATAAATTAAATGCACTACTTCCTTTTGCTACTGCAATTTTTTTACCTTTCAATTCTTTTACACTCGTAATCTTGCTATCTTTTTGTACAAGTATTCCAGTTCCTTTTCTCGCATAACTTGTATTGGCGATTTCAGTAAATCCAATTCCCGCTGCTTGTGTTGAAATGACTGGAGAATTCCCAACTTCACCAAAGTCTAATCGATTTGATGCGATAGCTTCAAAGTAAGGAGGACCACTTTGAAACTCTGTCCACTTCACTTTAACTCCTTCTTTTTTAAACTCCTCTTCAAACCACCCCTTTTTCTGTGCCAGTAATAGTGGACTTAATCCTTGTTGTATACCAATTTGTATAGTTACATCTTCCTTCTTACTACTTGCTGTGCTTTTTTCGCATCCTACTACGAATAAATATATTGCTAAAGCAAAAGAAAGAACCTTAAATGTTTTATGCATATATAATCATCCTTTTCCTATATACTTGTTTGAATCAGTCCCCCATATTCAAACTGATGTAACACTTTCGTTCGAAGTTGTTGGAACGATTGAGAAGTTTTATTTCGTGGATAAGGTAAATTATTCTCAATAACTTTATGTATTTTTCCAGGCTTTGCACTCATGATTATAATTCGGTTTGAAAGATATATCGCCTCGTCTATATCATGAGTAACAAATATCATTGTCGTTTTCTTCTGCTCCCAAATATTCAATAGTACTTCTTGCAAATGACTTCTAGTAAAAGCATCAAGTGCTCCGAATGGTTCATCAAGTAATAATACATTTGGATTCCTTAATAAAGCTCTCGCAATCGCAACACGTTGTGACATCCCGCCTGAAATTTCTTTCGGATATGATTTTTCAAAGCCATCTAACCGAACGATTTCAACCCATTCCTTAACCTTATCTTTTACATACTTATCTTTTAACGACAGATCTGCAGCAATATTTTCTTCAACTGTTAACCATGGAAAAAGTCTATGCTCTTGAAATATAAATCCTTGTTTCTTACTTGGCTTTAATACTTGCTCTCCATCTATAACAACTCCACCTTCAAAATCATTGTCTAATCCTGCAACAATTTTTAGTAGAGTGCTTTTTCCACACCCGCTCGGACCAATTACAGTAACAAAATCTCCCTTCTCTAATTGAAAATTTATATTCTCTAACACCTGAACATTTCTTGTTTGTTTCAAAAAACATTTTGATACCCCATCAATTAAAACAGTCACTTCTTCCCCTCCTTAAAATGATTCATACAAATGAATAGATTCGATATTTATATAATAAAAAAACCAAAGGCATTTCATCGGTCGATGAAATGCCTTTGGTTTCTCCAATCAGCAATACATTATATAATTAACTACATATTATACAAATTTTTCCGATAAGTCAACTTGGTTTTGACAAACATTATTATTTTTTAAAGATAGTGTCAGTCTCTAAAATAATTGTTGGAAGCAACTCTTGAATTGTATTTAATACTATATGAAGAGCTTCTACTACATATCCATCTTCAAAGTGTTCTAACGGCTCAGGTAATTCATCTTCATCCAATATGAAAAATTCTCCATTTGAAAGTACCATAATATCAAGGATTAAATCTTTGAAGGACACCAATTGGTCCGTTATATATGTATTTTTTACAATATTAAAATAAGAACCTATATAACTCCCATTCTGATCTCTCCAAACGTATAAATTGTATGGACGCTTTTCCCAATAGTATGCAATTGTGTAACTTCCTTTCGGGATGGTTAACTTCGTATCATTTGCTACCATTGTAAAAGAGTACTGTACTTCATGGTATAAAATAATTTTTTCTGGCTCTGCTTCTATTAGTAAACAAGCATGATCTACGGTTGTAGCATCATATCGGATTTTTCTTTCAATAATTTCAATGCCTGACGTACGTAAGCAACTCATTTTTTCTATTTCCCCTTTTATTTTATGTCATGTATCTGTTCTTTAATTATATCCCTTTATATTTCCACCAAGAAAGCATTCAGTCAACTAGTTTCTTGTTTTTAAAAATAAAATCAATATAATCTCATTTGCTACTCCACAAAAAAGCCCCTTCTAAATTAGAAGGAACTCCAATACCATTATTATTTTACTACCTTCACTTTCAGCCCAGTCTCTTCTTCTATTTCTCTATGAAGTCCAGCTAATAATGATTCCCCATCTTCTAAACTACCACCAGGTAGATCATATCGGTTTCTGTATGGCCCTTTAATTTTATCGATTACTAATAATACTATTATTTTCGATACAAATGCCGTACACCAAACGCACGATGATATTTAGGAGCTTTACTCATGTTTTAACTTTCCCTTAACTACATCATAAAATTTCCGTTCATCGTCTACATTTAAGTGAATACGACTTACTGTTTTAGAAAATCCATATGACAACTGCGCTTTAATTGGCTCTTTTAACGTTATTTCAAAAGTTGGAGGTTCCTTTATAAATTCCATAACAGTTGCGTCAAGAACCTCTTTCTCTTCTTCTTTCGTTAAAGATTCGCCTTTATAAAACACAATGTTATCAATTTGTGTAAATGGTAAAACGATTTTCTTTCCTAATCCAATTTGAATAATCACTTTTTCTTCCGCAACGATAATTGGATTTTTACGCATCGCTTGTATTTCAGCTAAAAAATAAAACATCGCATATATGTTTAAGATGAGTAAAACCCAAGCTATTACTGGATTCCATTGATGAAGTAAATAATGAAAACCGATACTTTCAATTAATGTTGCATGAATAATCATGATATAAACACCTATTGCACCGGTCTTTTTATGATATGAGTATGTGAATTCACTTTCTAATACTTTTACACGCCATGATAAAAAAGCATAATAGAGTAACTTACACTCTGTTAGAATGATATTTACTGCCTTACTTCTCTTCATATTAGCATCAAACGCTGCATCAATCGCATAAGAAAATGAAGAATACTCACTTCTATATTCTTTATATCGTTTTATTATTTTAGGAAGTACTCTTATAATTTTATATATAAGAAACAGTTCAAAACATACGAACACAATTTCTCCAGCAACTATTACATACGAAACAAATGAAAAAGCTTGTAAATAATCACTAGGAATTATAAATCTTGCGAATACATATCCAGCTATAACTACAGGAAACATATACGTTAACGAATATCTTTTCCGTATAATAAAGAAATATGTGATGACTGGAATTACAAACATAAAATCTAATAATGAACCGAGGACTACTTCTTTCGGGGCAGCTGGCACTATTGGCAGGGCATACAATAAATAGTTTGATAACATAATTAAAGATACGAGTCCAATCCAAATGCCTTTTTTCCTTCGTGAAATTGATGGATTCATTCCTTCTCTCCTCTATTCAAAAACCTCATTTAAATGGTCTTTATAAAATGAAATAGCACGTTCAAATTCTTTTATCTCATCTACTTTCACAACTGTCTCTAACAGTAATTTCATCGCTTCTTCATGTTCGTTTACGTTATATTTTGCTAATGATAAAAACACTTTCATCACGTCATTTTCCGGGAACTTCTTTATCCCTGCTTCTAATACAGTAATCGCTTTATCATATTCCCCTATACAACGATACGTACTGCCAAGACCGATATACGCACCGCAAAGGGATTCACCATCAAGTCCGTTCGCAATTGCCTGTTCATAATACGGAACCGCCTCCGTTTCAAGACCCATTACATCATGTATCCAAGCGCATTGATATAGCACTTCTGCATCCCTCGTAAAGTTTGTTAATCCTATAAGTATCTCTCTAGACTGCGCATATTTCTTTTCATTTCTAAGTTTAATAGCTTGCTTTAATAAATGTTCCATACAATCCACTCCTCACAAAATGTTCATTATGCATATATCATGTATTACACATTTACGAGCAGCTAATGGCCTATTTCATTGATTTGATTCAATTTAATAATTAGTGAGGGATACGTTCCCCCACTAATTTAATATTAACTCCATTATATACTATGCGACTGCATCTCTTTCTAAAAGCTTAAATCTACATAGTAGTGATACGATTACATAAATGCTCTAACATATTGACAATTTCTTTTGCAGTTTCATCTTTCCCATTACATAACTTCACATTACCGTCTTGTCCAATAACGTGATGCACAGCGCCGCGAGAATATAAAGAATGCGGTGAGTTCGCTATCATTACACTCGCTTTTGCACCTTCCATTCTTTTGCTTGCTCTTTCAATAAGTTCTGCTTCATTTACGTCACTTTCCAGTTTAAAGCCAACGAGTATCGTTTCTGGATCCCAACTCTTTACTTGTTTTAATACTTTTGGCGCTTTTTGAAAATGAATAATTGGAGCGATGTCACTTGAAATCTTTCCGTTCATATTAAGAATATTTCCATCTTGATCACAAATCTTTTCGACAACCCAATCTGAGCCAGCAGCAGCCATAATAACTGCATCTACTTTTTCATGTGTAATAATACTTTTCATCTTATCTTGTAAATCAATAATCCCCTCAAATGGGTGCAATTCTAATTGGTTATTTACATCCATTGGCTTCTCAGCGAAATAGCCATGCAAATATATAACATTTGCTCCTTTTTTCATTAGCTCTTCTGCAATAATTCTTCCAATCGTACCTTTTGCTAAATTTGTATGCCCACGTACTTGATCCCATTTTTCTAGGCAGCCGCCGCTCGTAATTAATACTTTTTTCCCCTGCATAATAACCATCCCTTACTGATTTTTCGCACGAAACCACTCTGTTCCAAAGTCAACTGCATCACGCTGCCTCATAAAACGGCACGTCGCATTCCCTATCTTCCCACGCGTAACTGTTCCTTTAAGCTCATATTCAACTCCGATTTCTACAAACGTATCAGAATCGTAATCCATTTCAACGAATTCTTTCCATACTCTTACACCTTCTTCTATAATAGGTGCTCCTACCTTTATTAACTCGCGTGCACCTGTACGTACCTCAGATAAATGTATAGACGTATTAGAGTCATAACCAACACCAAGTAATAATATGTATCCATCTAAATCGTATATTTTTCGTAATGGCGATTCTTCACCAAAACTTATGGAAAGTGAATGATTCGCTGTAATTTCTTCTGCGTGTTGCCCCCATGCTGCAAAACTACTGAGTGGATGATTACTGCGCAATACATTCGGATATGTACGAAAACATTCAACTACTTCTCCCATTGCCCTTGTTGGTGTTATACGTGGATCAAATGCTGGGACGTTATCCCGAATAATTTGCCACCATTCTTCTGGTACAGGTGGTCTTGACCAATGTTTTGGATCGGATAAATCCGAAGATTGCGTCGGCATAATTATCGTTCCTTCTTCTGTAACAACTTTCATTAACGCTTCTACTACGGCAACTGCACCGCCTGATATCCAACCGATCGAACTTAATGAAGAATGTACAATAACTGTCATTCCCTTTTCTATCCCTAATGCTTTTAAATCATTTGTAATTGTTTCGATTGTATTTGGAAATTGTGTATTCGCCACTATGTCATTCATTTTCACGATTGTTCCCCCATTTTGCTTTAAACTAATACATACATATATTATCATATTTTTCTTAATTTTTAACTTAATCATTTCAATTACTATACCTCTGTCGTTTTTATCATATCGGAAACAGTTAAATTATGGTGTATTTATTTAAAATTAATATAGAAAGGTTAACACAATCAAAAACTTTCAATCTAGCAATCTTAATTTATACTAATATGAAATAGCCCATCACAAATGATGAGCTATTTATTTTATTCATTCTCTAAATAACAATAAAACCTCTCTACCCCCAGATATTTCTCTCCCAAGCTTTCAATCTTAAAGTTACATTTCTTGTAAAATCCGACTGCCTCTGTATCTGTCTCAGCCTCAATATATGTTAACTCATATTCCCTAATTATTTCTTTAATCATTTGAAGTGCAATTCCTTGATTACGATATTTTTCATCAACAGCTATGTGACACATTCTCGCTCTATTTGTATGAATTAGCACTATACCTATGCAACCCTTATTCCCATATTTATATAGCACTGCCTGATCATTTTTATACATTGAAACTGCTTTAAATAAGCTCGCTTCACTCGGACCGGTCGCATGCTTTAATACTTTTTTAATGGGATCTATTTCTAAATACTCAACACGTTGTAACATCCTATCTCCATCCTTTCTCATGAAAAAAGATTAGCTCTTTATTGAAAAAGAGCTAATCTCATTACGCCGTTATTTTCTCTTCTTTTTTCACAACTACAGCTACATAACTATGAAGTATCATTCCGACAATTACAAGACTCATTCCAACCCACGATAAAGAAGACGGAATTGGAGCCGATAACCAGATCAGCTCTCCTACTAATGCAAATAAAACTTCACCAGACTGTGTCGCCTCGACTGTTGCTAATTTTTGCGGATCATCTTTTACAAGATCTGTCGCAAAGAAGAATAATACCGTTGCGATTAACCCTGAACTAACTGCTACAATAAAACATTGGAAAACTTGACTACTTGACGGTAATCCGCCTGTTGATACTTCATAACCAGATAGTAAAAACCAAAATGGTAAACTTGCTAATGTCATACCGAGAACTCGTTGGAAGACATCTAATTCGCCCTTACATACTTGCATCATTTTTCTATTTCCAAGTGGATATGCAAACGCAGCAATGAGTACAGGAACCACACATAAAATGGTTTCACGAATCCCTAAAGAAGAAGCGTGTTCTACTTGCATAAGAACAACACCGAATAAAATAATGCCTGACATTACTAATTCTTTCATTGGAAGTTTTTTATGTAATGGATCTACCGCAAAAAATGGTGTTAACAAAATCCCTGCAACTATTGTAATTTGCCAAGTCGAAGCGACAAGCCACCCCGGTCCAAACGCACCCGCGAAACTAAGCGGTGCATAAAAGAGACCAAACCCTACAATACTCCATAACAACCACTCTTTCGGATTGTTTTTCATATATTGCAAGAGTTGTTTTAAATTCCCTCTATACATGACAATAAGTAGTAGCATTGGAACCATAAAGTAATACCGTAGTGATGCACTCCAAATCCAACTCCCGCCCCCTAAGTCCATCGACCGGTTTAACACAAAGGTAAAGGCAAAGAAAAACGATGCCAATATCCCTATTACAATAGCTTTCATTTTAAAACCCCTTATATAGTTTCTTTTTCTACTATATAACAAAATGAATATAATTAATATTCAAAAATTTAATCATACATGCGGTCTACTTCTATATAACTTTCGTAATCGACTAATATGAGCTTGATGGTACCGATTATGATCGGCTATATGCCATATTCCCCACCTTATAGTCGCATTTTCTCCCTTTTCATAAAAAACTTCTCGTGTTAAATCATTTTCTGTTAGTTTCATACATTCCTCATAAAACATATGTTGCACAGCTTCATAATCTTGCATTAATTCTTGTAATTTTTACTTTCTTAAACTAGGCAATTTTCCCATTTCATTCAACATTGGTCCATATTTATTTTCAAGTGCAGGCGGAACTCCCCCTCCTTTTAAACGGTACACCCAGTGTAAATCGACTACTGCTAAATGCTGTAGTAGCTGTCCAATGTTATTTTCATTATTTTCAGACCCTTTATAGGATAGTTCGTTCTTTTCAATACCTTCGACTAACCTTTGCAATCGTTTAAATGTATCAGTAACCGTTGCATACAAAATTGCCACGTTGGGGTTCATATCTTTTTCTAAATGGAGATCTTTCATAATAATATCCTTCCTTTAAAGAAACAACACCATATTTTCATCATCACTATACACACCATTCACCTTTATAGCTCTTTTTTCAATTCCATACGTTTTAAAGCCCATTGATTCATACAATTTTTTTGCTGGTTCGTTTGTAGATACAACACCTAATGTCAATTGCTCTAGTTTTATATCTCGCGCTCTTTGAATGGCATTTGTTATTAACTCACGTGCAAATCCGTTCCGCCTGTTTTGTGCATCTACATACATCGCAACGATATGACCTTTATGTTTATACGCCTCTCTCTCTTCTGTTAGTAAAGTGACAACTCCAACTAAATGATTTTCTTCATTAAATGCACCAAATGTACAACTAGTAGTAGCTGTTAAATTACTTTCCACTCTCTTAATAGGATTTTCCTGGCGAATCGCCTCTTCATAAGTTGTTACAAATGCCTCTGGATTTACTTGTAAAGCTTGTAAACGTAAGTCCCAATATTTTTCCGCATCTTCTTTCGTAAGTAATCGAATCATATTTATCCTGCCCCTTTAAGTTAACATAATATTTTTATAAGCTACTATTTAAAGATTGGTATTCTTCTCTTAACATACTATAGCGATAACGATGAATGAACTTCCCTTTACGTAACCGATCATTTCTCATTATTCCTTCACAAACAAATCCTGCTTTTTCATAACTCTTTCTAGCTTGTAAATTATCTTCGTCTACTCGTAGCCAAATTTTTTCTAATTTGAATTCAGAAAAACCGATTTGTAACATACTGTATAGGGCCGCCATTCCATATCCTTTACCCCAATATTCTTTATTTCCAATTGCAATCCCTAGTTCAGCATTTTTATTTGTATTATCAAAGTTTTTTAGGTCTACCCATCCAATGTGTATACCTTCCTTTGTAACGATAGCTCGTTGTTCATAACCATTCCCTCGACTTATGCATGCTTCAATCCACCTTCTCGTATCTTCACGAGTGAACGGTGGATATTGATCTGGTACAACTAAATGCTTTGTTACTTCTGTATCTAATGACCATTGATATCGATCTTCTACATCATCTATTGTCAGTTCTCTTAATTGAACGAATGGTACATTCACTTTGCTATCCCCTTTTCATTTCCCTATAGAAAATCCTTCGAACATTCTTCCTCCATACTGCTCTAACGTATTTTCTATAAAACTAATTAATTCATTTTTCTTCTCTGTTTTATAAAAATGATCAAAAGCCGCTACAAAATGTTCTGCATATCGCTCGTCATACCTTCTTAACACTCTAATAAACCATTTTGAATTTCCAAGCCATTGACCATTTACCCTTAAAACATATTCATGTACTAAATCAGCTAATAAATTGGCGATGAACAATTCTTCTTCTCTCTTTGTTGCACCAATGAAATCATCCAAGGTATCCGTAATAAAATAGCGTTTCTGCTTCATCGTTTCTTCTGACCATTTTTTTGGTCCTTTATTTAATAAACCATTCGCTTCTCTTTTAAGTGTCTCTACAATTTCATCTTTTCCTTTTAGCACAATCCCTTCTGAAACTAATTGAGGTAATGAAGGTCTCCCGCGCTCACAATCACTTTTAAAAAAGGTTTTATACGTTTCAAAATTATGTACGAATACTTCAACAGGCCAGCCATTACTATAGAAAGATTCTCTATAACAAGATGACAAACTTTGGTCGAATATTACAATATCAAGGTCAGATGTTTTCGTAGCCTCTCCTCTAGCCACACTTCCCCCTAGTAAAGCAACATCACAATTCGAAAATTGTGATGTAATTATGCTTTGTGCCGCTTCAATTGGTTTCATAATCTTACCCCTTCTTATTTTATTTTCTTTTTTTCAGCTCTTTCTCTCGCTTTTTTTATATACGGTTCTGCGTCTGGTGTTTTGCATGACGTTGCCCCGTGATCAACTTGTACTTTCCCAATTTCACGTGCAATTTCAATCGCTTTTCGCTCTAAGTCTTCATTACGAATTCCTATCGCGATTAAAGCACTATTCATCGCTTCTTTTTTTCTATTTTTTTCATTATGTATATTTGCTTTAATTTCTTCGAGATACGGAGTGAAGAATTCATCATGTAACGTTTTATTTTTAATCGCTATATTCGCTAATAATGACCAACCAGCTCTTCCAATCCATTCTTCATCAGACTTCGTCCATTCTTCCATTCTTTCTATCGCGATTGGTGACGTACATATAGCTGTCATAAGAACGTCCATTAAACAATAGTAATCAACATCCTGAACCCATCTATTTAGTTGTTCTGACGTTAGTTTCTTCGGATCTAAAATCATCGTTGCTAAAGTCATTGCATCCATATTTTTTGTTTCCCATAATGAAATTGCTAAATCATGATCTTTTTTTATCTTCTTTTTTAACAATTTTAAATTTGCAAAACTAACTCCAAATAACGGCTCTTTCGCTCCGTGGTTTTTAAAGATTTTACGGTTTTGTTCTATTCCATATTCTTCTAGTTGCTGCATTACTTCTTCAAGTAACATAGGTCCACCTCTTTTATATATTTTATTGCCTTCACATATGTATGTACGATATATTCTACATTATTTTTTGGTTTTCCTATATTTATTTTTTAAATACGGTATATGAAATTTTATTGATGTTCTTTAAAATAAAAAACATCCTCTTCCTTATTTTTCACACGGTTGTTCATTCACACTCTGTATACAATACTCCACAAGCGCATTCAACGGATTTATTATGTTCCTTCCTATTATATTTTCTACCCTTGTAGCAGCGTCTACCATCGATAATTGTGCAACTGAAAGCATTTCGTTTCTATCTTTCATAATTTCATATAAATACTTTTCTAACTTAGCATCATGCTCTTCTTTACGATCTTGCATAATTAACTCAAATATCCCTTCTATCACTTCTACTTTTACATGTATGGATTTATTATTCTGCCGAGCGTATTGTTTTAAACGTTCCATCGTTCCTGAAACCGTACGATTATTTGTAAAAAGTATTGTCTGTGGCTCTTCAACATGACAAATCATTTCAAAGAATGGCTCATCAATTTTCAATATAGGTATGTCTATTTTGAAATTCTCATCTAATAACGTGATATAATCTGTACAAGTTATTAAAAGTGTATCTACATCACTTTCAGCTATATACTTTATAATATCTTTTAAATTACTCCGTGCTTGTTCTTTTTCAAAATCGCAATCTTTTTTTAATATGCGTGATAAGATGGGATCTACAAAATGGAGTATTTCGATTCCAAAAGATTGCAATGCTCGGTCAATGTATTCAATATTTGAATGATGAGCATGTAAACAAGCTAATTTTTTCATACTTATCCTCCCTTTCTAAAACAAAAAACGTGAATGAACCATTTTACATGCAGTTTCATACATTCAATTCTTGTTTCATTTTTTCAAACCTGCAAAACAGTGAAATCTTACATACTTTTTAACAAACTTTTTTGCGCTTGTAAAAAAGTTTTTTTGCATTTCCCCCTCTAAAATTGCTAATATAGTAGAGTAGAACTTTTATAGAGAGTAGGAAAATTATGCACAATGGAATTCGGATGACAACTTTAGTGAAAAGGGCTCTGTTGATTTGCGTCGGGGTATTATTTACATACGAAGCTGCTTACGGATCAACACATATCGCTCTAGCAAGTACAGAGGATGCAGCGAAATCTGTTCAACTTGTAAGTGAAATTCAAACGTCCCTTGCTCCGAAAGAAGCTCCAAAGCACTATAACGGGCAAGTTAGAAAAGTCGCTTACTTAACATTTGACGATGGTCCTGGAAAATACACAGCTGAGCTTTTAGATATGTTAAAAAGTGAAAATGCAAAAGCAACATTTTTCCTAATTGGTTCAAACGTGAAAGCTTTCCCTGATCTTGTAAAACGTGAAAATACTGAAGGCCACTACGTTGGGATGCACAGTATGACTCATAACTACAAGAAGCTTTACACAGAAGGTCATTACGTTGATGAAATGAAAGAAGACCAAGGCTTAATCGCTGGCGTTCTAGGAAAATCACCAGTATTAACTCGTCCAGCTTACGGCTCAATGCCAGGATTAAATGAAGCCCTTCGCAACAAAGTTGTAGAAAATGGTTTAAAAGTTTGGGACTGGACAATTGATTCATTAGACTGGAAATACAACAAAATGCCAGTAGACGCTGCATCTGCTAAAATCGTAGAAAACGTTCTACATGGTGCTACAAACCCAACAGAAGTTATTCTAATGCACGATATTCATCCACAATCAGTTAAAGCAGTACCTGGAATTATTAAAGGGCTGAAAGAAAGAGGATATGAATTAGAAGCCTATAATGAGAACGAACACTTCCCATTAAACTTCTGGCATGATAATCGTATGTAATAAAAAGACTTGATTCCCTCTTGTAGGTTATCAAGTCTTTTTTTATCGTTTTGGGAATTTCCTTTGTTGCTCTTCAATAGAACAAATAATATTCTCCCTATCCTCTTGAGTTATACCGATAGAAAATTCGTATTCTTCTTCCTTACACCATGTGGGGTTAAGTTCCAGCGATAAGCGAATAACAATGTTAAACTCGCCTGCTTTTCCCCCCATAAATTCAAACGCTAAATTTGGTTCTATGAAATCTAGTTCGTTATATGTAGGGTTTGGTAAAGATTCAAACCATTTTATCATGTACTGTAAATCGTATGTTTGTAAAAAAGGATCCATCGTTTCAAAAACTTTATTTTCTTCTGATAGTTTCGCTTTTACTCTTAACCAATTTCTATCACACTCGTCTTTTGCATCTGCATATTGGTAATTTACAACCTCTAAATGTAATGATATTTTTTCATTTTGAAAATTCATGCATATCCCCCTTCTATCTCTGGATCTTTTGTTTTATAAATTTTTATTAATCCCGACACTTTAAATTATACTAGGTTATTTAAATCTTTTTTTAATACGGATAAATTGTTTGCATTTATTACCCTTTATACATAAAATAAATTTGATTTGCGATATAATCTGAACTAAAGTGAAGTCCATTCCTTATCCACCACATGATAATACCTACCAATGAAGCTGTTTTAATATCAACCGCAACATAATCATCAGGCAAATCCTTTTTCGTATTCTCTCTTCTCGTTTCTATTAACTCTTTTAAAAATAAAAATAGTTGCTCCTCAAATTGATTCATTTTAAATAATATAAATAAATAATTTCGATGGATATATAAATAATCAAGTAATTGTGTTAGCTTTTGTTTTTCTGATAAATCTTTTGCATGTATTAAATCAGCTATTTTATTTGAAAGTTCATTTGAAATCTCATTCGTGATTTGGTCTAGTAAATCTTGAATATCTTGATAATGTAAGTAAAAGGTTGTTCGGTTTAATCCTGCTTTTGTTGCGACTTTCTGAACCGTTAAACTTGAAATACTAGGATTCTCACATAGGAGAGAAAAAACAGCATTTTTAAACATTTCTCTTGAACGAACTGTACGAGGATCTTCTTTTTTAGGTGTAGACATTTTGAAACTCCTTTATAGATTTTCTCTTTACTTACTCGACAGTGCATACCTTCTATGTCGAGTAGTGAACATTTTCAACAAAACTGTTCATGGTCAAAGAAAATTTATTTTGTTACCATTAATTTTATCGACACAATGTCGATAAATCAAGACAACAATGAAGGAGTTTACCAATGCAAAAGGAAATATCAGAAAGAAATAAAAAAATTATATTAATTGTGCTCATTTCCGGTTGTTTTTTATCAACATTAAATCAGACGCTATTAAATGTAGCGATGAGTAATTTAATGGAAGTATTTGATGTTACAGCTGCAACCGTACAATGGCTATCAACAGGCTTTATGCTCATAAATGGCGTTCTAGTGCCAATTACTGCATTTTTAATGAAACGATTTACAACAAGGCAACTGTTTATTTGCTCGATGCTCTCTTTGTTTATCGGGACTGTTCTTTGTGCATGCGCCATGAATTTTGGCATTTTGTTAACAGGAAGAATGATTCAAGCAGTTGGAGCAGGAATTATTATGCCACTAATGATGACAGTTATTTTATATTTATACCCTAGTGAAAAACGTGGAAGTATTATGGGAACCATCGGTTTCGCCATAATTTTTGCGCCAGCCATCGCTCCAACATTATCTGGCTTTATTATTGAATATGTATCATGGAGATGGCTATTTATTGGATTAGCTCCCTTTGTATGCATCGTTATTATTCTCGCACTTAAATATTTAATGAATGTTGCTGAAACAACAAAAGCAAAATTAGACATCGTAAGTGTCATTTTATCAACGATTGGCTTTGGTTGTATTATATTCGGATTTAGTAGCGCAGGAAGTAAAGGATGGGATCATCCAGTTGTTATTACTACAATTATCATAGGAATAATTGTTACAACTCTATTCTGTTTACGTCAAATAAAGTCTAGCGATCCACTATTAAATTTATCCGTATTTAAGTATAAAATTTTCACTCTTACATCAGTCATTAACGTACTCATTACGATGATTATGTATGCTGATTTAATTCTTTTGCCGATTTACTTGCAAAATGGACGAGGTTTCACTGCTTTTGAATCAGGTTTACTTCTATTACCTGGAGCTGTAATTAATGCATTCTTATCACCTATCACGGGTAAAATGTTTGATAAATATGGGGCAAAACCACTCTTTATTATAGGTTTAATATGTATCATTATATCGATGTGGGATGTAATTGATTTGACCGAATCCACCACTTATATGCATTTAACGGTTCGTACCATTATTCTACGCATTGGACTAAGTTTCATTTCGATGCCTTTAAATACAGCAGGTTTAAACGCTTTACCAAGAGAACTGGGTTCACATGGTTCCGCAGTGAATAATACCGTACGTCAATTAGCAGGTGCTATAGGAACAGCAGTCATTATTACTGTGTATACAATTCAATCCACTTCACATACTTCACAGTTATCTAGTGAGAACGGAAGCATATCAGCTATGCAAGTAACGAAATTAGCTTCTATCTTCAGCTCAAGTGATGCCTACGTATTTATGTTAGTCTTATCCTTTGTAGCTTTGATTATTGCATGTTTTATGCCTGAAAAAGTAGCACTCCAAAAATCCGAAAGTAAATCTTAAAACAAAAAATCCTACTCGTTTTCTATACGAGTAGGATTTTTTATTATTTATTTCGTTTCCCCGTCTTCAGTCGTCTTCACCTTCGTTTTATCTTTATCACGATTGTTATAGTTATATTTAGAAGGTTCTACCGGTGTAAATCCTTCTGGTGTGTAGAATCGTAATAAGTCACCGTTAACAACTTGGTCGGAGTATTTTAGTGATTTTTGAACCATTTGCTCATTTTGTTTTATTTCATCTGTAAATTCTACAGGTTTCCCAGTCACTGTATCATAGTATTTGCCGTTAAGTGCAGTAACTGTTGGGCTTACGTAGTTACCGTTACGGAACGGAACGACTTGTTTATGCTCTGGTGATAATAAATCTGATCCGAATTGGACATAATTTTTCGTATCTGTACCTAGTAAGTGTAGTAACGTTGGAAGAACGTCAATTTCTCCGCCGTATTGATGTTGTACGCCGCCTTCCATTCCTGGTACGCGAATGATTAATGGTACACGTTGTAATTGAGCATTTTCAAATGCGTTCATTTCTTTACCCATTATTTGAGACATTGCTGCACTATGATTATCTGAAATACCGTAATGATCACCGTACATAACGATAATTGAGTTATCGTATAGACCAGATTGTTTCAAGTAATCAATGAATCCTTTTACAGATTCATCTAAATAGCGTGCTGTTTGGAAGTACGTATCTACTGATGAATCACCTGTTTTAGCTGGTTCAATCGTTGCTTCCGCTTTATCAATCGGATAAGGGAAATGGTTCGATAACGTAATGAACTTCGTATAGAACGGTTGTTTCAACGTTTGTAATAACGGAATTGATTCATTAAAGAACGGTTTATCTTTTAAGCCATAGTTTACTACATCTTTTTCATTCATATCGTAGTATGACGCATCAAAGAATTTATTAAAACCAAATGATTTATAAACTTCATCACGGTTCCAGAATGTTTTGTAGTTACCGTGGAACACTGCTGATGTGTATCCTTGTTGTCCTAAAATAGCCGGTGCTGATTGATACGTGTTATGAGCTTTATTTGTAAAAACAGATCCTTGTGGTAATCCAAACATTGAGTTCTCTAACATGAACTCCGCATCAGATGTTTTCCCCTGTCCTGTTTGATGGAAGAAGTTATCAAAGTATAACGTATTCGCATCTTTTGTAAATGAGTTTAAGAATGGTGTAACCTCTTGACCATTTAGCTTGTAGTTTAGTAAAAAGTTTTGGAATGACTCTAAATGAATATAAATTACGTTCATTCCTTTTCCTTTACCGAAATACTCAGGGTTTGGACTTGCATAAGTTGATGAAAGATAGTTTCTAACTTCTGTCATATTATCTCCATCCGCTAATGCTCGTTCTGTTGATGCTTTCGCACTTTGAATACCATCATAAATCGTAAAGTTGTACGCCCCTAAATATTTCACGATATAATTGCGGTCAAATGTTCTTGTTAACAATTCAGGACGGTCAGATTCTGCCAGACCTAAGTTAACGCTAAATAATAAAATACCTGCTACAAATACTAGAGATAATTTATGCTTCGCAACACGGATTGGTTTAGGATTTACAAATTTCGTTGCGACTAAAACAATTAAAATGATTGTATCTAAGAAATATAGTGGATCATATAAGTGTAGCAATGCAAAAATACTACCACCTAAATCTCCAAAGTTATTCGATTGTGTTAATGTCGGGAACGTAATAAAGTCGCTGAAAAAGCGATAATATACTACGTTTGCGTATAAAAGTATAGACATTAGCAAATTAATAATAATTAACCAAATGTAAGCTCGTTTCCCTTTTGCGAATAATGCGAGCCCTAAAAATAGAACTGCTGAGCTTAACGGGTTGAAAAACAGTAAGAACTTTTGGATTGTGTTCGATATCCCTAAATTAAATTCTGTCACATATGCGGCATATGTTTTTAACCAAAGTAAAATAACAGCAAATACGAAAAATCCAAAATGATTACTTAATACTCGTTTACTCTTCAATAAAAATTGTTGCATCTCTCCACCTCTTTTGATCATCCAAGGCTTATTTTATATAAGTCTGTCTCTCTATTCAATTTTTCTTCTTCAAATAGATTTTATTTGTTTAACTATATGAAGAATATTAGTAATTATAATTTGTAGCTTTTATTTATTCAACTATTTCTTTTTAAACATTTTGACCTTGGTTTCTATTTAACAAAACACATTTGTAACATTTCCTGTTTTCTCCCAAGGCTCATCCACTAATTATGACTCCACAAACTATAATCCTTTATTTCCTCATTTGCAAACTAACCTATCTCCAATTTTGGTACATTCATGTAAACTACCCAATTTCATAAAATAAAAAATGTAGTTTGGGCAATTTGCTCAAACTACACTTTTTCGACTACCGTTTATCATCCTTTGTAGCTATCCCCTCTTCTTTTAGCCAATTCTTTCAGTCCCATGAATATTACATTCCAACCATGATCAGAGCCATCCTGACACCCCTTTAAAGCTTTTTCAACATCATATTTTGTCCAATCTTCTTCATGAGCAACGATTATATTTTGTGAAAATATCATTTTAAATCCTTGTTGTTTCTCTTTTATTTCAACTGTGATTTTATCTAATAATTCACTAAACTGCGGCGTTTTTAATATAAATACTAATTTTTTTTAGGACGATTCATTTCGATATATTCCCCAATTACTCCATAATCTTTTCCGCCACGATGATCAATAGTTTCCCAACTCCCTCCTACTTCAGGAGTATTTCCCGTTACTTTATCCGTCCCTTCCAATGTAAAAAACCATTTCTTCATCATTTCAGGGTTTATCCACGTTTCAAAAATTTCTTACCATCGCTAATGTTATTTTTGAATAATTATTCATTTTAATCCTCCCCCCCACTTTATATTAAAACGAATATTTGTTTACTTAAAAAACCCCCGCTCTCATAAAAGAAAGCGAGGGTTTTAATCATTTATTATTGACCTTTGTACATTGCATCAACTTGTTTTTGAAGTTCTTGACTTTCTAAGAACTCATCATACGTTGCTACCTTATCAACTACACCGTTTGGCGTTACTTCGATAATACGGTTTGCAATTGTTTGTACGAACTGATGGTCATGAGATGTAAATAGTAATGTTCCTTTAAATGTGATTAAACCGTTGTTTAATGCTGTAATAGACTCAAGGTCTAAATGGTTCGTCGGATCATCAAGTGTTAATACGTTTGCACCGCTTAACATCATTTTAGATAACATACAACGAACTTTTTCTCCTCCAGATAAAACAGAAACATTTTTCTTTACTTCTTCACCAGAGAATAGCATACGGCCTAAGAAACCACGTAAGAAACTTTCTGACTCATCTTGTGGAGAGAACTGACGTAACCAATCAATTAAAGTGTAATCACTGTTCTCGAAGTACTCAGAGTTATCTCTTGGGAAATGAGCTTGAGATGTTGTTACACCCCATTTGAATGAACCGCTATCTGGCTCCATTTCACCCATAAGAATTTTAAATAATGTTGTCATCGCAATATCGTTACGTCCGATAAATGCAACTTT
The DNA here is from genome assembly GCF_022662615.1 of Bacillus cereus group sp. BfR-BA-01523. Lineage (NCBI taxonomy): Bacteria > Bacillati > Bacillota > Bacilli > Caryophanales > Bacillaceae > Bacillus > Bacillus cereus group sp. BfR-BA-01523. Next base: position 412,628 of record NZ_JAKUDX010000001.1, read on the forward strand.
ATCACCTTTATTTAAAGTGAAGTTCACATTATCTAATATTTTTTCGCCATCAATCGTTTTCGAAATACCTTCAACTGTTAATAGGTCATTTCCTACTTCACGTTCTGGTGTGAAACCAACGAACGGATAACGACGTGATGATGGTCTAATATCATCTAATGTAATTTTATCTAACAATTTTTTACGAGAAGTTGCCTGTTTCGCTTTAGATGCATTTGAGCTAAAGCGTGCAATAAAGTTTTGTAACTCTTTTACTTTTTCTTCTTTTTTCTTGTTAGAATCTTGCGTTAGTTTTAATGCTAATTGGCTTGATTCATACCAGAAGTCATAGTTACCAACGTATAATTGAATTTTACCGAAATCAAGGTCAGCCATGTGCGTACATACTTTATTTAAGAAGTGACGGTCATGGGATACAACGATAACTGTATTTTCAAAGTTCATTAAGAAGTTTTCTAACCATTGAATCGCTTTTAAGTCCAAATGGTTGGTAGGCTCATCTAGTAATAGAATGTCAGGTTGACCGAATAAAGCTTGAGCAAGTAATACTTTTACTTTCTCTGCCCCTGTTAATTCAGACATCTTTTTATCATGAATATCTTCACCAATACCTAATCCTTTTAGAAGGATTGCAGCTTCTGACTCAGCTTCCCAACCGTTTAGCTCAGCGAACTCACCTTCAAGTTCTGCAGCACGCATGCCATCTTCATCACTAAAGTCTTCTTTCATGTAAATTGCATTTTTCTCTTGCATTACTTTATAAAGACGTGTGTGACCCATCATTACTGTTTCTAGTGCAGGGAATTCTTCATATTCGAAGTGATTCTGTTTTAATACTGCTAGACGCTCACCTGGCGTAATATGTATGTCACCCGTTGATTGGTCAATTTCTCCAGATAAAATCTTTAGAAATGTTGATTTACCAGCACCGTTTGCTCCAATTAAACCGTAGCAATTACCTGGCGTGAATTTTATGTTAACATCTTCAAATAATTTGCGATCCGCGAAACGCAAACTAACGTTACTTACTGTAATCATTTGTGTCCTCCTACTAATACCTAGGGTTTCTCAACCCTTCTCCAATTTTAACAGAAATCCGTAATTTACGATTCCTTTATTTTCATCTGTAAACAATTCTACTAGAACATGCTTATCATTACAACTTATAATTATGATATAAGTTGTTTTATTACTTTTTTTAAAGAATTATTTAAAAATCTCCTCTAAAATCCATTAATAATTTAAGACGCTAAACACCAGCAATATAATCACAAGAATTGCTACCATTAAAGTATCTAACAACGTAATTTCTCGGCGACGTTTCCTGTTGCATACAAAAAAGAGATGGAAACCCCGTAGGATCTCCGTCAAGTTGCGTTATTTATTTCATACGTTTCTTATACGCTTCGTTAAACAGTCCAACCGATCCCGCGGCCCGTTACGTTTAGGCCTTCGTTTTCTGCTTGTATCAATTCGAATACACTGTCGGGGATTAACTCGGCTAATGGCTGACCAATCGCACTAGAAACGTCATTTTATATAACAATAGCGTGCTCATGTAAAAATGTTCGAGGTTATAAAACAACAAAAACCTAAATCTGAATTGAATGAACAAATAACCGTACAAACAAAATCGGGCGTACGCACTCGTATAGATATAGGAGGCAAGGACGCAAATGGTAAGATTGACTTAGTGGAGTTAAAATCGTCACCTACTGCACCCCTTACTAAAAATCAGAAAAAAGCCTTCCCCGAAATTGCGGAATCAGGTGCAATTGTTAAAAGTAGGAACAAACCACCATTTGAACATTTAGAAGAGATTCCACCAACGAAAATAAATGTAATAAGAAAAGAAGAATAAGGAGGCTTTTATATGGCATTACATGATACGGATCAAGTCGATTTAGTTTTAATAGACGAGGATAATAAAGATAATGTGTACTTAACAATCTTTGATGCTTTAGAGTGGAATAAAAGCGAAGAACTTGACGATGAGCACATTTTACTTCTACAAGACAAAATCAATACATATTTAGGATTCATTGAAAGTGATGAAATCCATGAAAAAGTTCCCAGTACAATAGGAAGAACACAATTCATTATACAAGTGTATTCGCAGAATGAACCTAGTTTTTATGGGAAAAAGTTTTATAACATTGTAAGTGAACAATTAGGAGAATCTGGATATGGATTTGAGTTCCACCATAAACCTATTGATTCTTTAAGTTAAATAAGAGGAACAGGGCGCATAAATGGCGCTCTTTTTTTTATTCGCGAAAGAAGTGCGTACACAACTGCTAGACATCGAAGAAAAGGCGCATGCAAATGTTAAAACAATGGATATTAACGAAGAAATGCGCATAAAAAAGAGGCAATGCCATTACACATCGCCCCTCTCACGCTATCACTTATTACTATTATTATTACCTATTATCGTTATACTCTCTTATCTCGACAGCGTAACGCCGTTTCCGTAAGCTGTGCGGCTATGACAGATAAGGCGAATAGTGCCGAAAATAATTGTATGTAAAAGTTACCCGATACATTCAGCAGCCACAATGCGAATAAAGCCAGCGTAAGTAATATAATAGACGGTTTCCGCCCCTTCTTAATCTTAATTCGAAGCATGTAAACCCCTCTCTTTCCTCAGTATCCCTAATTAATTACATCCATATAAAATGAAAAGCGCTAGGGTGGTTAATCCTGTGCCTTTCTGTATAACGGCTATTGCCGTCCTGTGGTGATTTATATTATCGGCATGGCTGCGTATATCTTGCGCCAGTGGTGAGCCGATTGCTTTACAATTAATATTATATAGGTCTATATTTTTCCGCACAACACGAATGCACGTTCTAATAAATACACATTTTTACAAATGCGCGCTCCTGATCTTTCTTGTAAAAACTATACGCCACACTATGCTGCCTCCTGTTTAAGCTCCGCCGTAATTATTTCCCTTCCTTTGTGTCCCTATATGCGTTGCGGTGTACAAAACGCCGTCCTTATATGTTACACTCACCGTTGCCGCAGGTGCGTTATACGTGTACTCTAATACCTCGATGTTTCCACCCATTTCTACATCCCTCATTTGAATTTTTACCGCTCGTTCTGCGTTTCTGTCTAGTGTCTGCGCTACCTCCTTCGGATTCATTCCGATTTTCAGCGCATTAAATGAGCCTATGTGTACCGCGTATCATACGAAGCGCCATCAAGACATAATGTAGCGCCTATTCAAGTACAATAATAGCGCCGATATTGATAGATTAATAGTTTCTTTTATCATTGTTTTGCAACATCCTTTAAAAGTGCCAGTCCTTCGGCTGTAAATTGCAATTGAGGCTCTTTCTCCGCAACCTTAACACCTTCGACCTCTCTTTTATTCGCTTCGTACCAATACATATCTATCTCTAAATCTTCGTATGTGATGCCGTTTTGTTGCGCCTTTAACTCTAGTTCGTCGTGTACTCGCTCCATATCTGCTATTGCTCGGATATCTTCACGTTTTAGCCACTCAAATACGTTTGACGCGTGTTTACTAGCGTTTAAATCACGACGCAACGCTATACAATTCGCCTTTGTTGTACCACCCCATCCCCATACAATCGGGACAAGGTGGTCTAGTGCTAGTTTATCGATATCCTTCTCGCCAGTTACAAAGCAACCGCGTGCCATAATTTCTAATTTTTCTTTAACCGTTAATGTGTGTGGCAATGCTTTAATTCTTGCCCGTCTATTCTGACCATGCACCCTAATAAATTCCTTTTTACAAGTGCTACATCGTTTAGTAATCTTCGAATTTAATCTTACACCGCATTCAGAACACTCTGTAATGTAAAGTATCTTTGAGCCTATACGTGCCTCTTGTACCGTATTACCATTCTCTATATCCGTAGCCCGTTGTACTCTCACGCCACTACCTATAAGCGCCATACAGTCGTTACATACGTCTAACCCTTCGATATAATCGACCACACTTCGCATTCTACCTTAGAAAGTAAAGTTTTAAGCTGTTTTAGCGTAAGAACTTCAACCTCTTTTGTACGAGTTTTTAATTTTTTAATATCTTTTATTGGATTTATGGGGATGTGTTTGTTCTCAAATAGAAATTTAAAAAATGTTTTATTTGCCCTTATTACAATGTTGATTGTTGATGGCTGCAAATTTCTTTTTACTTTACAGAATACAATAGCATCCTCTATATGTTCTTTCGTTACCTCGTATGGCTTAATTCCAACAGGTAATGACCTTAAAAGTGATTTCAATTGGGCTTGATAGTGAAATAAAGTCGCTTCCCTCAATCCTTTTAAAATGCCCGCTTTGTGAAAAAGTTCAAAAGCCTCCTCCCAACTCTCGATATATTCCTCAGCTGCTTCCAATTCTCCGAGAACATCTAATTCTTCCATAGACAATCTGAAATTTCTTTTCGTTTTACTTTTTTTAACCATTAAAAAACCCCCAGTTTACGATTCAATAAAGCAGAACCGCAAACTAGGGGTTGTTATAACTGGATTTATATAGGTTTTATAGAGGAGTCAAATAATTTGCGATCCGCGAAACGCAAACTAACGTTACTTACTGTAATCATTTGTGTCCTCCTACTAATACCGCTTATTTCAGCGTTTTCTCACCGATTGTCTTAAAAAATCGCATATTACGACTCAATTATTGCAGACTATAGCTATTATATAGTAGAAGCTGGATGAATAGCAACGGTTGATTAGCTTTCTACAACGAAATCGAATAGTTTTTATCCATTCCCCTAGCTATTTTTTGTATATCATCGACCTCTTTCTAATATCCCTATTCGCTTCTCATTCTGTAATACATTGAATCATTTTTTCATTTCATATTTTATATACAAAAAACCTGTAGAGAAAACATTCCCTACAGGTTTTTCTTATTTCGTATTTATTATTTTCTCTTTATAACTCTTCAATTTACTCGTCAATCCTATTAAAGCAGGTAACAATATCGGCATTACAATTAAAGCTAATAGTAAAAGAGCAACGCCAACAACGGATGCTACTTGTATAAGTGTCAATACTCCTGAAGGAATTAACGCTGCAAATGTCCCTCCTAAAATAAGTGCCGCTGATAATACGACTCCTCCTATGTGACGAGATGCATTTACAATTTTCGTTACTGAATCCCCTTCTAGCTCATTGTATCGCATCATAACGAAGATGCTATAATCCACTCCTAAAGCGACAATCATAATGAAGCTAAAGAATGGAACATTCCAGCTTAATGACTCTACGTTTAATACATGTGCACTAATTTGTTCACTTATACCAAGTGATGCAAAGTACGCTAAAATTAACGACCCAATAATAAAGATTGAGTTTAAGAATGAGCGTGTAATCACGATTAATACAAGCGAAATCCCTAATAACATAATCGTAGCAGTACGTAGGAAATCTTGCCCGGTTACTTCTTTTAAATCAACGTTTCTAGCTGTTGTCCCGCCAATTGCTTTTTTCGCACCATTTAGTTCTGTTCCCTTTAACGTACCATCTATCGTTTTATTAATTTCTTGAATGATAGGCATCGCTTCTTTTGAATACGGGTTTACGTCTAAAATAATTGTCATTTTAGCAGTCTTTCTATCATGTGACATGTACGTATTCAATGCTTTTTGGAAATCTTCTCCTTCTAAAACTTCTTTCGGAATATAAAATTTCTCAGAGCTTTTCGACTCATTTAGCTCTCCTAAATATTTTTGAGCGCCACCTAGACCGTTACTTACTTTTCCTAAACCCTCTGTACTTTTAGATAAACCTGATTGCAATTGCCCCATCTTTTCTTGTAAATCTTTCAGTCCAGTTAATAACTGTCCTTGCCCATCGTTTATTTTCGTTAATCCAGATTGTAAGTCAGCCGATTTGTTCGCAATTTGTTTTGAACCTTTAGCCCCTTCGCTCAATCCTTTGTTCAGCTCAGCAGCCCCTTTTTGTAACTTGGTAACTCCATTGTTCATTTCTTTTAAACCGTTATCTACTTTCAGTAACGATTGATTCGCTTCTTTAAATGAATTCATCGCTGCTTTATGCTGCACCGCCAATTGATTTAATTCTTTTGAAAGTCCAGTTAATTGTTTTTGAGCTTCTTTAGCAATTCCTAATGTTTGCTGCACATTAGGATCATTTGCTAATTCTGGTTTTGTTTGAATGAAATTGGTCATTAACGCTTCAATTTGTTCGTATCCTTTCTTCGCACCATCAATCGCTTGCGAAATATTTCCGAAGTATTGATCGTAAGAACTTAAACCTTTTTCTAGCTGTGCATAGCCAGCATGAAGCTGTGAAGTTGCATTGGATAACACATTAACATTTTCGTTTAATGAAGCTAATCCACTCTCAATTTGTTGCGCGCCTTGCACTCCATCATTTATACCATTCGATAATTGATTTAAGGCCGTTCCTAATGCTGATACTCCATTTTTAGCCTCGTTCGTTCCATCAATTAACTTTTGAACATTTGCAAGACTATTTGAGTCATTACTACCCATTTTATCTTTCGCATCAGTTAATCCTTCATTAATTTCTTTTATGCCACCATTTGCATCGCCTAAGCCTGTATTCAATTCTCCGGCTTGTTTATTTATATATAATTCTTTAATCTTATCTCCAGTTGGACGCGTCGGTGAATATACTTCTGAGACTCCTTTAACTTTCGAGATTTTATCAGTAAGTTCATCTAAAGTTTGTAAAGAAGTCGCCTCATCTAACTTTTTATCCGATTGAATGACTAACGTACTTGGTGAAGAAAAACCAGGCGGAAAATGCTCTTCTATTACGTTAATCCCCATTTTTGATTCATATTTATTATCCACTTCAAATAAATCATTGTAATTAAGCGTGTTAGAATATTTTAATACAAATGGAATCGATATCACGAATACGATAATTAAAGCGATAAATGGTCTTGCTACTGAATTTTTTGCAAAGAATCCCCATAAGCGACTATCCTCATGACCTTTAAATGTTTTAACTGGATAAAACATTCCTTTTCCTAAAAGCACCATAAAAAATGGATTTAAAGTAGTTAATACGAGTAGTAGTACTGCGACACCAATTGCTACGGCTGAAGTAGATTGATATAATTTAAAACTCGCTAAAGCAAGAGATGCAAAGCCAATTAGTACTGCTATCCCGCTATATAAAACGGTTTTACCTGCCGATTTAAACGTTTCTTTCGTAGCTAAATATGCATTTTCTTGTTTACTTAATTCTTCTTTAAATCTCGTATATAATAAAATGTTATAGTCTGTTCCTACTCCAAACAGGACGACAACTACAAACACTTGCGTAAAGTTTGAAAACGGAAAATTAAATTGATCAACAAGATGGGCAATAATCCCCATTGAAATTAAATACGAAACACCAACTGTAAGAAGAGAAATAATCGGAACAACTGGTGAACGGAATACAATGATTAATACTACAAGAATGAAAATGATCGAAATAACTTCTGTCTTTTTCACGCCCTCTTGAGAGGATGTAAGAAAATCACCCGCTATTAAATCACTTCCTGTTAAGTACGTTGTAACTCCTTTCGTTTGTACTTTTTCATGAAGATTATTTACAATTTTTGGTATCTTACCATGTTTTTTATCTACCGATATTTGCGTTAAAATAGTCGTATTATCTTTAGAAACTAATTGTTTCTCCAGTTCTTTATTATCTAAATGTGAAACGACTTCCTTAATTCCTAATTGCTCTTTTTCATTTTGCAGGGCATTGATCGTTTTCGTTATTTCCTCTTTTTGCTCATTTGTTAAAGCCTTCTTACTTCCACTATTAAAGACAGCTATAATTTCATACTTTTCAGCCCCTTCTTTATCCATCTCCTTTATCATCTTGTCAGCAATACTGCTTTGTTCTGTATTAGGAATCGTGATTTGCCCTTTTTCCTTCACTAACTGATCCATATTAGGCATCGTTACGATCATTGCAATAGTAATAACTATCCATAATAGAAGAGATAAACTTCTCCAACTTTTTAGCTTGCTCATTTGAATCATCTCCTGTTATTAAAGTTTCATGGTGCATAGAGAATGAATATTCATTCCCTGTTTTTGAAAATATCATTTCGGAATGAACGTTCATTCCTATTATCCTATTAAATTATTTTTCAATTCTATTAAATCACTCCCTGCGGAATGAATATTCATTCCATTAATTGTACAGATATATCATCTCCTGTAATCGTTTTTTATATTTTTTTAGGAATGAATGTTCATTCCTGTCCTTATAAAGCTATAGAATCAAATGATTCTAATAGCATTCCAAGAGCTTTCTTCCAATTCTTTTACTAATTCTTTCGAGTATTCTAACTGCCCTGTCGCCATTACTTTTATTAATTTTTCAAGTGGTTGATATACAATAATAATTAAAGCAATTATAGGCAATGGACGAAGAAAACCTTTTTCGATTCCATCTTCAATAATATTCATAAAGAAGCCTATAAAATCGTCAAATATTTTCTTACTCTGTTCATCAAGAAAATAACTATCACAGTGCGAATTTGTAAAAAGAAAAGCATCCACATTGTTTCTCGCAAATTCAAATAAACGGTTATACGTATGACTAAACTGTTCTCGAATATTTGCTTCAACAGGAAAATCAGTCTTTATTGTTTCAGATAGCTGTAGCATGCTTTTTGAAAATAATGAGTTAACGAGTGCCTCTTTATTTTCAAAATAGCGATAAATAGTACCAGCGCCGACATTTGCTTTTTCAGCGATCATCGGAATTGTCGTACCATCGTAACCACGCTCTGCGAAAAGTTTTATAGCAGCATCAAAAATATCCTCTTGCTTATTTTTAGCCATTTTTCTCACCTCAATTTCCAGGAATGAAAATTCATTCCGTTTTTAATTATAAATTACATGAATTAAAAGTCAAGTGTGTAAATACGCTATTGAAACATTTATCAAATAACACACTCAATTAAGATATTAATATATTTTTTGCGTTATCCCATCAAAAAATTTCTTTGTATCATCATGACTTAAAACCCTCAATACATCTTGTATCTTAAAAAATTGAACTTGACTTATTTCATTATCTTTTGGATGTAAATCTATTCTGTCACCTATATATTCTACATAAAACATAGTAGTTTCTTGCTCTTCATATCCAGTTTTCATTTTGAGTTCTTCAGGAAAGCCAAAGCAAATTTTATCTTCAAATTGTTTTATAACTTTAAACTTTGTAGATCCAGTTTCTTCTTCCAGCTCTCTCAAAATAGCACTCTCTAAATCATTATCTGTATGTTTCACTTCACCTTTAGGAAAATCCCATTCCCCCTTTGACATAGCATATTCTCCATCTATGTCGCTAATTTTCACCTTATGTACCAATAAAAATTCACTGTGTTGGAATACGACCGCACCTACGGCTTGCCTAATCATTTTACTTTTCCTCCTAAAACAATGATTTCACTCTATTAAATAGAAAAGTACTATAATAAAAAGTTTATCATTATAGTACTTTGTTACTCATACATAGCACATGACATTAATTAAAAGAAATCATAAATAAACGGCTTACGCACCGGCACTACATTCTCAAATGCACGTATCTCCTCTTCGCTACCGCTTATTAAGTTTATTTCATTTAATTCTAGCGGTCGCTTGTAGCCAAACATAATAGTAGATAACGCATTAATATCGATTTGAATTCCATTTTCTTTTGCTGTTTCTTCTTTAACGATTGTTATTTCGTTATTTTTAAGTTGAACCGTTACGTTATTCCACGGTGCAAATGAATCTGTAATATGTAAAATTACTTCTTGCTCTTCGTTGTTCCAGTTCCATTCATATTGTTTGAAAAACTGTTCTACATCTACAATTCTTCCCATGAAATATGGAGTTACTTCTGCTTTTACTCGTGGTTCTTGTAATGTGTAAAGAAGTGGTTCTGTCTCACTTAGTATCATTTCTAGATCTTTAATCATAGAATCATGTTGGCAGATGAAGTTCCAAAGACCAATTCTTGCTTCATTATGTAATGGGACAAATTCTTCTACTTTCATTTTAGAATTCTCTATTTTGTATAAAATGTAACCAGTCGCCGTTTTATTTTCATCATAGTAAACTGCCAATGTTAAATCATGATACACCGCTTGTAGCCACCATTTACGTCCGCGAACTAACATACCAGAAAATCGTTCTGCAAATGTTTCATATAGATTCTCTACTTCTTCTGGATGATTATCTTTACTAAAACGTTTCACTGTACCATTCACTTGTTTTTTAATTATTAAATCGCTCTTTGTCATCTGACATACGATTCGATTCGCACAAAGTTCCCAGCCGTATTTACGATAAAATGAAACGGCAAATGGATGTAACATCGATACACTATATCCATCTCTTTTCATAGTTTGCAGTGAATGCTGAAGTAACTCTTTTACATATCCACTTCTTCTATATTCCGGATACGTCGCTACCCCCGCAACGCCGCCCATTTTAAACTTTTCTTTTCCTATGTAAATATGAAAAGGAATTAAGTGCAACTTTGCAGCTAACTCTTCTTCTTCCATAATAACGTATATTTGATGGCTTTCCTTCATTCTTGCAATTTTCTGCTCTATCCATTCTTCATTTGCTTTATATTGAAAAGCATATTCTGATAAACGTAATGCTTCTCTAAACTTATCTTCTTTTAATTGTATAACGTTCATATCTTTCTCCTCCATTCCTCGTTTGAATTATATCATAATTCAAACTATTATATTTCGGTAAGTGAAATTACGAGGATGTTTCAACAAAAGATATCGATTTAGAAACAATCTAACATAAAGGCTCTTTTCAACTGCTTTCTATTGGCGGCATAAGAATATTAAACACCTTGCGTTCTCTTGGGTTTGCGAAGCTAGGAGGTACCATTGAAAGTGATGAAACTTATGACAACGGCAACATTACGGGCATAAAAAAAACCAGTTGATTGAGAGAAACTGGTTCAATAAAGGTTTTATATTGGATATTCATTCAACCAAATTAATGCTTGTTCATAATCATCGAAAAATTTTACGGATTTTTTTGTATTGGATTGTTGTAAATAATTCATTATCTTCCCTTCTTCAAGGAGAAACGCAATTGCCTTACTGTGATTCAAAATGGTTTCATTGAAGAACTTATCTTTCCATGCTTTTTGAACAGAAAAATGATCTGGCGTGTATCCTTTTCTATCCACCAACAATTTGTATTTCCGTCCCTCGGAAATGAATTGCTGACAAACCTGCTCGAAGCCATTAAACCATTCATAAACATCAGCTGTATTAATCTTGCCAATTAGATGGGTAACAATTAAATCCCCTGAAACTGTTGTGCTGATATTCTGTTTACTCAACTTGGAACCATCTCCCTTAGTTACAATTATGCGTAAAAATCTCATAAAATCAATAAGGATAAAATTCTTACGCAATAAAGCAACATTATTTACGAAAAAAGCCAACATAAAAAAGCAGATACATTGCATATCTGCTTCTCATCACTTTATTTAGCTAACGTTTGCAGTTCTTCAAAAAATGTAGGATACGATACACCTACTGCTTCTGCATCTTCAATCGTTGTTTCTCCTTCAGCTATACAGCCGGCAATCGCAAGCATCATTCCAATGCGGTGATCACCGTGACTATGTACTGTAGTTCCTTTTAGCTTACATTTACCGTAAATAATCATTCCGTCGTCGGTCGCTTCAATACGAGCTCCTAGTTTCGTTAGTTCAGCAACGACTGTATCAATACGGTTCGTTTCTTTTACTTTTAATTCGTGTGCATCTTTAATGACTGTAATTCCTTCTGCTTGTGTTGCTGCTAAAGCGATTACTGGAATTTCATCGATTAATCTTGGGATTATATCTCCGCCAATTTCGATTCCTTTTAGTGAAGACGTTTCGATTGTAATGTTTGCAGCTGGTTCAGATGCCCCTTCGTTAATTGACTCTACAGTAAATGTAGCACCCATTTTCTCTAAAACATCTATAATACCTGTACGTGTTGGGTTCATTCCTACATTTTGTAATACTAGTTTACTATTTGGGATAATTGCACCTGCTACTAAGAAAAATGCCGCTGATGATACGTCACCTGGCACTTGAACATCTGTTGCGGTTAACTTCTGTCCTCCTGCTAGTTTCACTGTTTTCCCCACGCGAGTTACTGTAACGCCAAACGCCTCAAGCATTCTTTCTGTATGATCGCGGGAAATATGAGGTTCGGTAACAGCTGTTACACCTTCTGCGCGAAGTCCTGCAAGTAAAATAGCTGATTTCACTTGCGCACTTGCTACCGGTGAAGTATATTCAATCCCCTTTAAATTCCCGCCTCGTATTGTGAGCGGCGTAAACGTTCCTTCTTTTCGGCCATCAATTTTTGCACCCATTTTCTTTAGTGGATTTGTTACACGTTGCATCGGTCTCTTCGCAATTGAAGCATCACCTTGCACGCAAGAAAAGAATGGTGTGTTTGCAAGTATTCCTGACATTAATCGAATCGTTGTACCAGAATTACCAACATCTAATACAGCTTTTGGCTCTTGTAAACCTTCTAATCCTGTTCCAATTACCGTAACTTCGTCTCTATTTTGTGTAATCTCTACTCCCATTTCTTTAAAACAAGAAATAGTACTTAAACAATCCGCACCAGGAAGAAATCCTTTAATTGTTGTTTTACCTTCCGCGATTGCGCCAAACATGACAGCGCGATGGGAAATTGATTTATCTCCAGGGATTGTAATTGTGCCATTCAATCCGTTATTTACAGTTTGTACTGTTTTTTCTTTCACGTTGTCACCCTCCTCATTAAATTGTTTCATACGTTTGGTATTCTTCTTTTCCGAGCGCAATTTTTGCCTGCGTTCGATCCTCTTCTCTTTGGAAACTAATTCGTAAAACTCCGAGCAATCCTTCTCGCGCTTCTAATATTTGCAAGTTCGTAATACTAATTTCTTCTTCTGCTAGAATGCTTGTGATATGGGCTAATGCCCCTACTTTATCTAAAACGTCGACGTATAAGTCGTGATAGGCAGGAATCGCCCCTCTTTTTCGAACTGGTAAAGAGTCACGATATTCTTTCGCATCTGCAAAATAACTTTGTATTTCTCCTGCATCTCCTTTAGAAACCGTCTTATATAGCTCTTCCATTTCTGAAATCCATTCTTCTAATAGTTCCAATAAATGCCCGCGATTTTGCTTTACGATATCACTCCACATTTTCGGACTACTTGATGCAATACGTGTTATATCTTTAAATCCGCCTGCCGCTAGTTGATGAATAAGCGGATTATCACCAGCATGTTTCTCAACTTGTTTTACTAATCCTGCTGCAATTAGATGTGGAAAATGACTAACTATTCCTGTTATATAATCATGTTCTTTTGTATTTAATACAAGAAAATGAGAGCCTGTTCCTTTTAACCATTCTTTTAGCTCGTCTACTTGATCCGCCTGCACGTGATTCATTGGCGTTAAAATGTAAAATGCGTTTTCAAAAAGGTGTGCCTTTGCACTTTCAACTCCTGTTTTGTGAGAACCTGCCATCGGATGACCGCCGATAAATGAAACTTTCTTTGTTAATAAAGCTTCTGCTTCATTCATGATTGTCCCTTTCGTACTTCCTACATCGGTAACAATGACATCTTCTCGTAAATGAAATGATGCAAGTTTGTGTAACAACTTTTTCGTTTCTTCAACTGGAGAGGCAAATACAATTAAATTTGCCTCCTCACATGCACGCTGTAAATCTACTGCTACTTCATCAACCACATGTAATTCTTTTGCGCGCTCTACTTGCTCTTTAAATATGTCATAACCGATAATCGTTACATCGTGCTCTTTTTTAATCGCTAATGCAAGAGAGCCTCCTATTAATCCAGTACCGATTAATACTACCTTTTTACACATTTGTCTCATCTCGAGACTTACCTTTTTTATTTTCAAAGTGTTGTTTTAACACTGAAATCACTCCTTCATTTTGTTCCCTAGTTCCGATTGTAATACGGACACCATTTGGGAACGGACGAATAATAAACCCTGCATGCGCACAAGCTTCATAAATTTCCCCAGCATCATCTACCGGCAAGAAGATAAAGTTCGTTTGCGACGGATAAAATGGAATTTTATTTTCCGTACAAAAACTCTCGTATTGTTGTAATCCTTCTGTATTAACACGAACTATTTCTTCAATAAACGCTTCATCGTTAAAAGCAATCGTCGCTGCTTTTTGCGCTAATGAAGATACGTTAAATGGCAAACGTACGACATTTAATTTCTCAATTAACTCTTCCTGTCCAATCGCATAACCAACGCGGAAAGAAGCTAATCCGTACGCTTTAGAAAACGTTCTAAGTACAAGAATGTTGTTATGTTTTTCTAGAAGCGTTAATGTCTCAGGGAAATCTTTTGCTGTTACGTATTCATAGTACGCTTCATCAATGACAATTAACGTATTTTCACTAATGCTTTCAATGAATTGAGTCAATTTTCGCTCATTCACATATGTGCCTGTCGGGTTGTTCGGATTACAAATCCATACGATTTTTGTATGTTCATCAACTGCTGAAGAAATTTCATCTAGATCATATACACCGTTCTTTAAAGAAATTTCTTTCACTTCACAGCCTTCAATAATTGCATGATGACGGTACTGAGGGAATGTCGCGCCAGCAGTTACGATATTATCTCCTTTACAGAGCACTGCACGACTTATAATTTGAATGACTTCATCAAGTCCACTACCACAAAGCACTTGTTCCATTTGCACTTGTAATTTCTCTGCAATTGTTTGACGGAGTACTTCAGCACCTCCGTCAGGATATAAAGCATGTTCCTGCCACGATTTTTGTAATTCTCCTAAAACACGAGGTGAACAGCCAAATGGATTTTCATTTGATGCTAACTTAACAAATGAATGATTCCCGTATACTTCTTTCATTTGCTCTGGTGATTTACCTGGTTTATAAGGTTGTAATGATGATAGTTGATCTTTTACTCGCATGTTAAATCCACCTTTTCATTAAAATTCTTTTGCGTATTTGTTATGTTGCGAAATATTTTGTTTTAGTAATTCCATGCGATCTTTTCCGAATTGCTCGACTAGTGCACCGGCAAGTTCCCATGCAACGACAGCTTCAGCTACAACACCTGCTGCTGGTACTGCACAGCTATCAGATCTCTCAATACTCGCTTGGAACGCTTCTTTCGTATCAATATCTACGCTTGCTAACGGTTTATATAATGTAGGAATTGGCTTCATTACGCCTCTTACGACAATTGGCATACCTGTTGTCATACCGCCTTCTAAACCGCCGGCATTATTCGTATTTCTCGTGTATCCTTTTTCTTCATCCCATAAAATTTCATCGTGCACTTTACTTCCCGGCTGTCTTGCCGCTTCAAAACCAATTCCGATCTCAGCACCTTTAAACGCATTCACGCTCATAATAGCACCGGCAAGTTTTGCATCTAATTTGCGGTCGTAATGAACGTAGCTACCAACTCCAATTGGCATTCCTTCTGCAACGACTTCGACAATACCGCCTATAGAATCTCCGCTACTTTTCGCATCATCAATCGCATTCATCATCTCTTGTTCTACTTCTTTATCTAAACATCGAACTGGTGAATTTTCAGTTATCGTTTGAATTTCTTCAATTGGTAAGTTTGAAATACGCTTCGCTTGTACCCCACCAATTTCAAGAACATGTCCTGCGATTTCCACGCCTAATTCTTTCAAAATTTGTTTCGCAACTGCACCAGCAGCAACACGAACTGTCGTTTCTCTTGCAGAAGAGCGCTCTAATACGTTTCTTATATCACGATGGCCGTATTTAATTGCCCCGTTTAAATCCGCATGTCCTGGACGTGGTTTCGTTATAGTACGTTTCATTTCTTTACTTTCTTGCTCCGAAATTGGTTCAGCACCCATTACTTTCGTCCAATGTTTGAAATCATCATTTTTTACGATTAACGTAATTGGTGAACCAAGTGTCATTCCGTGACGTACACCACTTGCAATTTCAACTGTATCTGTTTCAATTTGCATGCGTCTTCCGCGCCCATGCCCTTTTTGTCTTCTTAATAATTCTTTATTAATATGTTCCGCTGTTAATGTTAAACCTGCTGGTACACCTTCTAAAATAACTGTTAACTGCGGCCCATGTGATTCTCCAGCTGTAATATATCTCATTTCTCTTGCCCCTTTACTATTTTTTTGTACAAAAAAGTCCCTACTGAGCGCTCAGTAGGGACGATGTTTATCGCGGTACCACCCTAGTTGTAGACTTCTTTCGTCTACCTCTCTTCTTCTTTAACGATCGTTTGACCGTCTTTCTCTCCAAAAGTTGGCGGGAAAGATGCTCCAAGGCTGTAATTCATGCTTACCTTTGTACTGATTCACACCGGCCATCAGCTCTCTTTAACAGTGAGATAAGCACTACTGTTTCCTCTTCAGTGCATTTATGATATGGAATTAAGATAATTTATTTTTGAAACCTTTTAACTCATCCATGAATCTATGGAATTCTGGAATATCCATTTGTTGCGCAGAATCTGATAACGCAACTGCTGGGTCTGGATGAACTTCAGCCATTACTGCATCTGCTCCAATAGCAAGTGCTGCTTTCGCTGTTGGTAATAGTAAATCTCTACGTCCAGTTGAATGTGTTACGTCAACGATAACTGGTAAATGTGTTTCTTTCTTTAAAATCGGTACTGCTGAAATATCTAATGTGTTACGTGTCGCTCTCTCGTATGTGCGAATACCGCGCTCACAAAGAATAATTTGGTCATTACCTTGTGCAATAATGTATTCCGCTGCATTAATGAACTCATCAATTGTTGCTGCTAACCCACGTTTTAGTAATACTGGCTTATTAACTTTACCTACAGCTCGTAGTAAATCGAAGTTTTGCATGTTACGTGCTCCAACTTGAATTACATCAACGTATTCTAGCGCCATTTCAACATCGTTCGGATTTAAAATTTCACTAATAATCGCTAAGTCGAACTCATCTGCTACTTGGCGTAAAATTTGTAAACCTTCTACTCCTAAACCTTGGAAATCGTATGGAGATGTTCTCGGTTTGAAAGCACCACCGCGCATTAATTTTAAGCCTTGGTCTTTCATAGCTTGCCCTACTTGGCGAACTTGCTCTAAACTTTCTACCGCACAAGGTCCCATGATGAACGTTTGTGTTCCGTTTCCAATCAATTCACCTTTAACATTAACAATTGTATTTTCTTTTTTCTTTTTACGTGAAACTAGTAATGCTTTACGGTTATCATCTTCTTGTAATTCTAAGCTTGCTTTGAAAATCGTTTTGAAAATATGTTGAATCGTTGACGTTTCGAATGGTCCTTCGTTATGCTCTGCAAGCATATCAAGTACTTCACGCTCACGTACTGGATCAAAGCGTTTCGTACCTTGTACTTGTTTTTGCTCCCCAATTTTTTGAACGATTTCACCGCGTTTGTTTAATAAGTGTAATAATTGTAAGTTAATTTCATCTACCTGTTTACGTAATTGATCTAATTCGTGATTTGCCATTTGGAAATCCTCCTCTAATGTTTTAAAAGTATAGTAAGAGAATAAAAAATTCTCTATTTTCTGAACTGGTTAATTATACAAATTTAAAGTGGAATCGATACCTCTTCTTATTTTAAACTAATAATTACCATAAAGACACTAACTACTAGTTAATAAGCCACTTTTTTGTACAAAAAAGCCCTACTGAATAAATCAGTAGGGACGATATTTATCGCGGTACCACCCTAGTTGTAGACTTATTTCGCCTACCTCTCTTCATTGTTAACGATCATCTGACCGTCTTTCCCTTCATAAAGACAATAACTATCTTTACTACGAAAAAGATGCTCCAGGACTGTAATTCGCTCTTGTTTTTGTACTGGTTCGCACCAACCACCAGCTCTCTGTTACAGGGAAACAACAACTACTGCTTTTCCTTTCAATGCATGACTATTTTATTTTCAAGTTGGACCACTAAAATACAAAAAGTCCCTACTGAATAAATCAGTAGGGACGATATTTATCGCGGTACCACCCTAGTTGTAGACTAACTTTCCGTCTACCTCTCTTCACTGTTAACGATCAATTGACCGCTTTTCCTTCATAAAGACAATACTATCTTTACTACGAAAAAGATGCTCCAAGACTGTAATTCATGATTATCCCTGTACTGGTTCACACCAACCACCAGCTCTCTGTTACAGTAAGACTAACCACTACTGTGATCTCTTCATTGCACTTTGTTTATTCAAATGTTTTTGAAATTGAATAAGTATGATTCGTATTATAGAACGCTTTTCAAAACACTGTCAATAACTTTTTATATATTTTTTTAAAATTCCACTTCCGCCCTATGATTCCTCTTGTAAATTCTCCGTTACGATTCCGATGCGAATTATTTCATTTTCTATTAAATTTAATACATGTCTTTCTACTTCATACCTGGTTAATAGTTCTTTTATTTGTATGATCTCACTTTCAAGTAAATCGGCTTCTTGACACGTCTGAAGTAAAGTGAAAAACACATTTGCATACAATTCTTTATACGCTTTCATACGCTCTTTCTTTTCAAGTATCTCTATAAACAACTGTTTCATTTCTTCTTGATTAGATTGTCCTTCCACACCTTGAAATTTACTAGAAATAATATTTAATCCTTTTTCTAAAACCTCATCCATGCATAAAACAATACGTAAAAGCATCATATATTCTCTCGTTGTTATTACGCCCATTTTCGGACGTTCTCTTAAAAACACACTAAGCCACGCTGTCCAAAATTTTTGTTGTTCCTTACCACTTAACGTTTTTACGTAGTAGCATAAATACCGCATAAATTTAATTTTATTCTCTTCGTTTTCTTGCATCAAAAGTGGATATAACCAATCTGTTTTTTGCTCCCAATATAATACGCATTTAATAAATACAAAGCTAAGCCATTTTAAAAATGCTTCTCTCGTATATGGATGTAGTGCATCTAAATGTTCTACTGCATACTTAATATATCGCCTTATTTCTGTAAACAAAGGTAGATTAATTTGCGTATAACATAATCCCGCCCACGCATATTTCGTAAGCTCACTTTCTTTCTTTAAATCTAAGTAAGGTAATACATTTTTCCGACACCATTGCTTCTCAATATGGTATAAAAACGTAATATCTGCTGTTAAACGCGCAAACATGAAGTTCGTTCTTTCCGAAGTAACCCTTACCTGCTCCTCAAATAAAAATAAATATTCATACACGTTGCGATCGTATAAATGATCATATGCTAGCAGTTTTAGTAATACAGCAGTCATCTTCCCAACAGGATGCTGAATAGATTCATTGTAAAACTCTTGTTTTCCAATCTTAAAATCCGATTCCCCTCTCATAACTTGTGGAAGTACAGAAAAAGCAAAGCGTTTTACAATCCTTATACTATTTTCATCTAACTCTTCTAATCGATTACTAATTTCATATAGAAAACTACTAATTAACCAATGAAAAGCAATATTTCTAATAAATTTCTGCAATAACGGAATGATTTTTTGAATTTGTTCATTCGCCAAATTCCGGTTATTTCGCCACTCTCTAATACACACAAACCATACTTCATTACTAATTTCGTGCACGCCTACTAGTTGATAAGCAAACGAAATACTCCACTCTACATTCAATTTACACGCTTTTGATAACATCTCTAAAAAATGGCGTTGTTCAAAAACACCGTCTCTTGAAAATTGCCGAACTTGCTCCATTATTTCATCGTCTTTCAGCTGCAGTAATCCATCAGCTGTTACATTGCATGTAATACGTTGTTCATTTGCCTCTTTCTTTGGAACACTGTATAGATCTGAAGAAAAATGGGGGTGTTTCTGTTTCATTAGCTCGTATCCTTCCGCCGTACACTTACTATTCGAATCACACGTGAATAGTAAGTCTAATACAAGACAAGCATCAAACGCCCTCTCTTCTGCAAGATACTCTAATACATGTTGAATTACTTCTTCTTTCGTTTCCTCTAAAGCATCTGCGTAATAATTCTTTAAAAGTTGAAACACTTCATGTTTACATGTGAAATCTAACAGAACATCTACATGTAACAACCACTTCAGTTTGTCATCCGCTGTAACGAATACATTATTAATCATTGCTTCAATTGCAATTCGCTTTTGAAGTACACTATCAGTTTCTATCATTTCTGTAATATAATGATTTGCTTTTTTCTCATTGTTTTCACATAAATATGTAAGACACTCTTTTACAATTTGAATTAAAAATGTAAAATCATTTTGCTGTAACTCCTGCTCTGAAATTTCTCTATCTCTTCTTTTCAGTGCATTTTGTCTTAATGACAATAGTTGTATCTTTTCTAACCCTGTAACCATAATCGGATTTGCGTAGTAAGCGATATGTGGTCTCATTTTCTCTTTCCAAATTCGCTCCACATGAGAAAAAATAGGCATCGGTATACGACTCGATTCCTCGAGTTCAATCGACTCTTGCGTATCATTTCCCCATCTTCTTACACGCTTCAATTTAAGTTTCCCGTCTAAAATAAACGTTAATAGCAACAAGCCAATTTCTTTATGCTCAGGGAAAGAACATTTTTGCAATAAATATGTGATCATTTCAATAGAGCTACTATCTTTCTCTGCTGTTTCTAATAAAAGCAATGTCCATCTTGCAAACAACAAAGGGTCCATCGTTTCTTTCGTTTCGTTTAAGTAAGTACAAATCGTTCGCCACCATAACGGGGATACTTTAGAATGATTTTTAAAAATCAATTGAAATAGTTCTTTTTGATGACTAAATAGAAATTGCTCCACCAACCATTCCGCAAGCAACTCATCTACTTCATCATAATTTGCTGTAAGCAGAAATAAATTTCTTAGTTTCCCTTCTGCTTCAAGCCATTCCACCCATTCATAATCACGAGCAAATTCAACGAAGTACCGAACGGTTTCAATTTTTTTTATTGACTGTTTTATATAGGATAATTGCTCCTGCTCTACTGATGGAGGAACGGTTACAATATCACGAATACGCATTCTTTTCGTAATATAATTATCCCCCATTAATTCCGCCCACCGCTTCACCGCTTTCACAAGCGCCTGATGATTATTTACTTTATTTGGATACACAATTGGTCTTATCCCTAAATGCTCCCAATGATATGTATTATCACCTTGTGCGACGAAAGCATAACGCCTTGTACTCGGTGGTAAGCCTGTTGCTAAATATTTCATTACAGGATCATTATGACTATACCCAACGAATAAAACAGTGTAATTTGAGAATAAATCAACTAAAAATCGTCTCGCCCATCCTTCTGTTAAGTAAGCCCTTCCAAAATCACCATCCGTTAAAATTAAAGCTTCTTTCTCTTGTTCTACATTCCCATGTATGTAAGCCAATCCTTTAAACGCTCTCCCTGTCGGTAAAGCAGGTGCATAATAAATATTCAGCTCTCTATTCATTTCTGTAATTACAGACGTAAAATGTTGATCAAAGTTTGTCGTTACAATTCGAACATCCGTATCTAACGGAAACAGCCTTGGAATCGCATAGTGTAATGGATTTGGTTTTGATTTTTCTATATTAACGAGGTCTCTTGCAACTTGATGCACATCTTTCGTTTTCGCAATTTTACCGAGATAATAATCGTGGGGTTCTGTCATCTCACGCCTTTCGACATATAAAGCTTTCGAAATTTCATCAACTAAATCATCGAAATTCGGTAAGTTTGATTTCCCCTTCATAGAAACTCCTGCTCCAACGAATAATACTAACTTACCTTGTTCAAGGTGATCGATTAACTCATCTGGAATTTCTACTTCTGAAGTTATCCACATCCCGGATTCCCCCTTACCTAAAAATGTCATACGCTCTCATTTCACTATAACATTTTTTGATTGTTTTTTTAATATTTAGATAAAATTTCAGCATGATAAAGTTTTATATAAATTAAACCGTTCCAATGTATGAACTCCTGAATTTATTGTAAAACTATGTATAAATGGGAGGTGTAAATATTGAGTGATATTACTGTAATACTTATCAAATTTATATCATGCATCATCGCTTTTAGTGTCGGACTAGCTCTATTTTTCCCAGCAACGCTCGTCCAAATCATTTCTTTTAGTCTCTTCGTCACAATCGTTTCTTATATGTTTGTTGATAAAATGATTTTAAATCGAATTGGCAATTCCGCTGCCATTATGACGGATTTCTTACTTACGTATTTAAGCGTTTGGATTTTTGGTAATATTTTATTAGACAACTACATGCAAATTGCATGGGGCAGTATCCTTTCTGCCATCGTCTTTACATTATCAGAAGTAATCGTCCATCGCTTTTCTAATTCCCACACAAGGCACAGCAATGATAACATTCGAATTAATCGCCGGTTTGCATATGGCACGGAGTTTGCTGAAGAACAGAATGTGTTGGATAAAGATAAGAAGAAATAAAGCCATAATTACTGGTGCAAAAAAGTAGCTGTCTCATCAGTCGAATTTTTGACGATGTGGCGCTCCTTTTTGTTTTTTGTACTATCAATACGGTGAATGAAATTATATCAACGATTCGACAAGAAATATCGATTTATCGACAACGTTTGATAGCCTATCTTCAAATAAAAAAGCTGCCCCATTAAGAGACAGCAACTTCTGTAATTACGCTTTTACTTTTAAATCTTTTAACGTAATAACATCTGCAAATGATCCAAACACAACATTATGATGTTTTACAATATCTTCAGCGCGAAATACATCTGTGTCAAATGTGCTATGTGCATCACTTACTAATGTTACTTTATACCCTTCACTAAACGCTCTTCGCGTTGTCGTATCAACACAGTACTCTGTTTGCATTCCTGAAATAATAACATGCTCAATCCCTTTTCCTTGTAACACTTCGTTTAAGTTTGTCTTATGGAATGAGTCTGGAGTCGTCTTTTCAACGACAAGCTCCCCTTCTCGCGGTGCAATCGCCGCATGCACTTTCCAGCCATCTGTCCCTTTTTCTAATGGATGATCCTTAGGTCCATTATGTTGGACATAAATAACCGGAATACCATTTGAACGACATTCCCCAATGAGCTCTTGCAACGTTTCTAAAAACTTTTCCCCATTATGTACTGGGATTCCTGCTGTATACATACCCGCTTGCACATCAATAACTATTAATGCCTTTTTCATTTCACACAGCTCCCTTTATTTTTATAAGCCCCTGCATATTTATTATAATTGTTTATATTCTACCATCCAACAATCTTCTAATTTCCCCTCATGCAGTTCATGTTTCTTTAGTATCTTCACCTTTTTAAATCCGCATTTTTCATAACAGCTTATCGCACGTTCGTTATTTACTTTAGGGTCCATTGCAATTGCTTCTGCATCCACTTCTTTCATAATGTATGTAATTGCTGCTTGAACAAGTTTTGTTCCAATTCCTTTTCCCCAAAAGATCGGTTCACCGATAAATTGGTCCATGCCCCATACATTCTGCGATTCTTCATATCCATATAACGCTTTCCATTCAAAATCAACTGGATACATTTGAATGTAACCGATTGGCATTTCATCAAATTCTACTAAGCATCTTTTTTCATTACTGTTTGGATTATGTATAAAATGGGCAAGTACCTTTTCTACAGATTGCGGATTATCTCGTCCTTCGTAATACTGCAGGACTTCTGGGTCTGTTAGCCATTTTGAAATGATAGGTGCATCGTTTTTTATTACGTATCTAACTAATAAATTTTCTTTTTGAAATAACATGTAGCACCTCGTTGCTAGTATTTTATAAACTGCTAAACTTTATTTTACATCATCATCTTTCTTATTTAATTACCTCTACTCCCCCCATGTATGGACGCAATACTTCTGGGATTATAATTGAGCCGTCTTCTTGTTGGTAGTTCTCTAAAATAGCTGCTACTGTACGCCCTATAGCTAACCCAGAACCATTTAATGTGTGCACAAATTCTGGTTTTGCACCTGGTGTACGACGGAAACGTATGCTTGCACGACGCGCTTGGAAATCTTCACAGTTTGAGCAAGAAGATATTTCACGATATCCCCCATAACTTGGTAACCAAACTTCAATGTCATATGTTTTCGCAGCTGGAAATGCTATATCAGCTGTACATAATACGATAACTCGATAAGGTAATCGTAATAATTGTAGTACTTTTTCGGCATTCGCAGTTAATTTTTCTAACTCATCGTATGATTCTTCTGGCTTGGTATACTTAACCATTTCAACTTTGCTAAATTGGTGCTGGCGAATAAGCCCTCTCGTGTCACGTCCTGCACTACCAGCTTCAGAACGGAAACATGGCGTATGAGCAGTAAAATTAATAGGTAATTCTGCACCATTTAATATTTCGTCACGATAATAGTTCGCTAATGGTACTTCCGCTGTTGGAATTAAAGAGTAATCTGTGTCTTTTAATGTAAATACATCTTCTTTAAATTTTGGGAATTGTCCTGTTCCTATTAAACTATCGCTATTTACGATAAACGGTGGAATTACTTCCGTATATCCATGTTCTTCAACATGTAAATCTAGCATAAAGTTAGCTACCGCTCGCTCTAAACGTGCTCCCAAGCCATTGTAATATACAAAGCGGCTTCCTGTTACTTTTGCTGCTCGCTCAAAATCTAGTAATCCTAATTTTTCAGCAACTTCCCAATGTGGTTTTGCTTCAAATGAAAATTCGTTTATTTCTCCCCACTTACGTAATTCAACATTATCGTCTTCTGATGATCCAATAGGCACTGTTTCATTAGGTATATTTGGTAATGTCAATAATATAGAATTCAATTTCTCTTCTACATTACGTAACTCATCGTCTAACGTTTTAATACTTTCTCCTACTTCACGCATTTCACTAATAAGTTCATTTGCATCTTGTTTTTCACGCTTTAACTTCGCAATACGCTCAGATACTCCATTACGTTTACTTTTTAATTCTTCTACTTCTACTAACAGTTCACGACGATTTTGATCTAATTCTTCAAATGTATCCAATTCAAGAAACTCTCCACCGCGATTAATCCATTTTTTCTTTACTTCTTCAAAATTAGCACGTAATACTTTTACATCTAACATGTCTTATCTCTCCTTTAATAAGTGACTAATGTCATCTTCTTCATTCACGTTAAGCTTTTAAGATAGGGAATTTCACTAAAAAAACACAAAAAACTCCCGTCCCTATAAAAGGGACGAGAGTTAACCCGCGTTGCCACCCTAGTTGAAAGCATAGAATATAAAAGCTTTCCACTTAAAAAATTAACGGTTTTTAACCGGAAACGATTACTAACTTCACATTGAAGGGTTTCACATTGAAGGGTTCCACATTTCGCTCAAGGACGGATTCACAAGCGCTTTCTATCGGTTTACACCACCCACCGACTCTCTAAAAGAAAAGATACTTGTTACTATTTCCTTTCATAGCTTTTAAACAATATAAATTTTAATTATCATTACTTTACAATAATTCTGTTTATTTTTCAAGGAAATATTGTATCTTTAAAATAAAGTATTCCTATAATCAAACAACAAATAAACTGGAGGTTATTTGCGATGTCCCATATCACTTTGAAAGCAATAGCTTCTATAAACTGGCGAGAAGCGCTTACTAAAACAATTTTCAATGTAACAAAGCAAAAAACTAAAACAATTTGGAGATGAGAATTTGAAGTCAACATTAATTATTCTTCGAGGAAACTCCGCAAGTGGCAAAACAACAATCGCAAAAGAACTGCAAGAGCATTTTGGCCAAGGGACACTACTAGTCTCTCAAGATGTCGTACGTAGAGATATGTTAAAAGTGCACGACACAATGGGTAACTTATCTCATGATTTACTATTTGAAATTACGAAGTATGGAAAAGAAAAATGTGAATTTGTTATTTTAGAAGGTATACTAAACAGTCGTAGGTACGGTGATATGTTAAAAGAATTAATACATTATTTTGAAGGAAATGCCAATACATATTATTTTGATTTATCACTTGAAGAAACGATTAGACGGCATAATACTAGAGAAAAACGACTTGAATTTGGAGAAGATTTATTAAATAAATGGTATAACCCGCACGATTTAATTGAAGTTGATAGAGAAACTATTTTTACAGATGATTTCACGCAAAAAGATATATTCCATGCGATTGTTAATGATGTGACACATCAAAAATAAGACTGATTTTTTATGTCAGTCTTATTCTTTTATGTTCCTTGAATTTCAGTTTTCATAACGGAACAATCTTTACATAAGTAATAATATATATTCATCTCACCGAACAGAAAATCAACTACTGAAATAAGTTCCCGTTCTTCAAGATCTTGTGTAATTGTAGCAACATATTTCATCTCTTTCGAACAAGTTGGACATCCTAAATCTTCTGGAACATCACCATATAAAGGCGCTCCTAACAATCTACATATATATTCCGAACCGAATAAGTCAAAAGCTTCCCAGTAACTATCTTCATCAGTAGGTATATCTTCATTTTTCATATTCGTGAGCTTTACATTAGTTTTTGGAAGATTGACCGGTAGCTTATCCTCAGCTTCCATAATCCACTCTTCCGTATTGTCTTGTTTTATTATTTGTACCGCTTTGCCCCCATTACTTAATTGAAAATATTGCGGCTCCCACACCATCGCACAATTCAAGCAAGAGATGAATGGTAATACAATCAATTCATCATTTTTAAGTTCAGCAAGTTTCTCATCTTTCAAATCAAAACAAAAAATTTGATGCATTTTCTCACCGCATAACTTACACAATGGTACTTCACAATCTTGACCACCGAAATAATGATTATATGAATCTTTCCCTTCCATTACTCTATACCCTTTTATTCCATCCCAATGTTCGCCATATAATTCCATTGTCATTTTTATTCCTCGCTTCATTTAAATCTGATCCACTTTATTATAAGAAAATAAACATTACAAGTCGTCATCTTCCTGAATAGTTTCTATAATAAAACCTTTTAAATTTGGGGCTATTTCTTCAATTTCAGCATCTTCGTGATACCAAATATATATTTCATCATCCATTATTCCGTTATTTATTTTAAAACACAATTTATCCCCTGAACCATCGTCACCAATTATAATAAGATCTTCAGGCATATGCTCATCGCTCAACTCAACGTTTTGTCTAACTATATCATCCCAAGTTTTCACTAAATTTCTATTATCTTTAATAGGATATAGTATCCATTCTCCTATTTCGGCGTTATTAACTAATTTAAAAAGATCCCTATATTGTGCTGGAAAAATAGCACCTAACTTTTCTTCGGTTTCTTTTATATGTAATTCAAATACTCCTTGTTTCTTTGTTTCAATATATCCTCTTACTTTTTTCATGAAATACACCTGTCCTTTAAACTGAATTACAATATTGTAATTCAAAATATAATTGCCAATAAACCGCAACTTCATCACTTTCAGCCTGATTACTCCAACAATTATGTTATATAAAAATGCTATGTAAATGATTTAATCGGTTTTATTTGTATATTTCATTATACGTTAACTCTTCATTGCCATCATACTAGTATTCTGTATTTCCCGATAAATTTCAGTTCCACACCAAACCACAAACTCACTTAAATAAAAATTAAAACTCAGCTCGTTCTTAATATATTTGTATTTTATAGACATAATACAAGTTTCATGTTTAATTTAAGTTTTGGTGCAGATTTAGCAACACATCCCTTAAAAAGCCTATGTCAGATCAACAAAATTCCCCAATGAATTACACTAACTCAAAAACAAAAGCCAGTCTCAATATTAGAGAACTGACTTCTATTTGGATAACTATAATTATTATAAAACTTTTACTTTAACAGTTTGTCTTCCCCAGTTCATAGCTTTACTTTTTGAACCCATTAAAACATCAATACGATTTCCTTTAATAGCACTACCAGTATCACCAGCAATAGCTTCTCCATAACCTTCTACCCATACTTTAGATCCTAATGGGATTACCTTCGGATCTACTGCGATAATTCTCATATTAGGATTTGCCGTTAAATCATGACCCATCGCAGTTAAAACGCGTCCACCATATGTACCATTTTCACTTGGATCAGCAGTATATGCTGTCGCTACTACCGTTAATTCACGTTTAGCAGACTGTGTGTTATTTTTAGATACTTCTTGTGTCTTTGTTGCTTCTTTTGCTTTCGCTTCTTCTTTCGCTTTTTCTATTTCTCGTGCTTGCGCTTCTTCCTTAGCCTTTGCTATTTCTTGTGCTTTTTCTTCTTCTTTTGCTTTTTCTATTTCTCGTGCTTGCGCTTCTTCCTTAGCCTTTGCTATTTCCTGCGCTTTTGCTTTTGCTTCTTCTTTTGCTTTTTCTATTTCTCGTGCTTTTGCTTCTTCCTTAGCCTTTGCTATTTCTTGTGCTTTTGCTTCTTCCTTAGCCTTTGCTATTTCTTGTGCTTTTTCTTCTTCCTTAGCCTTTGCTATTTCTTGTGCTTTTGCTTCTTCCTTAGCCTTTGCTATTTCTTGTGCTTTTGCTTCTTCCTTAGCCTTTGCTATTTCTTGTGCTTTTGCTTCTTCCTTAGCCTTTGCTATTTCTTGCGCTTTCGCTTCTTCTTTTACTTTTTCTATTTCGTTTACTTTTGCTTCTTCCTTGGTCTTTGCTATTTCTTCTGCTTTCGTTTCTTCCTTAACTTTTACTCTCTCTGTTACTTTCGCTTCTTCTTTAGGCTTTACTATTTCTTCTGCTTTCGTTTCTTCCTTAACTTTTACTCTCTCTGTTACTTTCGTTTCTTCTTTAGGCTTTACTATTTCTTCTGCTTTCGTTTCTTCCTTAACTTTTACTCTCTCTGTTACTTTCGCTTCTTCTTTAGGCTTTACTATTTCTTCTGCTTTCGTTTCTTTCTGCTCTTTTGTTGTTTCTTTCGCTTTTGCTATTTCTTGTACTTTTGCTTCTTTCTGCGTTTTTACTTCTTCCTTTGCTTTAACTGCTTTTTGTACTTTCGCTACTCGCTTCGTTTTCTCTTCAGCTTTCTTTTCAATTGGTGCTGTACTTGATAGGAAAGAAACATTTGCATAGGCTGTTTTTCCTTTATACTCAAATTGCAGCCATCCATCTTTTACTTGATGTGTTGATTCAATTACATCATCTTGTTTCAGTCTGCCAAGAATTTCTGATTCTGTGTTTGCTTCAGTACGTACATTTAACAAATTTGCTGTTACATGGTAAATATCTTTTGTAAACTCCGAACTTACAAATACTTCTTTACCATTTAACTCAATTTTTGACCACCCATCTTCGATATTTATGACTTTTAACTCTTGCCCATTTTTTACTTTTTCGACAACTTTTGATTCTGTAGTCGGTTTTTCACGTACATTGAGTACATCTGCTGTTACGATCGTTTCTGCGGTAACAGTTGTAGTAAATGCCCCCAATCCAAAAAACGTTGCTGTTGCTGCGCCAATTATTTTTTTCATAATAGCCTCCATTACATTTTTTTTGAATTCTATGAAATCCTTCCATTAAATTAGGGAATTCCACAGAGTATCAAAACATTTGTAACAGTATATTAATACCACTTAATATACTGTTTTTAAAACTTCCTACTCCAATATTATCAAATTTTCATTTCTAATTCTATACATTATAAATCTATTTATCTTCTATAAACTCTTCATGACCTTCTACTTCACACTAGATCGTTGTCGCAATTCCTGCCAAGAATAAACTTACAATTGCTAAAAATGGCGTTCCAGCTATTGCACCTCTTAAGTGAAACTTATAGTCTTTATATCCTTTCATTCCCTCAGTACTAGGAATAACAACAAATCTTGGAGTAATCCAGCAAAATATAAGCCAATCGATTATTAATAAATCTACTAAATTGAAAATCATTACAATCCCAAAAGTATGTAAATAGGCTTCAATATACAATAATTCCCCATGGTGATGTAGTATATATGTAGAAACTAAAGGCGTTCCGAAGAGAATAATATTGTAAATAATTCCGAAATAAAATGTTTGTTTTTTCTCATTTATCGATTTTGGCAAAACTACTTTTTGAATATCTTTCGGATAATCATTTAACCAAAGGCGAGGATTATAATATGCAAACCCTAATATCATAATAGACAGTATAAAAGACATGGAAATACCAACAATCACCATTTGTTCAAATTGCCCCACAAATGTCCCTCCTTATTTGAAATTTTGACGTACGTAATTCACTTAATTAGACATTGTATGCATGTTATGACTTAAAAATCATCTAATACCATTAATAAAATTTTTTCATTACAATCCGCTTTTTCCTAACGTCCATTCTTATTTCTTGCAATATGCATGCAAATTTAATAAAGTGAACATCTAATTAGTGTTGTTGAATTTCGCTAATTATTACAGAGTACATATTTTCAAATTTACATAAAGATAGGATTGGTGAAACGAATGAAAATCGAACATATAGCACTTTGGGTAAATGATTTAGAATTAATGCGTACTTTCTATACAAAGTACTTTAATGGTAAAGCAAACTCTTTATATCATAACGAAGCAAAGCAATTTGAATCTTATTTTATTACGTTCGAATCTGGAGCAAGGCTTGAACTTATGCGTAAAAAAGGTATAGAAAATGAGCCTAACCTTAATATTACTGGTTATGCACATATGGCATTCTCAGTTGAAAGTGAAGAACGTGTAAATGAACTAACAAAAACGTTAAAAGAAGCTGGTTCTCCTTTATTAAATGGACCACGTTTCACTGGAGATGGCTATTACGAAAGTGTAATTAGTGATCCGGAAGGCAATCAAATAGAAATCACTATTTAACAATCGTTTATCTTTTCTGAAGAACAATTAAAAATTCGTTTGGAGGAATCCGATGCATAAACTACATTTCAAAAAATTTGAAGCAACAGATTTTAGTCCATATTTCCAACTCGTATCAAATAAAGAAGTGATGGCGCAAATTACTGAGCGCGCTATTCCGCTAGAAGAGGCACAAAACGACTATGAAAAATTGTTAAGGCGCAATGAAAAGCATAAACTGTTTGGGTCTTATAAAGTTTATGACAGTGCAACAAATGAATTTATCGGCCTTGGACATGTAACAGTGAATGAAGATCATGTAAAAGAAGCTGAAATTGGGTATATGATTTTGCCAGAGCACTGGGGAAAAAGATATGGTAGTTATATTGCAAGAGAATTAATTGAAATAGCGAAGCAGACAGATGTAAACGTACTAAAGGCAATTATCGATCCAAATAATATCCCCTCTCGAAAAATATTAATAAACGTTGGTTTTACATCAGATGTAGTTTGTGAGATTGATGGATTACCTGGGGAAATTTTAAGTATATATATTTAACTTTATTAAGGCAATGCTACATTTGAGATACATGTAGTGTTGCCTTTTATTTATTATCTCGATTCCCCGATAGGCCCGAAAATCCCATTCTAGGAATAATCCCCCTCGCTCATTCATCTACTTATAACGTATAGTCAGTTCTATTTTTCTATTTGATTTTACACCTGACGACTAACATTTTAGCTATTTTATTATGTGACAAGGAGAGAAGACTTAAATGAGTAATCAAAATATTGAACTTACAGGACGTATCGTAACTCCCGGAAATCCAGAATATAATTCCGCTAGAGAGGAATTCAACACATTTTTCAACAAATTCCCATTAATCATTGTCTTTGCTCAAAATACACAGGATGTAGTAAATGCAGTTCGCTGGTCGAGACAGCATAACGTACCTATGCGCATGCGCTCTGGTCGTCATAATTACGAAGGGTTATCCGTTAACAATGCTGGAATTGTAATTGATGTAAGTGAAATGAAGCAATTAGAAATAGATCATAATCGTGGGACTGTTACAATCGGAACTGGATGGAGAAACCTTTCTTTAACTGAAACGCTCGCAGCTGAAGGGTTAGTTGTACCAAGCGGCGTTTGTCCTACTCCTGGTATTGCAGGTGTTACATTAGGCGGTGGACATAGTATACTCTCCCGTCCATGGGGATTAACTCTTGATCATTTAATTGAGCTAGAGATGGTTGACGCGAACGGTTGTATTATACGAGCCAACGCTAATCATAATTCGGATCTCTACTGGGCATATCGAGGTGCGGGTGGTGGTAACTTTGGAATATGTACTTCCTTCAAGTTTCGAACACATAAAATTAATACAGTGGGATTTGCGGAAATAAGCTGGGACTTAAAAGATTTAAAATCTGTACTAAATTCTTGGCAAGAATACACTCTTCCTTGCGCTGATAAGCGATTTACAAGCACCCTCTTCATGTCTTCAGGGGTGGAACCATCGTTACTGATGCAAGGAGTATTCCTAGGTTCAGTTCAGGAATTGCAAGCACTTCTGCAGCCATTATTACAAGCTGGTTCACCGTTAACAGTAACTATAGAAGAAATACCTTGGGTAGAAGCTGCAACACGAATTGCTGCAACACAGCCTATAGCGCCTTTACCATTTAAAAGTGTAGGTCCATATTTGTATGCACTATTGCCAGAAGAAGCACTCACGATCGTCGATCACTTTATAAACAATTCCCCCCAGCATGCAACAACCTCTCTATTTTTCCATGGCTTAGGCGGAGCCGTAGCAGACGTATCGAACGATTCTACAGCATATTTTTACCGAAAAGCACTTTCGAACATGTCAATATTCTCCACTTGGGATCAAGAAGAAGGTGCTGCCGCAAGCATTCGATGGACCGAAGATTTCCGATTAGCAATGTTACCATACACAAAAGGCGTTTACGTTAATACACCTGACCTTTCCATTAAAGATTGGCCAGATGCTTACTATAGCTGTAACTTTGACCGGTTAATGGAAGTAAAGGCTAAATATGACCCGAAAAATGTTTTCAACTTCCCGCAAAGTATTCCGCCCTTTTAATAGTCGATACTGAAATTTATAGTTTATATTTCTAGCAAAAAAAGAACGATTTTCCCCATAAAAATTATGGGAAGAATCGTTCTTTTTCTATGCTGGATGTATTTCATTTCTTTTTTCATCTTTTTTTAATGTTCTTTTCATCCTAATTTCATCTGAATCTCATTCTTATTAGTTACACTCAGTTTATACATAAATAACTAGTAAGGAGGAATCATATATGAAAAATTATGAGACGGACCAAAATAAGAATAGAGATAATATCCCTCTTCCTGATGAAGTCACTTCTGTTTCATCACGAGGTTGGCAAATGCTGAACAAAGTTCCAGAAGTCACGATTTTCTTCTGGATTATCAAAATCATGGCAACTACAGTGGGTGAAACAGGCGCGGACTTCTTAAATACAAACTTGAACTTCGGCTTGACTAAAACGACCTTTGTTATGAGTGCTCTCTTGTTTATAACACTGTTCTTCCAGTTCAGGTTGAAGAAGTATGTTCCATCGGTTTACTGGCTCACTGTTTTGCTAATTAGTATTGTTGGTACGCTTGTCACCGACAATCTTACGGACAACTTCGGGGTCGCTTTAGAGACTACAACCATCGTTTTCACCCTTTTGCTACTGGCAACTTTTGCTGCTTGGTATGTGAGTGAGAAGACACTGTCCATTCACTCTATTTACACAACAAAACGTGAAGTATTCTACTGGTTGGCTATCCTATTCACCTTCGCATTAGGTACTGCAGCTGGTGATCTCGTAGCAGAAAGTCTCAACTTAGGTTACTGGATTTCGGCGCTCATATTTGCTGCATTAATTGGGGCTGTAACCGTCGCTTACTATCGCTTCAAATTAAATGCAGTGTTGGCCTTTTGGATCGCTTATATTTTAACTCGTCCTTTCGGCGCCTCTTTTGGTGATTATCTTTCACAGCCTCACGATTCCGGTGGTCTTGGTCTCGGTACCGTGGGAACTAGCGTAATCTTCCTCGTAACAATTTTGAGCTTAGTTATTTATTTGACTAAGACGAAAAAAGACGTGAACCCGAGCGTACATTAATATATATTTTATCTGAACCTTAAAATAGGTGACATGATTTCCTAATCGTTAGTACAAATTTAAAAAGGCAATACTACTGGTCGTATTGCCTTTTTATAAAACAAATCTACTCCATCCGGAAAAAATACTTCTAGAGCTTTTTATATGTTTGTGTTGGATGATTCTTCCCTAATACTGTCTGAAGTCTCTATGATTTTTTTGTGTTTACTTATATAATCCCTCCTGCGGACACCATACTTTTGTAACCATAGTAAAAGTAAAAATATTTAACTAGGTGTACATTCGTAAATTTGTTTACATAATAATATTATGTAAACAAAACTAACCTTTTAACGAAATTGTACCTTTTTTCCTACTAACATACATACTAACTACATTACTAATGAGCGCTAAAGTAAAAATAACTGCACCCATTAAAAATGTTTTATTAAAACTATATACAATTCCTTGTTTATGTTGCTGCTTCATCTGTTCGTATAACTTGTTAGCCTCTTCAGACTTTAATATGCTGTATTTATTTTTATCAATTCCTTTCATCGCTTGCAACACCTGTTCTCTTTCTATAGTTGTTACATTACTTTTTTCAATCACAGTCATTACTTCTTTATTTACTTTTTCTTTTTCAACTAACAATTGATGATTCCAAAACATGACCAGTATTGCTACCCCTATAATACTTCCGACCGTTCTAGAGATATTACATACGCTTGAAGCAACACCTGTTTTCTCCGCTGGCACACTTAAAACCGCAGTTGTTGTATACGGTGCTAATGTGCACCCTGTTCCAATTCCAACGATCACTAATCGCCATATATAATCCCATGTAGTAAAGTTTGAATCTATATGACTAAATAAATACGAGGCTATAATAAAAGCAATTATCCCTATACTACCTATTAATAAACTACCTCGTTTCGCCGCAATTGGTGTTACTAACCCTGTAACAATCATTGAAACAATTGCTAAAGTACTAATAATTAAGCCTGACTGTAGTTCAGACATACCTTCTATTTGAACGAAATAAAAAGCAAGTATAAATAGAAAGTTCATTAATCCCATACCAACGAAAAATAAGGAAAGGTTTGAAATTGAAAACTCTTTATATGAAAACAACTTTAAAGGTAACATTGGATTATTACTTTTCTTTTCGATAATGAAAAATAATATAAAATTTATTAATGAGAGCATAAAAAGAAGAATTAAGCTTAACGTGCTTAATTGATTTGTATTTACTTGTATAAGTGCATATACAAGTAAGCATAGTGCAGATGCAGAAGTAATCATACCCGCCCAATCTATTTTAGAACTTGCAGTATGATCATACGTTTCTTTAATACAAAGAATCACGAAGATTAAAGATAATATACCTACTGGGACATTTATAAAAAACACCCAGCTCCAATTCAATTTATCAGTTAAAACACCACCTAGTAAAGGCCCAATTGCCGCTGCTAACCCTCCGAAAGCCCCCATAATACCGCCTATCATACCTTGTTTCTCTTTCGGTACTAACTTTAGACCAAGAGGCATAGCAACTGGTACGATAACCGCTGCTGAGATTCCTTGTATTATCCTAAAGGCTATTAATATATGAAAAGAAGTGGCAATACCACACATTAGTGAACTAATAGAAAACCCTAATAAACCGATAATATACAGCTTCTTGCGACCAAACTGGTCCGCAAGACGTGCTGCAATTAATAAACACGATACAAAGGCAACGTTATAACTATTAGCAATCCAAGAAATGGTGTCAATTGACGTATGAAATGTCTTTGTCATTTCTGGTAATGCGATATTCACAATGTTTGAATCTAAAATTGCCATAAAAAACCCTGCAATTAAAGCAATTAATGCAAATGTATTCCTCAATTCCCCTACCCCTATTCGTTTTCTTTATTTAAAATCCCATTCATAAATAAATTTACACATGTCCCTATATACTCTTCTAACTGAATTTCTTCTTCCGCTATACTAACATTCATAATGTATAAAAACAGTTGTCCATAAAACATATTCGCTATTAAACGATAGTTACATGAAGCAATATGCCCCTTCTCTCCAAGTTGTTTTAAATAGGTTTCTAAATGATCTACTAAATGTGAATTCAACTCATGCAGTAACGTTTTCATTTCACTATTTTGTCTTGATTCTATTAACGCAGCCCAAATATAATTTAGCTTCGGCAAATTGATTTGAATATATGTTTCTGCCACTTTCGTAAGGTCCTTTTGTAAATCACCAGTAAATTGCTCTTCTATTTCCTCTAACAAAGCCACTGGTGTCGTGCGTAAAATAATACTTTCTCTAAATAGGTTCTCCTTATTTTTAAAATTACGGAATATCGTTAATTCGCTTACCCCAGCTTTTTCTGCCACTTCACGAATTGTTGTCGCTGTATACCCCTTCTCACCGAATAATAAAGTAGCAGCTTCCATAATTTTTTCTCGCGCTGTTAATTTCCCCATCTTTCTTCCTCCATTCAATATGTAAGTAAGTGATTACTAACATATTATCATAAAAGAAAAATGAAAGTAACTACTTACTTTCATTTTTTATGGAATTTTATTATCTATTCAACAACCGAAAGTAGAACTTTCTCAAGTTCTTTTTTTGATAATGTAGTACCATTTATATAGACTTGATATGCATTTTCCCCTTCTTTTGCAGGAACCACTATTTTCATAGCTCGTACATTGGATTCTTTATATTCCCCATACGTAATATCGTATCCTTTTAATTGATAAGTCTTTATATCTTTATAATAATGTGGACCTTTTTCAGTTGCTTGGTCAAACGGTTTATCCATATAATCTTTATTATCATCAAATATTCCAGATTGGTATAGTCTAAACCCTAAATCCACATCTGATGTAGTTTGTCCTTTTTTCACATTACTATCTTCATACCTCATTGTAATAAGAGGTCTTGGTTTTCCTACTGTGGCATCTGCTTTTGCCTCTTCTGAAATAAGAACATGGTCTTTCGGAATATAGCTAGGACGCTTTATTGGAAAACCAGTTATTTCTCCAGCTTGTTCAAATGTATATGTAAAATGTTGATCTATTTTTTCCTCATATTTGTTTAGCTCTTCCATTACCTCACTATCTCTTTTTTCTTCATCAGCATTTAAACGACCTATAGCTGTATGTTTTCTTTCTCCATTTTCTACGACACTAACTTTCTTATAAAAATGATATGTTTCTTGTAATAAATCTACATATTTTTCAAAGTCCTCTTTTGTAAATAAGTGTTTAGCAACTTCTACCCTCTCCATCAATCCTGTATAGCCGTCTTCTGACATTCCCATATCTTTTCTCGCTTCTTCTGGTGTACCTATAATTTTATCGATTATTGTTGTACCCGCAAAAGTACCGGTTGGAATAAGAACAGCCGCAGCTACAAAGCCAATTAATAACTTTTTCTTCATAGAAGTTATCCCTTTGTTTTTCATTTTTTGGTATTTATGAAAAGAGGTTTGCACTTTATTTTCTAGATTAGTATTTGGTTCGATTGATCCCGCTTTTCTTTTCAATTCATTCTTAATATATTTTTCAAAATCCATTTACTTCTCCCTCCCTTATGTCTGGCATATGCTCCATTTCTGTTCTTAATCGTTTTAACGCTGTATGTAATCGAGATTTCACTGTGCCAACAGGGATTTGAAGAAGCATTGCAATTTCGTCCAGGCTATATTCATGGAAGTAACGCATAATAACGACTTCACGATGCTTATACGATAATTTTTGTACAACTTCTACTAGTTCATTACGTGTTTCTTTATGTAAAATGCCCTCATCCATTATATATGACCGGTCTTGCTCATACATTTTCTTCTTTTCAAAGATTCGAAATCGCCGCCACGATTTACGACGCCAATCTTGCACTTGTTTTACAACGATACCATGTAACCAAAAACGAAATGAACGGTTCATATCATAATTCGTTACTGACTTCCACATTTTGATGTACACTTCATTAACTATATCGTCTACATCTTGGTGTTGATTTCCTAATAAAAATACTACTGTTCTATAAATATCTTTACAGGTGTATTCATAAATAACTTGAAAGGCTTCTTGGTCTCCGGACTCCATTTTATATAGCCATTCTTTAAATTCTACTTCATCCAAAATTACGTTCCCCTCTCATGATCTTTCACACTATATTCGTCCGTTTCACACAAAAGGTTCATTTTACACAAAAATTTATTTATTACAATAAAAATATAATATATATTTTATAGAAAGGAGGATTCGTATAATGAACAAAGAAGACAAAATTTATGCAGAAAAGGTATTAAAACATCTCTTCATAGGAGCACAAGTTGATGGATTACAGTTTGGTATTTCTCCAGCAACTATAAAGATTCATTTTACAGATTTTGAAGCCACCGTTGATTATGACGGGCAATTATATGTCAACATCGAATCAAAATGGTGTTTATTTCATACTCCACCTGAAAAATATCCATCTAATGAGGGTGAATTTGACGATTATACTAAGGAAGAAGAATATAAAAGAATATTTGAAATGAGAAGAAAAAAAGTTACAGACATACAACTAGGTAAGGCAACTCCGCATTTAATTATTACATTTGAAAATGGGCAAATCATGTTTGTAAATGGTTTTCATGACTATTATGAATGCTGGCAAGCTGGGGTCCAATTTGAGGATTGGCTTGTAGTTGCTGCACCTGGAAATGAAATCGCTACTTGGACTCCTGATGAGTTCAAAAATAAATAAAAAGTTGATTTTCGTGAAGAAGCATCGAAGATAGTTTACAAATTAGCATAACAATATACATTATCATCATTTAAATTAGCAGGTTAATTTCTAAGTTCTTTTAGTGAAAAAGAAAGGTTTTCGTCAATTCATGTTACCCTCTATATAAAGAATACAATGATTTAAACGTAAACGAATATCTCCTTATTAAAATTATATACCTGTGAAAGGATGATAAAGATGCCTTGTGTTCATGATTTTGGAATAATTGATGATTTCAATCATCAAAAAAATTACAATGAGTATACCCCAGAGAAATATCATTGTGTTTCTATTGATGATGATATTATCAGTAGTTTTAATCAACATTTATCAATCATGAAAACGTACTTTCATACATTCAAGAACCCAGAATATGGTTTAGCTTATTGGGGTATCACAATTATTCCACCTGAGTCGTTATCAATATTTTATGAAGCAGTTACCTCTTCAAGGTACTTTAAAGATTCTGTTGAACTTACTGAACTGGCTTCAAAAATTGTACAAGCAACAGCAGAGCAAAAATACATGATACATTATGGAGTATAAATGTATTTCTAAGTTTCGTTTACTGTATTTTTCTTGTACGAATATTTATTACAATGTGACTGTTAAACGAGTGATTAAATTTAAAAGAATTACATAATGATTCAAAAAATGCTTTGGATTTCTCCCAAGCATTTTTGTGTGCTACTTATATTTTTATTCCTGTAACCATTTATACCGTGATTTAGCTTTTTTCTCCATGTTGTTCGAACTACTCAAGATTCTTCCCTCATCTTATTGATTTGAAATATACATGATAAAGCCCATGACCAGTAGAGTTACCTTAGCATAATGTCTTATCCCCAAGCCCCCAACTAAACCATTTTCCATGCCCTTCCGTTTCCCCAACCGTTTCACAATATTCGTTTCCATTAATATAATAATCAATATGAAGGTCCCGGTCCCACATGTTGTTATATAGGTGGAATACATCACGTTTTGCACCAATTTCTTTAATTTGTTTTTCTAGCGTATGTTTTACATTTTCAGGTATTTGATTTGCGACGTGTGTATGGAAAAT
The DNA here is from genome assembly GCF_022662615.1 of Bacillus cereus group sp. BfR-BA-01523. Lineage (NCBI taxonomy): Bacteria > Bacillati > Bacillota > Bacilli > Caryophanales > Bacillaceae > Bacillus > Bacillus cereus group sp. BfR-BA-01523. The sequence goes on from NZ_JAKUDX010000001.1 coordinate 452,455, forward strand.
GCAGATTACAGCATCTTCCCTTATTTGATTCGCAATGGCTGGAAGAAGTGCTACACCGTCCCCTTCAATTAATTGTACTGATTTTTCTTTTACAAGCGTTGCTGCTTGATCGAATAGTTCAAGTCTTTCTTTATGTTCTGGCCAAATAAGCGCGCGTAACCATAAATAATCTTCTTCATCATTTAAATTATTCACATGTAAATCTAGTCCGATTCTTTCTACGACAGGTGGACTTTGTTTTAGCAGATTCGGCATATTCTCCCCTCTTATTTCAGAGGTTAATTGAACATTCGATTGTGTATTTCCATACACTTCTTCCGTTCCATATGAATAACGATATTGATCCCAAAATAGTTGTAATCCCGCACTTGTACCAATTTCTATTAACACCAATGGTTTGTTCACTTTATTAAATATGTAACAGAAACTTGGATATAAATAGGCACATCGTCTTACTTCATTCGTTTGAACAAGTTTCGTTTGTAATAAAGAGATAATTTCTTCTCGATATACATGGCAAAAATCTTTAAATTGGTAAAAGGCATTTTCAAAATTTATATCAGCATTTTCAACTAAACTTTGATAATAGTTTTTTAAACTGTGCTCTTTTCCTTTTAACAATAAATAATGGACTGCACCTAATAATAAGTTTGGGACTGGTTGACCAGGTTGTGCGTAGGAAGCTAACGTAAGAACTTCCTCATCTTCAGAAATTTTTATTGATAAATATTCGTATAAGTCACTAGATCCTTTACATTCATTCACAGAAAAGTTTCGAAATAAGTTTGCGACTTGTTCTTTTGTAAGCATTGGTATCCCTCCTTGATTATTTTCAGAATAATCTTATCATTTATTTGTTATTTTTTTCAAATAAGATGTAATAAAAACAGATTTTTACAAATTTCCAAAGATTAAAACTTAAAAATAAAAGTATTAGTAAGTTTTTTTGAGATAACATCAAACTGGAATTCTTCTCCAAATTCCGCTTTACTACAATGCTTTTTACCCTTATGGCAGAAGAATTCTACAAAATAAAGCGTTAAATAGTTTAAAATTATCAGATAACACTAGATATTTTAGTCTATTAATTATTATAATAGAGTATGAGATGGTTATATAATTGAGACAAAAAAGGTAAATACCTAGGTGGGGCCTAGGCGGTGTTTTCTTTTTACGGCTTAGATATAAAAACACCTACTCTTTTTTGCCAATATAGGGGATGGAGAGATTATCATGAGCAACATGCAGCAAAAAACAGACGTTATCTTAATTGGCGCTGGAATTATGAGCGCAACGTTAGGATCATTACTTAAAGAATTGGCACCTGAATGGGAAATTAAAGTATTTGAAAAACTCACAAATGCCGGAGAAGAAAGTTCTAACGAATGGAATAATGCTGGTACAGGACATTCTGCGCTATGTGAGCTTAACTATACATCCGAAAAATCTGACGGGTCTATAGATATTGGTAAAGCTGTAAAAGTAAATGAGCAATTTCAACTCTCAAGACAATTTTGGGCGTATCTTGTTAAGAAAAACTTAATTCGTAATCCACAAGATTTTATTATGCCACTACCTCATATGAGTTTGGTGCAAGGGGAAAAAAATGTAGAGTTTTTAAAAAACCGTTTTGAAGCGCTTTCAAAAAACGCTCTATTCCAAGGAATGGAATTTTCTGATGCCCCTGACACATTAAAAAAATGGCTTCCACTCATTATGGAAGGCCGTAACTCTAATGAACCAATGGCTGCAACGAAAATTGACTCTGGAACAGATGTTAACTTCGGTGCGTTAACGCGCATGTTATTTGATTACTTAAAAACTAAAAATGTTGAGCTAAACTACAAACATAGTGTTGAAAATATTAAACGCACGAAGAATGGTTTGTGGGAAGTAAAAGTTCACGATATGAATAGTGGCAAAATCGAACATCATACTGCGAAATTCGTCTTTATCGGCGGCGGTGGTGGTAGTCTACCTCTACTTCAAAAGACTGGTATTCCTGAGTCAAAACATATTGGAGGATTCCCAGTAAGTGGACTATTTATGGTATGTAAAAACCCAAAAGTTGTAGAGCAGCATCATGCAAAAGTATACGGAAAAGCTAAAGTTGGTGCTCCGCCAATGTCTGTACCTCACCTTGATACGAGATATATAGACAACAAAAAAGCTTTACTGTTTGGACCATTTGCAGGCTTCTCACCTAAATTCTTAAAAACTGGCTCAAACCTTGATTTAATTGGTTCTGTAAAACCGAATAACGTCTTAACGATGTTAGCAGCCGGTGTAAAAGAAATGGGATTAACAAAATACTTAATCCAACAAGTTATGTTATCACACGAAAAGCGTATGGAAGAATTACGTGAGTTTATTCCGAACGCTAAAAGTGAAGATTGGGATACTGTGGTGGCTGGACAACGTGTGCAAGTAATTAAAGATACTGATGCAGGTGGGAAAGGAACACTTCAATTTGGTACAGAAGTTGTTAGTGCAAATGACGGATCAATCGCTGCGTTACTTGGCGCTTCTCCAGGTGCTTCTACTGCGGTTCACGTTATGCTTGAAGTATTAGAAAAATGCTTCCCAGAACGTATACTAGAATGGGAGCCAAAGATAAAAGAAATGGTCCCTTCTTACGGCGTGTCACTTACGGAAAATCCAAGACTGTTCCAAGAGCTTCACGCTTCAACAGGACGCACACTTGGGTTAAATGAAAAAGAAGCTGTTCACAATTAATGAATAGATTAAAAAAACGACATAATAAAAACGTCCGATATATTCGGACGTTTTTATTTTCTACTAGAAATTATACTTATCGATATTATCTTTCGTAAATACAACTCGTTCAGGTAATACGATAATACCATTTCCTTCTGCCTCATAGTCATACCCTTGAATAGAGTTCGGCTCTACTTTCACTTTTCCGATTCCTTTTACTTCAAAGCTATCCCCGACTTTTAACTTCTTCCCTTTTACAACAATTTCATTTGCAACATACGTTGCGAGGGCACCTTGTTGTTTTACATCCCATAATCCAAATTGTTGTACTGTTCCTCGTTTTACATAATCACGTATAACACTTGGTGCTGAAAATCCAGTTACGGCTACTTTTTTATCCATTTCCAAATTTTCAGCAGCTTACGCCATCGCTGGAAGTGCCGTTGCATCTGGACATATTACTGCGTTAATATCTGGATACCTTTTTAAAATAATCTCTCCTACTGATAAAGATTTTTGCGTATTATTTTCACCAGACTATTTATCCCGCATTAACGGGCAATAAGACTCCCGCCTCAAAATTCGGCTGAAGCAAAGAAGTTAGGTGGGAGATCAACTGTCCGTAAACGCCCGATTGGTGAGGGCTAATAATCAGTTGGGATGAATAAAACCCCCACTGATTAAAGTTTCACTTTATCGCCTCAACTGGAATAAACAAAATAACGAACACATATGTTTAAGCAGTGGTCAATTGTTGAAAGGGATGAAGAGCATGTCACAGCTGAACTTTGAAGACAATTTGTTAACAAAAGTAGCTTGGTACTATTATAAAGATCAATTAACCCAGCAAGAAATTGCTTCACTTCTTCACATTTCAAGAAATAAAGTCGTTCGGTTGTTAGATAAAGCACGGACGGAAGGTGTCGTCACATTTCACGTAAAAGGTACTGGTTTGCACTGTTTAAGCATCGAACGTGATCTTATGAAAAAATTCCATCTAAAAGATGCTTTCGTTATTCCAACTCCAACTGAGGATTATGCATTTTCACTCGGAAAAGCTGCCGCACAATATTTAGAAACTCAGTTGCAACAAGGAGATTTACTTGGGATTGGCTGGGGAGAGACGATAAGTAAAATGCTAGAAAACATTCATTTTGATAGCTCTATGAGTCTTTCAATCGTTACTCTTACAGGAGGCGTAAATCACTATATTCCAAGAAATCAAAGCTATTTAAACTACATGCAAGGCGATCTTCATATTATTCCTACCCCTTTTCTTACATCTACAAACGAAATGACACAAATTATTCTATCTGAACCGAGCGTGAAAGATATGCTTCACGTCGCTTCACTCGCTCATACAGCAGTAGTTGGCATTGGCAGCTTATCTCAAGACGCCACAATTGTGAAAGAAGAAAAATTAACACTACGTGAAATGACTTATATACGTAGTCAACACGGGGCTGGAGATATTTTAGGGCAATTTTATAATACTGACGGAAAACAATTAGAACTTCCCCATCATAACCGTCTTATCGGCACACCACTCTCTGTTCTTCAAAATATGAAACATGTCGTTGGTGTAGCTGGCGGTACGGAAAAGATAGCTGCAATTTACGGCGCCTTAAAAGGAAAGTTCATTCATACATTAATTACCGATGAAGAAACTGCCCTCTCCTTATTAAGAAAGGAAGGTGACTCTTAATGTCTACTCTATTAGCTTACGACGCTGGTACAGGGAGCATTCGAGCAGTTCTTTTTGATTTAAACGGTAATCAACTTGCTGTTAGTCAAAAAGAATGGATTCATAAATCAGATAGTCGTTACCCTGGTTCTATGAATTTTGATGTAACGGAAAACTGGCAGCTCGTTCAACAATGTACGAAAGAGGTTCTTCAAAAAAGTAATACGTCCTCCTCTTCTATTAAAGGTATTAGTGCAACAAGTATGCGTGAAGGCTTTGTTTTATACGATAAAAACGGGCAGGAAATATGGGCTTGTGCAAATGTTGATGGTCGCGCGTCAGCGGAAGTTAGTGAACTAAAACAAATTCGTTCCGAAATTGAAGAGGATTTATATAAAAAATCCGGTCAAACTTTTTCGTTAGGTGCTTTACCTCGCTTACTTTGGATAAAAAAGCATGAACCAGACGTGTACAGAAACATTCATTCTTTCACGATGTTAAACGATTGGATTTTATATAAATTGTGCGGCGTACTACAAATTGATCCTTCAAACGGATGTACGTCCGGTATATTCGATTTACAAAATAGAGCTTGGGATAACTGGGTTGCTGAGCAATGCGGTCTTACTCTAGCCTTTTCTCCAAAAGTAAATGAAGCTGGTACAGTTATCGGGAATATCACAAAACGAAGTGCTGAGTTAACAGGATTATATGAAGGAACACCGGTCGTTGCTGGCGGCGGAGATGCACAAATGGCATCGCTTGGAACTGGAGTTGTAAAACCTGAACAAACATTTATATGCGGGGGCAGTTTTTGGCAACAAGAAGTAAATATAACAAAACCAGAAACTGATCCAAATGCGGCACTTCGCGTAAATTGCCATGTCGTTCCTAACCTATGGCAATACGAAACAATCGCTTTCTTCCCTGGCCTTGTTATGAGGTGGTTTCGAGATGCCTTTTGCCATGAAGAAAAACGGCTCGCTGAAAAACTCGGTGTAGATGCTTATGAATTACTAGAAGAACAAGCGAAAGAAGTTCCTGTAGGCTCACATGGCATAATCCCCACTTTTTCAAATGTAATGAATTATATTTCTTGGCGACATGCTGCACCATCCTTTTTAAATTTGAGCTTAGATACTGATAAATGCGGTAAAAAAGAAATGTTCCGGGCAATAGAAGAAAATGCCGCCTTCGTTACATTCGGCAACTTGAAATTAATAGAAGCTCTCACAGGTAAATTTCCTTCTGAAGTGATTTTTGCTGGCGGTGCTGCTAAAGGAACACTTTGGCCACAAATCTTAGCAGATGTCCTCGGAATCCCTGTAAAAGTACCCGTTGTGAAAGAAGCAGCTGCTTTAGGAACTGCAATTGCTGCTGGTGTTGGCGCTGGAATATATTCATCTATGGAAGAGACTGCCAAACAGTTTGTACAGTGGGAAAACACATTCGAGCCAGTCACTGAAAATCATGAACTCTATAAGGAGTTCTATGAAACATGGAAAACCGTATATGACAGTCAGCTCGCTTTAGCCGATAAAGGGCTCACCTCACATATGTGGATTGCACCCGGTGCTCTGTAACACATTACATAAAGTGAAACTTTAATCAGTGGGGGTTTTGTTCCTCCCCCACTGATTATTAGTTGAACCAATCGGGCGTTTACGGGCAGTTGACCTCCCCCTAACTTCTTTGCTCCAGCCAAATTTTGAGATGGGAGTTTTACTGCCCGTTAACGCGGGATAAAGGAGTGAAATGTATGTTAAAAGCGAATGAAGATGATTTCACTTATCGCTTCGGTGATAACGGGCCTAAATATTTAATACAAGGTCCAAATATCGATCTTGGCCTAGTCGTTATTCAGCCTGGACAAGAGTTTCAAAATCACTATCATACAACGTGCGAAGAAGTCTTCTATGCGTTAGAAGGCGAAATAGATTTCTATGTAAATAACGAAAGAATTCCAATAAAACAAGGAGATGTCTTGCAAGTTCGCCCTCATGAATCTCACTATCTTATTAACCATTCCGATAAGCCTTTTAAAGCTGTTTTTATAAAGTCACCACATTTACCAAATAAAGATACAGTGCAAACTGAAAATCCAACATTAACGAAGGAGTGATTTCGAATGACTTGGGGATTTAAAAATCGATTAAACACAATTTTACCTGATGGCAGAGCGGTTATGCTAGCGATAGATCACGGTTACTTTTTAGGACCAATTCACGGACTTGAACAACCGTTAGAAACAGTTAAAAACTTACTTCCATATACAGACTCCCTCTTTTTAACACGAGGTGTACTCAGCTCCTGTATACCTGAAAATTGCAGCACACCAATGGTTATGCGTGTATCAGGTGGGGCAACTGTAGTCGGTAAAGATTTAGCGAATGAAACAATTGTTACACCTGTGAAAGAAGCAGTAAAACAAAACGCAATTGGCGTCGGCGTTTCTGTTTTCGTTGGATCAGACTATGAAACACAAACTGTTTCAAATCTCGCAAACGTAGTCTCTGAAGCTCACGATTACGGCCTGCCAGTACTCGGTATTACCGCCGTTGCGAAAGAACTACAAAAACGTGAAGCTCGCTTTTTGGCACTCGCCTCCCGCGTATGTGCTGAAATGGGAGCTGACATTATTAAAACTTACTACTGCGAAGGATTCGAAAAAATCACGAGCACATGCCCTGCTCCAGTCGTAATCGCGGGCGGCCCAAAACTAGATTCAATCGAAGACGCATTAAACATTACTTACAATGCGCTGCAAGAAGGTGCAATTGGAGTAGACATGGGCCGAAACATATGGCAATCCGAGCATCCAGCTGCGATGATTCAAGCAATTCATGGCATTGTGAAAAATAGATTGAATGTGAAAGAGGCGCTGGAACTATATAATGATGTGAAAAATTAATGTAAAAAGATGGACCATTTATTATAACGGGTTCAGTTAAGAGGAGTAAAACTTGTTTTGACACTCAAACTACACAAGGAAAAGGATGGCACTTGCCATCCTTTTTGACATACATTGAACTTTTACTGTTTTCAAGTTTCCTTCTTCGACTAACGAGCCAAAAATTTTAATCAACCTTTAACTTTATAGCTTTTGTAGCAATAAAAGTTTTAATATGCTTATCTAATATCCTTGTTCCACCAAAATCATCCTCGTAAAAACCCGTTATAACAAAACCAGCTTCAACTTGACCTTGGATTTGATCTTCTAGAGTATGTGCGTATTCTATTGTTTGATTTAAATTTATATAATCTTGAACTTCATCCTCTGGTAAATAATCCAATGTTGATGAAGGTATTGAATGTTTAACATCCAAAATACCTTTTTGTTCTTGGTTGTCATCAAAAATCCATAGTAAAGGATTTGTAAATCCAGAAATAAGAATACCTTTATTCTTTAAAACCCTTGAAATCTCATTCCATACAAGATGAACATCTTTTACAAACAAATTAGAAACAGGATTTACGACAATATCAAAATATTCATCTTCAAAATCACTAAGGTCTGACATATCTCCTTGTACTGTTTTTAAAGTTAATCCATCCCGTTCCGCTACCATTTCATCTTGTTCCAATTGCTTCTTAGATATATCAGTAACTGTTACATCTGCTCCAGCAGCAGCCAGTACTGGTGCTTGTTGCCCTCCACCTGATGCTAAACAAAGTATCTTTAATCCCTCTAATGACTTTGGAAACCAATCTCTAGGAACTGATTTTTCTGTGGTGACTGTGATTTCCCATTCACCTGATTTACTTTTTTCAATAACCTCACTACTTACAAGTTGAGTGTATCTAGAACCTTCTTCAACCTTCTTATCCCATGCACTACTGTTTTGTTGTGTAGTATCCATTATAATCATTCCTCCTAACTATCTAGTTGCATTTTAATTGTGACATTATTAACTATTTACACCCTTTTTCTATTAACCTGCCGATAGTTAATAAATGGTTTTCTATATTTATTTTAACACATAAACACCCTATTTTTCGAAATATTTAAATTAATTGATTATATTGTAAAAACCGAAAATTGTTTCAGTTATAATAAAATATGAAAACAAAATAAAGGAAAAGAGGAACAATTGAATCATATCAATCGTCATTTAAGAGGGTTTGAAGTCATCCATCCTACTGTCGAACCCTCTTTGAAATCTATTCTTCAAGATTTAGAAATTTCTGTTGCCGAAAGTTATAGGTTATTTATTGTTTATCGTAAGGGTGGAGAAATCGAACCTCAATCACGTCATATTGATCCTTATGGTCTTGTTTATTGGAAAGGCAAGTGGTACACAGTAGCTTATTGCCATCTGCGTAAAGAAATTCGAAGTTTTCGAATCGATCGTATTCAATCATTATCCAGAACAGATAAAAAATTTGATCGGCCCTTGGAATTTTCAGCGCGTTCTTTCTTTCTAAAAGACATTTTACCTGATTCAAACCAACTTAAAGAACTCATTTCTGTCCGTATCCAAGGCATGTCACATGCGCTTGATGATTTATGTCAGCATTGGTTATTTAACCATGCTTTAATAGAACGAAAAAACAATCAAGCCCTTTTTAAGGTTGATATAGAGTCTATTCATACTTTTGTACCTTACCTCCTTCTCCCTTATGGTAAATCTATTAGCATTCAGGAACCAACTTTATTACAAGAAAGATTGGCAACTATCAGCTTTGAATTATTCAATCATTATAAAAACCCTTCACTTCACTGACCGTAATTGTCAGTGAAGTTTTTTTATAATGTACATGTAGCGAATTAAATTTTTAGGAGGCATAAAAATCATGAAGAATTTGATGTATGAATTTTATATTGCAGGCTCACCAGAGGCAGTTTGGAAGGCATTGATTTCTCCTGAGGGTACAAAACAAATTTATTATGGGTCCATCATTCGATCTACATTTCAAGTGGGCGATCTCTTGGAATATGTAGGTCCTGGATTAGATGGAAATGAAACGGTGCATGTATACGGAAACGTATTGGAATATGAACCAAATCAGTTACTTCGATTTACTCACTATCCTGGAAAGTCTTATATGAAAGATGATCGTGCATTTGAGTCAAGAATTTCTTATATTCTAAAGCCTATTGGATCATGCACGAAATTAATACTAATTCATGACCAATGGAAAGAAGATGATCCTTATTATGAGAACAGCAACAAGGCCTGGTGGATGATATTAAATAATACAAAGACTTTAGTAGAAACAGGAAGTACACTAGACTTTGGTGAAATCTCATAGGTCCATCATAAATGATTTAACAGAAAGAAAATATTGGATTTCAGTTCCTGAACGAATTTGTATTTTAAGAATTATGTTTTTTGGCCTAGCTCACTGATTGTGAAGTAAACAACTTAAATGTGACTTAAAAAACTTAACCGTGACCTAGAATTTTTCTATATAACTGATTTCTTTGAGAAAATGATTAAACTTTTTTATAACACCATAACTGAAAACTGCTAGAGAATAATCCATTTTAATTAATCTCTTTTCAAAATGGATTATTCTTATTTACCATATAATATGGGTTTGTGGAGTGTTTTTGATTAAACTTTATTTCAAGCCAACACATTGATACCTCCATATTCCCCCTATTATTTACCTTAACTAAAAAAAACAGCTAGTTAACCTGTTAAATGAGAGTAGTTCAAATGATTAAATTTAGCTTTTTGAATAACGAGCATTATGATAACAAGCCCCTTTCCAAACTGGATAAGGGGCTATATATACACCTTCAAAGAATTATTCTTGATGAGTGCCATTCAGTTTTGAGACTTTCTTACCATCTCTATAGTCAAGGCAAGATACTTCAATTAACAATCCATTAAACATTGTAAAATAAAAACCATAACTACTACCTCTCATTGAATACGGTTCCTTGTCTATTTCAATGCCACCAGCTACTAAACGATTATATGATTGATCAACTTCACTTGAAGTTTCCACTAAAAAACCAATATGAAAAGCTTCAGGATACATAACTTCCTTATTCCCCTTAAATGCTTTTGGATCACTTAGCACAAGTATAAATCCACTCCCATCACTCATTACTACAAGTGCCTTTCCCTTTTGCTCCAAAAATTGAAAATCAAAAAATGTTTCAAAGAAATGTCTAGCTTCTGATAAATCATCAACACATAGATTCATATGATTTAACTTCATTTACTCATCTCCTTTTAAGCAGAGGGTATATATACTCATATTGATAACACTTACATATGTAAAGAAAGATATACCGTCTAAGACTTTTTTATAGTCTTATGCTTTTTCCTATAGCTTAGAACGTTTTTCGAAATGAATGCAATCATATGAAAAATTCGACATGGATTATCGATTTACCTATATAAGTTGACAAGTGTTATAGCCATATTATTTATTCTCCAAATTAAGTAAAATCCACTCAATCAAGAAAACTGCTGAAGAGATACGCTCTGTCGTATCACCTAAAAACAATTTATTTATAAAACCTGCAAAATTCGTCGGTACTTTAGATAATGTTTCAATATATTTCAAAGCAGATCCAGCTGGAGGTGTTGGTCTGTTATTAATAGCCCATATTCCCTCTAGCAATGTCCACATTGATGTGTGAACTATGTATGAAGCTTTTAACTCATCGTTTGCTTTCAAAGCAGCCTGAATTTTAATAAGCGAACTATGTAACCAATGAGAAATCCCTTTTACTTTATCACTAGAAACAGAATAATTTTCATATTTATGTTGAGCTATTTCCTTTAACCTTTTCAACTCACCGTTACTATCAAATAAAATTTCTCCTTCTAGAAAAGAGTATAATTCCATTGGATTATTTTTAAAGTTTAATTGAATTCTATTAAAATCTGCATACTTATATTCAATTAAAATACCTTCTCTCTTTTCAGAATGAAAATCTTTCTTTTGTCCATTCTCTAAAAGAACGTATAAATCTAAATCGGATTCGGGGTATGCGTCACCTCTTGCTATAGATCCGATGAGCATTAATCCACTCTCTTCATTCCTAGCTATATATTCATTTAGAATTTTATGTACTAACTCTTTATGGTTTTCATATGTAATAAATGAAAGATTTTCTATCATTTTTATCCTCCAAGTTATTGCGCACGTAATATAATTCCTATAAGAATATATCGATATTTCGCAGTTTCTAAAATACACAAACACCTTTTAAACGATATTGAATTATTTTCCTCTTCTCATACATTTTCATTATAAACACTGCTAATTTTTACATACCTAGCTCTATTTTTTTCACATACTTGTGAAATGCTTAGTCACATTGCTTACTATTAATTCTTTGTGCAATTGGGTGATCATCCTTTAGTTGCAACAGATCCCATAAATTCCCGTATAAATCCTTAAATACTGCAACAATTCCGTATGATTGCTCTTTCGGTTCTCTCACAAATTCTATTCCTCTTGAAATCATTTCATTATAATCTCTCCAAAAATCGTCAGTATTTAAGAAAAGAAATACTCTACCGCCTGATTGGTTACCAATAAAGGGCTCTTGCTCAGGTTTAGATGCCCTAGCTAGTAATATTGTTGTGCCGACTGAACCTGGAGGAGATACCACTACCCACCGTTTGTTTTCTTCTGGCTGATAAATATCTTCAACTAATGTGAAATTTAGTTTCTTTGTATAAAACTCTATTGCCTCGTCATAGTCTTTTACTACTAATGCAATATGAACTATCGATTGAACCATTATTGTCCCTCCTAATCTTACTCACTGATCGAGTTTATATTATAACATTTCTAGTTTTAACCTGTCCGTTAATTCTTCTTACATCACATGCGAATCATTCTCTTTATTCAATATAAATAACCATCTATCAGTAAGCAGATAGATGGTTATTTATTCGAAAGAATATAATTAAACAAATGTATTTTTACGACTGTTGATAAGCCGATTTCGATGATTTCACATAATAAACCCCGTGCTCAACCTTAATGATATGATCTGGCTTTGGCTTACCGCGGCCCGCTCTATGTCCAGCTAAGTGCTCTTCACTCGTTTCCCAGTTTTTCCATGCTTCTTCCGATTCCCAGCGAATCATAACTACTACTTCTTCATCTCCGCGTCTCACTTTTTTCACGAGAACACTTAAGTCGATGAAGCCTTCAAATTTTTCAATAATGCCTTCTCCTGTGAAACGCTCTACAACTATATCTGATGTACCTTCTTTTACTGTAAATGTTTTCGTTTCGATAAACATATTTCCCACTCCCTCTTTATAATACGAATACTAGTATTCTTTCATTATAGTTGATTATGATAATTATTTTCAATTAAAAAGTTTCTAATTTTTATAATTATGCTGACTTCTCCACAATCGCCTCATCTAAAAATTTGAAATACGGAAGCAATATTCCTATTAAAGAAGTGACACATATAATCGAACCAATGATAAAGTATAGTACTCTCACTCCCCACATTTCACTCAGTATTCCCCCTAATAACACACCTAATGGCATTGCCGATCGTATGAAAAATAATCGCACTGAAAATACTTTTCCTATCATATTATTTGGGACAGTTTGTTGGCATATCGTCGTATTATGAACATTGAAAAATGAAATACAAATACCTGCAATCACTTCAATAATTACCGCAATTATAATACTGTGATTGAACCCTAAAGAAATGTATGTAAGGCCACCTATAAACAATCCTCCAAGCATAAGTATTCGCCGGCTTTTATATGTTACTTTTCCGACTAATATTGATCCAACTACATAGCCAAGTGGGAAACCTGCCATGAAGTAACCGTACTCCGCATATCCCGCTGACAGCTCATCTTTTATATAAGGTAGGTTTGTAACCATCGTTACCCCAACTCCAAATTGAACGAAAGTAAGAAATATACCGAGCCAAACGATTATTGGTTTTGTGAAAAAGTATGTAAAACCATGAAGAAACTGTTCTATCCACGTTTTTCGAATCTCTTGCTGTACCCTCTTTTCTTTTATGAAAAGCAATAATCCTCCGCTTATAAATAAACACATACATACGAAAGATAGCGTAAGTTCGATTCCAATAAATTTAATGACGATACCACCTATTACTGGCGCGAGAAACATCATAAGACGAGTCATTCCATCAATATACGCATTCGCGTCTTGAAGCTGCTCTTTATTCACAACAGTTGGTGTAATCGCTTGGCTCGCAGGGGGATAAAGAGGCGTAATGAGACCAACTATAGTTTGGACAACGTAAATGTGCCAAACTTCTATACTGCTAGTAACTAGCATCGCCAAAGGCAGTAAGAAAACAGATGCCCGCATCCATTGCGAAAAAATCATAATCCACTTTCGGCTCCATTTATCAATAAATGGCCCACTTATAAGTTGCAGTATGAGAGAAGGAATTAGATATAGTAACCACATACTGCTTAATGCTGTTTTCGACCCTGTTAACTCATATACAAGAATTGAATTACATAACGTCCCGAAAGCCCCGCCTAATTCTGAAATTGCACTACCAATCCACATATAAAAGAATGAACGGTTTTTCAATACACTTTTCACTATAGCTCACCAACTTTTCTATTAAATTCCTCCCTTTATGTACATTCTCGTTGTATATTATCTATTCATAAATGCATCTAATTCTTTCGCTAAAGACTGCACTGCTTTCTTTCTCAATACATATTTTCCGTCTTGAATATCAACTAACTTTGCTGAACGTAAAAGTTTCAAATGATGGTGTACTGTCGATTTTCCTAGTTGTAATCTTTCCGTTATTTCTTGCAGCGTACGCTCTTGTTCAAATAGTAGTTTTACAATACGAAGCCTTGCCTCGTCCCCGAGCGCCTTATGTTTATGAACTAAAAAATAACTCGGCTCATACGGATCTTCTGGATGTATACTTTCATTTGCGACTGGATAATGAAACACTTTCGTATCTTCAATATCAGCTTCTATGTTCCACGGTCTGTATGTAATTTGCGGGATAAGAATTACGTGATGCACACTTGGCTCTGGCATATATATAACACCACCTGTAGCCCACTCGACAAACTCTTCCGGTTTCATCTTTTTATTCATTTCATTTTTCGCTTCATAATCTCGCTTTAATATAGAGAGCAGTTGCTCCTCTTCTTTCTTAATAACACCCTCATACCATCCTGTCATAACCGCGATTAAATGACCCTTTAGTTCTTGTACATCTGCATCACATATAAAGCCAATATAAGTAGAGAAAAACTGGTGATCATGTGTCAGTTCCTTTAATTCATGTATTGCAGTTACGTCTCCATTTGCTGCTAAACGTCTTTTTCCTTGATGCATTTCTCCTAAAAACGGTAAGCACACATATTTAAAATCTACTTCCGATAACGAATTGATATTGTGAACAAACTGAGATAAATCCGTAAAATCTCCATCATACAGTAACTGTAGCAACGCTTTCCACGTATTATGCTTCTCAACAAATTGTAAATACTCTATCATTTCATGTGATAAAGATTGTCTAATTTCTTCCCATTCACTTTGAGTCTTTTCAAGAGTATCGATTAACCTCTTATGAGTAATTGCCGCAATGCCAAGTGCGCATTCGAAAAGTATCGAATACTTCATTTGAACGTTGTACGTTTCCCTCTTTCTACTCGTTACGTGAAAGACTTCCATTTTATCCCCTCCTTATTTGCTAAGTATTAAATTCTATATTTATCGAATTATACCTTCTAACTTTTTAGAATTTTAAAACTCTCTGAAACTTTATATTGCTACAAGTTTTTAAATTTAAGCTGCAGTTAATTTTCTTGTTCAACTATGAGGCAGGTTTATTGAAGAGAAAGGAGAATTTATTACGTTTATAAAAATGATTTTGAAAGCATAAGTTTATTTCTGCAATTACTACAACGGCGCCGTATTGTTCTTTTAAAAACTTCCAAACATCAATCAGATGATAAGTAGGTACGTTTCTAATTTCTCTAACACTTGTTGTTGGTCTATCTCATAGTTAAGGAGGCAATACGAATGAGTAAAAAAGAAATATTACAAAATGGAGTCAAGCAAGTTTTTTACGAAGAAGAATGGTACCCACCGATATCAGAAGCGTTAAAGAATCTTACTGCTGCACAAGCATGTTGGCACCCAGAAGGAACGGCCAGTAATACGATTTGGGAAAATGCAAACCATTTACTAATCTTTAAAGAGCGCTTACTTTCCCGCTTACATCAAGATGACACATTTGTTGCTCCATAAAATAATGATGACACGTTTGTCCAAGGTGGACCTAATGATGATGGTGCTTGGCAACAAACAGTGAAGCGAACGCTCCAAGTACATGATGCCTTACAATCTTCATTAACATCCCTTCAAGAAGCAGAACTGGATCAACCAAGTCCGTCTCTACCAGTTTGGCAACAATATATGAATATCCTATTGCACGATGCATATCATACAGGTCAAATTATACAACTTCGTAAACTCCAAGGTTCATGGCCATCTCATCGTTCATATTTATAAGCAATGATTAAAGATGATAGATAAGCATATGATTCTACATTTAGCAAAATAAGTACAAAAAAAGCAAATGAGATTCTAACTCTCATTTGCCTTTTTGCGTGCTGGAGAAACATCCTGCAATGAATTATTAAGCTTAATTAATATTCAACAAAGAATGTTCAATGGATAAAGTAAAACTTTAATTAGGCATTTCCGGGCCATTATCTCCCGCCTAGCTTCCTCTCATTCGCCACTTATCAATTCATCTGCGCATCGTTCAATATCCCAATTATTTCACTTAACATTTCTTCTGTAAAAGCACCTGCGCTAAAGTTCACTAATGCTCGTAATGGCATATAGTTCAGCATAGCGTCCATCATTTCAGATGCATCACTATCCCCTTCAGTCATACTACCAAACGGACTGTCTTTTAATGCTTTTTCCATAAGCCCTTTTGCGATTGGTGCTAAGATTGGGTCCGTAAATATGTCCCCAAGTAACGTATTACGATGCACTGGTTTTTGAGTTATAGTCGTTGATTGAACATACATGCTATCATGTAAAACGATCTCTTTTGAAGACTTTCCTACTAAAATCTCAAATTCACCTGTTTCAACATGCCAGTCCTTTAATTCAACATTATAATAAGCAAATGATCTTTTATTTAAAGTAAAGCTAACCGTTTTTTCTTCTCCCGGTTGCAATTCTACTTTTTCAAATCCTTTTAGCTCTTTTTCAGGACGAGTCATGCTGCTTTCAACATCTTTTATATAAAGCTGAACAATTTCTTTCCCTGCTCTACTACCAGTATTTTTCACGTTCACACTGATAGAAACAGTGTCCGTATCCGTTATCTCTTTCTTATTTATTGAAAGATTACTATACTCAAAATTTGTATAGCTTAATCCAAAACCAAATGGGAACAACGGTTCAATATTTTTCGCATCGTAGTAACGGTATCCGACGAACACACCTTCTTTGTATTCCACTTTGTCCCCTTCACCAGGGAAGTTTAAGTAAGAAGGATTATCGCTTAACACTTTCGGGAATGTTTCCGCTAATTTCCCGCTTGGATTCGCATCACCAAATAATATATCGGCAATCGCCCCGCCTAATGCTTGGCCACCTAAATAGCCTTCAAGTATTCCTTTTACTTTACCTATCCATGGCATTTCAATTGGAGCACCGTTACTTAAAACTACAACGATATTACTTTGAACTTCAGCGATAGCCTCAATTAATTGCACATGATTTTCTGGCATCTGTAAATGCTTTCGATCAAAGCCTTCAGATTCATAACGATCTGGAAGTCCAACGAAAAGGACCGCTGTATCTGCTCGCTCTGCTATTTTTTTTGCTTCATTAACCATGCTTTCATTTACATCATCACTTGCAATGTCATAGCCTTGGGCAAATAATATGTTCGTTTTTTCACCTGATACCGCTTCAATTTCTTCGAGAATACTTTCAAGATTTGTTGGATTAATATGAGAGCTTCCGCCACCTTGAAAACGTGGTTGCTTTGCAAACCCTCCAATTACTGCTACCGTTCCCTCTTTTTTCAGCGGAAGAATGGAAGCTTCATTTTGTAACATAACCATACTTTCACTTGCAACTTCTCTTGCAAGCTGATGATGCGCGTCCTTACTATACACAGCGTTTTCTAATTGGTTATCATAAGCTTTAAAAATAATGTAAAGAAGACGCTCTGCCGCTTGATCAAGCTTTTCTACAGATAGCTTACCACAGTTAACTGCGTCGACAATTTTCTTCTCACCAATTCCAAAGCTTGAAGGCATTTCTAACTCCAAACCGTTAGCTAAACTTGCAACACGCTCATTTACTGCACCCCAATCAGAAACGACAAAACCTTCAAATCCCCATTCATCTTTTAAAATATCATTTAATAGATAGTTATTTTCCGAAGCGTATTCACCATTCACTTTGTTGTAAGCGCTCATTACTGTCCAAGGCTGTGCTTCCTTAATAACATCTTCAAAGCTAGCAAGATAGATTTCACGCAATGTTCTTTCATCAACAATTGCATCTACAGACATTCTGCGATGCTCCTGATTATTAGCAGCGAAATGTTTTAATGACGTTCCAACCCCTTGACTTTGTACACCTTTAACATGGTTTGCAGCCATTTGTGATGATAAATATGGGTCCTCTGAAAAATATTCAAAGTTTCTTCCGCATAGTGGCGAACGTTTTATATTTGCACCTGGTCCAAGGAGAACACCTACATTTTCAGCCTGACATTCTTCTCCTAATGCAACTCCTACTTGTTTTATTAATTCTTTATTCCATGTACTAGCTAACCCTACTGCTGAAGGGAAACAAGTCGCTGGAATACTGTTATAAATCCCTAAGTGATCTGCTCCCTCTGCCTGTTTTCTACGTCCGTGTGGTCCATCAGTTACCATAATTGAAGGAATTCCTAATCGCTCAATCCCTTTTGTATTCCAAAAGTCTAATCCAGAACATAGACTTGCCTTTTCTTCTAATGTCATTTGTGAAATGATTTTCTTAATATCCCTTTTCATAATAGCCCTCCTAAAAAATAATTAAGTAAACGCTTTCTTAATGTTATTATAGTTATTATTTTTTAGATATTATGGTATGTTTTTTAGAATAATGGTAAAAATTTTAGCTGATTATATTTATGGTTATACCGTACTCTCTTTCGCTCTTATTTTAAAACCTTTGCTTAGGAGAGGATTTTAACTTGTACATATATAGGCTAATGTTTAAAGAATAGAGGTTAAAATAATGAATTGCTCCAAACTTGAAGATTTATATTATATTTGTAAGTTGGTCTTTGACATACATAAAACACCTATCTTTTTCATTGATAACAAAGGGGATTTGGCATTTGAAATCTCGTCCAATATTCAGCATAACCCTTTGTATTCTTCAAAAGAGGCGTTATTTAATCAACTATTTAGGGGAAATCCACCATATACTTTTCCGGTACTTGAAGAGACTGCCTTTCTTGAAAATTTTTTCTCAATTAACTTACGTTTAAACGATCAACTTTGCGGGAATATCATCGTTGGACCAGTCCTTTATTCCAGGTTATCAGAAACCTCAATTAAAGGAATCGTTAATGATCTTCAACTAAAAATAAACAAAGAGGAAATGATTCGCTATTATCAATCGCTCCCTGTTTTAAGCAATTTGCAATTTTTAAATATAAGCATGGTTCTTTATTACATGCTGTATCAACAAAAATTAGACATTGCTGATATTTCGCAAAAAAATATACTGTTAAAAAAGGATGATTTTGAAATTGAACAGCCCGCTATACATATATCGGAGCAACGTCAAAGTACACTAACTCATATCGATCCACTAGTTGAAAGGAAAATATTTGAGTGTATTAAAGAAGGAAAAAAGGATGATTTAATTAAAAATCTAAGAAAATTACCTGAATCAGGAGATCTTGGGGTGTTGTCAAAAACAAGCCACCTGCGAAGCCAAAAAAATTCTGCCATCGCAGCAATTACACTTGCGACAAGGTCGGCTATAGATGGCGGACTATTCCCTGAAATCGCATATACCCTCAGTGATTTATTAATTCAAAAACTCGAAGAAATAAAAAAAAGTGAAGCCATTTCCCCATTTTTAGAGAATGCTTTACTTGAGTTCTCAGAACGAGTTAAAAACGGGAAAATGCAAAAACATTTAAAGCCTATAAACATATGTCAAAATTATATATTTACTCATCTTTACGAAGATATTACACTATCCCATCTAGCAGAAATAGTCGCATTAAATCCTAGTTATCTATCTTCCCTTTTCAAAAAAGAGGTTGGAATTTCATTAGGCGAATATATTCAGCGTGCTAAGATTGATGAGTCAAAAAATTTAATGACCTTTACGAGACATTCTATATCCGAAATTTCTACACTATTAAATTTTCATGATCAGAGTCATTTTACAAAGGTCTTTAAAAAACATACTGGTATTTCACCTAAACAATTTAAAAATGGATGCAGCTATTAATTGTCCTTCGTTCTACCAATAGATTTATTTTGTTGCTTTACATTATTAATACATATCCTTTATAAAGCGAAAAAACATTAATTTTTAGTACATAAATTGAAATAGATTAATCCCAAACATAATTTACATTCTTCATAACTTCTGATCATAATCCAAATTTGGAAGAATAGAGGCTTTTTTATATACAAATAATAAAGCGAAACTTTAATCAGTGGGAGTTTTGTCCATCCCCACTGATTATTAGCCTTCACCAATCGGGCATTTATGGGCAGTTAACTCCCACCAACTCCCTCGCATTCGCGAATTTTGAGGTGGAAGTCTTACTGCCTGTTAATGCGGGATAAGCCTCAAGGAGTTGTTGACATGCATTTCATATTAAATATGTTAGGGATTTTCGTTGTAATATTAATCGTTTTCCTATGTTCGCCTAATAAAAGAAAAATAAAATGGAGACCAATCGTTATTCTAATAATATTGGAGCTTTTTATTACGTGGTTTATGTTAGGTACGAAATTGGGCAGTATTATCATTAATAAAATTGCGTCATTTTTCAGTTGGCTACTATCATGTGCGAATGAAGGAATTCGATTTGTATTTCCTTCAGCTATGGAAAATCAAACAGTTGATTTCTTCTTTAGCGCCTTACTTCCTATCATTTTTGTTATCACTTTCTTTGATATTCTTTCGTATTTTGGAATCTTAACTTGGATTATTGATAAAGTTGGTGCAATCATTTCAAAGATTTCTCGTTTACCAAAGTTAGAAAGCTTCTTTTCCATTCAAATGATGTTTTTAGGAAATACGGAAGCACTTGCAGTTGTTCGTGATCAATTATCTGTGTTAAAAGAAAATCGTTTGTTGACTTTTGGAATTATGAGTATGAGTAGCGTCAGCGGATCCATTCTTGGTGCTTATCTATCAATGGTTCCAGCAACATATATTTTCAGCGCTATTCCTTTAAACTGTATTAACGCATTAATCTTGGCTAATGTTTTAAATCCTGTAGAAGTTACTAAAGAAGATGATGTTATTTATTCACCTTCAAAAAATGAAAAAAAAGATTTCTTTTCTACTATTTCAAACAGTATGTTAGTTGGGATGAATATGGTTATTGTTATTTTAGCGATGGTAATTGGGTATGTAGCTTTAACAGCATGTTTAAATGGTATTTTGAGCTTTTTTGTAACAGGTTTAACAATTCAAAAAATCTTCTCGATTATCTTTAGTCCCTTCGCTTTTTTACTTGGTTTATCAGGAAAAGATGCTATGTATGTAGCTGAATTAATGGGGATAAAAATAACAACGAATGAATTTGTTGCAATGATGGATTTAAAATCAAACCTAAAGTCTTTACAACCACATACAATTGCAGTTGCCACAACATTTCTAGCTTCTTTTGCAAACTTTAGTACAGTAGGTATGATTTATGGAACATACAATTCTTTATTTGGCGGGGAAAAATCATCAATAATCGGTAAAAATGTTTGGAAACTTCTTGTTAGCGGAATGGCTGTTTCCTTATTAAGCGCTATGCTTGTGGGGCTTTTTGTATGGTAAATAAATAATCTTTAAAACAAAAGACACCCAAACGAATTGAGTGTCTTTTATTATTATCGAATCTGACCATTTCCACGAATCACATATTTTGTAGAAGTTAATGCAGGTAGCCCCATTGGTCCCCTTACGTGTAGCTTTTGTGTACTAATGCCAATTTCTGCACCGAATCCGAATTCAGATCCATCTGTAAAACGAGTCGATGCATTATGGTAGAGTGCTGCGGCATCAACAGATGTGAAAAACTTACTGACGTTTTCCTCGTTCTCTGTAATAATCGCTTCTGAATGCATGGATCCATACGTATTTATATGATGAATCGCTTCTTCTGTAGTGGAAACCACTTTAACTGCCAGTGTGAGAGATAAAAACTCTGTTTCCCAATCTTCTTCTGAAGCTAATGCAATAGAAGAATCAATTGCCAATGCTTTACTATCTCCACGTAGCTCCACGCCTCTTTCCTTCAAAGAAGAAAACAGCTCGCTACCAAATTGCTGCGCCCACTTCTCATGAAGTACAATCGTTTCTATTGCATTACATACAGATGGACGCTGCGTTTTTGCGTTTATAATAATATCAAATGCCATTTGTTTATCCGCTGTTTCATCAATGAAAATATGACAATTTCCAGCACCTGTTTCAAGTACTGGAACAGATGCTTCTCTCACTACAGTATCTATTAACTGCTTGCCGCCTCTTGGGATAAGAACATCTAAGTACTCATTCAATGTAAACAACTGCTTTGCACTATCTCGCGTTGTATCTTCTATGAGCTGTACACTTTCTGGAGGCAAGCTTGTTTGTTTGAGCGCTCGGTGAATAACGCTAACGATGGCTTTGTTAGAATGAATAGCAGAAGAACTACCACGTAGTATTACTGCGTTTCCTGTTTTTAAGCAAATTGTAGCAGCATCCACTGTCACATTCGGCCTTGCCTCGTAAATCATTCCGACAACACCAAGTGGTACACGCATTTCCTGAATAGATAATCCATTTGGTCGCTCCCATGCACTTACACATTCTCCAACAGGATCGCGTAATTCAATTAACTGCTTAATCCCCTCTGCCATATCAATAATACGCTGTTCATTGAGCATAAGACGATCAAGAAGAGAATCGGAAAATCCTTTCGCCTTACCTTCTTCAATATCTCGTTTGTTTTCCTTTAAAATATAAGCTGTTTCTACTATTAGCCTTTCAGCAATTGCAGCAAGTGCTTCGTTTTTTTGACTCGTAGATTTAAGAACAAGTTCTCGAGCAACCTCTTTTGCTCTTTTTCCCTTTGCCAATACTTCATTCATTTTATTTCCTCCTTTTTAAAGGTTACAGTTTGAGAGCCCTTTAACACCAGTATCTAAATCTTTCTTGTACTAGAATTAAAGCTTACA
The DNA here is from genome assembly GCF_022662615.1 of Bacillus cereus group sp. BfR-BA-01523. Classification (NCBI taxonomy): domain Bacteria; kingdom Bacillati; phylum Bacillota; class Bacilli; order Caryophanales; family Bacillaceae; genus Bacillus; species Bacillus cereus group sp. BfR-BA-01523. Next base: position 475,267 of record NZ_JAKUDX010000001.1, read on the forward strand.
ATGAAACCCAGTGATCTCTATGGATGACTTCATAATTATGCCTTTCGCCTCTTGCTTGAATATCTTGGCTTTGCATACCTTTTAGATCCTTTAGTTCCTCTGCGCTATATGTGCATTGTCCTTTTCCTATTACGCGCCCTTGTTGCGTAATTACTTCCACGACTTCATCCACTCGGAAAAATCCAGACACACTAGTAACACCAGCAGGAAGTAAACTCTTTCCATGTTGAATGATGGCAGTGGCTGCCCCCGCATCTACTTCAATTTGTCCGCTAACAAGCGAATGCAAGGCGATCCATTGCTTGTTCATCTTAATCACTTTTTGAGGAGCATTCCCGATATATGTTCCATCACCTTTGCCCTTCATAACATCTAAAAACTTCTCCTGTCCACATCCCGTTCCGATAAATACACTCACTCCAAGAGATAGTGCCGTCTTTGCAGCATCGATTTTTGATTTCATACCGCCAGTCCCAAGTTTTGAGCCAGCATCTCCTGCAAGAGAAGCAATTTCTTCCGTTACCTCAGGAAGGAAATGATATTTTTTCGCATCCGCATTTTTCTGAGGATTTTGGTCATATAAACCGTTCACATCTGTAAAAATCATGAGCATATCTGCCGAAACAAGTCCGCTTACTAAAGCTGACAGCATATCATTATCACCGAACGTTAGCTCTTCTAAAGAAATGGAATCATTTTCATTGATTATAGGAAGAGCAGAACGGTTTAGTAGCTCTCCTAAAGTAGCGTAAGCGTTACTGTATTGTTCTTTTCTAGAAAAATCACTTCTCGTTAGTAAAAGTTGTGCAGTAACGATACCATATTTACGGAATTCCTCCGTGTATGCCTGCATTAATAAACTTTGTCCGACAGCCGCAGCAGCCTGTTTCCCTTTAATTGTCACAGGTCTGCTAGGATACCCTAGAGCAGAAAAACCTGCAGCGACTGCCCCGGATGTAATTAGTAAAACTTCATGCCCTTCCTCTTTCAATCGTGCCAATGCAGCAACGTGATCTGAAAGTTGTTCTTTAGAGATGCCTCCGTGACTTGCTGCCAAGGAACTACTCCCAATCTTTACAACAATTCGTTGTTTTTTCACTTTTTTATCCCCCAAGTCTAAAATCAAAGTTTTTTATAAATTTCACTTCTATTCATACAGCTTACAGCGGCTTCTATTCTTATCAGTGCTGCACCTAGCCTATTAAAGAGCAAAATAAAAATGACCACTTCGCCCTTAATAAAATAAAAAGGACGAAACGGTCATTGTTCCGCGGTACCACCTTAATTGATATACACAGATATCCACTTGGCGCCTATAACGCAGGCGTACGCCTAAACTTTCATTTAAGACTCAGGGATAGGTTCGATACATTCTATACGAGGAATCTTTCAGCCGGTGAATTCCACTCTCTTTCGCAAGAAGACATATGTACTATTTCCCTTCAACGATTTTCCATTTGATTTTTTATATTATGCTATATATTTCGTTTTTGTGTCAAGAGGTATTTTGCAAAATGAATAGAGCGACAAGCCTTAAGTATGAAATTATGTACACACTTATGAATATCACCATATCTAGAAAAAGTTGATATAACTATACCTATTCTCCAACATGCTTTTAAACGTTACCAAATAATAAATAACATAAAATATTAAATAATTGAGAATGCACTTGTTTAGTACAGAATAAAATTGATTTCTTTATTTTTTGTATTGCAAAAAAGAACGTATTCTCTTAGAATGTTTCTTTATATTGCACTTGGATGTTATTGTTATTTTAGAATAATAATTTGAAACCGATATAATTTATGATAAAAGGAGCCAGATTGAGTTATTATGGACAAACAAATTGGATTCATCGGATGCGGAAATATGGGAATGGCTATGATTGGCGGGATGATAAACAAAAATATAGTGTCTTCAAATAAAATCATTTGTTCAGATTTAAACACTACTAATTTAAAACATGCTAGTGAAAAATATGGGCTAACTACAACAACTGACAACAATGAAGTAGCTAAAAATGCTGATATTTTAATTTTATCAATTAAACCAGACCTATACGCATCAATAATTAACGAAATAAAAGAAGTGATAAAAAACGATGTTATCGTCGTAACGATCGCTGCAGGAAAAAGCATTAAAAGTACTGAAGATGCTTTTGATAAAAAGTTGAAGGTTGTACGAGTAATGCCTAATACACCTGCTCTTGTTGGAGAAGGAATGTCTGCGCTATGTCCTAATGAAATGGTGACAGAAAAAGATTTAGAAGATGTATTAATCCTTTTCAATAGTTTTGGTCAAACGGAGATCGTAAGTGAAAAATTAATGGATGTTGTAACATCTGTAAGTGGTTCTTCGCCAGCATATGTATATATGATTATAGAAGCAATGGCAGATGCAGCTGTATTAGATGGTATGCCAAGAAATCAAGCATATAAATTCGCAGCTCAAGCTGTGTTAGGCTCTGCAAAAATGGTACTAGAAACAGGCATACATCCAGGTGAATTGAAAGATATGGTTTGTTCCCCTGGCGGAACAACTATAGAAGCTGTAGCAACATTAGAGGAAAAAGGCTTACGAACAGCCATCATTTCAGCTATGCAGCGTTGTACGCAAAAGTCTGTTGAACTATCCGGTCAAACTAAAAAGTAACAACTGCAAAAAAGACCAGATTAGCTGAATACACAAATCTTTAAACAGCTTTACACTTTATGCACATGTGGTTTACATACTCCCCTGTTTCCACTAAAAGATAAACGGACAAATTCATGAATAATTGAGTTTGTCCGTTTTGCATTTTATTATCTCAAAATAACTTCATAACTCTTATTGTTATTTGTTTTGCAGATTAAGATACTTTGGTATTACGTTTACATCATTTCCTGTCTATTGAAATATTCTCAGAGACGAAGCATGATATTCATTAAAAAAGTTGTGGTATCAAACGCTTCACATTGTTAACATAACATATTTACTGTCTCCTTTATTAATGCCTGTTTCCTAATCCACCTCCATTACAATTTAAATCATTTAAGTTTTCTCCATATCGTACATCTACTAGTTAAACAAAAACTCCCCTTAAGTCAAAAATGATTAAGGGGAGTCAGTTATATGTGGTGAAGTTATAGTTCTGATTTTACTGGAACAGAAACATTGTTTTTTACTAATTTTTTGACGTCTTTAAAGGTAACAAAATTGTTGTTTTGCTCATCCCAAAGACGGAAACGAATTGACCGCAAACTTGTAGCAAGAGTAATCGTTGGTACATTTTTTAAAGGAAGCGTATTATTGTGTGCCTCTTCTAGTTTATAGTTAGGTACTCTTGGACTTAAATGGTGAACATGATGAAATCCAATATTACCAGTTAAAAATTGCAGGATTTTGGGAAGTTTATAAAACGAACTTCCTTCCACTGCCGCTTTCACATATTCCCAATCTTTATCTTCTTCAAAATAAGAATCCTCGAATGTGTGCTGTACGTAAAACAGCCAAATACCTATTGAACCTGCTATTAAGAATATGGAACCATGTACTAAAAGAAACGATTGCCATCCGAGTGTCCAGCAAAGTAACCCTATTAAAGCAACGATTAAAACATTCGTCAAATAGGTATTCATGCGTTCCTTCTTTCTAGCACCTTTTCTGTTAAATCTATTTTTAAGTAGGAAAACATAAATCGGACCTAACCCAAACATAACCAATGGATTGCGATATAAACGATATGCTAAACGGAGTCTAAATGGCGCTGCCAAATATTCATTCACTGTAAGTGTCCAAATATCTCCTGTACCTCGCTTATCCAAATTACCACTTGTAGCGTGATGAACGGAATGCTCATGCCCCCATTGATCAAACGGGAATAAAGTTAAAACACCCATACATGTCCCTACTATTCTATTTACACGACGGCTTTTAAAGAAAGAATGATGGGTACAATCATGAAAAATAATGAAAACCCGTGTCATAAATCCCGCGGCTAACACAGCTGGAACTAATGCTAACCAATAAGAAACGGACAAACTTTTATAAGCAAGGTACCATAAGATAATAAATGGCACTACCGTATTGATGATTTGCCAAACACTTTTTTTTGCCGTTGATTTTTCAAAAGGAGCAACTTGTTTTTTTAAATTTTTAGTATTTTGTAATGTCATTTTTTCTAATTCCTTTCCTTTATGTTGCTAATTCGTATTATAACACATTATTAGTAGTAGGTGTTATACGCAGGTATAATAAATATTTTATACTATGAAAATCTCTTTTTTCTTACTCATTCCTTACAAATTGCTTACGTCCAGAATAGCTTCTATTATAGGATAGAAGGAGCATTTGTGCCTGAAATTCCGAAGTTTTTCCCAATAAATATATTAATTAAAAAGAAACACAGAGTTTTTTTCACTTCTGTACTGCCCCGTTTCCACAATAAGAAGTGAGCTGTCCTGCTTTTTTCGTCTCAGCTTTTACCTCGTTATCGTTCATTATGCTTCCTGTACCTAGTACAATCGTTCCCACTAATGCTAGCCTCATTATCTTTTTACGAAGATTCATCATTGTTGCTCCTCCATAAGCTGTTTTCGACATCCTCAATGTAAACAAGGATTTGATTTTCCATAACATTTACGCAAGCTTATATTTATTCTTTTTTATTATTAATTCCCCACTGTCAGGAAACTAACAATAACCAGTTTTCTAGAACGATAAAAAACGAATAACATACACAATGAACGTAATGTTCACTTGTTACAACTGATTTTACCGGAACCAGATCTATTTCATGAAACAAATCAAATTACATTTAAAATAAAAAACTAGTCTATTTTGAAAACTTCCCTCACTTTTATTTAACTGTTATTCTATATAAAATATAAAAATTCAACGTCCGTTTATTTAATTTCAAATCTATGATATATTCAAAATATTAATCACACAAAGTTAATAAAATGAAAACAAGGGAAATTTATGAAAAAATATATTTTATATTCATACTAAAATCACATAGTTTTTAGTATAGAAAGGAGATTCAAAATTTGAATAAGAATTTAACCAAAATTACATTAATAAGCGGTCTCGCTCTCATACTTTATCATTTTTTCAAATGGTATTTAGTTGAATTCCTTACCCCATTTGTTATGCCATTTCTTTCAATAATAGTTCATGGATTGTTTTTCTTAATATTAATTTTCACAATCATACATCTTATCAAATACAAAAATTGGAAACCGTTAATTATTCAATTAGTCATAATAATTACTTGGATATGTATACCATTTAATGAGATTTATATAAATTTAGATTTTATTATCTATAAAGAAGACCGTGAAAAAGTTATAACACTTATAGAACATAAAGAGTTAACTCCTAATGTTCATTATGATAGTAGACAAATTCATTTACCTAAACAGTTTGCATCCACTTCCAAAAACGGTGGGGATGTAATTATTCAACAAAATAAAAATGGTATTTCTGTTTTCTTTTTTACTTATCGTGGTATATTAGATAATTTTTCAGGATTTATTTATACACCAAATGATACTAGACCAAACAAATACGACTTTAATAATGAATATAAAGAAATCACAAAAATAGAAAAAACTGGTATTATGTGACATCATATTAAAGAACACAAAAATTTTCTTTTAATTATATTAAAAACATACCGTATTTATAGAAAGGGAATGCTTGTATACTATATACTGATCTGTACTGCATTCCCTAATTAAGCCCGAAACGGATTCTTGTCGTATTAGCTCATTCAAGGTGATGCATTTTTTTTACAAGCGATACATCTTTTTTATCATATACGTCGCTTTAACACCACTCAATATAGAGGGTGCTATTTCAAATGACTCGAACCTTAACATAGGAGTAGCATTACACATCCATCAACTTAAGAATTTTCTCGTTTTGGATTATTTGTTTTTCTCAGCTTGATTGTGACAGGGCACTGCCAACAAAAAGCGATTTTCGTACGCTAAGCGATCTTTTGTATAAAAAAGCCGATTTCTTGTAATCTAAAGGATAATCGGCTTTTTACTATTCATTTATTTGTAGTAGTTGAAGAAATTCTAAAGGTATAATCATATTAATTATTATCTATAAAGTGAAACTTTAATCAGAGGGTTTTTTTTCCATCCCCACTGATTATTAGCCTTCACCAATCGGGCTTTTACGGGCAGCCCGACTCCCACAAATAGCGGGATAAGAACGACTTAATCGTTACTTTTAACATAACATCATTTACAAAAAGAAGGAATGATTATCTTCATTAAAATACAAAATTGGTTTAACAATAAAAACAAGATTATAATAAATAAAAATTTATTGTTAAACGATAAATTTCATGTTAGATTAAATAGATAATATTTAAATGAGGTGCTTTATATGAAACAAGGATCAACACTCTTTTTAAAGACAGCTATTATTCTGATTGGAATCCCTGTTCTTGCTTTATGTATATTTTTAGTTCCTAACATAGGGAAATATGCAGCGGAATTGTTCCCGGATATTGCATTTATAAAATATCTTGTTTTAATCAATCTATATGCAACCGTGATACCTTTTTATTTTGCTCTATATCAAGCCTTTAAACTTGTAAGCTTTATTGACAAGGGTAACGCTTTCTCGAAATTATCTGTTAGAGCTTTAAAAAAGATAAAAAACTGTGCAGTAACAATCAGTATTTTATATGTGGTAGGTATGCCACTCTTCTATCTTGTAGCGGAAAGAGATGATGCACCTGGTATTATTATACTTGGCATGCTCCTAATCTTTGCTTCAATGGTTATCGCAGTCTTTGCTGCCGTTCTCCAAAGACTTTTAAAAGATGCGATAGATATAAAATCAGAAAATGATTTAACGGTCTGAGGTGAATAACATGGCAATAATAATTAATATTGATGTAATGTTAGCTAAAAGAAAAATGAGTGTAACAGAGCTTTCGGAGAAGGTTGGAATTACAATGGCTAACCTTTCTATATTAAAAAATGGAAAAGCAAAAGCAATTAGAATTACAACTTTAGATGCTATTTGTAAAGCATTAGAATGCCAACCTGGGGATATTTTAGAATATCAACCTGAAGATACCGAATAAAAAGAGTCCTTCTATTAATGAAGGACTCTTTTTATTGCTCATTACGGCGCGAAGCTAACTTGACCCGTCAAAACTAAAATAATTGCGATGATCCAAAATATAAAAAATGATGAGGACAGTACTAATGAAATAATAGCTATCCCCTTTTTCTCCGTTTTTTTCGTCATTGTGATTATTGAAAGTATAATACCTACACCTGTAAGAGCAATCGTTACATAATCTCCAACTATATTTCCCGCATTCGCTATTCTCGTCGGAGTTATAAAAACGAATAAAAAACACATAATTCCGATGAGTAAAGATATATAGCTTATTATACTGTACTTCTTTTTGGGAACTATTTCGGTTTTCATAATACCCACCCCTTTTATATAGCTATGTGTTCATATTAGCGCGAATAACCATAATTTGGTTAAAACAAAAAAACAGATACAGTGGAAACTTCCACTGTATCTGTTTTTATTTAATATATAAACCTGCTATTTCCTCTTTATCATTATAAGTTATGATAAAGGTACGTTGTTCTTTACTATATTTTGCTACAAGAACAACAGTATATAAACCATCTTTTTCTTCAATCGACTTTTTTTCAATCTTTTCGAATATACCAGCTTTTTCAATTACATGTAAAGTGATAATAATGTTATTTAATTCTGATTTAAAAATATAAGAGCCTCGCTACAAATCATATTGTAGTAAGGCTCTTTAAAGTTGTTTAATTTCTAACCTTTTAAATGAGTTTGTAGACAAATATAAATAATAAATTTGTTTAAATCTTGTTCAACTAAAGCTCCCATTAGTTGAAGTGTAATTCTTCACAAATTATTGAGATTCTTCTTCTAGAAAATTAAAATCACCATCAATAAGATCCTGTAAATACTCATCAAAGCTGTTTGCAATCACTTCATATTCATCAGGGTCGTGCAAAAAACGAATTATTTGACCACATACACCTTCATCAGAAGGGTTAAAATCAATATAGAGTCTTGATGTTCCACCATTGTTCATACAGTCTGAAAAATGAATATAAGTGCCAGGGAGAAGTCCTTTTGGATTTATCTTAGAATCAACAGTATCCTCGTCATCTTGGTATTCTAAAAGATAAGAGACGTCTTCTTCTTCTTTTGAACTTTCGAGCATCTGCTGTGTAGAAAGCAAATAATATGGATACTCTTCAACATCTGAGCCTAAAATACATACCGCAACTTTGTTTTCTCCATATTTCCGCCAATATGTACCATCAATATTTTCAAGTAAAGAGATTAGTGATTCTGGACAATTTGGATATTCTGACCTTAATGTATCAATATCACCTTTTGTAGCACTGTACGCTTTATTTAGTGCCTCGAGATCATCTGTTGATAATGCTGCTCTCAAGCCGTTTAAAAATTTGTTTACCAAATCCATTATTTCGTCCTCCCAATAATAAAATATAAAATTTTTTTATTAGTCTATATACCTAACATAAATAAGATTATTCACTTTTATCGAAAGCCTCATTTCATCTTTTTGTTCAAGCAAATGTAAGCAGATAATCCCATTGTAATTATTGATAGGGTGAGTTGAGCATATTTTCCCACTTGAAATATGTACGTAAATATCAAAATTAGGTCATTTTCACTCTACTATGATAAAACCTTCTAACTCGAATGCCATTGATGGTTCACTATTTACTTGTGTATGTAAGTTACCTTCTTCGTCTATTACTACAACTGTGTCTATTAACCCATCTGCACTTAATATATCACCTAATTTTAAGTCTTGACCCTTTACCGTTTTGATACCTAGCTCTATATTTGGAATCATGTTCCTACCATCCTATTAGAAATTAGAAATTATAATTTAAAAATGGTAACTTTACACTAGTGTCTACTTCTCCTGTATACAACTCTACAAATACATTTGAAGTTTCATGCGGTATATAGATTGTTGTGACTTTCTCGTCAATATGTACGTAAGCAATTACTTCCATGTATTCATCACAGTCTTTCATAGGTACAAAGGTTAGACAAGGAGATACCCCTAAAGGTACTTCTTTCTTATCTATAAATTCCTTACACATGACAGTCTTCTCTACTTGATATGTAGTTATATGTACATTGTCTACTTCTGTTATTTTTACATTAGTCGGTATCTCTATCCCTAATAGATTACACCAACTGTTTAAGATGGACCTTTTCTCTGTACTTAATATAATGTCACCTTCACCATTTAAAACAAAAAGAGACTCCTTTTGGTCTCTCCCTACTTTTACCTGTTTCATCTCAATCATATTGCATACTCCTTTGTGAAATATTAGTTGAAGTATTGTTTCAGTAACTCACTACCTGTTTTAAGTCTTGTATAATATTGTCCATCTTTCTTCTCGAATTCACCGTTGTTAGCAAATTCTTTCTTTACACTTTCTAAGTTCGATGAATCAATAATACCAAACACATCGCCTATTTCAAAGTTACCTTCTTCATTTATACACTCTTCTAATAAGTAGTATTTGTCTTCTTCTAATGGAACTATCTTACCTTTTGTAATCGAATACAGATGTTTTGTTTCCTCTACCTGTACCGTAATAAAAATCCAACCAACTCTTACAATGGTACATGGCGTTAACCCCTCAAATGTAAGTGCAACTACTTTTGGTCTTTCTTGAATTTCCCCATCCTTGATACCCCTTTAAATAGATTTATTTCTCCTAAAGTCTACTATTTTATAGCGTAACCATAGTCTCTCAAACATCTATCTGCCCTAATTAATACATCTCTAAGAGTTTCCTTTTCTGTATATCCTAGTTCACTAATCTTTTTTTTTGCATATTCTAGTTCACTATCAATCGTATTCCAGTATACTTTACCGTATTTCGTTACAGTTTCTACATGAATATCCTCAACATAAGCTTCGTGTCGTTCCATTACATCTTTACCGTTTTCTCTATATCCTAAATACTTATAGAATGCACCTACCCCTAGTACCACTTACCTTAGTAAAACCTGCTCTTGCACTACCTATATGGAATGGCATGTTCTACCCCTCTTTTATTTTAATATGATATTATAGCGTTCTCTTTGTTGTGAACTCATAAACTGCCCTACAAATTGTAGTTCATGCCATTTAAACTCTTTCATGGCAACATAGATGACAGTTAACTTATTGTCTACCATTCCATAATATACCCATTCTTGCTTTGCCTTTGAAAAATTATGCTTTTCTACACTTTGTAATAAATTGAATTTTTTTTATAGAGCTAACCTGCATGGTTAGTTCTATAAGAATTAAAGAACTTTATTATTTTTTAAAGGATTTTATTATTTTTTAAACAACTTTATTATCGCTTAACATTACAGGCGTAAGATCTTTCATTTTCCCCTCTGATAATGCGGTTTTCATCTTGCTATCAAATTTTTCATGCATTTCTTGATACTTAGCTTCATTTTGTAATTACTAAATCCGCTCTCTCCCTCGGCAATTCCACTTCCAAATAATACTCCTCAGCCTTCCAATACCTACTTTGAAACTTTGGAAGGTTCTTCTGCGTTTCCGGACTTTCACGTAGAAACCTTGTCTCTCTTGAACAATCCAAATACACCATATAATGAAAGAAATCTCTCCATTCTTTTCGTTGAAGAAAAACTCCTTCTACAATTATTACACCTACTAAAGGAAGCTGTATTTCTTTCATTTCACATGAGTCTGTTTCATCATGATAGTATGGCAACTCTAATTGCATGTCACTTTGTAACTTTTGAAATAAGTTTTGCTGCAAGCAATCGATATCCCATTGAAGGTTATAGTACTCATACCATTCTGCAAATCCAGTATTATATCGCTTGTTACGCTCGGTTATGTGATCATCAATATGAAAAATATGAAACGGGATTCCATTTCGTTTCATATTTTCTTCTAATTTTTTAACCAACGTTGTTTTACCCGAACGACTTAGTCCGTCTATACCTAATATAAATCGCTCATCTTTATGGTCCTTAATAACCTTCATTATCTCATTTGTGCTCATTACTTTTGCCAATCTTCTTTTAATAATGAATAAACGACCGTGTCATGAGCAACATCATTTTGAATCATATATTTTCGAAGTAATCCTTCTTCTTGAAATCCGGATTTTTTTAATAAATTACGGGAAGCTTCATTTTCTATATATACGACAGCTGCAATTCTTATAAAATGCAACGTTTCAAATCCGTAAGCTAGCATTGCTTGCAGTGCTTCGGTTGCGTATCCTTGTCCCCAATATGTATCATCTAGCTCATAACCAATTTCAGCTCGTTTATGATGCTTGTTAATTAAATGAAACCCACACGTACCAATTAATTGATCCGTGCCTTTCTTCTCTATTCCCCAGCGAAATACGCTTCCCTCTTCATTACGCTTTCTAAACGTTTGAATAGTCGTTTTCGCTTGCTCAATATTTTCGAAAGAGTCCATTCCGAAATAACGAATAACGGATTCTTTTGAAAAATAATGGAACATCGCTTCTGCATCTAATAGTGTAAGTTCTCTTAATAGTAAACGTTCTGTTTCTAATTTTGGAAACCCCATCCTCTTTTTCTCCTTCTATTCTAATGAACTACAAATTTCAATATAATTACCGTCTGGATCGGCAATGTAAGCAATTGTTTGTCCCCACGGTTTTACGATTGGCTCAACTAGAACTTCCACCCCTTGTTCTTTTAATTTCTCAATCGTTTCCTTTACATCCTCTACAACAAACCCTAACTCAAAATGGGAAGATTGTAGTACACCTTCTGTAAGAGGTAGTCCCGTTAACTCCTTAACATCCTCTCGTGTATTCATCGCTAAAATTGTTGCTCCTGTTTCAAATTCAATATATGTACCGTGCTCTGCTCTTATTGGCAATCTTAAAATTTCTTTATAAAACTGAAGACATTGCTCAAACTTTTCTACATATAAAATAATGTATTTCATTTTTAAGTTCATAATTATTCCCCCTTAACCTTCACCTCTAAAAATTCGACAAATGTTTTTAAAAACCTTGTACCTTATTGAGATGAGCACAAAAAAATGAGGCCGATTTCTCGGCCCCCCAGCTTATTGGCATAAAACAGGAGATTTGGTTTGGACATAACCAGTTCTTACATTTATTATATTTTATTTTTTCTGAATTTTAAATATAATAAACACCTATTTATATTGAGAAAGTTTTTTTACTTGCATAAAATCATACCGCTTAAGAAATGCTACAAATGGAGGTGTATACATATGGAACCAATGCTATGTCCAAGCTGTAAAACGAACCGAACGCGCTTTAATATTCTTGAGCAACAAGTAAAACCAGTAAAATTAAATCCGCAAACTGGTCAAGTAGAAGAAGAATACACAAATGAAACGATGAACGCTTTTCATATGGCTTATCAAGGACCTACTTACCGCGTCCAATGTGCTGTATGTGGGCTTGTTGAAAACCCAGAACAATTTATAAAACCTGCGCAAAATCAGTCTTTCTCATAAAATCATTACTATCCCTTATAGAAATAGATTTTTCTTTAAGGGATTTTTCCTTTTAATGCGGTAGTACAAAACGTATTTCTTCCTTATTATATTTTAAACTCCATACTCTTCTGGTAATCTTTACATAAGAGAGGTGAAACAAATGGTATTTAATAAAAGATTAATGATTCCATCCACATGTCTACTATTATTTTGCCACGTGATCATACTCTACTTTTGGATCTTCGACTGGAAGAAAATAACGACTTCCTATGGACTATTTATATGGATAGGATCAACTATTTGTGGCTGTTTACTTTATTATCATTTTAAAAATCAAAAATCTAATAGAAAAATATTAATCGGTAGTTCATTATTATTAATAGTTTCTTCATCATTTATGATTTTTTTAGGTGTTGTTACAGGTGTTAGCTTTATTGTCGTTAGCTCTATGCCTTAATTACATAGTTTTTATTATATAAAAAAGAATGAACAAAAAGAATTTTTTACATAACAAAAGAAGATGATTCCCATAAATCTAATACGAAATCATCTTCTTAAAAATTTCACGATTTGTTACAATATTTCCTTTTTTAACTTTTTAATTTTCCAAAATAAATTAATAAATATATATAAATATATACAAACAAAAAATCCTATCATACCTTTATATAATCCAGATTCTGATACTCCAAAAAAACATAAGTACAGCGCTGGAATTAACATTGCAAACATAATTGCAATGAACTGTAACAACTCAGTAAGTTTTTGTATCCTCGTTTCCTTGTCTGAATATATATCAGGCAATTCATTTACCTCTTCTACTTCCTTACAAAAATAATTCCATCCTGTAAAACTCGTTACGCGTTTCCAACCAGACATTTCGTATATTTCGAAATACTCTTTTTGTTTTTCTTTTGAATCTTTATAATCCAATCTAAAATCTGCTTTATATATTACATCTTTTGGCTCAGTTTTCTTAAACGTATACATTATATTATATTTTTGTAATGCCCAACCTTTTTGATGCATTTTTCTTAAAAAGGCTTCCTCTTTTTCTAAACTCCATCCCGCGTAAAATTTAAATACCCTTTTTGTCTCCATCTTCCATTCACTCCCCTAATATACTGTTTCCATTCCTTACAGATCTCTGCAGTCTGTTATACTCTAGCTCTAACACTTCTCTACCAAATGGTGTTAACTCGTAGCACTTCTTCCTATCGGTAGAGGCAACTTCAACAATCAATTTTTCTTTTAATAACTTCGTCGTATTCCCGTATAAAGTACCAGGACCGAGCTTTACTTCCCCATTTGTCATCTCTTCTACCATTTGCATAATTCCATAACCATGCATTGGCTTTACAAGTGACAACAATATGTAATATGTCGCCTCAGTTAATGGAATGTATTTTTGCGCTTTCGCATTCATTATAACTACCTCCGATACATCGCTTCATGATATATCGACTCACGATACATCGTATACCGATATTGTATAATCATATTCCAAAATATGCAAGTGGAATTTTAAAATTAAGTATCCATTTCTTCAGATTAAAAAATCATATCAATTTTCTGAATAATTTGTTAAAATATAGAAATATCCGCTTTTATTTTGAAAGGAATGATACATATGATAACTAAATTGAAAGAAAACATAGGATCTGTTTTTGTCGGTAAGGAAAATGTAATTGATTTACTCCTCGTTTCATTACTTGCTGATGGACATGTACTGCTTGAAGACGTTCCTGGCACCGGGAAAACATTACTAGCAAAAACAATTTCTAAAAGCATTGGTGGTAATTTTTCTCGCGTTCAATTTACCCCTGATGTACTTCCGAGTGATGTAACAGGTATTGAATATTTCAATCCAAAAACTAGTGAATTCGAATTAAGACTTGGACCAGTTATGACAAATATACTACTTGCAGATGAAATTAACCGCGCGATGCCGAGAACACAATCTAGTTTGTTAGAAGCGATGGAAGAACGACAAGTAACGCTTGAAAAGCAGTCTACTCCTCTTCCGAAACCATTCTTTGTTATTGCGACGCAAAACCCGATTGAATCACAAGGAACTTTCCCTCTTCCAGATGCACAACTTGATCGCTTTTTAATGACGATTTCAATTGGTTATCCGTCTCCTGAAGATGAATTAAAAATGATGCGCCGTTTTCGTAACAATGCACCGTTAGAAAGCGTCACATCTGTCATTTCTTTAGAAGACATTTTAGAAGCACAGAAACAAGTGAAAGAAATTTTCGTATCAGAACCGTTAGAACATTACATTATTAAGCTTGCTCACGCTACAAGAAATCATGATTACATTGCTAACGGTGTAAGCCCGCGTGCTACATTAGCTTTAGTACGTGCGGTTCAAGCACTAGCCTTTTTACGCGGCAGAGAATATTGCACACCTGAAGATATACAATTTTTAGTTCCTTCCGTTTGGAATCACCGTATCGTCTTATCGATGGAAGGTGCCTTACGCACGACAAAAAATGAAATCACGCAAAGGATTTTAAAAGAAGTTGACGTACCTGTGGAGATTGAACAAGCATGAATGGACAGCGCGTTGTAACTGTACCTTTATTTTTCCAACTCCATATTATTCAATTAACTGTGCCAGGCGCTATACTATTTACGTTTTTTCTGCCGCAACGAATTATTATGTTTCTCTTTTTCTTCTACTATTTATTTGCGATTTTCATTTATAAATATGTCGCTTACATAGAGAAAAGATTTCAAGTTATAAATGAAAAACAAACAACTCGGCTTTTCCCTGATGAATCTGGACAGTTTTTTATTCATTTAAAAAATGGTGCAAATATACCACTCGTTAACGGCGTTTGTTATTTTCATTTAAATTCATCTCTTATACCGCATAAAGATCAAGGGATTGAACAAATATCGAAAACGTTATTTTCTTTCCCATTTTCACAACCTGCTCATTCAGCACAAAAATGGGATTTAACATTAACCGCAACGAAGCGTGGTGTGTTTCAAATTGAACAGTTCGAATGTGTTTTAAAAGATCCTTTTCATTTATTAACTGTACATTTACCTGTTTTTGATAAGTTAAAGACTGAAATTATTGTGTACCCTTCTCCTAAAGAGGTAGCCGGTTTACAAGAACTTCAGCAACTATTAACAGGTTCGTATCGAACGAATTTCTCTTTTTACAATGATGAAACATCCATTATCGGTGTTAAACGATATGAACGTGAATCTTTCCGCTCTATTCATTGGAAAGCATCTGCTAAAATGCAGGCGTTACAAGCGAAGCAATATGAACCTGTAAAAAATTATAGTTGGACGATTTGTCTTTCTTTAGCTGCTGATCGTGGGTTTGGTTGGAAAGAAAATGTAGAAGACCTTATTTCATTTACAACGTACATTTGTCAATATGCAGCGAAGCATCAAATTCCGTTTGAGTTATTTATTAGTGTTTTAGCAGAAGGTGGCCCTTTGCTTTTACCATTAAACGAAGGACAAACACATTACGCCAAAGCGTTAGAAGAATTAGCACGTATTTCAGATGATAGTACGCTACTTCCGAAACAAGGATTTCTTCACTATGTAACGAGAAAAAGGGAACGCTCATCTACAATGATATACATTGGTTTGCAGAAAAAGGAGCTCCCTCTTCTATCTCAGCCTACGTTCCTCATTAATAATGAAGGGATGGTGGAAAAGCTTGAAAACTTGGCTCTATCACGTTAATGACTTTATTCTGCTCCTCCTTCTTTCATTATTAACGGAAAGAGATGAACTCATTGGTATTGCTATATTTTTAGTGACCGGTTATGTAGGAGTATTTTTTCTTCATAAATTTATGAAGAAAAAAACAACAGGTTTTGTACTACTGTTAGTTATTCAAATAATCGGTTGTTCTTTATTTCTACCTTTCTCTATTTTAGGCACAATATTATTACCACTGTTTTTCTTTATCGTACACTCTGTTGGACCGGGATATCCAGTACAAAAATCGTTAGGCGGTATTGTATGGTTTGTCGTTTCAGCTATATTTTATGCCCCCTTTCCGCCATTGTGGAAATTGTTACTATTAACTTTACACATTATGATTACATTTTGGTTAACAGGTTCCAATCGTAATCAACAACTATTACGTTTCACTTCTATTATTACGATTGGAATAATTAGCGCTTTACTTATTCCGATATTTCCTTATATTCGGCTTCTTTTTTCTTATATCATACAAGTAGTTGCCTTAGGATTTGGTTATGCTTTAAATCCATTGTTCTCGGCAGCTGCATTAAAAGATACAGACGACTTTTGGTCGAATAAAGGAAATTTAAAAGATCCTCAAATTAAAGAAGAATTGGGGCAGCGTCCTTTTGATCCAACTCTCATAAATAGCATTACAATAATAGCCTGTACAGCCATCGTTATTTACGTCGTTTGGAAAATAGTAAAAAAACGAAAACATTTAAGTTTACCAAATATGCCTGTCTTTGAATCTACAATCATTACTGATAAAGAAGGCATTAGCCAAAAACGCTTCAAACGAAATAAGCCACCACATAACGAAATTCGAAAAGAAATTTTCAAACTCGAGAGTAAGCTATCTCCTCCTTTAAACCGAGAACGAGGAGAAACTGTTGAAGCTTGGCTAGAGAGAATTAATGATGAAGAAGAGGTAAATATTCAGAGTCATATTATTATAGACGCGTATAATGCAGTGCGTTATTCAAATGGTGAAAACACTGTACTTCTGCATGAATTTAAGGAAGAGGTTTATAAGCTTTATGCGTATCAGAAGAGTTTGAAGAAGAAGAGAAAATGATGTATACAAAAAGACTCCTATTAAACTAGGAGTCTTTTTGTGTAAAAGTCCACGTTGCTTTTCACAAATTATGCTTTTTTTCCTGCTTCAATTTCTAAAGATTCTTCATGCCACCAAAGTGTTTCTTCAGGGTCCTCTTTAGCGATTTGATGTGCTTCTTTTTTCGATTCTACAGTAGGGTAAGAACCTTTTAGTGCACGTCCTGAGGTTGTGACAAACAGTACACTAAACACAATTAATCCAATTACACTTACACCTGTTAAATAAAATGCTGGTGCGAGCGGGTTACCAGTAGCATGAACTAAGTATGAACATACAAGCGGTGTTGTTCCACCGAATATAGATACAGAAATATTAAAGGAGATAGAAAGCGCACGATAACGTACGTCGGTGAAAAAGAGTGCTGGTAATAACGAAGGCAATGTTCCTTCATATACACTAAGGAAGAAACCTAAAATGAAAATACCCGCAAACATGGCTACAATATGTCCGTTACCAATTAATAAAAATGCTGGAATTGAACATAATGCTAAACCAAGTAAGCCAATTTGTACTACGCGTTTATTACCTACTTTATCACTTAATTTACCGAAATAAAGTGCCAGTGGAATCATAAGTGCCATCGTAATTGAAATAATTAATAAGCCCGTTGTTTCTTTGACTTTTAGTACTTGTGTTAAATAAGAAGGAATATACGAAAGGATCATATAGTTTGTAATGTTAAAGAAGGCAACAATTACTGTGCTTAATAAGAAGTCTTTTTTGTGATATTTTAATATATCCATAAATGAAAATTGTTCGTTGTCTTCAGATTCCTCTTGTGCTTTTTCCATCTCTTGAAAGATTGGAGATTCATCTAAATGACGTCGTAAATATAAACCGACCAAACCAATTGGTGCAGCAATTAAGAAAGGAATACGCCATCCCCAGCTGAGCATTTGCTCATCTGTTAATAATAACGTTAAAATGGTAACAATTACCGAGGCAGCAATGTAACCTGAGAGTGTTCCAATTTCAAGACCACTACCGAGTATACCACGCTTTTTATCTGGAGAAGATTCTGCGATATAAACCATTGCTCCTGAATATTCGCCGCCTGTAGAGAAGCCTTGAATCATTCGAGCAATTAAAAGTAGTATTGGTGCCCATACACCAATTTGTTCATAGGTTGGTAGTAATGCGATGAATAATGTAGAAAGTGCCATTAAAATAATAGTTGTACTTAAAACAATCTTTCGGCCGTATTTATCTCCTATTCTACCAAAGAAAATACCTCCGATTGGTCGAACGAGAAAGGCCGCCGCAAATGTACCAAATGTTAGTACAAGTTGCAAACCACTATTATCCACACCTGAGAAGAATAATTGACTTAATATTACCGCTAAATACGCGTATAATCCAAAGTCAAACCACTCCATTGCATTCCCAATGCCAGTAGCAATAACTGCTTTTTTCGCTTGTTTAGAATTGACAATATTAACGTCTTGAGGTTCAAAATTTAAATCATTATTTTGTTGCATATAGTAAAACAGCCCCTTATTTAATTTAACTTCTTTAAGCACACCTTCTCTTACTAGAATAAATTCAATACGAAGCACTTAAGGAAAAGCAACGTCTCCTTATCTGTTATTATTGTTTCACATAATTAATTATTTGTCCAACGAGATGCTTCCTAGATTAAGTAATTTACTATTTTAAAAAGCTGAAGAAGGCGCTATATGAGTACCTTTTTCAGCTTTTTATTTTTATACGTAAATTTATTTTTTTACCACTATTTTCTTCCTATTTGCATTAAAAATAAGGTGATTTTTCATAAAAGGTTTTTAAACACTTGCAATAGCGGATAAGCTATGAATACAGGAGATAAATTCATAAATAAATGCATCAATTTCTTCTTTAGTAATTATATATGGAGGAAGTAAACGGATGATGTTCCCTTGTGTAACATCAACTAACATCCCTTTCTCCATTAGCTCTACCTGTAATTTCTTCACATTTTCATTCGTATCATTCAAACTAATTCCAAACATCATACCAGCATGGCGTACTTCCTGAATATAATAAGAATTTTCTTTCTGAATTTCTTGCAATTTATCATTTAGATAGTATGACGTTTCATACGCTTCTTGCATTAAACCATCGTCAATCAATGTATTTAAAACCGTTAACCCTAAAGCCGTTCCCATTGAAGAATGAGCAAACGTTGTGCCGTGATCTCCTGGTGCAAATACATCACATAACTTTTCACCTACAATAATTCCGCCAAGCGGTATCCCGCCTCCTGCTCCCTTACCAATTTGAATAATATCCGGTGTAATATTGAAATTTTGATAAGCAAATAGTTTACCAGTTCTCCCCATACCACTTTGAACTTCATCAACGATAAGAATGACATTATATTTATCACATAAGTTTTGAACACCATGTAAATATTCACCCGATAAAGGGTATATCCCCCCGCTACCTAATACAGGCTCTAGCATAATCGCAATTGGATTTTCTTTAACAATTGTTTCTTCTAATTGCTCTATATTCTCGCGCTCTACTTCATATACTGGAATCGATGTTTTAGGGAAATTTTGATATACACTTTCTTGTCTCGTAAAATGAAGTGCCCCTAACGTACGCCCGTGGAAGCTATTCTTCAGCACTACGATTCCTTCACGTTCCTCATGCGTATTCGCTCTATATTTATCAATTAATTTCAACGTTGTTTCTGTCGCTTCCGTACCAGAGTTTGTAAAAAAGACTTTTCCATTTTTTAAAGAGCAATCAACTAATTTCTTTGCATACTCAATCGCAACTGGGTTTAAAAAATGAAATGGGAGATGCAGAGATTTCGTAACTTGTTCCATTGTCGTTTGCACGATTTTCGGGTGATTATACCCTAATACGTTCACTCCGACACCAGAAAATAAATCTACATACTCTTTACCATCCACATCATAAAGCTTGCACCCTTCTCCTCTTTCTATTGCAACCTTCGTACGACAATACGTAGGCATCATATATTCTTTATCTAATTGAAACCAATCCGACATTTTAAATTCCTCCTAGTTATTTTCCCTGTTTATTTATGTTCATTCTCTATAAAGTCATGTATAAATTCATTTTTAAGATTGTAATTTTAATAGTAATTTTCTTCCCGATATTCATTTTTCCATAATTTCTTCTATTTCAACAGGTCCACTACATACACGTTTTTTTCATCTAGCGGTCTATTACTATTTTGAACTTTGCGTGTCATACATAATCAAGGCTATAAAATCATATTTAGTAACAATGGAAAAAAAGATTTGGAGGCTATATCGATGGATGAAAACTATGATAAACAGGGACAATCTTTACTAGGAAAAGGCTTTAATGAAAATGGAGAACGTAATGAACAAGCTAAACTTCACTCTCAAACAGTTGGTTCACGTGGACCTATTTTAAAGCAAGATAATGTACTGCACGAGGCGTTACAAGAATTTATTCACGAAAAAATTTTAGAAAGACCTGTTCATGCAAAAGGATTTGGTGCATTCGGTTATTTTCAAACGATATATCCGATGTCTGAACATACAAAACTAAGCTTTTTACAAAATTCAAATGAGAAAATTCCTGTTATGGTTCGATTTTCATTAGCTGTTAGTACGAAAGGAACACCTGATACTTCTAGAAATGTACGTGGTTTTGCTACAAAATTTTATACAAATGAAGGCATTTTCGATCTTTTATGTAATCACATTCCTGTTTTTTCAGTTCGTGATCCAATGCGTTTCCCTGAAACAATTCAAGCGTTGTTACCTTCACCTAAAAATAACTTAATAGACCCTAATAGCTTTTGGAGCTTTGTCGCTAGAGCACCCGAATCCATTCACTTTGTTGTCCGTTTATACTCTAATGCCGGTACGGTAAAAAGCCTTCGCCACATCCCAGGACATAGTGTAAATACATATGTTTGGAGAAATGCTCACGGTAATCGAAAGTATGTAAAGTATCATTGGTACCCATTTGAAGGTGTACAATTCATTACTAGTGAGGAAGCGAATAAACTGGCCGCCGAAAATCCTGATTATAGCGGGAAAGATTTATACGATGCAATTGAGGCTGGTAAAGCAGTGGAATATGGTTTATATGTCCAGCTCATGGATCCTAAAGATGAAACACACCTTTCTTATGACCCTTTAGATGATACAAAAGTATGGGATGAAAAGGAGTATCCTCTTATACCAGTAGGCAAAATGGTATTAAATAAAAATCCTGAAAACTATAAAGAACAAGTAGAAAAGGTCGCTTTCTCCCCTTCTAATTTACTAGACGGTGCAGAACTATCAGATGATAAAATGCTGCAAGGGCGTGCTAACATTTATAGCGATTCTCAAAGAAGAAGAATTGGACCTGAATTTCGTAAAATAACGATCAACCAACAGCAAAATTGGGCACCTGCTAATCAAGCAACTAGCGGTGACGGAAGATACGTTGAAGGAAAACTTGAAAGAGCTTCTATAACTAAGAAAGACGACTTTGGGCAGCCTGGTGAATTTTATGCGAAGTTACAACCGATAGAAAAAGAACATCTTGCCGAAAACTTAGCTAGTGATTTGAAAGTTATCTCCGATGATATTAGAAAGATAGTTTTGGGGTATTTCCATGAAGTGTCAGCTGATTTGGCAAAGAGGATTGAGAGTGCGATGCAAAGGCTTTAAGAATAAAAAAAACGTCATTTTCAATGATGAAAATGACGTTTTTTATGGCGAACTTACTAGTGATTTCTATCGACCAATTTACATTTATTTACGAAAACTTTCCCATTCAAGATTTTCGTTACATCATTTTATATTATGGTATTCATTTCTCTTTTTCAGATAATCTTTTTCACATTGTAATGGTCTGTATTCCACGATTTTCCCTTGCTTCTTTTTCGTTTCGGTAACAATCCATTCCCCTTTTTCAAGGTTTAAGCGTTTCATTACATTAGTATCGTCTATTTCTTTATAAAGTAAAAATGCTTCTTGCGCCTTCACAAATAATCTAGGCTCTCCCCTATATCCACCACTATCATAAACTTTAGTTAGCGAATTATAATAAGAATCATTTTCCCTTCCACCATACATCAAATGCGCAGCCTCTAGGTCTCTTTTACTGACTTCCATAAAACTATTTTCATCAATATTTAAATTAAACGTTGATTTTATGTCATTCATTATGTTTTTCACATACTTTTCATCACGTATTTTACTTTCTTCCAGACAATCCGAAGACAAGCTTGGTGCATTTGACTGAGAATGTACCACATGCTGTATAGATACGCACAAAATAAATACACTTAAAACATACAATAGTTTTTTCATATTTAAGTATCACCTCAAATGATTTAGATACTATATTATTTGTTTTTGAGGTAATTCTATTCTTATGCTGTAAATAATAAATCCCCTATAAAATTGATTTTTATAGGGGATTTATATTTAACATTTAATCGGCGTAGCAAGTACCTTACCACTTTTCACATCATATAATCCTATAGGTGTTACCCGTATAAAAGGCAAGTGCGTCGCAGAAAAGAATAAAATCGTAAATGCTGGATCATTATAAGTGTATCCTCGCTCTTGTAGTAATTCCACCATTTTTTTCTCTTTCTGTATTAATTCACTCATTTTCAAATTAGACATAATCCCGAGCAATGGTAATGCAATTTCGTGTAACACTTCATTTCTTTCCGCTATTACCATTCCCCCGCCAAGCTCTTTTACTCTATGAAAAGCTGTAAGCATATCTTCTTTCCTTTTTCCAATAAGAATGATGTCACCTGTACCGGAATAAGAGCTAGCAAGACCTCCTAATCCATTCGCAAAACCTTTCACAACTGTATTCACTCGCCAAGTGCCATCACGAGCAATCATCATAAGGAAACATTCATCATGCTCAATAGAAAGTTCTTCACCGTTTAAGTCGATTTCAGTTACATATGGTTTTGAAATAACATCATTTAATAATTTTATACCTGTTGTTTCAGAAAAAATCATATCTTCTTTCTTTAAAGACCAGTCTAATAATAATGGAGTTACTTTGAATTTACTCCAATCTATAAGTAAGGATTCATTTTTATTTACTCCATCACGCTTCACCCATTTCCCCTTTGCAATTACACTTATTGGAATCGGATTTTCTTTACTTTCCAAAATATTAATATTTGCAATTCTTCCTGTCGCGATCGCGCCGTGTAAATGCTCCATATTATAATAACGAGCAATGTTATAGCTTGCCATATTATAGGCATCAATTACTGGTATCCCTTGCTTTATCGCGATTTCTATCATCCTATTCGTCATTCCGTTTTCATAAAATGACGGATGTGAACCATCTGTTGTGAACATGAATCTATCAAATTGCTTGACACCTAATTCCAGCAATTCTTTCAGTAAAACTTCTAAATCTGGACGGATAGAAGAGTTTCTAAGAGTAACGGTGTAACCTTGCATAAGACGTGTTAATGCTTCCTGCCCCGTCATCGCTTCATGATCGCAATCAGTACCTAGTAACTTTAACTTCGCTAACGTTGATTCAGACGCACCGGGAAAATGACCTTCTACTTTTTTCTTTAAGCGCTTTGTTTCCTGTACCCAATTTAACATCTCATCATCGCCATTTAATAGTTTTGGCCATGCTGTTAACTCGCCGCCTTGAAGAACATCTTCATGCTTCAGCCACTCCATTATTTCTTCACTATTAAATAAAGATTCCCCATTTTGTAGTTCAGTCTGTCCATCAAAACGACACCACCAATACATACTTGCCGGAATCTTTTCAAATTCATCTAATAAACGAAATGCTTCTTCACGTTGTAACGTGAAAAATAAAGTTAAATTATCATTAATAAAAGTTGTTGTCCCAAATTGCATCGCATAATTTGCTAAAGTTTCTGGATTATATAATTGATATGGATGTGCATGCGGTTCTATGTAACTAGGAACTACATACTTTCCATCGCAATCAATAACTTCACAATCCGTTAATTGCTCTGGAAATTTCTCCCCTACGTATACAATTCGGTCATTATATACCCAAATATTTGCTACTGTCCAATCACGCAAGTATGAATTTAAATACGTTGCATTCTTTAATAAAATATGTGGGCTTCTCTTACCATCTACTACTTCGACATGTTCTCGTAATTGTTTGTTACTCCATTTAAAGTGATTTTGTTCCAATGTATTTCACTCCACATCAATTTACTTTTATTTATTAAAACAAAAATAATTAACTAACTAAAGTATTATCCATTCATAACTCCCCTGTATATCCCCTATACCCTTTATTATATGGAATAATTAAAAAAATAACAATTTTCAAAATTAATAATATATCTCTTTGATCCAAAATAAAAAAGATATCATGCAACTGACATCTTTTTTATACTAGACTATAAGATTGAATTATACTTGTATCCGTATTTATGTTCTACATATACTTGATTGCTGCCATACCATGAATGCTAATACTGTCCTTTAAAGCAGTATCTCATTCGCTTTCTTTTCATCTATTTCTTAAATTCAATTTGCATCATTTTATTAAACTGCGTATTAATATCAATCGCACCTAAAGAGTTAATACTAATAGCCAATGTATGTTTGCCTCCAATTGCTCCCCCAGCAAAAGTGGTAAATCCAGGAATCCCTCCTGTATGCCCCCAAACTGAAACACCGTTTGGAAGCTTAGTCTCATAGATTCCAAGACCATATCCATGGCCAAGTTCTTTAATCCCTGTAGGAACTGTAGTAAGCATTTCTTTTAGCTGCTTTTCCTTCAGTAACTTACCTCCAAGTAAAGATGAAAAGAATTTGTTTAAATCGTCCGCATTAGAAATCATATCTCCAGCTGAATTAGCTATACTTGGATTATAATACGTCATGTCTTTCAATTCACTTGTTTCTTCTATTTTCATATAACCACGAGCATGATCCTTTCCTGGAATAACGGGTGAATTCCCTGGTAAAAACGTATTTGACAGATCCAAAGGTTCAATAATTCGCTTTTCAATTTCTTCCGCATAACTATTTCCAGTTATTTTTTCAATAAGCATTCCCAATATTACGTATCCTGTGTTTGAATACAGCCATCCCTTACCTGGTGAAAAATCTGGAGGTAGAGAAAGTCCTATTTTCACTATTTCTTCTGCTGTATACGTTTTTCTCGAATTCATTATGTCAGCGTCTTTTGACTTTAAATATTCAGCTATACCACTCGTATGATTCAAAAGTTGACGTATCGTAATTTGATTGCCATCATACCCATTACCTTGAATGAGACCCGGTAGCCACTTTTCAATTGGATCGTCAAGTTGCACGCGATTTTCTCCTACTAATTGAAGAACAGTCGTAGCGGTAAAAGTCTTCGTCACACTCCCAATCCGAAAACGATAATCCGATTTCATTGTTTTCTTTGTATTTAAATCCGCGACGCCAGCAGTATAACTACTAATCTTTCCATTGTTAGACGTCTTCGCTAATATTCCTGGGGTTCCAAGCTGTACTGTTTCCTGCATTACTTGTTTCCAACCATTCCGATTCTTTTGATCATGTGATTGTGACGGACTAGATAAATTTTGAACAGACTCTGCTTTCACAGTAAAACCTGGTGTGAATAGAGTAGTACCCGCTAATAAAATTGCTAAACTTGCTAACTTAATTGAATTACATTTTTTCATAAGGCTCCCTCTTCTCTATTAATATCGGATTAATTCAAGTTATACTTTAATCCTATATGATAAAACTCTCTTTTTTCTTATCCATTCCTTACGAAATACTTACGTTCAAATTTTGATACGATAAACTGAGAAAGAGCTATGCATGAAAATAAAAAGGGCATATAAAATAAGGACAGCCACTTAACTGCCCTTATTTTCATTTCACCTCGTCTTTATTATTTTTAAGATGATTCATTAATTGTGTTCGTTTCAAAGGTACATATATGTTTGTTCCAGTAACATATCTTTTTCCCAATCGAATTATCTTATAAATTTAAGGAGTTCATATTAAGATTAACAATAAAAAAGAACGTGTTTTCAATTTATCAAAACACGTTCTCTTACATACTTAAAACCCTATATCAACTTTTTATTTCATTCACTTTTACCATCCTGCACTAGCGTTCATGCCATTTCCAATAATAGTAAGAAATAGTGGCCACAATACTGGTCCTAACGTAAGAAGTAAATTTAGAAGTATAAGTAATCTATATACCCTGGGGAAATTTTGATCTTTACGATTTACAAATACTAAACTAACTAATAATATTATGGTCGTTAAAAATAAAAGTAGAGTTAGCAACCAATACCAAACCATTAAACTGAGACTCCATGGTGTTAATAGCTCGTGTATTATACCAAATATGATTCCTAATACTCCAAAACTAAAGGTAGTAACTGTTGATTTTATAAGCACTATATTTAATGTTTTTTCGTATGTATTTTTACAATATAAATCTATTAAAGTGTATAAAGATAAATATGCCATTAATACACCTACCCAAGACAATAACCAGTCTCCGCCTCCTCTAAATAACATGAACAGCAACCAGCACATCCCTACTGCAGAAAAAGCAAAGGAAATAAGTATGCTTTTCAATACCGGTTTCATTATATTTTCACACCCTTAAAAATAAATTATAACTTTTTACTAAACTCATGTAATTTTTTATTAACATGCTACCCATTAATCGTTTAGCTCTAACGTATCCTTTTTTCATTCTATATTAATAAAACAAAGATATACTCATGAACAATTAAAGAAGCAATACTCTACAAAGAGTTCCATATAGCTTGTATATTCTTTTTCCATTGGTAGAGATATTAAAAAATTAAGTATACATTAACATGCAATTAAATATAAGTAAATAAAAAAGATGACCTCAGCATACGCCAAAGTCATCTTCTATAACCATATTATTTTACTAGTTCACCGCTATAAACCTTTATATCAAGCGGAGCAGTTA
Source organism: Bacillus cereus group sp. BfR-BA-01523 (assembly GCF_022662615.1). NCBI lineage: Bacteria > Bacillati > Bacillota > Bacilli > Caryophanales > Bacillaceae > Bacillus > Bacillus cereus group sp. BfR-BA-01523. Next base: position 502,602 of record NZ_JAKUDX010000001.1, read on the forward strand.
AAAACTGTGATGCTTTACTAACGAAAGATGTGAAGTGTTCACTCGTATTATGATTCGCAACTGCTGCTTCATCTTTCCAGACTTCTACCATCGTATAAACACTTTCTTTTTCAGTATCTTTATATAAATCGTAAGATACATTTCCACTTTCTTCTCTTGAACCATGAAGTAATGGCTGAATTTCTTCTAAAAACGATTGTTGTTTTGCTGGATCTACTTGAAATATTGCGTGAATAATAATCATGGTGTTTCCCCTCTCATATCTCACTTATTTCTGTTTTTTTATAAAATTACTTCCACTCAGCAACTTTTTCAATTGGAAGACGTACTGATGGATAACCACTGTCAGCAGCTTTTCCGATTGAAATTAACATAACTGGTACGTGACGCTCTTTATCTAATCCGAAAGCTTCTGCGATTTGGTCTTTTTCAAATCCACCAATTGGGCAAGTATCATAGCCGTGAGCACGTGCTGCTAACATAAATTGCATCGCTACAAGACCACCGTCAATTAGTACAGTATCTTTCATTACTTCTGGTGTAACCATTGAGAAGTAACCTGAAAGTTTTTTCATTTGATCTTCTTTTACTTCAGCTGGCATAAGTCCGCGCTCTACTGCTGTACCGTAAATTTCTTCTGCGTTATCAAAGTTTTTTAAGTCACCAAATACAGCAATCATCGCTGAAGATGTTTCTACTTGAGATTGATTGAATTTTGCAAGTGGAGCCAGTGTTGCTTTTGCTTCGTCACTTTCAATAACTAAGAATCTCCATGGTTGCATGTTTACTGAAGATGGTGCAAGTGTTGCTTCTGTAAGAATTTCAGTCATTTCTTCTTTGCTAATTTTCACTGAAGGATCGTACTTACGGATTGAACGGCGTCCTGTTAAAATTTCGTTAAAATCATTTGTTTTTACTGAGTTAGTCATAGTTGTATTCTCCCTTTTTAAAGTTCTTTTATATTTTCTTGAATGCGGTCTAACATCGTTAAAAGATTGTCGCGTTCTTCTTCACTTAATCCTTTAAATGCTGAAGTAGCGAAACGCTCTTTTTCCTCTTGATACACTTGAATTTTATTTCGCCCCTCTTCCGTAAGAGACACTAACGTAATTCTGTTATCATCTGGATTTTTACGTCTTGTAATCATTCCATTTGCTTCCAGCTGTTTTAAATGCCTCGTAATCGCTGCATTATCAATATTCACTTCTTGCTGAAGTGCTTTTTGACTAATTTCATCTACTTCATATAACTGAAGTATAAGCTCTAGTCTAGATTGACTCATACCCGTACACCCTTCAAACTTCGAACTTACTTCTTTATTGAGGAAGTGCAATTTATATAAAATTATTGCTTCTTTTGAGCATGAACTTGTCAAATTACCCCTCCTTTACATCCAAATTAAAAATGTTTGATGTATCAATAGTTGATATGTCAATTAATATAATCTATATCGATTTAGAATGCAAGCATTTTGTTTTCATTTTTATTTTTTCCAAATTAAGGCGCTTTGTCGCGTTACAAAAAATGTAAATTACATTATAATAGTAATAATTCAAATGACTGGAGAGTGATTGTAATGCGGCAATACACAAATAGAAATGAGGATATGAAAATGGAAAATGAAATGAGGATATTTATATATGACAACAATAAATATAGGGATTGTCGCGCACGTAGACGCTGGCAAGACGAGTTTGACTGAGCGTATTCTTTTTGAAACGAATGTGATTCAAGAAGTTGGCCGAGTTGATAGTGGCAATACGCAAACCGATTCAATGGAACTAGAAAGACAACGCGGAATTACGATTAAAGCATCTGTCGTTTCTTTCTTTATTGATGATTTAAAAGTAAATGTTATTGATACACCTGGACATGCTGATTTTATCGCTGAAGTGGAGCGATCATTCCGCGTTTTAGACGGTGCAATTTTAGTTATCTCTGCCGTTGAAGGTGTGCAAGCACAAACGAAGATTTTAATGCAGACATTACAGAAATTAAACATACCTACAATATTATTTGTTAATAAAATAGACCGTAGTGGCGCAAATACTGAAAAAGTTGTGAAACAAATAAAAGAGCTTCTTTCAAATGAAGCATGCCCCTTCTACTTTGTAGAAAACGAAGGTACAAAGGACGCTCGGATTATTGAATATAAATCCTATGACGGTTGTATGGAACTGTTAGCACCATTTAACGAATCATTGCTTGAGTCATATGTAAATAACGAAATAATACCGGATGCACTATTAAGAAAAGAACTCGAAAAGCAAATACTGCAAGCAAATGTGTTTCCTATCTTTTTTGGTTCAGCAATGACAGGTATAGGAGTAACTGAATTACTTAAAAATATTTCAGCCTTAATTCCAGCTACTAAATCGGCACAAAATGAAACATTATCCGGTGTTGTTTTTAAAATTGAACGTGAATCTTCTGGCGAAAAGATTGCTTACGTAAGACTATTTTCTGGTTGTTTACACGTTAGAAAATATGTTGATATACAGCGTGGAGAGTCTCTACCACATAAGGAAAAGATTAAAAAAATGTGCATGTTTTATAATGGAACTGCAGTTCAGGCTTCGACCGTTCAAAGCGGAGAATTTTGTAAAGTGTGGGGACTGAGTGATATTAAAATTGGGGATATTATCGGTGAACAGACGGATTATATAAAAGATATTCACTTTGCCGAACCACAAATGGAAGCTGCTATTGAAGCAGTACCAAAAGAACGAATTCATGATCTATACGCTGCACTTATGGATCTATGTGAAGAAGATCCGCTCATTAAAGTGTGGAAAGATGATATTCATAATGAACTATATATTCGCCTTTTCGGGGAAGTACAAAAAGAAGTAATTGAAACAACACTTTTTGAGAAATATAATTTGCAGGTTACTTTCTCAAATACGCGGGTTGTATGTATTGAGAAACCAATTGGCATTGGGAATTCTGCTGAATTAATGGGAGAAAAAACGAATCCATTTTACGCGACAATCGGCTTCAAAGTTGAACGTGGTGAACTGAATTCTGGCATAACATATAAGTTAGGTGTTGAGCTTGGATCATTGCCTTTAGCATTTCATAAAGCGATTGAAGATACTGTATTTCAATCGTTAAAACAAGGTTTGTACGGATGGGAAGTTACGGACATTATCGTCACGTTAACACATACTGGTTATGCAAGCCCTGTTACAACAGCAAGTGACTTTAGAAATTTAACACCACTCGTTTTAATGGATGCTTTAAAGCACGCTGAAACATGTGCATTTGAACCAGTAAACGAGTTCGAATTAACTGTACCGGAGCACGCAATTAGTACCGCAATGTATAAGCTTGCTGCTATTCCAGCAACTTTTGCAGAGCCTACGTTGCATAATGATTCTTACCATTTAACAGGATCATTACCTGTTGCAAAAATAGAGGATTTTAAACGAATGCTCCATTCATTTACTGAAGGAGAAGGTATCTTTATAACAAAGCCAACTGGTTTCACAAAGCTGACGGCTCCCTTCCCTACTCGAAAACGTGTTGACTTTAATCCGCTAAATCGGAAAGATTATTTGCTTCATGTTTTGAAGGCTTATTAAATAAAAAAGAGGTGCAAATTGCACCTCTTTTTGCATGTATTGAAACTTAAATTAGTTTATCCTTACAACTTCTTTAAGTTGTTCTATTACTTTCGCTATAGCTTCAATTGAATTTTCCGTTTCAAATTCCCCAATATTTACAGAATGATTTGCGTTCTTCACAACCTCGATTTTTAAATTCGATTGATCTAATTGCTCAATTTGACCTGCATTGTATTGATGATCTTTATCCCCAATTACTAAAATCCCTTCGTGACGACTATGTAAGATAGAATCAAAAATCGAATCAAAAGTTAGTAAAGGTGTAAGTAGTATCATTTTTGACTGTGCAAATTCTTCTCTCTTCATTAAATCATTTGCAATCGGGATTGTTCCGAGTGATTTTCCTAAAAACATTGCATTGTTGTATTGCCCATTTTTTAATACTTCATTCATTATAGGATTAATATCATCCATCATTACTTTTGTTACTTCTTCCATTGGTTTTTCCATTAATTGCCCATCGTAGGAATAATGAATATGTACTACATCTATTTTATTTTCAAGCATTAGCATCGTTGCATAATACAATAACGGCTTATCATAATTGTATCCTGAACCTGAAAACATAAAGCAAACCGTACTGGAACCTTTTTCGATATGTGTATAATGAATTACTTTGTCATTTATATGTACCTCTTTTTTAGTCCCCTTCATCCTTTTCGCCCTCCGAACACGATTACTTTTGTAAAACGATATGTTCTGTATGAATTGATACATCCTTTACTTTCTCTTTTATAAACGCTGGCTGTAAGTTATATGCATGTAACTCTTCTACCGGCACCCACTTAAATAAATATTTTCTACCTTCTTCTTCAAGAATATATTGATCCGCCCCATTTGCAGGTAATTCATGCAATTCTACTTCATAATAAAAACTAATCTCATGAAACTTTCGCTCAGAAAGTGTAAAGAAGTTTTCTACTGACCATATTAATCTCTTCACTTCAATAGGTACGCCTAGTTCTTCTGCAAGCTCTCGTTTTAACGCATCTTCACTATTTTCTAGCATTTTCACTCTTCCGCCTGGTACGTACCAATACTCTTCACCTTCATCTTGAAGGATAAGTATTTTACTACCTTGTTTACAAATTGCTCCGACTCGGTAATTAAAACATGTTTTCTCTACTTTAAATGTAAGATCCACAACAAACCCCTCCAATGTATCATTACAAAACTATTATTTATTTGCTGTACAAATAAGATTACTAAATTTTTCTATTTCATTCAATGGTTTTCGAACTTTCCGAAAACTACACTTACCTTTTCGTCATTACAGGTATTTATACATATGTTACAATCACAATGCATACTAGAAAAGCAATATGGGGGTACGAATGGAAACGTTATTAATCCAGCAAACTGAGAAATCAAATAAGTTTTGGAAAATCGTTGTGAAAGATAGAGACTACGTTGTGTTTTACGGAAAAATTGGCACAGCTGGTAGTGTGAAAGCGAAAGAATTTGAAACAGAAGAAGAATGCATAAAAGAAGCTAACAAACTAATCGCTTCCAAACGAAAAAAAGGATATACCGACCCTATTCTAGGGGAAGATTACATAAAAGAAAAAACGATAACAGAAGAAGAATTTTGGGAGATAATCGCTCGTGCAAAATCGAAAGGCGAAGACCAAGAAGAACAAATAGAATGGCTCACTTCTCATATCGCCAAACGTACAGTACATGAAATTGTAGCTTTTGACACACATATGCACCATATTTTAAAAGCATCCTATACGTTTCACTTATGGGCGGCTGCTTATATAATTATGGGCGGTTGTTCGGATGATAGTTTTGATTACTTCCGCGGGTGGTTATTATATCAAGGAAAAGAAACATACGAAGCGTGTATTGAAGATCCAGAACGGTTAATTCCTGTATTAGAAAATTTGAGCGAGTATGATGTTCCAGAAATAGAAGAACTTACGCTATATTTCGGACAAGAAGTATATTTGGAGAAGACTGGGGATGAAGATGATACATACTTTACACTATACCATGTCTTATCAAATGAAGAATTTGAGGAAGTTGATATCGAGTTAGACTGGGATGAAGATGACGAAGAAGGTTTGAAAAAGATGTTTCCTAAGCTATGGGAAATGTACGGGGAAGATCCGATTGAGTGGTAGACTAATATTAGGACTCTGTTTAACCAATAGACAGAGTCCTTTTTTCATAGGATTCTTATTTAACCTCTCTTTATTTCATACCACTTATCTAACAGCACCTTTTCTCTTTCAATTGAAATACCTGCCTTTAATTCCCTATCTTTCGTTTCTCTCATCCACTCATACACGTCTGAAACAGTATCTTCTAACCTTCTAAAAGTAAGACCCTCTTTAACTGCGCTCTCTATATTAATAGAGAATCCACCTTTCCACGGATCTGTTTCACCTTCTAATGCAAAAGTTTCGGGAAGCCACAATGGCATTTCCGTCCATGGCTGTACTTTATTCTCATGCATAAACGATTCATCAACCCAAACGAATGCAGCATCGCTATTTGTAACCTTTTTACACGTATTTAATAGCTCTTCCATCGTCAATTCATCTTTCGGACCCGTTACATTAAATGTACCTACTTTATTGTTTTCTGCCATGTTTAGTCCAAAGCTTGCGACATCTTTTATATCAACGAACTGTACTGGGCGGTCTTTCCTACCAGGAACTAACATATTACTGCCCTTTGCTACGCGCTGAATCCAGTATGGAAGCCGATCTGTATAATCAAACATTCCTGAAAGAAGTCCTGCTCTTACATGTAAAACACGCCCCGGCCAATAATTCTCTGCTTCTTTTTCACATAATACTTTAAGCGCACCGTAATACTCATAAGGGGATACTTCACCATTCTCCACAGCCTTTATTTGATCACTTGATGGTTCGGGTTGTAATATATAATCTTCTTTTATGTGATACGGAATCCAATCTTTATATACGGAAAGGCTTGAGATGAATGTATAGTGCTTTATATTATCTTTAAGTACTTCTCCTACATTCCTAATGTGATGAGGAGAAAATCCACATGTATCTATGACCAAATCCCATTTTCGATTTTCTAAACTTGAAACATCATCATTTCTATCACCAATTAACTGCTCTATTTCAGGAAAAATCTCATTATTTGTTCCGCGATTAAATAATGTAACTTCATGCCCTCTATTCAAAGCCTCTTCTACGAAAGCCCTTCCTAAAAAACGTGTACCGCCCAGTATTAGAATCTTCATTCTTTTTCCCCCATTCAATCAAGCGCATGATTAAAAACCTTTTCTTTTGTTTAACGATTTTCCCTTGTAAAAAGTTACGGGTATTTTTCATTTTTTTCTATAGTTAATATAACGTCATCCAAATTTGCAACTTGTGACATAACTTTTTATCGAATTCGACAGTAATGAAGACGATAAAGAGGGGTTAAAAAATATTTCAACTAAGTCATAGTGATAAGTACACATCTACGAAAATACTTATTTATACGAGCAATGCTCCTGTCAATTTGGCAGGAGCATTGTTTTTTCAACCTCTATTTACTTTTATATACTTGAATTGAAATGATCGAAATTAAACTGAGCAACCCCATAAATAAACAAATCGCACCTAGAATTGTATAAGAATTTCCGTATCCTTGTAATAAAGCTAAATACGTACTTGTATCCATATGACCGCCCTGCTCTGCAACAGATTCACTTGTTGCCTTACTCCCCATTTCTGGTGCATTTATTAGTACATACACACCGATAATAGCTACTAATGCTGAAATGATTTCTACAACATTAGACTTTGTCATCATACCCTCACCTTTCAAACAACGCCTTTTATCCATCTAGTGAAGTCTCTTTCTATCTCTTACTATACTAGCAAAAAAAAGAGATATAATTTAATCCCCTTCTCTATTACTAGAATCAACAATATGAAAATATTCATTCTGTCTATTTCCATTTCATATATAATTAAAATATCCAATATTTGATTAACAAATTATACGTACTTAGGTAGGTGATAAATATTAATAAAAACATAGTTTATCATTCAACATTTTACATTTATTCTCTCACATCGTTCTTTTATATCTTTTTGCTAAACATAGAAAATGGTCGTAGTTATTTGGGTTTCACGATGGTTGTTCCGTTGTTAGCCGTTATTTTATATCAAAAAGCATATAAGAAACAAGAAATTTTCCATACATTTGGCATTTCACGTCCAACATTAAAATCACTAATTTTCTCCATTTTATTCCCACTACTTCTAGGTCTATGTCTCCATTTCTATTTTTATATTTATAATATAAAGTTCTTATTTAATCACTGCGATGAATTGGGATTTCTCCTACTCATTGGTCTTACAATTGCAGCTTTGTCTGCATTTTTAGAGGAAATTATTTGGCGCGGGAATCTTCATTACTATTTACGAAAAAAATATTCATTAATACAAACCGCAATAATTACAGCTTCACTTTGGTCTTTATGGCATTTACCAGTAGCACTCTTTTATAAAAACTATGAGTTATGGTTTGTAGGAATATTAAGTTATCTATCGTTATTATTTATATTATCTATAATTTTGACGTACACGAGAGAGTATGGTCGTTCTATAGTACCACCCGCAATTTTACATGGCATGTTTAATGTATTTTTTTTAACAGATGGATTGCACAACAAGTGGGATGCCAGCCTAATGGAGTTAATTAAATTTATCTTTTTAGCAATTGCGCTCTGCATTATGTATCTTATACATCGAAAAGTTAAAAAATAGTTAACAATTAAAAAAAGTGTTTCAGTTTAATGTACCTTAATTAGCTCATTAAGTACTTCAACACCTTACAATTATTCAATAATCGTATAGGTGTTGAAGCTTTATAATCTTAGTTGAACGACTCCGTTCTCACAGCACTTATTTCAATTATGTAGAACATAGCAAGTTTAACTATTTCTCTTATTGTAACTTTTGTAAAACTTTTAAATAAGGAAATATACACTCTTTGACTAATCTCCATCTATCCTGCGCTTCCGGTATAATCTCAGATGCAATCACCACCACCAATTCCTTCTCCGGAATACAACAAATCATATTCCCACCATCACCCATGGCACAGTATGAAAAGACCCCATCTTCTTCTCGTAACCACCATAAGTAACCGTATTGATTTGAATTCATCGCTATTGATTCTTGTACCCACGATTTTGAAAGAATTTCCTTTCCATTATGAATACCTTCATTCAAATACATCTGTCCAAACTTAGCCATATCTCTAGCTGTTAACGTAAGTCCCCATCCGCCTGTCGAAATACCATTTGGATCTTGAACCCATCCTTTCACATCTTTTCCGAATAAGTCGTCGAATCCAAATGCTTTCATATTGTAGTTTGGAATTCCTCTCATACCAATAAGCTGAAATAAGTGTTCGTTCGCAAAGCCACGAGCACTTTTCCCTGTTACACTCGTAATAATTGCTGATAGTAAATGAGCACCTGCAGATGAATATTTAAAAGATCCGATTTCTCCGCCTTGTCCGATTCTATTTAGCGTATACTGCACCCAATCCTGTTGTGTACATAGTTCTTCTAACGGTTCCTGCCAGTCTATATAAGGATATGGAGCTGTCATTGTAAGTAGATGCCGAACTGTTACTTCAGATGCCTTAATATTATATTCAGGAAAAAACTCTATTACTTTTTGATTAACACTTTTGATATATCCTTTATCTATACATATCCCAATTAATGCAGAGATTATCGTTTTTGTGACCGATGCTACATGACATGCATCATCTGGACCGTAACCATTATAATAATTTTCAAAAGTAACATTACCCTTTTGTACAACTAATACACCATTTATATTTTTATAGTTTTCTTTTATAGTCCAATCTAACTGTTCAGCAGTTTTCATCTTTCTTCCCCCTTAATCTATGATTAAAAAGGTTCGATAGGTACATATATATCGACTATATGTTTATTTTCTGGGTGCTGCCTTGGATCATTTCTATATACTTCAAAAGGGTACGAATCTCTCGGTTTATATCCGCTATTTGGGAGCCATTCACCGTATAAGAAATCCCATGCTCCTTTATATTCCTCTTGGAATATTTCAAAATGACCTATCGCATACTTGCCTGAAGGTATTACCATTATTCCAATGTCGCTCGTTTCTACTGCGTACTCATTCGGAATTGTTACACATAAACTAGTTCTTAAATGATTGTCCTCAGTAAATTCATGATGATCGTGGTAAATGGTTAATACTTTCGTATCCTCAAATACATGATAGTTTTCCCCCGCTGCGTAATGAAATAATTTCTCTATCATTTTTGGAAAAGCTATCGTTAACTCTTCATATGTACCGATATGCCTTATGTATGCGACGTGTATATCGTCCGCTGTTACAATTTCAACATTTCCTCGAACCTTCTTATACCCATTGTATTGAGAAGTTCCGCTTACGTCTTTGCAATTCTTGCTATTGTCGTTTCGATATTGAGACGGACTTACACCGTAATAATTTTTAAATGTGCGGGAGAAAACTGCTGAATCTGTAAACCCAAAGTGATACGCAATATGTGTAATCGTCATATCTGTGCGATATGTAAGTAGATTTGTTGCCCTTTCTAACTTTAATCGGTTTACATACCGTGATAATGGCTCGTCTACTATCCCCTTAAAAATCCGATGAAAATGAAACTTTGAAAATCCTGCTACATCCGCTAACTCTTCAATTGAAAGTGAATCATTTATGTTTGATTCAATATAATCTTGCACTTTGTAAATGCGTCGTAAGTATTCATTTCTACTTTGTTTACTCTCCATACTTTTATCTCCTCACAACAAAAAGGCTAACGTTAAGCTAGCCTACTTTTACACATTTTTCAAAAACAAAACTCTACTACCGCCGTTCCCATCATAATTTTTATGTACCGATACACCCTCTCTCTCATCATTCCCTGCCTCAATTCGAAAACCGATTTCTTGATGAAACTGTATCGACTTTTTGTTAATTGGTGACGTAATTGCTTTTACAACTTTACGGTTATTTGCACGAGCGGCATCAAAGAAATAAGAATACAATGTCGATGCGATTCCTCTTCTTCTATACTTTGGATTTACACCGATAAAATGAACATATGCTTCATCTTTATATGTTTGTGAAAAGAATCCACATAAGAAACCTAACGTTTCGCCATCTTCTTCAATGATAAAACTCGTTTCTTGAAAGTGAACGAAAAACAATTTTGGCAACAAGGAAGCCATGTCTCTCCCGCCCCACCAATCATTTAAAACAGAATGAACCTTAACATAATCTTCCCCTTGAATGTTCCTTACTCGCATGTATTTCTCCCTCTCACTCACTTCATTTTTTCATATATTTTAATAACCGTTTCGACTAACAGAATGAATACCCAAATACCTGAAAATACAAGAACAGACTGGAATATCGATCCAATTATCATAACACCAACTGCACCTGTTATTGAAAATGATATTCCACCAAGCCCTGGATCCTGTATAAGTGCTCCAGCAGAAAAAGCAGTTATAATAGATACTATTAAATAAATAACACTCATTATTTTTAATATTTTTATAGAAAGATACGAAGTTTGTTCTTCTTCCACTTGTGATAATTCGATTTCCCCGCTCGCAATTCCTTTTTGAAGACAATCCTCACACAAAAATTCTTCATTTATTTTTTTACCACCATGTATTGTACCTGTTATTTCTTTACACCTTGAACATTTTCGATTTATCATGTTGTTATCACTCCACTCCTATAAGATTATACTTTTATAATTCTACATTTACCTTAATATTCCTTTTATGTATTTTATAGAGAAAGGTCGTGTTTTATGATTTCAAAACTTACATTTGGTTATAAAGAACCTACTGTTCAGTATGTATTACGGCCAAGTTGCTATGCGGTTATTTTTAACAATACTTGCTCAAAAATAGCTATCATCGAAAAAGGAGAACATTACTTTTTACCTGGTGGCGGTATGGAAGGTACGGAAACGAAAGAAGCATGTTTGCATCGTGAATTACTAGAGGAATTAGGTTGGGCGATTGAAATTGATCGTTATATCGGTAATGCAGCACGATATTTTTATGCCGAAAAAGAAAATACATATTATTTAAATGATGGGTTCTTTTACATTGTACAAAAGATACATGAAGTTGAAGTTCATGAAGAAGACCATATTTTACAATGGATGTCTCCATCGCTTGCTATAGAACATTTACTTCACGATCATCAAAAATGGGCCGTTGAACAAGCGCTTTTATTACGAAATAAAAAAGGATCTCCTTCTATATGAAAGAGATCCTTTTTACTGTTAGCTTACTTTTTTCAAATTGAGAGCTGGCTTTTTGATTCCACCTTTTTTTACAACATATAAGCCGATAAAGATAATAAGTCCGCCAACGAGTTGCATCATATTGATTTGCTCTCCAATTGTTACTGCCGCAAAGATAACTGCGAACAATGGTACGAGATACATATAAACCATTACTTTCGTTGAGCCTATTTTACTAATACCGACATACCACATGGCAAGTCCGAAGATGGTCGCAAAGACGATTGAATATGCTAGTGATCCCCAGCTTGGCATATCTACTGGCCACGTTAACGTATTTACGTTGAATAAACAATATACAACGAGTGGTACAATTCCAATTAAAGTAGACCATGATGTAACTCTCATTGCAGAGTATTTTGTGATAAGTGGTTGCGCTAAAATGGGATACCATCCCCACGCAATTGCTGCGACTAATCCAATTACATTTCCGAGCCACGCATACTCGTATGTAGCTCCTCCCGTATGCCCTGTTAATAAAACGAATGCTGCACCAATAAATGCTACTATTGAACCAATTTGTACTTTCATCGAAAAACGTTCTTGTTTGTGCAATACTGCTAATATCCCTGTAAATATAGGTGACATTGCAATTAATAATGAGGCGTTCGTTGCTGAAGTATATTTCACAGATAGCATAAACATCGTTTGGTACATTGTCGTTCCAACGATACCAACTGCTACTAATCGTAACCAATCTTTTCTTTCAATACGTAATGAGCGTTCCATAATAAATGTAATAAGTAATAATACCGGTGATGCTACTAAAAATCGTAAACTATTAAATTGAATGGATGACATAAATGCCACGCCATACTTTCCAATTGTATAATTTGCTCCCCATACTAATGCAACTGATACTAGGAGCCACTCCATTTGCCATCGTTTCATCCGAATCTCCCCTTCCCTATTTAGCATAGTAAAATTGGCTGGATATAACACCGTCCAATTGGCTGTTTTTTTACCCAGCCAATTTGTTATACTTAATGTATATAAGATTTGCGGAGGCGTTTGTATGGAATGGAAGCTAGATAACGACAGTAAAATCCCTATTTATCAGCAAGTTGTTGACTTTATTGAAAAACGTATTACATACGGAGAACTTCCTCCAGGTAGCTTCCTCCCTTCAGAACGGAAATTAGCTACGCAGTTAAATGTAAACCGAAGTACGGTAACGACCGCTTATAATGAACTACGTGCTATGGGAATTGTAGAAAGTACGACTGGTAAAGGTACACGTGTGAGTACACATATGTGGGGCGTTTCTCCAACATTAACGCCGAACTGGAGAGGTTTCGTAGAAGGTGGTACTTTTTTACCAAACTTACCGTTACTTCGCCATATTCGGGCAGAAGTACAACAAAATGAGAACATTATAGATTTCGCAAACGGAGAGCTCGGTTGTAATCTCTATCCTCACGATCAACTACAAACAATTTTGCGAGAACAACCGTTAACGCAGTCATTAAGTTACGATCATCCCCAGGGGTATCTCCCGCTAAGACAAGCGGTAGTAAAATATATGAAGGAATATTTAAAAGTTGAAGCGACCGAACAATCGATTATGATTACATCCGGCGCCCAACAAGCACTTCACCTTATCGTACAATGTTTATTAAATCCAGGTGACGCAGTCGCTTTCGAAAGCCCTTCACACTGTTATTCATTACCGTTATTCCAATCGGCAGGTATTCGTATTTTTCCATTACCTGTCGATGAACACGGTATTAATCCAGACGATGTGCAAGAGTTATATAGAAAGCATCGTATTAAAATGATCTTTTTAAATCCAAATTTCCAAAACCCTACGGGAACGATGCTGCATCCAAACCGTAGAAAGAAACTGCTATCACTTTGCGCAGACTTACGAATCGCGATCGTTGAAGATGACCCGTCCAGTTTACTTACGTTAGAAAATAAACAACCTTGCCCTACTTTAAAATCGATTGATGAAAACGGAACAGTCATTTATGTTCATTCCTTATCAAAAATGATTGCGCCAGGGTTACGAGTTGGCTGGCTTGTCGCTCCGCAGTCTGTCGTAGAGCGATTATCAGATGCGCGTCACCAAATGGAATTAGGAATGAGTATATTCCCGCAGTGGCTTATACAACAATTTTTCGAAACTGTACCATTTCAGTCGCATATCGTACCGTTACGAAAACAACTAGCAGAAAAAAGAGACATTATCGTTCGTGCCCTAAACGAGCAACTTCACGATAAAATCTCTTTCTCAAGCCCAACCGGTGGTATATACATATGGGGAAAATTAAACGAACCGATAAACGAAAAACAACTCATTATGCAAAGCTTAAAACAAGAAATTGCCTTTATGCCAGGCAGTATTTTCGGCGCGAAAGATGGTTATATACGTTTGTCTTATGGAAAAGTAAATATTGATCAAATTGAGGAGGGAATTTCTCGTTTGCGTGAGGCTATTTTAGTTTGTGGAAAATGAGTAGCATCCTTAAATATGTCAGTAAAATTTAATTAATTTTTAACTAAGTACATAAACTAAAAACCACTTTAGTCTATGTACTTGTATTGGTTCATTTTTTTATTTCAATAAAATATGTATCATAAGATTCTTTAAAAGTGTAGCCTAGCTTTTTTGCTAGTTCAACAGATTCAGAATTTGCTCCATCCCAACTAGGGTATTTCCCTCTATCTAGACAATCTAATATTAGTTCAGATGCTACAATTGTGGCTAAACCTTTCCTTCTATGTTCAGGATGACTAGCAATTTCAATCTCGATTCCATCATCATATACACTAAATGATGTTGCCGCAGAAACAACTTTTCCTTTATTTAAAATAGCATACCCTACGCCTCTATCAATAAAATCATCGATTGAATCAAACTGACTTATAAAATCTTCTGAGAGTGCATGGAATGACGAGGACTTTGCTATATTTTTGTCGACTCTTTTCATTTCGTAATCTTGAGGTAAAGTAGACAATAGATCCCGTATGTATCCTTTATCTAAATCGTCAGGGTTCTTATTAAATCTGAATCTTTTAAACTTCTCAATTGATCCTTTATGTATAGCCTCTATCCGTTCTTTCCATTCATTCGAATCAACAATAGCGAGAGTAAAATCAGGAAGATTGTATAGTAACTCTTTCGCTTCTTCTATATTTGGATTCCCAGCATAAAACACAAAAATCCCTACAGTTATTTGAGCAACAGTTGGATTTTCAAGATTGTCTACCCATGCACTTCCCATATGCCCTTGTAGATATGAAAGTACAATAGTACTATCAAAATTATCAAACATCTCAACTAACTTTTCCCTTACATTGTTATCTGCTTTATAAATCATTCAATTCCTTCTTTCTGAAAATTATTATTATTCCATCAACTATATGTTAGCATTTTTTTAAAAAAATATACAATTTTTGCAAGTCAAAATACAAAATCATCGTTTGACAAAACCTAAATCTACCATTATCATCAACTCGAACCTAGTTTTAGGAGTGATAAAATGAAAATTTACGTTGATGCAGATGCTTGCCCTGTAAAAGATGTAATTATTTTAGAGGCTACGAATGCAGAAATTCCCGTTACCCTCGTTACTAGCTTTTCTCATTATTCTAATGCGGAACAGCCTGTAGGTGTGGAAACAATTTATGTTGATTCCGGAGCGGATGCTGCGGATTACCGGATTATGCAGTTAGCAAAAAAAGAAGATTTAATCGTAACGCAAGATTACGGTCTTGCTTCGCTTGCTTTAGCAAAAGGCTGTATCGTTCTACATCATAAAGGCTATAAGTATACGAATGAAAACATTGAACAATTGTTACAAACACGGTATTTAAGTGCAATGGTTCGAAAAAGCGGTAAGCGTACAAAGGGACCGAAACCATTTACAGCAGAAGATAAAGAGAAATTTAGAGAGCTCTTTAAAAGTATAATTGCACTTTAAAAATGAACCGTCTATTTGCAAGGAAAACTTCACAAAACAAAGAAGAGAATATCCAAATGAACATTCTCTTCTTGAGGTTTACCTGTTTAAAATGAAGGTAAATTATCTAAGTTATTTTCCTTTATTCCATCAGGTTCACTACGTATAATATCTCTACCATACTTATGAAATACGTCCACATGAGCTAAATTCCCTGATTTCGCTTCACTAAGAGCTGTAATATAATCTAACTCTCTCCCGCTACTTGTCTTAAAAGCAATTAAATCCCCATCATCATTTTTACGAACGGCAACAATTTGTTCTGCTCCTGAATTGACTTCATGGTCTACTTCAAATTGAGCTTGCTCTTCTCCTTGATGTAAATAATCATTATAAACTTTTTGAAAATCTTTTTTATCCATAAAACTCACCTCCAAAACATTTTATTAGTATGTTTTGAAGTTATTAGTTTTATGTGCTTTTCTCTAAACTTGAGTGTTTTCAAATGAAAACATAGTCCCCTCACTATTGGATTGTAAAGTATATTTTATATCGAACATCTTTGATATATCTTCAATATTTTTCAAACCAAGTCCCGTTCTTTCACTATTTATATCAAACCCAATCCCATTATCTCTAAAAGAAACCATATCTTCATCTATAATGATTTTGAGTTTTTTAGCTTGTGAATGTTTAAGGACATTTTGAAAAATATTATCAAATAGCCTTTGAATCCATAACTCATTACTATTCCATACCAACTCTTTATCTTGTGGATTATATACTAATTCAATTTTATGAACACTATACAAATAGCTCCATTTTTTAACCATATTTTCTATTAAACTATGTATATTCACTTCATCATTTACAATATAAGTATTCTCTAATGTCTCTGTAGATTGAATATTAAATTCGTTAGTTAAATTACTTATATATTGTATCTGCTTATACATTGATTCAAGTACTGGTGCTTGTTCTTCGTAATCACCTTCTAAATAATATAATTGCAATCTAACAGCTGTTAAGGGTGTATTAATATCATGCCGTAATTTATTTAATAGTTCCTTTTTTATTTGTTTCTGTTGTTGTAGTTCTAATTCTCGATAAGTCGTTCTTTCTATAAGCAAGTTTACTGACCTAATTAGTTCCCCCATTTCATCGTCGCTTTTGACATCTATTATATTAGGGATTTTTTTATCACTTGCTAAATCTCGAATCGTTTGATTTAATACATTAATTTTATTTAATACTGTGTTAATCGATTTTGAAAATACAAAAGCTAATACTGATAATGATAATAAAAAAATGATTAACATAGTAGGGTATGCAAAGGATTCGTGAAACGGAATGTTCTTATTTTTAGTTTTAAAGGCAGCATTATAAATAACTGATACAAAGATACTAATCGACAACAATAACAATGGTACGCTAATAATAGCGGAGAATAGTAGTAACTGATATTTTTTCTTTAAGTTCATTTCTTCATATAGGTATTTAGTCTATACCCTTCTCCATAAATATTTTGAATAATATCACCTGTTTTATCATCGATTTTGGCCCTGATTTTTTTTACATGTACGTTCATGATATTTTGATTTCTATCTTCGAGTTGCCATAAGTAATCAAAGAAGTGTTCTTTTGTTAAAATTCTATCTCTATTTTCATATAAATAGAAGAATATTTTACGCTCAATCGCTGTAAACGCAACTTCATCACGCAAACCATTAATGAAAACCTTTTTATATTCTGCATCTATAAATAAATGTTTAATTTGCGTGAAAGTACCATATTGATTGTCTAACATTTTCTGAATTCTTAACAATAATTCTCGAGGATCAAAAGGTTTTATCATGTATTCTTCTCCAATAGTCAAACCTTTTAATTTACTATCAATATCATTCCGAGCTGATAGAAATATAATAGGAATATTTAATCCTAGATTTTTTATTTTCTTTGTAATTTGATAACCATCTTCACCTGGTAACATAACATCCATTATGACTAAATCTATCTCATGAATTACATCAAGAACATTCTTTCCTTCTTTCTCCCAATACACATTGTACTTCTCACGCTGCAAAATTTTTTGTAATATATCTCCTATCATCAAATCGTCTTCAACAATTAATATGTTATATTCTTTCATTATGTAGACCTTCCATCACTAAAATAACAATAGCTTAGTTCTTCACTACTTTATTATTAATAAAATCCATAGCAAATTTGTATATTTCATCTGGAGCGTATAAATAAATACTATGTGTACCTTCAATTATTTTCACATCAGCTATTAATAACTTGCCAGCAAACTCCTCATAATCTTTGTTTTTTTGCTTTGTATACTTCGAATCTTTATTTTGCCTAGCAATCGCATCTATAAATAAAATAGGTGTTTCTTTTGGGATTGATAAGGAATTTGATTTTTTACTGTTATTGTAGCTTTGTAAAAGTTCTTGCTTCATATCATCATTAAAAGCTTGTTTATACGAAAGCGCTTTATAAATATTTTTTTCCTGTTCAGTTAAAAAGGATTGCTGAATTACTTCGGGATTATAAGTAATAGAAGGAACTAACCTTTGAAAACCAATTTCCGTTAAAATATTCATCCCTTTTATTCTTAATGAATCAACCATGCCTATTTTATGAGTTACGTACTGTTTAGGTAAACCAATATCTAACGCAATAATCCCTTTTACTTCACTTGGATATTTTTGCGCCCAATAAATAGCCTCTATTCCCGATAGAGAGTGTGGTACTAAAATGTATGGTGGTTTATTTCCACTTCGAATAAGTGCTTCTCTCGTTTGTTCTAATATCGTATCAATATCTCTATCATCCCGAAAAACATCACTGTATCCATAACCAGCTCTCTCAATTACAGAAATCTTGTTTTCTTTCGAAAATTCACTATATAATCCTTTCAATTCATAAACAGGAGCGGCAATTCCAGATCCGGCCATAAATACAAACGTATCCTTCCCGCTCCCCTCATTATAAACATTCATTTTTTTATTATTGAAATTAATAAGTTCACCTTCATTATTTATTAATTTCGATTCCATTCTTAATTGATAGTTATGATAAATAAATACAGTGCCTGTTCCAAGGAAAATAATGCTACTACACACAAAAAATATTATCTTTCCTATCTTCAATATTTTTTTCATTTGACACCCCTTTCAGCCTATAATGAAAGGGTACAATGTAAAAATAAATTTCTAATAAATTTTTCAAAATTAATATTTTCTCTGTGTTTCTAAGTATGGACGATTTTTAATACCTACGCAAATCCTTCAAAGTCTCCAATATATCATCTGTAAAGGCAGTAGCGCCCTCTTTCTCTAAAGCTCTGAAATATAAACTTCTTAAGAAAGCTCTAATATTTTGTACTAAAATATCATGTTGAGGATGTGGGATATCTTCAACAATTGCTATACTATGTAGCCAGTTGCTCCACTCTTCTTCAGTTAAAAGATTTTGGTTACGTAACGACATCATTGGCGTTACTAATCTCTCATCCTCAAAGTGTATGTACACGTAATCATTTAAACGAACCTTCTGACGAACAGCAGCTAGTATTGCATATGAAAACTCACGATTTTGTATTGTACGTGCTAAAGCATCTAGTGCATCTGCCGCATGTGCAGTAGAATGTGCCCAGCCTTTTCCTTCTACATAGCCTCTTACATCTTCTTCTAAATAGACATATTCCAGAACTTGTTCTGCCACACTATACAGTTGTTCTTCAGATAACAATGGTTCTCTTTCATGAACAGATAAAATAAGTGGTGGAATTAAAACAGAGAACGCACGTTTAAATACAGAATCTGTTCCCTTTTCACCAATTTTATAAAATAAATAATCAGGACTAATTGCTTGTAACATTAATCCTCGTAATTCTTTTTGTCTAAATACATCATTTGTAATCCATTTGTGAAGCGTACTATAAATCAAATCATCACGTAATTCAGCATCAGGTGATCCGATATAATCTAGCATCCACTGTGCATATGGATATGCATCTACATCTTCTGGCACAGCATAATTATTATTTTGAATTTGTTGTAATTCTTCTTTTAGTTCTAGTACTTCTGTCATTATATTCCCTATCCCCTTTTTACGTTTTTTAACTTATTTTCGCCTTATCCCCTGTAATTTCCCTCATAAAATTAAGTCGACTTTTAATATAGTTTTAGTCCCTATCTTTCTATGAACTTGATTCAATTATATAAATTTCTCCCGAGAAATAAAAGGAAATACATTGGAACACCAAAGCTTCTCACTTTGTTTACATGCATTTCATGTAAGTTTAATTTATAAAATAAAGTATTTTTTTCATTTGTATTCAAACGTATTTACAATCAAAAATCAAATCATTTTAGAACTTGTTTAATAAACTCTGTTTTAGCTTTTGTGTATGCTTCTCTATCTTGGCTAAACCTTTTAGCTAACTCGTGCTTTAGATTTGAATAATCATAAACTAATTGTGGATTTTCTCGTAAGCGGTTACGAAATAAAAGTTGTTGCTCCCATCGCTCAGTTCCTTTAACCATTAAATGCAGGTGAGCTACACGCCTATTATTCTTCACTTTCACAAAGAACCTTCTCCAAGGTCTTTCATCTAATTCCAGGCCTACATAATGCCAATCATATATAGACAATTTTGCTGAAATATCGAGCACTCTATCAAATGAGCCTGTTTCAGCCATTAGATCAATGATAGGTTTTGCAGGTAAACCAGGTATGGATGTACTTCCTATATGTATTACTTTGCTAATACCGAGAGGAGTAAGCAGTTCATAAAGTTGCTGTTCTTCACATCGTCCTTTATCTTGCCAATCAGGATTTGCATTAACTATCTCTACTGACTCATTCGCCCATACAGGCCAATCGTTCGGATTATCTTTTTTATCCACCCGACGCATCCCCTTTCACGAACTTTTTGCTATATAAACGATTTTAAATTCATTTAAATACAACTACTGGATCATCAAAATTACTATTCTGAAATATAACATTCGCACATTCTTTCGGATTATGCTCATCTATATACATCTTACAAGCTGCATGATATCTGTTTATAAACATTTTCTCTGCTTCTTCATAACTTCCAAAAGCCTCAGTCTCACGCTCTGCACCACGTTTTCTCGCAATCTCAAAATCTGTATCTACGAAAATTTTATAGTCAAATAGATACTCAATTTCTTTTTTCAATAAAAATGTTCCATCTACTATTAGCACCATATTTGGCGAGGCCACTAGCGGCGTATTATGTACAGGCATGTCCGTTATTAAGTTATGAGAAATCGTTTCATACTGTAAATTCCCGTTAGGTCCTAAAGGTTTTAATAGCCTTTCTTTGAAAGCTGTATAATCGTGTGCATCTTCATAATACCCTCTTGCAGACTCTTTTCCTTGTGCATAACGAATCACTCTAGGGTTATGAAAATCGTCAATGCTGGCGCGTGTTACTTGTACTCCCCGATTTTTCATTTCCTCTGCCAGTTCGTTTGCAAATGTTGTCTTTCCTGAAGCTGTAATACCATTTACTCCAACTCTTATTGGATGGGTTAATTTTAACGTTAAAATATGATCAGCAATTTCTTTCATGTATTGTTTTCGGAGCATGACATTCCCTCCTGTATATTGTTTACATAATATAATTGCAGTAAATTAATTTTATCGCTATTTGTTGGTAAATCGATATATTGAAAAAAATCGTTGATATATTTTAAGTTATGATAGATATATTTTTATTGATTTATATTTTCCTTATTTCCCCTTAAACCCTCGATATAAAGCCGTCCGTAACTCTTGTTTGTATTCTTCAATTTCTGGCATATCGAGTTCTTCTGCTAGCCTGATGGCTAGTTCAATATCATATGGTACACGTACGAGTTGAATGGAAAAGCTTGCTGCTTCTTTTTCATTGTATGTTCCTTCAAAAATTAAATAGGAAGCTTGTGTAATTTCAAGAGGATTTCCTACGCTACCAGCATTACATAACGTTTTCCCTCTAAAATTTTGCACATACGCCTGATGAACGTCACCGTAACAAACGACATCTGGTTTTCTTTCCCCTTCTATATTCTCTGTGAGCTCACTATTTTCGAACATACTAATACGCTCTTCTCTTGTTGCATGTGGTTGAATTCTTTCATATAAACTTCTTGGTGAAGCGTGGAACATACGAATGAGTTTGCCGCTCATAAAAAATTCGATTGAAAATGGTAAGCTTCTTAAATAGTCATTTTGTTCTTCTGATAATTGTTTTTGATGCCATTTTAACGCTTCAAATTCAGTCGGTTTTGTAATGAAATCATCCCAGTTTCCCATTACGGTTCCTTCACATTCTTTACGAACGATTTCAATTACTTCGCTAGAATGCGGACCTTTTCCTACTAAATCTCCAAGACAAATAATACGGTCAATTCCTCTTAATTTAATATCTTTCAGTACTGATTCTAATGCCGGAATATTACCATGTATATCTGAAATTACCGCAATTTTATCCAAATGAATCCCTCCGTTATTTATTGTTTATTATATCCTCATGTTGTGATTGATACCATTTTGGAATATAAGATGAAAAATGATTATGATCTTCTATAATTCGGTTCAATCTTTCTTTCATATCCTCTACTAAATGTGGCGTGCTTCGGTTTGTCCATACGATATCCGCTGGGAATGTCATCGCTGCATATAATGAATACAGTTTCCAAAAGTGGAGTGACGGATTGCCTCCGCAATAACCGTGAACTTGTCCAACCGCAAATGGTTTGCTTATTCTTGTAGTAAAAATCGCTACGTTATAAAAATCGTGTATTGGATCGCCAAAATCATATCCACCAAAATCAATAACGATAAACTCTTTATTGTGAATCATACTATTTGCTGGGTGGTAATCATCGTGTAAAAATGTGATAGGCCGATTTTTCAATAAGTCTTTATGATTTTCTACAAAGGTTAATACTGGCTTCAAATCCAGAAAATTCACCTCATAATCTGCTAATGCCTCTATGTACCTTTCATACTTATTCCACCTAAATATTTCCCATTTATTACTTGCACTTTCTCTTTCTATCGAGTGAATTCTCTTTAATATTTCCCCTGCTCTTCTTCCTGCATTATACTGTTCTTCCACCGATAGCTTGCTTAAGCTCTCTTGACCATTTACACCTTGGGTCCATTCAAATACTTGAACACATTTATTTAATCCCTCAAGTTTTATGAAATGAATTAACTTCGGCGTTGGAATATGTAATAACTCCAATTGTTGCATATACATATATTCTTCTTGTTTTCGTTCATAATTAGCAGAATCACACACTTTTACAAAATAAGTTTCTCGATTCTCTAGGTCAATTTTATACTTCTCTTCGTGTGAAAAACCTTTTGTAATTGCTGTACATTTTACAATACGTGACCACTCTAGTTTTCTTTCTATCTCTCTTAACATTTCTTCCACAAAACTCACCTCTATTAATATACGAACAAACTACCTAACACTTCATACTCTCGTTTATTTTCCCCTTTAAACTCCACTGCAAATGGATATTCGCCATGATGCTTCAAACGTTCTAGTACTAGCCCTTCTCCAACTGGTTCACAAAACTGCACATGAACATCACCAAACGATACACTTTGACACTCAGCATTCCATTCTTCATTTTGTATGATTGAATTTGCAGTTAGCTCCATTACTTCTTTCCATTTCCGCACTGTTTCTCGAACATTTTTCACCGTATAATGAATCGTTTCAATTTCTTGTACTTTATTTTTATGTTCAGTGATCGTCCCTATTTTCCGTAAATCGTTTCTTCTTTCTTCATCCGTTTCATTCCACTGTATAAAGAATGGTAATTTCGGTCCATTCTCTTCTTGCTTTACAAATAACATTTTCCATTCTAAAAGCCGGCCATCTTTTCTCATCCGTTTCCCTTCAAATGGTCCTATCGTATGTAAGCCGTGCTTACTAAATTTAACTGCTAGTTCTTCAATTGCATCTGTTCGAATTGCGATTTGTAGCATCCCTTCTCCATTTTTTAATTTCACCACTGTTTCTTGTACTAATGGATTTTCTGCTTCTTTCGCTTTTTCTTCATGCTGAACTGCTAAAAATTCTATATATGATAAATCAAAATAACATAAACTATTCCAAGTACCCCAAGTCGTATGCTCACCGCCTAATGCAGTATGAAATCCATGCTCCTGCATTTGTTTTGCCGCTTCCTCCGGTGTACAATGCACTGCGTGAACGAGATGATCAAATGCTAACATAGTCTTTCTCCCCTTTCTCTCCATCCTTTTATTGTATATTTTATTTTTCTTTCGTTCAATTCAAAAAACTTTAAAACCCAGTTGATTTATACGATTAATGTGTATTATAATAAAACAAATTTAATTATTGCTGATTGGAAAAACCAAAGGCACTTTTCTCATACGGGAAAAGTGTCTTTTTCATTTATTATTACAGGGGGATTATTTATGCAGAAATTAATTGTCTTTGCTATTATTGGATTTTTCGCTCAATTGATTGATGGCGCACTTGGTATGGCGTACGGGGTAACGTCTACCTCACTATTATTAATGTTTGGTATCGCACCAGCTGTAGCTTCCGCATCAGTTCATTTAGCTGAAGTCGTTACAACCGCCGCTTCTGGTGCATCTCATATCAAATTTGGAAACGTTGATAAATATACAGTTTCCAGACTTACATTACCAGGAGCAATTGGCGCATTTATTGGGGCATGTTTTTTAAGCAATTTACCTGGTGATGTAATTAAACCGTACATTTCCATATTTTTATTTACTTTAGGGGTTTATATTTTATTACGATTCATCATTCAAAAACAAATTGTTGCTTCAAATAAACGTATGTCTGCAAAACAACTTGTACCACTCGGTCTGTTCGCAGGATTCGTTGATTCAACTGGCGGTGGTGGCTGGGGACCTATTACGACACCTGTTCTTCTTGCAAAAGGAAATGATGCTAGAAAAGTTATTGGATCTGTAGATACGAGCGAATTTCCTGTTTCACTCGCTGCAACAATCGGCTTTTTCATCTCACTTGGCTGGGAACAAATAAGCTGGGTTTGGGTATTTGCCCTCATGCTTGGTGGTATTGTTGCCGCACCAATCGCCGCATGGTTAGTACGCATCGTTCCTTCTCATTTACTTGGCGTACTCGTTGGCGGACTTATTATCTTTACGAATATACGTACACTGCTTACTACATTTAAAGTAGATCCAACTATTATTACACTTTCTTACGTTGCAGTTGGTCTTGTCGTTATTATATCTATTTTTATTGCTGTTCGTAATCATTCCAATCGTTCTAACGTATCGACAGCCGGCTATCCGAAAGATCAAAAACAAATGTTACCATAATTAATAATAATACCGCCCGATTTACTTCGAGCGGTATTTTTTATTTTTCTATTTTCCAATTGACCATCGTTTCAGTACTATTTACTCTTTTCATATGTAATTTCTCTAATACACGAATGGAGCTATAATTATCAAGGAGTGTCTCCGCTATAATCGTTTTCACTTCCCCTGTTTGAAAAGCCCATTTCATTAATTCACTAACTGCTTCTGTTGCATACCCTTTATTCCAATATTTCTCAATAAATCCATAACCATTTTCTACTGTATGTTGCTCATTCGGTTTCCCTTTAAATCCTATATCACCTAGAACCACATCATCCTCTTTCCGAATAACATACCACGGTCCCCACGGTAATGAAGCCACATCTCGTTTCACATTTTCTATATGCCCCACAATATGTGGGCCACTATTGTATCCTTGATTATTCGCAATTTGAATCCATTCTTCTGTACACGGTACTATATATAATCTTTCCGTTTCTAATTTCATAATGATATCCCCTTTTCAATTAAACAATACCTCAATTTTATCAGAAATAAAAAGAATATTCATTCTATTTATCGGATTTATACTTATTTCTTTGAAACGAATTTAAGGAATAATCCCCTTTTAATAGTTATGTCGAATTATATTTTCTGAATTTTCTTTTAATTTTAAAGGGTTTTTCAATATTTTTTGCGAAACATTTGTATAACAATTTTTTCTTTGCTTATTGTTACATAAAAGTAGGTTCGGGTGGAGTTTTGCAAGCGTTTCCTATACAATAACCGATATTTTTTGACTTTTCCTAACAAAATCCCTTGCAATATATTCAGAAAATCATTACAATTGCCATATATTAAAAATCATAGCAATTTATAAATCCTCATCAATCCGATGAGGTAGAGGTTGCGACTTTTAAAAGTAAAACGGACGAGACACAGCGAATGTCACTGACTCCGTTTGAAAGGAAAAGTTGCCGAAGTTTATATTTCTTCTCTGGAAATATGAGCTGGGGCTGTCTCCGAAAGGAACAGAACTGTCACGTTTACAAAATTACCGTGTAAACGTGGTGTGCTATCTTAACGGAAGGGTATGATGGGGTGGTTATTTGTGAAACGTTCCGCCTAATTCCTTTGGCGGTTTTTTGTATTTTTCTCCCCCGCTCCTTCCTAACCTACAAGAAAAGGAGTGTTGAACATGAATAGCGCAACAAATCAATCTACCTCTAAAACGCAAACTACACAAGGACAAGGTGAATTAAAACGCGGATTAAAATCTCGTCACCTTACGATGATTTCTCTCGGTGGTACAATCGGTACCGGATTATTTCTTGCCAGTGGTGGTGTTATCCATTCAGCTGGTCCTGGCGGTGCATTAGTCGCATATGCCGCAATTGGAATTATGGTTTATTTTTTAATGACAAGCTTAGCAGAACTCGCGGCTTACATGCCTGTTACTGGATCTTTTAGTACTTATGCAACAAAATTTGTTGATCCATCACTTGGTTTTGCACTTGGATGGAACTATTGGTATAACTGGGCGATTACGATTGCAGCTGAACTAGCGGCCGTAACATTAATTATGAAATTTTGGTTCCCAGATACCCCTTCTCTTATTTGGAGTGGACTTTGTTTAGCTATTATTTTTCTCTTAAACTATTTATCTGTTAAAGGTTTTGGTGAATCTGAATATTGGTTCGCACTTATTAAAGTAGTTACTATTATTATCTTTTTAATTGTAGGTTTTATGATGATTTTTGGAATTATGGGCGGCGAATCTGTCGGCTTTAAAAACTTCACTGTTGCAGATGCACCATTTAATGGCGGCATCATGGCAATTATCGGTGTATTTATGGCTGCTGGTTTCTCATTCCAAGGAACTGAATTATTAGGAGTAGCTGCTGGTGAAACTGCTGATCCAGAACGCAATATTCCGAAAGCAATTCGTTCTATCTTTTGGCGCATTTTATTATTCTATATTTTAGCAATTCTCGTTATCGGTTTATTAATTCCTTATACGACTGAAAGCCTTGCAGCAAGTGATGTTACAGTAAGTCCATTTACACTTGTATTTGAAAAAGCGGGCGTTGCCTTCGCTGCTTCTGTTATGAACGCTGTTATTTTAACTGCAGTACTTTCTGCTGGTAACTCTGGAATGTACGCATCAACTCGTATGCTTTGGGATTTAGCTCGCCAAGGAAAAGCACCAAAGTTCTTAGGGAAATTAGATAGCCGCGGTGTACCTGTTAACGCATTAATTGCAACATCAGTAGTTGGTAGCGTCGCTTTCATCGCTTCTTTATTCGGTGACGGTGTTGTATACATTTGGTTATTAAATGCTTCTGGGATGTCAGGATTTATTGCTTGGGTAGGGATTGCTATTAGTCATTACCGTTTCCGTAAAGCTTATATTGCCCAAGGGAAAGATTTAAAAGATTTACCATATCAAGCAAAATGGTTCCCGTTCGGTCCAATCTTTGCATTTACACTTTGTGTTATCGTTATTTTAGGTCAAAACTACGGAGCATTTACGGGAGCATCTATCGACTGGAACGGTGTACTCGTTTCTTACATTGGTTTACCACTCTTCTTAGTACTATGGTTAGGCTATAAATTTACTAAGAAAACGAAAGTCATTCCACTTGATAAATGTGAACTGAAATAGAACAAAGTATAGCAAAACGAGCAAACAAATTTGTTTGCTCGTTTTTTATTACAATCCCATTTACTTCCCTATTTCTTATCTTTTTGCAATAATAAAGTAAATAAACTTAAAGGTTGGGATCACATGAACATTCGTATTACTGATGAAGCAAAAGCAGCTATACATAGACTAGAACGTGAAGACAAAAAGATCATTCGTATTAGAGGAACAATGACAAACTCTTGCAGCATTTTCGTTGATGTCGATTTAATTTGGGATACATATCATGCAGATGATGTTGCATATGAAGATGAACAGCTTATTATACAAATGGACTCATTCACGAAAGACTATACTGGTGATACGTTAAAACTTGATTATAAGACGACTGGTTTTAGCATTACGGCTCCTAGTGAGACGTTGGTGTATGGATTGTCGATAAAAAAATAACAATTGTTTCAACTGACCACTGAGGTGAAAAAATGGGAAAATATGTTCCGCTAAAATTTTTATTCAACAAAGAATTAGCAGAAAAAATGGCTGATTCTATTTCTAAACATGATTCTAATTTCTCTAAAAAAAATTTTGTGGATTCCGTAACATATAAAGTTGAAAATTTAGAGTTAAAGCAACGTGTCGAAGTAATAGCAGATGAATTACACAATGCATTACAAAAAGATTTTAATGAAGCAATACATATATTACTGAAAACATTAGGACCAGAAAACACAACAGAAGTAGGCACATTTACAAACGGATATATGTACATGCCTATTGCAAAATACGTTGAAAAATATGGCCTTAACGATTTTGACTCCTCATTCAATGCAATGTATGAAATAACAAAAAGAAATACTGCTGAATATGCCATTCGTCCTTATCTTGAAAAATACCATGAAGAAACCTTGGACATATTGCAGCAATGGTTACGTGATGAAAACAGCCACATCAGGAGATTAGTTTCAGAAGGTACTAGACCAAGACTTCCTTGGGCAAAAAAAATAGGAGCTCTGAAAGGTGACTTCAGAAATAATTTAAAGCTTCTTGAGCCATTAATGAATGACCCTTCTAAGTATGTTCAAAAATCTGTAGCCAATCACATTAATGATATTACGAAAGAAGATAAAGAACTCGTTTTTCGATGGTTGCGAGAATTGCTAGATAAAAAACATCCTGTTAACCCTTGGATTATGAAACATGGATTAAGGACTGTGATAAAAAATGGAACTTTACCAAAATATTTTTGTTTTTAAGTATTTTAAATAAAAACGCTTATGCTTCAAAAATGAAGTATAAGCGTTTTTTCTCTTTAAAACATTATCCCTGCCTTAATATATTTTGAAACATTTCTGGCTTACGTTGTTCAAAGCTCTCTATTAATTCTTTTCCAAATATCGTTATACTCTCCTCCCACGGATGCCCTAAATAGCCCGACTTAAAGTCCTTCTGAATAAAGAAATAATAATCTCCATTTGGAAAAATCGGGATTGTCCACTCATCAAATTCATTTCTATCAAACTTTAAATGTGGATTTACCCAGTAACATTCATGTTGCCAATCAAGTGCCATTATATATTCATTCGATATCGTATTCTCTTTAAAAACTAGTAATGCTTTTTCTTCCAGGTCGTCATATACATCTAAATCTACCGACTCTCTGAAGTAATGAGAAATATCATATGTTATAAAGGGACTTGGCACCTTAAATGATGGGAATGTAGAATCACTTGGCGAAAACTCAAAATCACTATATACCCTATCCCATATTTGGTCGTACTCTTTGTCTGTAAACTCCATCCAATTTTTTATTAAACAACTGCCTTCCCCTATAATTTCAAAGGATTTTCACTCGATACTCCCGAATATATAAATAACCATTCTCGCAAGGAGCTAATTTATATGAATCTATTCGAACACGAAACATAAAACCGTTCCACTTTAATAAGAGGTCCTCCCTTTTTCTTTTCTTACTATATCATTTATTAACGAAATAGGAGGACAACAATATGAAACGTGATCCATTATTTTCAGCACTATTAGAAAGTGCAAAGACTAACTTTAGCGGCTGGGATTTCTCTTTCATTTCAGAAACTGGCCGTATGAATAGCGAGCCCCTATCATGGTCATACGGTAGCACTGCTTTCCAGCTTATGCAACGTGCAAAATCAATGCTAGATATGGGGACTGGTGGTGGAGAGTTTTTATCTATGTTACAACCGTTCCCGTCAACTATTTATGCGACTGAGGGCTATGCTCCGAATGTCCCAATTGCACGAAAGAAATTAGAACCTTTAGGAGTTATAGTCGTAGAAGTGACTGATGATACTGCTTTACCATTTCAAGATGGTCAGTTTGATTTAATTGTGAATCAACATGAATCCTATTCTACTTCTGAAGTGAAAAGAAGTCTTTCCATCAATGGAACATTTCTTACACAACAAGTCGGTGGTCTTGATTGTGCGGAACTGAATGAGCAGTTTGGCACACCGCTGAATAGCGAATTTTCAAGTTGGTCACTCGAAACGGCATGTAGTGAATTAGAACAAAATGGATTTACTATTTTAGAAGCGAAAGAAGAATTCCCTCTTCAGCGTTTTTATGATGTCGGTGCTGTTGTCTATTACTTGCAAGCAATTCCGTGGCAAATTCCTGATTTTACAGTAGAAAGCTATAACGAGGAATTATATCGCATACATGAGATCATCTTGCAAAAAGGATATTTCGATGTGAAGCAACACCGCTTTATTATTAAAGCAAATTATGAAGAGTAAAATTTGAATTAGCATTCCTTGTAAAAAGCCAAATTCCCATAAAGAATTTGGCTTTCTCTTCGTATTTTAACGTTTCTTCTCTTATTGAGAAACGAGATATTTTTCATATCGTTTTTTCGTATTATCTTCTATCAAAAGTGTAGTTTTGTAATCAATAATATTCCGATTATCATATATGAATATATGCTCTAAATTGTTGTCCTCTTTTAATAATATCGGTAAATATCTTTGCAAATTGCTAACTACACCTCTATTATCACCATCTAATATCCAATCAATTGACTTCCATTCTAATATACCTTCATCAGTGCTTACTGGCGTATCAATATGTACTTCATCTCGTAAATCAGCAAAAAATACATACATTCCCTCACTATCCTGAGGTTCGTCTTTATCTTTAAAAATAACATTCCCTTTATACGTTGCACTATGAAGCTCTATACCCGTTTCCTCAAAGGTTTCTCTAATGACTCCTTCGTATGGCGTTTCATACTCTTCTATTTTCCCTCCGACACCATTCCACATTCCCATTGTCGGCTTCTTGTTTCTATTTAGTAAAAGTATTCTATCTCCTTTTCTAATGAAGCAAATTGTGTACTTATACATACGATTATTTCCTTTCATTTACATCTTCTTTTGTAAGCAATTCATTTTCCACATGTGTTATTTGGCTTATTTTCACGTGAAAACACTCGCCTTATAATCCCTTACCACATAATATATAGTACAACTTTCATACGTAAACTCTTTACGTATGAAAGAATCCTTTTTAGAAAGGAGAATTCAAAATCGATAACATTAGTAGCGAATTTCTAAAACAATATTACGACAGCAACGTTTGGTTACATGGTACACACTGGTTCGGGGTTCCAATCTGCAAACTTCCTTCTGATCTCTTTTTGTATCAAGAAATATTATACGAATTAAAGCCTGATTTAATTATTGAATGCGGAACTTTTTACGGTGGTAGTGCACTGTTTTTAGCTTCTATGTTAGATTTAATTGGAAAAGGTCACGTACTTACTATCGATATAACTCCGCAACCAAATCGGCCATCCCATAATCGAATTACGTATTTAACAGCTTCATCTGTTTCTGTACAGGCCGTCCAATCAATATTAAGTATGCGCAAACCTGATGATGTGATTTTAGTTATTTTAGATTCTGATCATAGTAAAGAACATGTATCGAAAGAACTCTTACTTTATAAATCTATTGTAACCACTGGCAGTTACATTATTGTAGAAGATACAAGTATTAACGGGAATCCTCTCCTTCCTGATTGGGGACCTGGCCCAATGGAAGCTGTGGAAGAGTTTTTAACTAAAAATAGCAATTTCATAATCGATGAATCTAAACATAAGTTTTTCATATCATTTAATCCAAAAGGTTTTTTAAAGAAGATAAAGTGAAACTTTAATCAGTGGGGGAGTTTTGTCCATCCCCCACTGATTATTAGCCTTCACCAATCGGGCTTTTACGGGCAGTTGATCTCCCACCTAACTTCTTTGCCCCAGCTGAATTTTAAAGTGGGAGTCTTACTGCCCGTTAATGCGGGATAAAGTGAAACTTTAATAAGTGGGGTTTTGTGAATCCCCACTTATTTTATGATTTTCATTTTCGAAAAAGGATAGTACACAAATTCCACTTTTCCTATTATATTATCTTCTTCAATATATCCTAAACCATTTCGACTATCCTTACTTTGTTCACGATTGTCTCCCATTACAAATAACTTATTTGGCGGAATCTTTGTCTTTTGAAAATTATAAAACACTTGTGTATTGTTATATAAATCTTTATTTATATAAGGTTCATCTTGCTTTTTGTCATTTACGTATACAGTTCCATTCGTTATGTTAATTACGTCACCAGGAAGCCCTATTACACGTTTCACATAATATTTCGACTCATCCTCTTCCTTAATAATGACGATTTCTCCGTGCTGTAAGCTAGAAAAATGTACCGCAGCTTTATTTACAAATACGTAGTCTTCTTCATGTAAAGTTGGCTGCATTGATTTTCCTTCCACTTTACATAAAGTGAAAGACTGGTACGTTACTACTAGGACAAATATAAATAGTATGTACTTTCCCCAACCTCTCTTATTCTCCTCTTTCATATCCATTCCCACCTTATCAAAACACTTTTTAACTCAAAAATATATCACTGCACCTGTTCATTTGCGCAGTGATATACTACAATTTGAATTTTTTACTGTGCCTTACTCGGCTATTGTGTTACTGGGACTGGACTTACACCCGATCTCTGCGTTTTCAAATCAAAATATGCATCCAAAACCTCTTTACCAATTGCAGAATTAATACCTGATTTATCATTATTTACCCATGGCACAACAACAGAAAAAGCAACTTCCGGATCAGCATCGTATGGCGCATAACCGGCGAGAGTTAAATTATAACATTTTTTTCGATAGTTGTTTTCATCTCTTCCAATATCACTTTCTCCACCGTACACTGTCTCTGCTGTTCCTGTTTTCCCAGCTGGTTTATAAGGTAATCCTTTAAAAGTTCCAGCACCGGTCCCATCTACCTCTTGGAAAACTCTTCTAAAGCCTTCTTTCACATGATTTATATATGAAAGATCCATATCCACTCGATTTAACACGACTGGTTCCATCGATTGCATAACTTTTCCGACTTCCTCTGGTCTATTCGGTTGCTCTCTAATTTCTTGTACAATTTGTGGTTTCATTCGGTAACCACCATTTGCAATCGTTGACATATATTGCGCAAGCTGAAGCGGCGTATATGTATCATATTGTCCAATGGCATAGTCAAGTAAAAAACCAGGTATATTATCTGTTCTACCCATTTGACCAATCGATTCATTTGGAAGGTCAATACCGGTTGGTACACCTAAACCAAATTGTCTAAAGTAATAGCGCATTTTATTGAATGTTTCTTGCCTAATATCTAACGGATTGTTTGGTACATAATCAATCCCCGCAATCTTTAACGCCGTATTAAACATGTAGACATTGGATGAAACTTGCAATGCTCTTAAATCATCAATATCTCCAAAGTCTTTCCACGATTTCTTCGGCTTCGAACTTCCTTTAAAGTACATTGGTGCATCAAAGAAATGCGTATATGGCTTAATAGCTTCTGTTTGATATCCCGCTAATACCGTAGCTCCTTTCACCGTTGATCCTAACTCGTAAGAACTTATCATCGTTCCTAAAGCGTAGTCTTCTATTTGCATCCCGCCATCTTTATTTACAATTTTCTTTCCTGCTAATGATAGAATTTGACCATTTTTCGGATTCATCATAACGACGAATGCACGATCCATCATCGGTTCAGAAGAATGAAATGCCCTTAAATTCCTTTCAAGACTTTCCTCCACCTTTTTCTGTAAATCCATATCAACTGTTAACATTAAATTATTTCCACTTTTTCCTTTTGTCACTTTTTCAGTCCGAATAATATTTCCAGCTTTATCCGTAATATTTTTAGACTGTTCTTTCGTTCCATGTAACACATCTTCGTATTGTTTTTCGATGTAACTCTTACCAATACGATCATTTCGGTTATAATCTCGCACTAAATAATAGTCTAATTGCTCCCTTGGTAATCCCTCATTCTCAGTAGAAACACTACCAAGTACAGAACGTAGTATTTTGTCATTTGGATATTCGCGCTCCCAATCCACAGTCGTATCTACGCCTGGCAAGCTCGATAATCCTTCACTCACTACTGCATATTCATTTTGACTTACATCTTTTTTGACGATTTGTGGCGTCATTTTATATCCCGCATTCATTTTGCTTTTAATTGCTAGTACTTCTATATCCTCTTTCGAAAGCTCGTTTAATTCTTCTTGTGTAATTCTTTCTCGTCTCAACTCTTCTACTTTCTTATCTAAGTCTTTCCCTTCTATTTCCTGTTTCCTAAATTTACTCTCATCTTCTTTCGTTACTTTTGTTGCTGCACGTTTTTCATTTAACTGCATCCAAAAATCTTTTTTATCTGTCTCTGTTAACTTGTCCATATCTTCTTGCGGCATTTCAATTAGCTTTGCTAAATTTCTTGCCACTATTAAAACCTCTTTTGAGTCCACTCCTTTCATCTTCGTATATGTAACAGTTCGTAACGGTTTATTATTTACAATAACTTTCCCTTCCCGGTCAAACATCTTCCCTCTCGGAACTGGAGTACTCACCGTTACATCTTCCTTTTTATTCACTTCATTTCGATACGTTTCTCCGTCGATGATTTGTACTTTACCTAATTGAATAATAATAGCTGAAAATAAAAGAAAAACGATAAAAAATAGTACATTTAACCGAAATGGAATATGAGTCTTTTTCTTTTTCGACTGTTTCTGTTTCTCCTTTTTCTGTCTCATTTTGCTCCCTCGCTTCATTCTATTAACATTTCTGTGCATGAACCATTATGTAGTGAACTACCCACCACTTAGTATCTCTTACGAGCTTACTTGAAGTGGGGGCTTCTCGGTTCATCGTTACTTTTGATAGCTAACGAATTTGTCTTAGGACAGCCGAGCTAACTCCCTTGTTCCAAAGGTTATTTCTTACGACTTATATCAACGCTAATAATCGTATGGCTTCCTTTTTGATATTGATAGCTGCGTTATAGTCACGATTTATTGTTAGTCCACATGAACACTCATACGTCCGTTCAGATAATGACATTTCTTTTTTGTTTCCGCAATTACTACACATCTTTGTAGAAGGAAACCATTTATCTATTTTTACAAGCTGTTTTCCTTGTTCTTGTAGCTTATATGCTAAAAATGTCGTGAACATCCCCCAACCGTTATCAAGGGCACTTTTACCAAAGCGAAGGGCACGCGACATTCCTTTCATATGTAAGTCTTCTATTGCTACAACGTCAAAATTCGTAGCCAATTCTTTAGACTTATGATGAAGGAAATTCTTACGCTGATTAGCGACCTTTTCATACAACTCCGCTACACGGATCCGTTGTTTATTCCAACGCTCTGAATCTTTCACACGTCTTGCTAATACACGTTGTGCCTTTGCTAATCTGCCTAGCATCTGACGATAAAAGCGAGGATAATTGGCTTTCTCATCTTCGCTACTCACATACAATTCAGCCATTGCGAAGTCTAATCCAACTACACTTTCTACTTCTTTTTGAACAATTTCCTTTTCATATTCAGTCAAAACAGACACATAATACTTACCGGTTGGTGTCATCGAAATCGTGCATGATTTAATGATATGGTTTTGCGGTATCTCTCTATGTTGCTTCAGTCGCACTAATTTCAGTTTCGGTAATTTAATATAACCATGAAACAACATAATATTTCCGTTTACTCGATTCGTTGTATAGGATTTTCTACTCTTTCTACTTTTGAATGTAGGAAAATCACTTTGACCACTAAAAAAATTCTTATAAGCAGTTTGCAAGTTTAGTTGAGCGTTGGCCAGTGCTAACGAATCAACTTCTTTCAACCATTCATACTCTGCTTTATATTTCGCAGGAGTAGGGAATTTTTGTTTCTTTAGTTCTTCCTTGTTCTCTTTGTACGTTTCGTATACTTCTTTCCGTTCAGCCAGCATTTTATTATACACAAAGCGTACACATCCGAACGTTTTACGTATCAGATTTGCTTGTTCTTCTGTTGGATACAGACGAAATTTGTACGCCTTATTATGCTTTGTCATATCAGTTTATCTCACCTTTCGCCTTCATTTTCCATAAGCCATGACGGTGATCACACAACCTGAACACTACACGATTATTATTTACTTTCATTGTTATACCAAATTTCGCCTCTTATAAAACTGATTATATCAGAGCCGAAATAAAGGGAAACTTTAATCAGTGGGGGTTCCATCCCCATTGATTATTAGCCTTCACCAATCGGGCTTTTATGGGCAGTTGTCCCACCTAAATTCCTCGCATTCGCCGAATTTTGAGGTGGGAGTCTTACTGCCCGTTAATGCGGGATAAATAGGAAAACCATTTTTTTGGCTACACCAAACCGCAATTCATCTCCCACCTACCGCTTTGCTATCGTCCTTCACACGCTTGAGGAAGGAGACTTCTTTCGGATAACACGTTAAATTTATTTATATGCTATATATAGAATTTTATATTAATTACAAAAGAAATAAAAGATTTAATTTTCAGTTTTTGATTTTATCATCCTATTTATTACCATTCCCCTTATACGCAATAACATGAATATAATTCATACAAAAAAACTGAGGTGGACATCATTCACCTCAGTTTCTTTACGAAAACAAAAACTTATTTAATCGAAGATAACCCTTTGGCAAATTCACCAATCTTATTTTGAAAAACAAAATCAAAATTGTATTCTTGCCCTGTTAACTCTTCATTTACTAAAATTGTTGTTGCGCCTATTTCTCTCTTTGCGATTTCTGGGAATGAAGCGACAGGCTGTACTTTGAGTGACGTTCCCATTACGAGAAGTACATCTGTTTCATATAAACGTTTTATTGCATTTTGATATTGAGGCAGTGTATCTCCGTATAAAACAACATCTGGGTTTAGAATGAAATTACACTTCCCGCAACGCGGTACTTCATGATCAATCATATATTGTAAATCATATCCCGTTTTACACTTCGGACAATGTGCAGTTTGAAGTGTTCCATGTAAATCAATTACATGTTTACTACCACCTACTTGATGCAAACCATCAATATTTTGCGTTAAAATCGTTATGTCTTTCCCTTGTTCTTCTAGCTCCGCTAAAAAGCGATGCCCAAGATTTGGTTTATATTGATGAAACGTATTAATTTGAAAGATTTCTTTATAATGCTTCCAAAACTCTTTCGGATTTCTATTGTAATAGCCTCTCGACAAATACATCTCTACATTCGCATCAGCATATAATCCATTTGCTGAACGAAAATCAGGGATTCCACTTTCTGTGCTTGCACCAGCACCTGTTAACACTGTAATTTTCTTTGCTTTTTCTAATATCGAACGTACTTCCTCATATTGCACAAAAATCACCTCTATGTATATTCCTATACTTATTATACCAGTTGTTTACAGTAGGTGTTGTACAATTCATTTTACTTACTTCATTGCATGAATTAACCCCCAACTTTTTTGGGTGTAATTAAAGTTTCAAAGATAACTACTGTTCAATTAAGTCAACAATATACGTAGCATTCTTAGTAGCTAAAGCACTCTCACAATCAATTCTGGGTTGTTTAGAGGTAGATTCAGTGAAAGGTGTGTCTAATGAGCAAATGACGATTTTTCAATTCATTTAGAAAGCAGCCAGAAGGCTGCTTTTCTTCATCGATGGGCTTAGATAGTTATGGACTACTGGGAGCCTCTTAAGTTATACTTGTATAATATAAAAAATTAACAAGGGGTAATATTAACATTATGAAAGAAAAAAACGAACTTGTTCAAAGTATTCCTCAAACAGGATTTTTTGGGCATCCAAAAGGATTATTCTCTTTATTCTTCACTGAGTTTTGGGAAAGGTTTTCTCATTACGGAATGAGAGCTATTTTACTGTATTATATGTACTATTCAGTCGCAAAAGGTGGATTAGGAATTGAACAATCTACCGCAACCTCGATAATGGCAATTTACGGTTCCTTACTGTTCATGTCTAGTATTATCGGTGGATGGATATCGGATCGTTTATTTGGTCCAAGTAAAACCGTATTCTTTGGTGGCGTTTTAATTATGATTGGCCACCTTATTTTAGCTTTACCGGGTAGTAAAAGTGCGTTATTTATCTCTATGGTCTTCTTAGTTCTAGGAACAGGGTTGTTAAAGCCTAACATATCGAACATCGTAGGAAGTTTATACAGTGAAACAGATGCGCGTCGTGACTCAGGGTTCAGTATATTCTACATGGGTATTAACTTAGGTGCCTTACTTGCACCTTTAGTTGTCGGAACATTAGGTCAGCAATATAATTTCCACCTTGGTTTTGGAGTTGCGGCAATTGGTATGGCAATTGGGTTAGGGGTATTTGTTGGAACAAAACAGAAAAACCTTGGTCTAGTCGGTACGCAAGTACCTAATCCATTATCAGATTCGGAAAGAAAAAAGACTATTAAGTATTTCAGTGTTGGTCTAGTTGTATTAACATTGCTAGGTGTGGTTACAATTCCAACTGGGTTGTTAACTATAAATCGTTTTACATTCCTGATTAGTATCTTAGGGATTGTTATTCCAACCTATTATTTCATTTATATGTATCGTAGTCCTAAAACAACAAAAGTAGAGCAATCTCGTCTTCTTGCGTATATACCACTCTTTATTGCAGCTACAATATTTTGGTCTATACAAGAACAAGGTGCTATTATCTTAGCGACATACGCGGATCAACGAACTCAATTACAGTTCAATGGAATTACATTGCATTCCGCTTGGTTCCAATCATTAAGTCCAATCTTTATCGTAACGCTTGCCCCGATTTTTGCATGGGTTTGGATAAAGTTAGGCAAGAAGCAGCCTTCAACGGCAAAAAAATTCGCTATTGGATTGCTATTTGCAGGTTTATCATTCTTAGTTATGATTATTCCGGCTTTAATCAACGGTACTCACTCTTTAGTGAATCCTATGTGGTTAGTCCTTAGCTTCTTTTTAATTGTAATTGGAGAAGTTTGTTTATCTCCTTCAGGGTTATCAATAACGACGAAGCTGGCTCCAGCTGCTTTCTCTTCGCAAACCATGAGCTTATGGTTCTTATCAACTGCGTCTGCGCAAGCAATAAATGCCCAAGTTGTTAAACTGTATAATCCTGCAACAGAAGCAATTTACTTTGGTATTATTGGTGCTATCTCCATTTTAGTTAGCATCCTGCTGTTTACATTATCATCAAAAATCCAAAATTTCATGAAGGGACTTCAATAACGGTCTCTTATTGAAATGAACAAATACAAGTTTCTATGTGAAGAGTAGCCAAACGGGTTACTCTTTTTTGTAAAAGTTAGATAAATATTGCATTCTTACCGTACTTATATTTAAATTTATCAGTTTTGAAAAATCATAGTACAATTAACAATTCTGATGATTATCTCTTACCCAGTTATACTTTACTAATGGAAAAAATTCACTCTGTTTGTTTTACATAAAAATGGTGTGATATTTTTATCACACCATTTTAAAATCATTACTTTGTATGTCTTTGAGTTTATCAGCACTTAACTTTTTATCCATTCATATAGACGAAAATTCTACATCATTAAGAAACTATTTAAAAAGTTCCCTTTTATTTGGAACAATTCCATATTTGTTAGAATACTCCCATTGCAACCTTTCCCTTTATATTCTATACTGCATCTTCAATTACAAAATACAAACACACAAAGAGGGCTGCATCAGCCCTCTTTAATCTACTATTATTTAATGCGTCGTACCCCCAATTTCCACAATATCCACCTCAACTTCCATCGCTACCTCAATTGCCAATTCTATACCTTTACTAATAGTAGAAAGTGACATACTCGGTTGACCTGGATAGTTGCTCGCTTGCTCTGGTAAGAACGGAATATGAATAAATCCGCCTTTTATTTTCTTATCATGTTTTTCTAGTTCGTGCATGAGACCATAGAATAAATGATTACAAACGAATGTACCTGCAGTTTGTGAAACAGATGACGGTATACCTTCTTCGCGAAGTTTTTTCACGATTGCTTTCATCGGAAGTGTAGACCAATACGCAATAGGGCCTTCTTCTACAACCGGCATATCCACCGGCTGATTCCCTTCATTATCAGCAATTCTTGCATCATCAATATTAATTGCTACACGCTCTATCGTAATATCTGGTCTGCCCCCAGCTTGTCCAATACATATAATCATTTCAGGCGACAACTCTTCTATATACTCTTTTAATACGCTTATTGATTTATGAAATACGGTTGGAACTTGTTTACTAATAATCTTGTACTCTCCGATTGTTTTTTCATGTAAACTTTTTGCGACTTCCCAAGCCGGGTTGATGCTTTCTCCTCCAAACGGATCAAATCCTGTTACTAATACTGTTTTCATAGTTTTATCCTCCTAATTAGAAACGATATACAAGACCGTACATGATAAACATATTTATAATGAAAATGGAAAGAGCAATTGGTACTTGTGCCTTAATAACAGCATTCTTATCTTTCAATTCTAAAAGCATTGCCGGAACGAT
The DNA here is from genome assembly GCF_022662615.1 of Bacillus cereus group sp. BfR-BA-01523. Taxonomy (NCBI): domain Bacteria; kingdom Bacillati; phylum Bacillota; class Bacilli; order Caryophanales; family Bacillaceae; genus Bacillus; species Bacillus cereus group sp. BfR-BA-01523. The sequence continues at coordinate 543,412 of NZ_JAKUDX010000001.1, forward strand.
ATTAAAGTTTGCCGCCATTGGAGTAATCAATGTTCCGCAATATCCTGCAAACATACCTAGTGCTGCCATAATTGCTGGGTTTCCTCCGTGCATTTGCACAATTAAAGGTAAGCCGATTCCACCAGTGATTACTGCAAACGCTGCGAATGCATTCCCCATTACGACTGTAAATAGCATCATTCCTAAACAATATGCCATAACAGCAACGAATGGATACTCTGTCGGTAACACTTGTCCGACTAAATCAGAAACAACTTGTCCAACGCCAGACTTCGCGAAAATACCGCCAAGTGCCGCTAACATTTGTGGTAAAATAACTGCCCAACCAACAGCTTGTAATAACCTACTTCCTTCTTGAACAGGCGTTGTTATTTTGGATTTCGTAATACGCATCGCCGCAATGAATGCGAGTAATGCTCCTAACGCTAATGCAACTAATGTCACTTTATCTGGATCAACAAGTGCGACATTTCCCCATTTGATTTTCCCTAACGTTAACGTACCGATTATCGTAAAAATAGGAATTAATAGTGCAGGCATGAAAATTTTATTCTTTAATTTCTCAGCATGTTTCACACGTTCTTGCACTGGTACTTCTTTCTCCTCGGATTTTGTTACTTTATTTAATGAAGCCAAAACAACCATAACAAGCACAATACAGCCAACATAAAACGAAGGGATTACATTTCCGAATAAAAATGTAACTGCAAACAATGCCCAAAATAAACTAGAACCGAATCGGTTTGGATGCTCACGATCAAATGCAATACGAACAGCGATAAATGCAACGATTATACCTAATACATAATAAATTATATCCATTGTTATGATGTTCATCTTATATAGCCTCCTTCTCTTGTTTTTCTTCTGCTTTCATTGTTTTCTCTATATACTTATCAAACCTTCTAAACCTGATCCAGCTCACAATAAGGGCAGATATCGCAGTTGGAATTCCCCAAAGCGCCATATCCCATACACCGACATGCATACCTACTGAATCGAAGAATCCTTTCATTAATAAAATGGCTCCAGTTGCGATGAAAATATCTTCTCCGAAAAACCAAGCTGTATTTTCCGCAGCTGCTGCATTTGCTTTAATCTTTTCTCTCAATTTTTCAGGGAGTTTACCGTATTTACCTTGCGCAGCCCCTTCTGCCATCGGCGCAACAAGCGGTCTTACCGTTTGCGCATGACCACCAATATTTAGTCCAAGTGCTGCTGATGATTCTCTTATCGTAAAATATGACATTAATACTCTTCCAGTTGTTGCTCCTTTTGATTTCGTTATAAGTGCTTCCGCTCTTTCTTTTAAACCATAACGCTCTAAAATTCCGATTACCGGTAAAGTTAATATGATTGGCATAGACATATATCTGTTTTCTATGAAAAATTTACCGAACATGCTAATTACATCATAAAAACTTAAGCCTGAAACCATACCAGTAACAATACCCGCAACCATAACTACTAACAGTGTATTTAGCCTAAATAAAAACCCAACCGCAACAAGTAAAATCCCAATTAATTTCACCAATTTTAACACTTCCTCTCATTTTTAATCCCGCTAATTAAAGTTTCACTTTATTTGGTGCGCATATAGAAATACCATTAAGTTCGAATGTTCTGTATATTTTTTCCGCAAATTGGACTGCTTTCTCTCCGTCCCCGTGTAAACATATCGTTTGCGCTTGAACTGCTACTTTCCCCCCATTAACCGATTCTACATACCCTTCTTTCACCATTTGAAGTACTTGTTTTATTGCTTCATCTTCATTTTTTATAAGAGCATTTTCTTCTGTACGGTTCGTTAAAGTTCCATCCTGCTTATACGTGCGATCAGCAAAAGCTTCTTGTACGAGAGTTATATTATATTTTTCTGTTGCCCTTATAAATGCCTCACTATTCGCTAATCCGTAAAGTAATAGTCCAGGGTTAATATGATAAATTGCCTTTGCGATTGCATCCGCAATTTCCGAATCAGTTGCCGCCATATTATATAAGGCACCGTGCGGTTTTACATGTTGCATTTTCCCTCCAGCAGCTTTAACAAATCCTTCTAATGCGCCAATTTGATATAAAACATAATCGTATACTTCACTTGCTGAAACATGCATGTTCCTTCTTCCAAATCCAATTAAATCAGGAAATCCAGGGTGTGCCCCTATTGCTACATTTTGCTGCAGGGCTTTTTCAACCGTTTGCCTCATAACGGACGGATCACCAGCATGAAAACCACAAGCAACGTTTATAGAGGAAACGAACGGAAGAATTTCATCATCATTCCCCATTTTATAAGCTCCAAAACTTTCTCCTAAATCACAGTTTAAATCGATCGTAGTCACGATGTTTTCCTCCTAATCTCAGCTTCGTAAAGCGATGAATTTCTTTAATAGACTCATACTTGTTTCCTGTTCTATATACAATTGTGCAGCTTCTTCCATAGTTATTTTTTCAAAAGTTACATAGTCTCCTGGTTTCAGCTGCGCTAGAAGAGGTAAATCTACTGAAATTACATTTCCAATTCTCGGATAACCACCTGTCGTTTGTCTATCCGCCATTAATATAATAGGCTGTCCACCATTTGGTACTTGAATTGTTCCGAATGTAACTGGGCTCGATAAAATTTCTATCTCTTCAACTCTATTTAAAACATCTCCGTCAAGCCTATATCCCATGCGATCAGCATAATTGGACACTTTATACTCTTTCGAAAAAAACGACTTTATACTTTCTTCTGTAAATTGATCATATTCAAAGTCTGTTATGACGCGAAGAATAGGATGCTTCTTATATTTTGGTAAAGCATTGTTACAAATTGCCCACTTCGTTTTTATACGCTTTTCTTCTTGTAAATTTTGAATGAAACGGCTTGCAACTTCTGCCCCTGTACCAATTTGAAAATAATCTCCTTTTTTCAGCATTCTCCCTTCAATACCGCCAAGAGCAGCACGTATGTAAGTACTTTTACTTCCCATCGTATGATCAATATTTATACCGCCCGCAAAAGTCACATATGCTCTGCAACCGCTTTTCGCTTTTCCGAGGCAAAGCATGCTTCCTTCTTCAGCTAATATAGGGCGCCATAATGGAATGCGTTCTCCATTTAATAACGGTTCCATATCCGCACCGCCAATCGCAAGCAAAGTCGTTTTCTTTATTAACAATTTAGGTCCCATTATTGTAATTTCGAGTCCAGCCTCATTCTCCTCATTACCTACTAACATATTAATCATCCTGAGCGCACTTTTATCCATAGCACCGCCAACAGGTACACCGTATTGTTGATAATGAAATCGCCCTAAATCTTGGACTGTTGTAAACATTCCTGCATGCAAAATCTCTACATCCATTCTTTAGCCCCCTCAAGCGATACGTACTCTTCCTTTGTTATTGGTATAAATCGTAAATACATACCACTTTGAATATATGTTGGTGTTTCTTCTTTTGGATTAAATAGAGAAATAGGTGTTCGGCCGATAATATTCCAGCCTCCTGGTGTTTCAAGCGGATAAATACCCGTTTGATTTCCGCCAATCCCTACTGAACCAGGAGCGATTTGTAACCGTGGTGTTTCTTTTCTAGGTGTTTCTAGTTCTTTTGATAATCCCCCTAAATAAGGGAAGCCAGGCGTAAAGCCTAACATGTACACGAAATATGTTGTTTCACTATGTATTCGAATAACATCCTCTACTTGTAAGCCTTGATAATGCGCAACCTCTTCTAAATCAGGTCCATACTCTCCCCCGTAACACACTGGTATAGAAATATGTTTCACATCTCGGTTCACTTCTTCTTTATATGAATCACACAGCTCCCGTATATACTGGCAAACATAATCATACGGTCTTATATTTCTATCATTTTCCTTCCATACTTCGTACAAATTGTAGTAAACCGCTAATGAAGTAAACGACGGAACGCATTCAACCATTCCTGCAAATGGATGCCGCCTCAGCGCTTGAAATAACCGTTGCACTTTTTCATATATATCCATCCCAATTTCTTCACCAAATGTAACAATAATTGCTTGATCCCCTAACGCAGAAAATTTCATCCCACTCCCTCTTTCTATGCCAAAAAGCCGAGTTCTTTCGAAATGCGATTCGCTGTTTCTTTCACTTTCGCAGTAAAATACGCAATGTTACTTTCGCTATACTCAATTGCTAATCCCGAAATACTAATGCCGGCTACAACCGTTCCATCACTTGCAAAAATTGGAGCTGCTATAGCCGCTGTATGATTTTCTAATTCAGAATAACTAATTGTATATCCAGCTTGTTTTGCCATATGTAACACTTCTAGTAAATGCTCCTTATTCACGATTGTTCCATCTGCAAACTGCTTTAAATCCGTTTCCTCTACGTACTTTCTTTTCTCTTCCTCAGAAAAATACGATAGTAAAATTCTCGGACATGCACCCGCATAAAGAGGTGCTCTTCTTCCAACCGCCGTATAAACGCGTACCGGCTGAACTCCTTCCATCTTCTCAACGTAAATTGCGTCATTACCATCTTGAATAATTAAATTTACTGCTTGTCCTAAACTATCCCTAAGCTCTTTCATATAAGGAATCGCAATATTTCTTACGGATAACCTTTGTGAAACAAGTTGACCAAATCGTAAAAAAACGACTCCGAGACGATACTTGCCCTTTTCTGTTTTTTGTAAAAAGTCCATTTCTTCTAACGAGCCAATTAAACGATAAACAGATGTTTTCGGCATATTCGTAAGCTGAACCATCTCTGTTAAACTTAGCTCCTCATGCTCATAAAACAACTCTAAAATATCCATTGTCTTAACTGCCGTTTTATTTATACTCATCCTATCCCCTTCTTGTTCCGAATTTCGGAACTTCAATTCCATTTTTCGAAACGAACATATAATTTAAAATTATAAAATATTCTTTCAATTCTATCAATATTTTTTTTACAAACAAAAAAAGTATGGAAGAATATTTCTCCCATACTTTCGCTTTACTTTATAACGCTCTCACTTGTTTCAACGGCCAGAAAACAGCTTGTCCTTTTCCGACAATTTCATCTTCTGAAATAAATCCAAACATACGACCGTCTTTAGAAACTTCACGATTATCTCCTAAAACAAACACTTGGCCTTCTGGCACTTTCGTTTTCCCTGTGATTTGTTCTAACGTAAAATCAGGAGTTAATACACGACCAGACGCCTTTTCTTTAAATTCTTTTAAATACGGTTCTTCCATCGCTTTTCCGTTTACATATAAAACATCATCTTTATACTCAACTGTATCACCCGGTAAACCAATTACTCGTTTTACTAAATCGTACCCTTCTTTTCCGTGGAAGACGATAACGTCAAAACGGTCTAATCCACTTATACTATAACCAATCTTATTCACGAGAACTCGTTCGTTATTTTCTAAAGTGGGCATCATCGATTCCCCTTGTACTAATGAAGGTGTAAATAAAACACCGCGAATAATAGCGATTAATACAAGGGTAAATCCTATCGTTTTAGCCCATGAGAATAATTCTTTCTTCGTATTTTCCTTCATCGTTTCTCCTCTTTCTTAAGTGTTTATTTTATTATTTGAACTAATTCTTGTACTAAATTAGGATCAATTTCAGAAAAACATGATTTCCCTTCTCTTACCGCTGTACCGACATGAGCTTGAGAAATTCCAGTTTCATCTAGCAATTGCTTTACATTCTCTTTCGTTACTCCACTTCCGACAACAAGCTGTATATTCCCTTCACTTTCCTTCTGCATCTCTCGAAGCACCGGAATATTATCTACTACATTTCCTTGTCCGCCTGAAGTTAACACGTGAGTAACTTTATTGAATTTTTTCAAAGCTTTCATCGCTTCTACTGGATTTTCTGTATCATCTATCGCACGATGATACGTTACATTTATTCCATCCACAACAGATAATATATCTGCTAATTTCTCTTCATCAACTTCATTTTGTACGTTTAATACACCTAATACAACACCAGCAGCTCCAAGATTTTGAGCAACTACAATATCTTCTTTCATCATTTCAATTTCTTCTTCCGTATATGTAAAAGACTTCGCATGCGGACGAATCATAACATGAACTGGTATTCGCACTGCATCTACTGCTTTTTTTATAAAAGCATAGCTCGGTGTTAAACCACCTTCTGTATATGATGAAATGAGTTCAATTCGATTTCCACCAGCCTTTTCAATTCGCTTCACATCTTCTAAACAAGTTGCAATAACCTCTAGCATGAGATAACCTCTTTTCGTACTTTTTTCTTATTATACAGTAGGTGAAATAAGAAACATAGCATTCCACTATAAAACTATAAAAAGAAGAATGAAAAGAAAGATTTATTGAATTGATAATAAATATCATATATGTTATGTTTCCCTTAAAATTATAAATTCTTATATCCTTATAAAAGGAAAGAAATATATGATTCTTACAAAAAAACGGTTCGTTATCTCTAGTTCATTTATTGTAATTGCATCACTTTGCGCGATTACTTTATTAACAAAACAAAATACAAAACTAGATTCCTCAACTTCAAGTATAGAAACAGAAACGATTACCCTTTCATCAAGCAATAAAGAAGAAACTCAAACCTTTCGTTCATCTTCATTTAATAACTCAACTGTATTCAGAGGCGATACTGGTACAGGCTTTGACTTTAGTGGCCAAGGTGACTTACATATTACAATTAAAAATACTAGTACAAACAGTTTTACCTATTCAATTAAATTCAAAGAAGATCGTTTAGTCAAACACACGTTACAGCCAAATGAAAGTGAATCCTTTCCTTTACGTTCACTCATCGCCAATCCTTTACCAGGTGAGTATTCATTATTTGCACATAATCAAGACGGTTCTGAAAGTAGTATGAATCTTGAAGTGCAGCCACAATAGAACAAATTAAAAAGGCGATCCTCTTACCAAAAGGATAGCCTTTTTAATTTGTAAAACGAGAATTCCCTCTTCTTTTAACAATGACATAATACATGGAATTATATCAACGATTTTTTAAATATATCTATCACAACTCTAAATATATCAACGATTCAACATAGAATACTGATTCACCGACAACGAAAAGCCTGTTCCTGAACGGAACAGACTTTATATTTCTTCATTACGACCGAAACGCCGCATCCGCCAGCATAGATAGTGTTGCATCATCCATCGGCGGATTGTGTAGTCCTGCTCTGACGTTTAAGTAATAACGATGAAGCGGATTTTTTTCTGATAAACTTTTCGCGCCTACGATGCGCATTGCTTTATCTACAATAGATATTGCCGCGTTCGTGACAACATATTTTGCAGCTGCTAGTTCAGCTTGCAATGATAATTTATCTTCTGCCTCATCGTATTTTTTCGCAATTTGATATAAAAAGACACGAGCTTGCATAAGCTCAAGTTCTAATTCTCCAACTAACCTTCTAACATTCGGTAATAAACTTATAGAATGATTTAAACTATTTGGCTTGTATGATCCCGCAAACTGAACTGCATAATTTCTTGCTGATTGTGCAATTCCTAAATAACATGCTGGTATATGTAGCAACCAGCCAATACCCTTAGCTTTAACTTTCGAACCCTTTATATCAGTGAAAAAGCGATCTGGTATCTCTACATTTTGTAAAACGAGATCATGGCTCGCAGTTCCTCGCATTGCGATGCTATCCCACGTTTCTTCAATTGTCACGCCTTGCGTATTCTTTGGAATGACAAACTCTCCGATATCTTCCTGGCCTTCAATACTTGCTGAAATGATAAAATAATCAAGTACTGGTGCCATTGTCGTAAACGTTTTTCTTCCATTTATAATCCACTTCTCACCTTTTTTGACAGCTAACGTCTCTGGTTTCCCGCCGCGCGTAGGACTACCTGTATTCGGCTCTGTCGCTGCTCGATTAAAAAGCGCACCATTACGTATTTCTTCACAAAACCAAGTGAACATTTCCTCATTCCAAGAACGATTTTCAGCTAATTCCTTTACAATGCCAAGGTGCCATCCAATCGATAATGCGGTAGCACCGCAGCCTTCTGCTATTTTCTCTTGAAATAAAACGAAGTCATATAAAGAAATCGCATTGCCTCCCAATTCTTTTGGCAACGTTAATTTCGTATATCCGATATCTTTCAAATTATTAATATTTTCATACGGAAATGATCCTAATTCACTTAGTTGATGCTCCCTTTCCATGAACTTCGGAATCAATTTATTTATTTGTTCAATAACTAAAGATTGTTCTTCTGTTTCAACAAATGAGAGTGCCATACATAATCTCCTTTATGTCCGATTCATAAACCGTTCATTTTGTCATTATGATTATATGAAGTTACTTCTCTATTGTTTCACTATTCCGATAAAAATACAATGCTTTTGAACAATAAGAAAAGTTCCTATAAAAAAGATAGGTTCTTTTCTTATATTAATCCCCTTTCAATGCCTTTAATGGCAAAGAGGTTACATATCCAATATACGAGCATAATTCTTTAAAAAAGAAAGGGATTTCTGTATCTAACGTTTTATACGCTGACGTTGGAGTTGGTGATGCATACGCTTCAATTTTAATATGTTTTGCAATTTTCATTGCACGTTTCATATGAAGTGGATCACTCACAATCGTATATGTGCGTATTCCGTTCTCTATTCCAACTTGCTTTGCATTCTTTAAATTGTCCTCTGTGAAAAGGGATTTTGTTTCAATTAGAATATCCTCTTCTTTCACACCATGTTTCAGTGCATACACTCTAGCAGTACGCGCTTCCTCAAGCTCTGCCTCAAACTTTGTACCACCTGTGAAAATAATCTTTTTAATATTACCGTTCTTATATAAGGAAATTGCATGATTAATTCTTTCTTTAAATACAGGAGATGGTTTTCCGTTCCATGAAGCTGCTCCCAGCACGATACCAGCATCTGTCTTCACACCATCATCTGTTTTAAAGCGATAACTCCAAATATCGTAAGCTGCATAACTTACATATAAAATAATAGAACAAATCATAAGCAAGAATACTTGCAAGATTCTTCTTTTCTTACTTTTCTTATTTTCTTTCATTTATAACTGCCTCCGTACATCATCCATACTTCTATATAAAAACGTATATATCAAATCATTTTGTTTGAATTTGTTTAAAAGAAGGAATTTTTCTTATCATATATATGCATTAAAGGGTTTTCATTTAAAATTGAGGATTATCAATTCATTTTTCGTTTGCGGTTTTCATTACATTTGTATAATTTATAAGTTTATTACCATACAACTACATTGTAACGAATTTTTTATCATAATGGAATGATGAAACAAAAGAAGTAACTATTTTGTAAGAAAAAAGGTATATTTTTCATCTTGACGATCAATACACCTTTCTTAATATGAATTATCGTTTTTCTTTATATGACTCTAATTTTTCTAATAACCTTTCCTTTACAGCTGGCCATTCATTTGCAATTACACTGTATACAACTGCATCTCTAACATGTCCACTCGGCAATTTTCTTTCGTTTCTAAGTACACCCTCTTTTACTGCGCCGAGGCTTTCAATTGCTCTTTGTGCTTTTTCATTTCGTGCATCCGTCTTAATTTGTACTCTCCGCATATGCAACTTTTCAAAAGCATATTGTAATAACATGTACTTACATTCCGTATTCATACTCGTACGTTGCACACTTGGGTCATACCACGTTTTCCCTAATTCCACCGTCTTATCTTCAACTGAAATGTTATATAAGCGTGTACTCCCTACTATTTCATTTGTCTTTTGATCAACAACAACAAATGGCAAATCCTTCCCTGCCCCATAAGCTTTTATCGCCTTTTGAACATATTGCTGCATATCTTGAACAGTATCCATTTTAGAGATTAAATACGCCCAAATATCTCGATTTCCTTCCACGATTGAAAACATTTTTTCGACATCATTGCTATCCATTAACCGTAACTTTGCTCTTTCGTGAATAATTTCCATTTGTAAGCCCCCTTTGTTGTAACTATATCACACTCTACCACCGTTATATCCTTATATGAGAACATAAAATTATTTTTATATCAAAGAATAAAATATATCTTTAAAATAAAAAGTGCGATGCCTTTTGTTCAAGCATCGCACTCATAAATTGAATTGAAATTTACTTCTTTTCCATTACTGCAAAATAATTATTTTCGCTATCTGCAAAATTAAATATTCTACCTGAAGGCATATTTACAATTTCTCCGACTGTAACTTTTTTGTTTACTAAATCACTATATAAATTATCGAATTCTTTTGAGAAGAACATTAAAGAAGGTGTACCAAGATTTAACTCCGGCTGCATTTTAGCAATTAGCTCCTTATTATGGAGAATAATACTTGTTTCAGCTTCTTTAGTTGGAGCAATTTCAATCCATCGCATTCCTTGACCGTTATCTTCCTCTGAAATTACAATAAATCCTACTTTTTCTGTCCAGAATTCCTTCACTTCATCTTGGTTATTCACATATAACATGATTTGACCAACATTATTAATCATTTATTTTAACGCTCCTTTATAAACAATTTTTATTAAACTCCATACACTTACACCTAATTATCACCGAAAATAAAGTTGCGGTACAAAAATCTATTTCAGCGAATCCAATCGCTCGTTCAAACGATCCCAAGTTTCGGTGATACCTTGTAGCATGCCCATGTCCATAACGGTCTTAAGGGCTTCTTCGGAAACATATTCAGCACGGTTTATTAGCTTTGTCTTTCCACCTAAATCAATGAATTCCAATGTCATCTCGGTTGACGGCATAGAATCATTTACATTGCCTTCAGCATCTGAAAAGTAATCAGTGTAGACGATTTTCTCTGGCTCAATAATCTCTTTATAGACTGCTTTTCCCCATGATTCCATACCAAAAAATTGCTCCAAGTTCTGATTGACACACTTCATACAGTAGTGCCAAACGCCTCCCGGACGGAAGTCGACAGTGCATGCTGGAATTTCCCAACCTCTTGGTCCCCACCAATGTTTCAAATGCTCTGGTTCTTTAAACATACTGAATACTAAATCGCGCGGCGCATCGAAAACGCGCTCCAGTACTAATACCCGATCGTTCTCTACTCTCGATACCATTGTATTATTTGACATTTTAATTCCTCCTTAAATATGAACTGATTTTATGACTTTTCCTTGTTTTGCAATTCCTTCAAATACTCATCTAAATTATCGAATCTCTCTTCCATCACACGCTTAAATGACTGCACCCAACAATCAAGTGCTTGGAAAGGCTCAGGTCGGAGCTTGTAAATCCGGCGATTAGCTTCAGCCTGCACTTCCACAATCCCTGTATCGCTTAACACTTTTAAATGTTTCGAAGTTTGTGGTTGCCTTAATCCCAAATGTTTGGCGATTTCCCCAACGGTTAAGGGACCGTCACGCAAGAGTTCAACGATATTCATACGATTCGGTTCAGATAAAGCGCTCAACGTCGTCATATTCACGCCCGGAATTTTCCCCGACATATCACTCACCTCGTTAAGTGATGGTCTCCGGTTATAACACATCAATATCATCACTAATATTATTTTCCTGTTGAATCGATTATAACCAAAGAGGAATATTCCCGTCAAGGAATATTCTAAAACTAAAGTAACACCACATCGTTACTTAATAATAAAAATGGATTAAAAACATTTCACAAACCTATGTTTTACGATAAAGTGATGCTTTAGTCAGCGGGTTGTGGAACGATTTTCGCGAAGGCTTTGTTTTTATTTGATAGTTTAGGTCTTTTATTGGTATGTTCTTTCTACTTTCCTCAAATTATCCCTTAAATTATATTGGTATAATTGTTATACTGAATATTGGAATATATTTAAGGAGTTGTTTTTATTTGTTAACTGTATTTATGTTTTTATTTTTGCTACTTTCTATTAGTGCGATAGTAGCTTTAGTGGTAGGTCTTATTAAGCCGGAAAGAGTGATCCGTTGGGGTGCTACTCGTACTCGCCGCCGGGTATTATTAATTACAGTACCTACTATTCTTGTTTCGTTTATATTCGCTAGTTATTTCGCTTCTGAATCTATTACACCGGAAGAAAAATTAGCTATGGATAAAAAAAGAGAAGAACAACAAATAGCTAAAGAGCAAGAAAAAAAGAAAAAAGCTGAAGAGAAAAAAATCCAGCAAGAAAACGAAAAGAAAGAAAAAGAAGAAAATGAGCGTAAACAAAAGGAAGCTAAAGAAAAAAAGGCCCAAGAAGAAGCTGAGGCTAAAGTTAAAAAAGAGGCTGAAGAACAACAAAAACTTGCTCAAATAGAGAAAGAAAAAGAACAACCCAAAACACCAGCTACTCCGAATGGCACTACAGCAGATGTAAATGGTGGCTCTTATTCGAAAGATGCGATTAAAACCACCCTTAATCGTTTAAATGATAATATTAATTCTTGGAAAACTATGAATGGTGGAAAGTTAAATACACATGATGTAGTAGCTATTAATAGTGATTTGAAATTTGTTCTTGAGCATGTTCAAGATTTAGAATCTGATATAGGTAGTAATAGTCAAATAGAACAATTTAAAAGGGCTATCAATGCTCATATCAATGCATTTGAACAAGGATCTGTAAATAACATTTCTAAGTTACTTATCCAAGCGAACGCTTTATAATAAAGAAGGACCCTTTATAGAAGGGTCCTTCTTTATTATAGATTTATCTCTTTAAAACTCAGAAATAACTGTTCCCGCATATATATATCACATGTATATTACTAATATTTTTATCACAAATATTAATTTTCAAATCTACTTTTTTATACTTTTCCAGCTTTCCCCTTTTGATAATTCCTTTTTAAAGCAACAAGTAAGCAATCGGCGTAATAATAAGCAACGTTAAAATCGTTCTTTGCACATATAGAATAATAAGCTCAGATACTTTTAACGGAATATCTGTTGATAATATACAAGGAATTGAAGCGGAGAAAAACAAAATAGATGATACCGAAACAACCGCAATAACAAACTTTGTCACGAGTGGTGCACTTACAACTAAAAGAGAAGGTAAAAACATTTCTGCAATACCAACTGATGCTGCTTTAGCAGCCAGTTCTGCTTCTGGAAGCTGCAGTAACCATGTAAATGGATAGAAAATATAACTAATCCAATCAAATATTGGCGTAAACTTTGCCAAGACGATACCAATTAATCCTACTGACATAATAGATGGTAAAATCCCCATCGTCATTATAAAACCGTCTTTTAAATTCACTGCGATATTTTTCATAATACTCGGTGCTGATTTTGATACTTCTAATGCATCTTCCCAAGCTCGCTCTAACATTTTTTCTTTATAAACTGGCTCTGGGAAACCTTCTTTCGTAATATATGTATCTGGTTTTCTACTAAGAGGTGGGATTCTTACGGTGATAGCGGTCACGATGAATGTTACAACAAGTGTAGTCCAAAAATAAACATTCCATAAATGCATAATATCTAATGTTTTTGCGATGATGATCATAAATGTTGCGGATACTGTAGAAAAACCTGTAGCGATAATTGCTGCTTCTTTCGTCGTATACTTTCCTTCTTTATAAACGCGGTTAGTAATTAATAAGGCTAACGAATAACTTCCTACAAAGGAAGCTACCGCATCAATTGCTGAGCGCCCAGGTGTTTTCCATAACGGTCTCATAATCGGACGACAAAACGTGCCGATAAACTCAAGCAATCCGTATCCGACTAATAACGCTAAAAAAGCCGAGCCAATTGGAACGAGTAAACTTACTGATATAACTAACTTCTCATACAAAAACGGTCCAACATCTGGCGCAAAGAACCAAGCTGGTCCTACTTTCAAACAATATAATATGCCAAAAACAACACCAACTACTTTTAATAAAGAAAAACAAATGTCTACGATAGATGCATTCCACTTCTTCGTATAAAATGGATAAATCGCACCAATTACCATAACAAGCAGTGCATAATAAGGTACTACCGAAGGAACCGTAGCTCTTATCCACGATACGATATGATCAATCATAATAGACGAAGCACCGTTTATCGTAACTGGTACGAAAAACATAAACACACCTACTAAACTTGCGAGTATAAACCGAAGTATAATCCCCCTCTCTCGCCCTGTCTTAATTACATTACTTTTAAATTCAATTTCATTCAAAATTCGACACCTCCTATTATCTAAATATTCTGTATAATAACGTCAGATCCCTTCTTTTAATTCTGAATATTTAATCATGCAAAAAAGCCTATTTTGAAATATACAATCAAAATAAGCTTTTTCTATTACCTCTTATAATCATCCACAATTACTTGAATTACACGATAAGATTCTTCTGCTACTTTCTCATTACTATCCCTATTCGCATCATATGTAATTAACGCCTTCCAAAGCGCCCATCCTCTCGCTCTATTCCACGTTTCTTTATCCATACGTAATACTTCTTTAAATACGTTTCTACTATTCTTATCAAAAAATGTCCAGGCCATCGCTGCATCACAAGCCGGATCTCCTACTCCTAAAATACCAAAATCAATTACGGCACAAAGTTTTCCATCCTTAACGAGTAAGTTTCCTGGTGCAACATCTCCATGAACCCAAACTGGTTTATGGTCCCATGTTGACCTAATTGCTAAATCCCAAAGATGCTGTAATAATGTCTCATTAAAAACATCCTTATTATTTTCAATGGCCACTCTCGCTTCTTCATCGTATACAGATATAAGCCCGCCTCGGTAAAAATTATGTTCTCCAGCTATTGGCCCGTTACTCGCATCAATTGATTGTAACTCTATTAAAAATGAGCCTAAGTCTGCTGCGAATTCATCTAAATCACGAATATTTTCTTTCGTCACCGTCTCTCCCTCGATCCACTTATTAATAGACCAAGGCCACGGATATTCTTTAGTCGGATTCCCTTTCGCAATTGGTGCAGAAATTGGTAAAGAAAGTCCCTTACTTAATATAGGAAGCCAACTGCTTTCTTTCTCTACTTGCGGTGCATATGCTGCATCACTTGGTAATCTGACACTCATCTCGTCCCCTAAATGAAACGTTCTATTATCATGTCCACTAAATTTCACCCGTTTCACTTCTAAGTGCGCCCATTCTGGAAATTGTGCCCCTATTAATCTTTTAACTAAATCAGCATTAATATAATTCATTTACTTCCCCCTTTATATACCTATCACACGGATAAACGCGTTCTACCATCATTTTCGTCTGTAACATATTTAACATAAAACCCTTGATCAATTGCGTTTTCATACATCAATTCAATCGCTTCTTGGTCTTTAGCGTAAACTGTGACGTATGTACAATCCGCAACTAGTAAAACTAATTCACACTTACTCTCTTTAAATTCTTCATATGTTTCAATATCTACTACTTCCTCTCCTTTTGGATACGCTTTTAAATCTGCAAAAATAACATAATATATGTTGTCTTTAAATAATCTTTTCAAATCTGATCCTTCCACTATACTTGGTTCTTCTGGAAATAATGCCTCATCCAATCCACCACGTGCTACTAAGTAGGACTCCTCACTCCCCACCCACCAATCAAATGAAGAAATATCAATTGGCTTTAACACTTTCCAAAGTAAATTATCATATTCATTTGGAATATCTACTGTAATTCCTCTTTTCATTTGTTTGCTCCTAGCTTATTTATTTTCGTTTTCATTTCATACATTATATACCTAATTCAACTACTATATTTTGTCGATACCTATATAACTTGTATTTCACCGCGAAAAAACCGTCCCACTACTTATGAAACGGTTTCTTTCTACTTATATTCAAGTTTTTCATTCAATTATTGCACTGTGTTTTAAAATAATTTCTAATATGTTCAGCACATCAGCCATTCATTTTTAACACTCACTTCGACTTCACAAAATAATATAAAAACCACACTGCATGATTTTGTTCATCTGCAGCTATTCTGCGCAATAACTCTTTCATAGATGCATCTGCTGCTTCATCTGAAATTTCCAAGTAAAAATCTACGGTCTTTTGCTCATCTTGTATAGCGAACTCTAATCCCTGTAAGTACGTATTAGGGCAATTTTCCGTAATCTGTGGTTTCGGCTGTCTGCCAGTTAAATTCGTATAGATTTGTACAAAATGATGAAAATGCCTTATTTCATCATTACGGATTTCAAGAATTTGTTTTTGTTCTACTTGATTTGGAGCCATGTTAGCTAATTTTGCATAGCAGCTTATAGCGCTATACTCTCCGTTTATAGCTTTTTCAATATCACTAATTAGCTTATCATTCTGTCTATACCAATCATCATAATTCGAATTATACATCGTATCCCCTCCGTTATTTCACATAACATTTTATGCATTTCGAAATAGTAGGAGCATGTATACATAAAGGGACAGCAAATACTAGTTCTTCACTCACCTTTAAAACATCGAAAAAGCCTATCTATCATTGAATTATTTCCCTATCGATTTCATCACAAAAAACCGTTTCACTACGAGTGAAACGGTTTTTATTTTTAAGCATTTAATTCCGTTTTATGCCCCTTTACCGCACTACGTTTTAAAGCACTTCCTAGTATGATAAACATACTTACTACTCCAATCCAAACGAGCACTGTAGTAGGAGTATTCCAAGTTAACCCTTTCCCAAAGAAGAATATCTCCCTGAGACCTTCTATCATAAATCGCATCGGTAACCAGGAGTAAATCCAGTCTTGATAAAATGGAGACATCATTTCAGGTGCTAGCGCCAATAGCGGTGCACCAAAGAAAAGTAACAGTGCAAATAACCCGATTCCCTTTAAACCAACTAATGAAATCACCGCAGAAATCATTAAGAAGAAACAAAAAGAAGTAATGGATAAGAACAGAGCCGTATCCGTGAAATTCGGGATATTTAATCCTACCATTCCATCAGCTATCCATGTAAGACCAAATCCAATTACAAGTGTAGCAATTGCTCCTGTTACTATTTGTTTTAGTTTTAATACAAAGTTTTCTTTTCTTGTACCTACTGGCATTTTACTAATCGCAATAAAGATGATTGCTGCACTCGCTAAACTGGCAATCCATAACGGTTGGAATAATGATATTGGTGAGTTACCGTTCGCACTATTTTTGCCAATTTCATTCACATTTGTTACTTTTTTCGTAATAGGTGTTACTACATTTGAAACTTGATCAGCTGTTAAAGTAGCTCCTTTTGCTTTCGATCCGTCTAATAGCCCAGTACGAACAGTATTGTTCATATTATCAACGATCGCATTTAATATTTGCCCTGCCATAGTTGATGCCGCTGTATTCATTCCTTGATTTATGAATATTTCTACCTCTGGCGAAGATGGTTGTGGTGTTCGTAATGATGCTTGTTTTGCGCTAAATTCTTTCGGAATAACTAATGCTGCATAATATTCTTGATTATTTAAGCCTTTTTGAACTGCTTCTTTATTTTGCACTTCTATCCACTTTACCGCAGGTTCTTCCTCTGATTTTGATGTCTTTTTCATATTATCAACAATCGTTTGCCCCATATTCATCTTCGGTTGATTCGGAATTTCTACTCCTTGATCCTCATTTACAATTGCGATTGGTAAGTTTTTCGGCTTAGGTTGAACGGTTGGAAATAATGTTAATGAAAAAATAAAAACAACAAGTAGTGCAATAACTGGAGATAACAATAAAAGTTTGTTTTTAAACATTTTCTTTTCTCCTCCTTTAATTTGATTTATAATAACCAACAACGTGTTGTTTATTTATATTTGAATTATATGTTCGAGTTGAACCTTATACAATAATCAAAAATCGTGAATGTGTCGGTTATAAGACACATCCTTGAAATGTGTTGGCTAAAATTAAGGAGGGACATACTTTGCGCGATAGTAATTTAGATTTACGTGTTATTCGTACGAAAACTGCCATACGAAATGCATTAGTGGAATTAATTGAGGAAAAAGGTTTTGACGCCATTACAGTGAAAGATATTACTACGAAAGCAAACATAAATCGTGGTACATTTTATACACATTACCAAGATAAATTTGATTTAATGACAAAATGCCAAGAAGAAATTATGTATGAATTTTCTAGCATTGCTAAACAGAGATTACCGGAAGTTATTGCTGATCTTGGATCAAGCCCTTCCCCAACAATGCCATTTATACTTATCGCTTCTATTCTTGAATTTCTAAATGAAAATAGTGATTTTATGAAAGCTGTACTAAGTCCAAAAGGAGATTTATCTTTCCAAACGAAACTGAAAGACTTTATGTGGAAAACACTATTTGAAGATACGAATGGTCCTCTCATTAATAAGGAGAATTTACTTGTCCCAAGCCAATACTTAGCTTCTTATATGGCATCTGCTCATATAGGTGTCATTCAACAATGGTTAAATAATGGACAAAAAGAAACACCTGAGGAGATTGCTCGTATTTTATCAACAATCGCAGTTCATGGACCTTTTTATGCGGCTGGTTTAAAGAAATAAGTCCGCTATATAATAAAAGATCATCCACTATAATAGCGGATGATCTTTTATTTCATTACAACACTTCAATATAGCCTTCTGTTCCATGTACCCGAATTCGTTGTCCGTCTTTTATTAATTTCGTAGCATTCTCTACCCCGACGACTGCTGGTAATCCATATTCACGTGCAATAACTGCTCCATGTGTCATCAATCCGCCAACTTCGGTGACTAACCCTTTTATAGACACAAACAATGGTGTCCATCCCGGGTCAGTAAAGGCAGTAACTAATATATCTCCATCTTCTAAATTCGCATCTTCCATATTTAAAATAACGCGTGCTCTCCCCTCAATCAATCCTGAAGAAACAGGCAAACCTACAATCGCGTCAGCCGGAAGATTTTCTCGTTTATATTTACCTGTAATGATTTCTCCATCAGACGTCATTACACGTGGAGGCGTTAGTTTTTCATATAATTTGTAATCATTTTTTTGTTTATGAATAAGCTCGTAATCTAGTTTATTCGTAAGGACAACTTCGTGAAGTTCTCCAAAAGTTAGATAGTATATATCTTCTACTTCATCAATAACTTTATTTTGCACGAGTTGCTCGGCTTCTTTCAATATTGCCTGCTTATATATGAAATAGCGATTAATCATACCGTATTTTGGATATTCACGATAACCGATAAAATTCCGGATGTTACGAATCATTCGCTTCGTCTCTTCTACTTTTTGTTTACCATCCGGCAAATGCTGCAATCGATCTACTAACTCTTCTTCTTTTTGCAAAGCTTCTTGCAACCCTTCTTCAAACTTCCGTTTACTAGCGCCAGCTTCAAAGTCTCTTATATTATTTAAAATCATTGGGATAATGGTTGTTGGCTTTTCACTCCAGCGCGTTTTCGTAATGTCGATTTCTCCGCTGCATCTCATTCCGTATTTATTTAGAAAAGTTAGAATGGCATCTCGAGCTTTTTCTCCGCCTTTAAATTGAACGAATTCATCTAAAAAGTTATCATTTTCTACATGTTGTAAATACGCAATAACTTCTGGATATGGCCGAATCACATCAGCAACATCGAGTAATGCTAGCCCCATTTCAGACGTAATATTGTTTTGTACTGATTGAGAAAGCGTGTCTGCTGCATTCTTTTCGCCTAGCCATTGCTCCATTTTTTCATTGATCCATGTTGAAGCATCCATACCTGCCATAATGACAGCCATACTTTGCGGATGAAATAATATTTTCTTTAATTGCTGCATATCTTCCAAAATAAAATCAAGTACATCCACCCCTGATTTCGTTTGCATGTTTCGTTTTAACTCTTCGATTGATGCTTGATTCATCTTTATTAAATCCGTAACGATCGCTGGATTGTTTTCGATTTTTGGTTGTGAACTTGCAGGTGGTCCACTTTTACCAACACTCTTTTCTTTTTCATCATCTGGTAACAATGTAATAAAATCATCTCGCTCGACTACAGTCGTTAATGCATCTTTAATAAGCGGTTCCGAATTCCCTATCATATTTAATAAAAGTTCTCTACTAGTAGGCGAAGCCAATCTTTGTGCAACATCAACAAACAACCTTCCTCCAGCTTGAAACCTCTGTCCAAAAGATGTTAACTGGAATAAAGACATTCCTAATGGCTTCAAGGGATCGGTCATCATTTGCTGGTGACCAACCGATACATACACATGATTTTCCCCATCATTTACTTCTGGTATTGGATATAAAGTCGTGATTGGGCGACTTTGGACAATATAAAATGTATCATCCACTAAACACCATTCAATATCTTGCGGACAACCAAAATAAGCTTCAATCTGTCTTCCGATCTGTGCTAGTTGTAAAATTTGTTGTTCAGACAATGTTTGAATTTTTTGCTGAGCCGGATCAATCTGTTTCGTCTCCGTTCCGCCCTCTTTTAAAGCATAAATAGCTAATTTTTTAGTTGCTATCATCTTTCCAGTAATTTCGCCTTCTTTTACTTTATAATTATCGGCAGAGACCAGTCCTAATACTAACGCCTCACCAAGTCCAAAACTGGCATCAATTGATACTACCTTTCGGTTAGAAGTAACCGGATCAGCAGTAAATAAAATTCCCGAAGCCTCAGGGAAAACCATTTTTTGAACGACAACACATATAGAAACTTGATTATGTTCAAAATCATTTTGCATGCGGTACATAACTGCTCGCTCTGTAAATAAAGAAGCCCAGCACTTTCTTACATGCTGCAAAATCGCTTCTTCTCCGATAATATTTAAATACGTATCTTGTTGACCAGCAAACGAGGCATATGGTAAATCTTCAGCCGTAGCACTAGAACGCACGGCATACGCATGTTCATTTCCAAAACGTGAGAGATAATGAGCTACCGCTTCCACTACTTCAGAAGGGATTTCTACTGCCATAATGACTTCTCTAATCTTCTTACTAATTCCACCAATTTGGGCTCGCTCTTCCATTTTCAACTTTGTTAGCTGCTGCAACAAAGTTTGAAGCTCGTCATTTTGCTCGATGGCCTTTTCATACCCTACCGTTGTAACACAAAAACCTTCTGGCACTTGTATACCTTGAATGTTTGATAATGCCCCTAAATTCAATCCTTTTCCGCCAACGAGTGAAAGCTGCGTTTTTTCTATTTCCTGAAAATCGAGAACGAAAGAACTCATTTAACATCTCTCCTTACTGTGCATGTGTTCTTGATTGTAGCAGTAGTAAATGAGAATAAACAGTCTATTTCGAACGTTATTTACGTGGTATAATTAAGTTAGGAAGAGATAATCACTTTTATTTCCCCCCTCTAATTCACTTCAATTACATCACCAAACTTAAACCTTCTTTTATTATGAAAAACATCCGTACAAGTAATCGTCTCACTTAATGGATTTATATTTATTACTGTTATGTAATTTTTATATAGATAACCATCTTTATAATATGTAAGTAAAATCTCTTCTTCACCTAAAAATGAAGTTAACAACTTATTTTCAAGCACCTCTTTCGCATCTTGCGTTAAGATTGGACGCGAGATTTTCGTTTACCTACTTATCATTTCTTTAATAGTTTGTGATTTGAACCATAAATCTGCCTCATATTGAAGCATAATATTGCAGTAAATTGCAGTTCTGTAGAACCTCCTCTCATGAAATTTGAAGCATAATATTGCCATAAGTCTTTAGTTAACCTATAAGTTCGCCGAAATTAGAAACAAGATTTCCCCAATAAAAATTAAGGATAAATTCTATTTAGAAAACCAGAATTCATCCTTAATTTTTATTCGTTTCGTACCCTAATTCTTTTAATACTTTCCTACGAAACAATTTGAATTCATTATTAAAAAACAAACCTTTACATCTTTAAAAAACTAAACCAATGGGTATTCCCCTTAAATACCAATAAAAAAGGAACTTCTTTATATAGAAAGTTCCTTTATAGTTTATACAATTCATTAAATCTGTTTCATTATTTATTTCTTATAGTTTGTTTTTGGAAGCACGTGCAGAATTTCATCCACTGCTTTTTTATATCCCCCTGCCATTTGGAAAGATTCCCTAATTTTACAACTATTTTCTTTAAATTCTTTTCTATATAGTACTGATTCTGTCTCTTCACGTAATATTTCAGGAGTTAAGCTCGTTTTGTCTAAATGAACACCCGCTCCTAATTCAGTTACTCTTTTAGCAACTAAGGGTTGATCCCCTGAAATAGGTATTACAACTAATGGTACCCCATAATATAGTGCTTCACTCGAACTATTCATTCCTCCATGCGTAATGAATACATCTGTATGCTGTAATACTTCTAATTGTGGAACATATTTATATAGAATAAAATTCGGAGGAACATTTTTAAATTGCTCTATATTTGTTTTTTTACCAACTGCCAATACAATTGTTGCAGGTGTGTCTTTAAAGGCTTCAAAACATTTTTCATATAAAGTTTGTTGTTGATTGAGAATAGTTCCCATAGAGATGAAAATCACTTTTTTATCTTTTAAATCTTCTATAGGAAAATCTCCCACATCATGACGCGGTGTGATAGAAGGTCCGACAAATATAAAAGAATCATCAAATTCATTTGCATACGGTTGGTACTCTCTCGAAGTATATACAATAGTAATATCTCCCGGATGGCTTAAAATATCACGTAAGCTATCGTACATGATTCCGTATTGTTCTTTCCATTTGTTAATAATGTCTATACAATCTTTATTTAAAGGAGATTTTCCGCCTGAATGTTCAGAATTACCTATCTTGAATAACGAAATAGAATCATTAAAAGCAAATGTTGTACATGAAGAAATCTTTGGTAATTGTAAAGCAGATGCTATAATATATCCCACTGCAAAATGATGATCATAAATTACATAATCAAATTGTTCCCCTTCGATTTCGGATAAAATATCTTTTATTATTCTATCCATGGCAGAAATCATGTTAAATAACATATCTAATTGATTAGCTTTTTGTTTAACATCCTTATTAATATCTGTTTTTGGGAGAAAGTTTTCATATGTTCGAAATTCGGCACCTGTCTTTTCAATTTTATCTCTATAATCTTCAATACAATAATAGACAATTTGTTCGCCTCGTTGTATCAACTCACTTACAATTCCGATTGTCGGATTCACATGACCTTCTCCGGGGAAATTTATAAAAAGTACTTTTGACATAATAAACACTCCTCATTTATATAACTTAATTTATACTTAGCTTAATTAAATATTAAAGCGCTATTATCATTTATTGGAATAGAATTACTTATGCAAAGAATGGTGGAGGGAATTGATAAAACGTATTATAAGTGAATCGTTTAGGGATGTATGGTAAGGGATATATTTTTTATAATTACCACTGAGACATATAGCTACAAACAATTGCGAGCCACCCGAACCCATTTAAATAGTAACGGGCATATTAATATTTTTAACACTAGTGTATATCGCGTTTTTTAAATCGGCCTCCGCGTACTTCTGTAATATCCGCTACGGCTAAGAAAGCAGCTGGGTCTAGTTCTTCAATCAAAGATTTTAATTTCGCCTCTTCAAGTCGGTTAATAATGCAAAAAATAACCTTTTTATTATCCCCCGTATAAGCACCTTCGCCGTGAAGATATGTGACACCACGACCTAATTGTGAATTAATTGCTTCACCAAGTTCTTCCTGCTGTTCACTGATAATCCATACAGATTTCGATTGTTCAAAACCATTAACTACGGTATCAATTGCCTTCGATGCAATGACATAAGCTAAAATGGAATACATTGCGCGATCCCAACTGAATACGAATCCTGCGGCTCCTAAAATAAAAACATTAAAAAACATAACAATTTCTCCTACAGAAAAAGGAATTTTTTTATTAATTAGAATTGCCAGGATTTCTGTACCGTCTAATGCCCCGCCATATCTAATGACTAGACCAACCCCAACACCAAGTGCCATGCCTCCAAAAATAGTAGCAAGAAGAATATCATCTGTAAAGGCAGGAATTGAGTGAAAAAGTGTAGTTAAAATTGATAAAGTTAAAATACCAAAAACAGTAGAAAACGCGAATGTTTTTCCAATTTGTTTATGGCCCATAAAAACAAAAGGAAGGTTTAATATAAATAGGAAGATACCTAAATTTAATCCGGTGAGGTGAGAAAGCATAATCGAGATTCCGGTAATGCCTCCATCAATAACTTGATTAGGAATTAAGAAAATTTCGAGTCCTGTGGCCATTAATAGCGCTCCAATGATTATAGCTATAGCCCGCTTAGTAATTTGAAACATAGGCAATCGTTGATGTTGTAGTTTTCTTTGTGCAGTTTCAGCCAAACGCATGCATCTCCCTCAAATTTTTTTTATTTCTATAATTAAAGATTCTTTTTCCTTTCCTTGGTTCCATAGCATTGTTTAACAATTTAAATCTTTTACTTTTTTATGGATCTCTTTCATTTTTTCATCCAGAGATTTTACCGTTTCCGCTGCCTCTTTAAGTTCTTTTTCAAGGTAGCAAGGGATTTCTTTATCATACTTATAATAAATTTTATGCTCTAGACTAGCCCAAAAATCCATTGCTAAGGTGCGCAGCTGAATTTCAACATAAACCTTTTCTACACTTTTGGATAGTGTCACAGGAATTTGAACAATTACATGTAAACTTTGATATCCATTTGGTTTTGGGTTTGTAATATAATCTTTCACTTGTACAATCTCGATATCATTTCGGTTAGATAATTGCGAATAGATATCATAGATATCACTTACAAAAGGACAAATAATTCTCATCCCAGCAATATCATACAAATGTTCTTTCGTATTTAATAGGGAAGGAGCAATTTTCTTTCTATCAAGTTTTGATTGAATACTTTCTAAAGATTTGAGTCTAGTCTTAATATGTTCAATTTGATTGTGATTGTTTAAATATTTTGCTTCCTCAGCTATAATAGTGATTTTTGTTTTCATTTCGTCTAAAGCAAACTTATAAGGTAATAAAAACTGACCCCATTTTTGCATATCTTCCATTTGGAATTTCCTCATTTCTTTGACTTCTAAAACTTTCATTTATTCGCCCCTTTATAAAGCCCTTTTTTAAGCAAAGAAAGTTCTAAAGCATAGTTTTTCACCGACTCATCGAAAGGGATTTCCTTTGCGAAATTTTGAATAAGATTTTGAAATGTCACCGCCATAATAATCTTCATGATATGGAATATTTCTCGTTCTTCTATAATGTTCAATTTTTCTGTATTTATCAAAACCATGATTTCTGATAATCGACTCTTATAGTTTTCCTCGTTCACATTTCGGGTCAATGTATTTTCAACTTTATGATTCATATTCAAAAAGGCATTTCTAAAAAAGTTTCTATTTTCTAGGTTTTGAAATTTCGTTAGCATATATTGATATAATTCAATGTATGCGTCAAATAAATCCCCATCCTTTTCTTTTAAGATCGAAATAAATTTTTCATTGTCTCTTTTGGAATATTCATCTAATAAAAAGAGGAAAACATCTTCTTTATCCTCAAAGTATTGATAAAAACTTCCCCTGGGTATTCCAGCATCTTTGATGATATTGGAAATCGATGCTTCGAATAATGGAACTCTTGAAAATTCTTTCATTGCTGCCTGAATTAATGCTTCCTTTTTTTCACTTGCTAAATTAAAAAATGTTTGTTTAGGCATTTTTTCCTCCGATCAAATGAATGACAATGTGTCATATTCATTTATAAATATGACACATTGTCATTATTAATATTCTATAAAGCGAAAGAATTCATTTAAGTCTTGTTAATGGAGACTCTTCATTATTCTAAGGTTAACACAAATTATATTTGTGTTAACCTTAGATACAAAAGACTATTCTATTCAAACCTAAGTGATTCCATTGGATCCAGCTTTGCAGCTTTGGACGCTGGCATAATTCCTGCTATTACACTTACAACTATACTTACCACTATACCCAGTAACATATTTTGAGCTGTTAGATTGATAAGCTCTGCACCAAAGCTATTTGATAAAAGGGTATTCCCAATTAAACTAATTACACTGGCACCTGTCACAGCTATTAAACCGCTAAATAAACCAAGCAAAGCGGATTCTGAGAAGAAAATTCGTTTTATATCTTTCTTTCTCGCTCCTACAGCGCGCAATATTCCTATTTCCTTTGTTCTTTCAACTACACTGATATATAAAACGACTAAAATCATAATACCTGAAACAATTAGAGAGATTCCCGAAATTCCTGCTAGGAGTGCAGTAGCCATATCTAAATAGGATGTAACTTGTTTAAGCATTTCAGCCATTTGGGAACTTTCAAATCCATAGTTGCCTAATTCGGTTTTAATTTCTTCTACCTGTTCTTGTTTTTCAGCAAAAGCATTGATTTGAGTAGGGCTTAAAGTCACTCCTTGCTCTGCATATGTTTTTTCTAACGTTTCATATTGTACATACGCCATAGTTGTTCCTTGTGGTCCCATAACTTCAGCCTTATATATACCGGATACTTTTAATTTATTTTCGATAGTGACAGGTTTATTTCCCTGTCCTATTTCGTTCACATAGACACTTATTTCTTTGCCAATTAATGACTTGTAGTCTTCCCCATTGCTTAATGATTTTGCTAGTGCTGGTGTTAAAAGAACTTCATTTTCGCTAGGAAGACTCCCTTTTTCTAAATTTTCTTTTTTTATAGAATCAGTCATTGTTGAAAATTTCATAATATCTGAACGCTTATCTCCATATAATGCACTACTTTTCATGTCAACAGATGTTACTTTTTCGATACTCTTAACGTGCTCAATATTTTTAATTTTTTCAATATCTTCTTCCTTTAAAGGATCTTTTGCCGCTAGCATGGACATGGAATTGTCAGCCTTATCTTCTTTCCCTTTTGTAATTTCAACCATTAAAGGGTTCATGCTGGAGTTGATTTCATCATTGATATACTTTGTAGCACCGCTACCTAAAGACAACATCAAAATAACACTTAATATACCGATGGAACCACCTAAAGCAACTAGTATATTTCTTTTTGCATTCAATTTCATATTTTTTAACGCAAGTTTGAGTGAAGAAGTTAGACTTAGACTTTTGGATTTCGCTTGTTTAGTCTTTTGGTTAGATGGATAACTCTCCTTCAGATTTATATCTTCGATAATTCTACCGTCATCGATTTTCACAATCCTACTACCAGAATCGGCAACCTTTTGAGAGTGAGTTACAGTAATTACGAGCCTTCCTTTCTTTGCAATATTATCTAATAGTTCTAGTATTTGTTGACTTGTTTCTTTATCCAAAGCTCCTGTTGGCTCATCAGCCAAGAGAATGTCTGGCTCGTTTGCTAATGCACGTGCGATTGCTACACGTTGTTTTTGCCCTCCAGAAAGTTGATTTGGCTTTTTCATCATATGATCTTTTAAGCCAACTTCAGCTAAAAGTTCTTTCGCTCTTTCGTTTCGTTCTTTTTCGCTTTTACTTGCCATTTGCATCGCAATCGTTACGTTCTCTAACACGCTTAAGTGAGGAATTAAATTAAAACTTTGGAAAACAAACCCAATTTTACTTTTTCGATAATCATCAAGTTCATATTCCTTCATGGTCTTTAGGTTCTTTCCTTCTACAAGAACCTCTCCATTAAAGTCAGAGTCCATACCGCCAATGATATTCATTAATGTTGATTTTCCACATCCTGATTCACCAAGTATAGACACGAACTCTCCCTTATTAAAGGTTAAATTTATATCATGGAGAATTGTTGATTTTTCTTTTTTATATATGGTGTATGATTTATTAATATTTTTCACTTCTAATAAATTCATTTATTCTCCTCCTAATAAAGTTGATTTTTTTATGATTTAGAAAAACTCTTATTGTTCTGCTTGAGATATTCTTCTAATAAAATGAGGGAAATATCTGTAATCAAAATACTTATAAATCAACAAAGTCTTGTTTAAAAATACTATTATCCTCCAATCTAACCAACATGTGACAACGTGTCACAACTGGGTATAAATTAATACTAAATGACAACGTGTCATACGTCAAAGGTAAAATATGACACGTTGTCATAATCGTCTAACCAGAATTTATTAGGAAGTGAATCGATCTTTGGACTTCTAGATGCATGGAGTACTGAATGGAGATGATATCCATCCGGAAAATGGGGCACCTGACACTTTGAAGATTTAATGTATAAATAAAAGTAAAGCTCCATTTTTTATTTAATGGAGCTTTACATATTTGCTAAATTTTTTGACCTATGACACAACTGAATAGTATGCCAAGCATAAGATATTTAAATTACATGAACAATAATTTAAAAACTCGTCTTTGTTCAACCAACCTCATCCAGCAAATTAATTTTATGGTCTTAAAAGGGTCTATATCTATTTCTAGCCCTACCTACTAAACCTTCGTACTTCATTCACCAGCTTTTAGCCTCAAGGATCCTGAGAAAGAAGTTAATAATCAATACTTAAGAGACTGATTCAAATTGACTATTATACAGATCCGCATAGAATCCACCTTTGGCTAGTAACTCCTCATGGCTTCCTGTTTCTAAAATGTCTCCCTCTTTCATCACTAAGATCAAGTCAGCATTTTTTATCGTCGAAAGACGGTGTGCAATTACAAAGGATGTTTTCCCAACTGTTAAACGATCCATTGCTTTTTGAATTAATAATTCCGTGCGTGTATCAACTGAGCTCGTAGCCTCATCTAGAATTAATAATGGGGCATCTTCAATCATCGTACGGGCAATCGTAATTAATTGTTTTTGTCCAGCTGATAAATTCGCTTTATCATTTAATACGGTATCATAACCTTTAGATAAGTTTTTAATCGTATTATGCAGCCCAACTGCTTTACATGTTGCTATGATTTCTTCATCTGAAACATTTTCCTTGGAATAGACAATATTGTCACGAATCGTCCCTTCGAATAGCCATGTGTCCTGAAGTACCATACAGAATAGATCATGCACATATTCACGAGTTAATTGATTTATAGGAACACCATCAATAGTAATTTCACCACTGTTCAGTTCATAGAATCGCATTAATAAATTTACTAATGTCGTTTTTCCAGCACCCGTTGGACCTACGATAGCTACTTTTTGTCCTGCATTCACTTTAGCAGAGAAGTCTTTAATGATTAGACGATCTTTATCATAGCCAAATTTAACATGATTAAATTCCACATTCCCTTTGACATTGTCTAATCTCATTGTTTTTTCACTTTCATCTGACACTTCTTCTTCTGCTAAAAATTCAAATACACGTTCACTTGCTGCTGCTGTAGATTGCAGATTCGTTGCAGCCTGTGCTAATTGTGATAAAGGCTGTGTGAACAAACGAATATAGACCATAAAGGCAACGATTGTTCCAATTGTAATTACACCATTTGTCACAAGTAATGCACCAACAATACAAACTGCTACATACCCAAAGTTCCCGATAAATTGCATGATAGGCATCATAATCCCAGACATAAACTGTGATTTCCAAGCATTATCAAAAAGACGATCATTGATTGTATGGAATACTTCTTTTGCTTCCTTTTCCCCGTTATATGCTTTTACGATATGGTGACCTGCATACATTTCTTCAATATGTCCATTGATTTTCCCAAGTTCAGCCTGCTGCTGTACGAAGTATTTTTGAGAACGCTTCATAATCAATGTCATTAAAATAAATCCAATTAAGGTTGCAACAATTCCTGTTATAGCCATAATCCAGTTTGTATAGAACATCATTATCAATGCACCAACAAAAGTTGCGATCGCCGTTACTAATTGTCCTAGGCTGTTATTTAGCGTTTGGCCAATTGTATCAACATCATTTGTTACACGGCTTAATATATTTCCATAACTCGTTTTATCAAAGTAACTTAAAGGGATTCGATTCATTTTTTGCGATAATTCTGTACGCATTTTTTTTGTAATCCTTTGTGTTACCGTTGCCATTATAAACCCTTGAATATAATTAAATGCCAAGCCTAATCCGTAGAGCACCACTAGAATGATTCCGATGCTTTGGATCGCATCTAAATCAATGTCACCCTTAATTCCTTCTTGGATAATGTCGGTCATTTCACTTAATTTCTCTGGGCCATATACGTTAAACGCAGAACCCACAAAAGCTAATATTAAGGCAAAAATGACAATGGGTATATAAGACTTACAGTAGGAAATCAGCTGTTGAATCGTTTTTTTAAAATTGTTCACTTTTTGTCCTTGGGCCCTGCCACCCATTGGACTAGGACCTCCGCCCATCTGTCTCTCATTTTTTGAGTTTTTTTCATGATCTCCAATGGTATAATCATTTTTAGCCATGAGTCAATTCCTCCTTCGAAAGCTGAGAATATGCAATCTCTTGATACGTTTCGCAGTTATCCATTAATTGTTCATGTGTTCCATTCCCAACTACTTCTCCCTCTTCAAGCACAATAATGCGGTCTGCATCTTTAATTGTTCCGATGCGCTGTGCAACAATTAAGGTAGTGGCATCCTTCGTTTCTTTTCTTAAAGCAGAACGTAGAACCCTGTCTGTTTTGTAGTCTAATGCTGAAAACGAGTCATCGAAGATATAAATTTCTGGTTTCCGATAAATTGCACGAGCAATAGATATACGCTGTTTTTGTCCCCCAGATACATTTGTGCCACCTTGTGATATTTGTCCTTCATATTGTCCTTCAAGCTTTTCTACGAATTCTTTCCCTTGTGCAATTTCCAATGCTTCTTTGACAGCATTTAGTGACGAATCCATATGTCCAGATTCTCCATAGGAAACGTTCGAAGTTACAGTACCACTGAATAACACAGACGATTGTGAAACGTAGCCAATTTTATCGTGTAGAGTTTCTTGTCTGTAATTCGTTACATTTATGCCATCAACCAACACTTCACCTTCAGAAACATCATTGAAACGAGGAATTAAATTTACCAAACTTGTTTTTCCACTCCCCGTGGATCCAATAAAAGCTACCGTTTCTCCTTTTTTTGCAGTAAAGCTAATGTTACGAAGAATATGATTCTCTGAATCTGGATATTTAAAGCTAACATTGCGGAACTCAATCTCTCCCACAATACCTGGTTTTCCTTCTGTAACTGTACCATCTTTAATTATCGCTTCTGTTTCAAGTACTTCCATAATACGTTTTGCTGATACCGTAGCACGAGGTAACATAATAAAAATCATACTTACCATCATAAACGCCATTACAACTTGCATGGCATACGCTGAGAAAACAACTATATCCGAGAAAACTGTAATTCGATTTATCATCTGTGCTTCGTTAATCAAATACGCACCAATCCAATAAATCGCAACACTTAAACCAGACATAATCGCCGTCATTCCTGGCCCAATAATTGCCATTAAACGATTGGCAAAAAGATTTGTTTTTGTTAATTCCATATTAGCTTTTTCAAATTTATTTTCTTCATAGCCCTTAGCGTTATAAGCACGTACGACGCGCATCCCTGTTAAGTTCTCACGAGTTACACGGTTTAAATTATCAGTAAGAGTTTGGATGATTTTGAACTTTGGTATTGCAAATAGAATAATCACAGCTAACATCATGCATAAAACGACAACTGCTATACCTGTAGCTGTTGTCAATTGCCAGCTCTTTCCTGAAATTTTCATGATTGCCCAAACAGCTAGAATTGGTGCTTTTACAATGATCTGTAATCCCATTGCCACAATAAATTGAATTTGCGTAACATCATTAGTTGAACGAGTAATCAAGCTTGCTATTGAAAAACGATTAATTTCTTCCAGTGAAAAAGATAAAGTTTTATCAAAAACTAATCCGCGTAGACGTTTGGATAATCCCGCTGCGACCTTAGCAGCAAAGTAGCCTACGATAACAGCAGTAACCATACTTCCTACTGCACAGAGTAGCATATATGCTCCAGGTCCAATAATTTGAGAAAAGTTCGTACCTTCCATTTGGATTAATGTCGTGATTTCAGCCATATAGTCCGGCAGCTTTAAATCCAGCCAAACCTGTACCGTAATGAATGCTATACTAAATAGAACAAGTATCCATTCATTCCTTTTCAAATATTTAAATATTTTCAACATATCAATTCCCCTTTTATCTTATAGTGTAAGATATATAATAAATTTTTATGCAGTCCAGTGTTGAACTGCAAATTTAATAATACTCATGAAAACTGCCTATTTTTTAAAGTCTATAAGGTGTTTTATATACGATTATGAGAACACACGTTTCGAAAGTTCTACAAACTTATGTGCGTCTTCTTTCCCAAGCTTTTGCAGTTTCATCTCCATCTTCTTAAGTGCTTGCTCATGCTTCTCTAAGATGATTTGTTTACCAGCCTCCATAATATATACATTGACTCTACGCTTATCCGTAGAATCCGTACGACGCTCAATTAAATTCTTTTTTTCAAGACCTTTAAGAGCGGTAGCAATTCGACCAGTACTTACATATAAAGCCTCACTTAATTGTCCAGAGGTTACTCCATCCTTTTTAAATGTTAAATACACCAAGATTCCCATTTCGCCACGAGAAAATTCTTGCGTATCAAGTGGTCCCATCGATCTATTTTGTGCTTTTACCATAAATTCAAAAAACTCTGCTGCCAACTTTTTATAAAACATTGAGTCCCCTCCTTTTTTTATTATCTTATAGTGTAAGATAATATCCTTTTATATTTAGATTGTCAAATAATTTTTTAATCCCTATCTCAAACTTTTTAATAAATGATCAGAAGTAGACAGCGGTTTCTCTTAATCTATTTTTAGCGCCTTAAAATAAGCTAAATTGTTATAAGAACTGTGTAAAGATAATTTTTTTTTTGGGGATACCTTGAAATTTTCTGTATTTAATCGTTGCGTGTGGTGTGTAAGAAATAGCTCGTTAAATGTTATTTTTAACGATAGGTTATTGGGTATGTATGTTGACCCCTAAACATACAAATTTGAAGCATAAGTTTGCCGCAAACAAAAAGAACCATAAGCTTGCCAAAGTGGCAAATTTATGGTTCAAATCACATACAGACGAACTGCTCTGGCATACTGGCGAACGGTTGCCACTTTACCATACCTCTTCCTTTTGGCATATTGGCATTCATCACGACTTATGTCCTCCTAATAATGTATTTCGATATCTTGCTGTTGCGACGCTTGTGTAGGAAATCCCTCGTAAAATACTGTCCTTACCAAACCGTGTTCGAATTTCGTCCATAACCTTCGTTAATCGCATTTCTTTTTCTCTTTGTATAATGTTATCGAAAAGTGAAATTTGCTCTTCACCTTCATTAATAAGGTTTGTTAATGAGACACTTAACGATCGAATCGCTTCCCCTGTGTGACGCTCGTATAAAAAATATGTACAAACATTGTAAATATCCGTTGTTAAATTTGTTGCTCTATTTAACGTATGTGCCTTTCTTATTCCCCCGCCGTATTCCTTGCTATATCCAACTAAAAAATGGATTGTTTGAGCGTATTTCTTTTCTCTTCTCAACCTATAACAAACTTCTTCTATATGCTCTAATAAAATAACGATGAACTCTTCTACCGAATAATCACGTAATAATATTTGGCTTTTCGCTATAGATGTTGTTGCTGGAACATACTTCTCTGCTATTCTGCTAAAATCAATCCCGTTACTGTGTAAATGTAATTCTTCTCCTATTACACCGAACGATTGCTTTAAATATTTCAAAGGGTACTGCGCTAACTCCCCTATTGTATGTATACCTTTTCGATTCAATTTCATTTCAGTTTTATACGATATACCCCAAAATTTACTGAGCGGTCTAATTCTCCATAACTTCTCGGGTATATCGTCATATGTCCAGTGCGCTATTCCATCTTTATTCTTTTTCGCTTCAATATCCATCGCTACTTTACTCAATAATAAATTTGGACCGATACCAATCGTACTTTCAATTCGTGTACGTTCATATATTTCTCGCTTGAACTTTACTGCGAACTCGCGCGGATTATTTGCAAACAAATGAATACTTGCAGTCATATCCATGAAAAATTCGTCGATTCAGTTGTCAATATTCTTTTTTATCTTAATACACTATTTGAATTTCAAATGAAAAACAATAGTTATAAATGAATATACTCGCATCAATGAATACGTTAATTCAATATAAATTGAATCACCTCATTATGAATCTAAATATACACTTTCATCAAAATTAACAAAATAATGATTTTCCCTATCCGAAGAGACCGCTTCCATAGTTGCAATGAGATTTGGTCTATGTAAAATATGAATTCGATAGCACTGCTTACACTTTCTAATGTCTTAATACGACCTGACTTACTTTACTTGAATCAGCTAATCCTATATACTTATCTTTTGTTCAAAGTTTAATTTCAAAATATTTCATCATTACTTATTAAGCAGTTTAGAGCTGTATGTCATGTTTTTCATTCCGTTATGTCAGCTAAAACATTTCATGACAATTCACCATTCTTTTAATTACATTGTGGTGCCAAGTAATTAGTTGTACAAAAAGTCTATTGAATCTTAAAAAACAACACTAAGACTGCATCATTCAAAAAACATAGCCCTATCAAAAAAGTTTAACGATAATTAAATAGAAAACTTTATATTAATACCCAGCCTATTTATCAGTATCATTCTTTTCATTTGAAGCCTATAATTCATTAATTATCCTCATACGCTTTAGCAATCCAAATGATATATTCGTCAATCTCTCACCGCAAATTTCAATCTCACCACTTGTCAGTTTAATTAAATTTATAATCATTTTGATAATCGTTGTTTTACCAGCACCGTTCGGCCCTAATAATCGGTAGATTTTTCTTTTTCACATGTATATTAACCCTAGAAACAACCTTACTTTCTTGAAACGATTTTGTAAGTTGATATATTTTTAATATATATGACATTTCAACCCCTATATTAACCGAATGTTAGGATTATACAGAGCACAACCCTCTTCTATCTTACTTAAATCCTTACAAATTCCTTAAGTTTCAAAAATTATAAACTGGTGGATTATTTATTATTAAAGAAGAAAAAACAAGCGCTACATTATTAAATGAGCACTTGTAAAATACCTATGACTACTGTCTTTACTTGTTATTAGAGATGTCATTGACTCACAGAATAAAAAATTGACAACTGTTTTAAAAGTTAAAAATGAAATTTTCTTTTCAATATTTCTTTCCATTTGTTCGGAAAACCATAGGAAAGAATTAGACATATGGTACCAATAGATAAAAAGATTTTCATATCCTCGAGAGACCTTGAAAAAGTATAGGGACGTTTACTATATTGTCCTAATATAAAACTAATCCACGCTGTTAAAATAAATACAGATATTGTAATTATCCCAACAAAAGCAAGCCATCTTTTTTTGTTCTTTTTATAAAACATTCTGTTCAGCCAAATTAAAGTAACGCACATTAAAAAAATAGGAATTGCTATAGTAACAGACCAATTTATTTGATTATCTGCCATATCTAAGGCAAGTAATAAACATATAGTTGTAATACTTAATATAAGAGCTTTCCTTTTAATTTTCTTAGAAAAAACATAAATTAAAATCCAAAAAGAAATGACTGCACTGCTACTATATAGAGACCATGTTAAAGATTTAGCTAATATAAAATTAATTAATGTAGGAATGAAAAGAGCTAAAAGAGCCCCTACGCTAATAATACGAAAAATTAGTTTTAGTACGTTATCTCTTACATTTTCATACATACTGTAGTAGTGTGGAAAACCATTTTCTTTAAGAAGCTGTTTATCGCTTGAGACCTTAGGAATATCGGTAAAGCATAATGGGCAAGGTATTTGGTCCCTCTCTACCTGAATGCCACACTTCGGACAATATGCCACTAATATCCTCTCCTATTAGATTCTATTTTCACATTAATACCATCTTTTTTTAGTTTTCTAAAGAACTCCCGTTCTACAATTTGAATATCAGATATATTTCCGAAAGTAATATACATGTAAGAACCATAACTAATAACTCCGGCTTTTATTTTATTACCTACACTGGGGGGTGGATAGAATTCAAATCGTTCAATAAAAGGTTCTATGTCCTTGTTCAGAGATACTACTCCTAAATTAGAAATAGAGCTTGTATACAAGCTTTCTCCAAATTTTGAATGTATAATAGGTGCCAATTGGTCCTTAATAGTAAGTGGCAAAAGTCGTAGTAAAACATTTCTTTCTCCACGAACATTTCGAGCAATAAGTGGTTTCAATTGTTTGCTGTTTAAATATCGTTTAAATTCTATTTGAACCTTTTGTACAATCTCATGAAATGTATATTCTCCTAGACGAGGATCAATTGTTATGGGTATACTAACAAAGAAATTGCGAAGCGTTTGACTTTCAAAAAAGTTTCTCAAGTTAACAGGTACATTTATGGTGATAGGTTTAGGGGTCGCTGCTAGCTCATCTTGAATTTCGATTAATACCTCTATGTATTTAGATATTAAATAAGTAGTAATGCTTATACCTTGAGATTTAGCTAACTGTTTAATTTCCCTTATATCGATCTCTCCTGTAGTAATATGATATATTCCCTTTTTATCAAACTTAAATGGAAGTTTGTATGCATAATCAAGACTTTCTTGCCAGCTTGGTACATTTTCTTCGTAATATGTAGCAAAAGAATCTTCAAATTCTAAGTTAATTCTATTTTTCGTTTCCATTTGCAAATCAAGAGATTCTTTCCTTATTACATAATAAGTCACCAAAAGTTTTAAAAACTCTAAAGCTCCCGTACCGTCTGTCAGCATATGTGAAACTTCAAAAGAAATTCTTCTATTATAATACAGAATACGATAAGGGAATGTGTTATGACTGGTAAAAAACAGATTAGAACAAGGATAGTAATGCTCTATTGAAGCAATAGGAATTTCATTCGTTTTTTTAAAATAATTCCAGAAAATCCCCTTCTTTACGATTACTTTAAATAGAGGGAGTTGTTCTAATGTTTGTTCAATAGCCCATTGTAAAACATCAGGACTAACCATGCTGTTAAGGTTTACTGAGAGTCTAAAAACCGTAGAAACTCTCGATGTAACAGTTGAAGCATATAGCTTTCCGGCATTATCTAGTTTGTACCACTCTACGTTCATTGTTAACTCCTTTGCATAAAAAAGACTCTAAAAATTTTTATTCAATGGATATACACTATAAGTAAGGATGGTACAAAAATACATACAGCAAGTGTATTCATCTTGATTCCTCCTAGTTTTACATTTTCACAAAAAAGGCCTCTTTATTCATCTCCAACAAGACTAATGAAGAAATCTTGTAAACCCAACGGTGAAATAATTACTGTGTCCGTATCCTCAATTGGCTTGTCAAAAACGTATTGCGATACAAATCCACCCACGTTTTTCACACCGATAATATTTAGACCTTTTGTCACCTGCTCGACGACATCAACCGGACCTGTTACGGAATAGGCCATTTCATCAATATCATTTGTATCGGCATATAATTTGAGTTCCCCTTTATCAATGATAAGTAGTTTTCCTGCAACTCTGGAGATTTCATCTATCAGGTGTGTGGAAACAATAATGATTTTGGGTTTCTGTTCATTGCATTCCTGTAATAAGTCGTAAAAATTTTTGCGTGTAATAGCATCAAAGCCTAAAACGGGTTCATCTAAAATAATCACATCTTTATTACTAGCCATTCCAAGGATTGTATTGACCATAACCTTCATCCCAAAAGATGCCTGTTCATACTTTTTGCTTAAGTCGAGTTTGAATTTTCGCGCAATTTCCATTGCAAACTCAATGTCAAACTGACTATTTAATTCGTTTGCCGTCTTGAATAAATCCTTTATACGCATGTTAAAATGTTCTGCATCACTTGCAACAAAATGAACTTGCTCCGGCATATGCAGCATATCAACGGGATTTCCGTTCACTGTGACGTTGCCAGTACTAGCATTATGATGACCCGCAATTAATTTGAGAAAGGTAGTTTTTCCTGCCCCATTTTTACCTAACAAACAGTAAATACCGGGTGAATCTAAGGTTACGGAAAAATTCCGTAACCCTTCATTTTTTCCATAATATTTGGTTACATTGGATAACTTAATCATCGTTTTCCTCCATTACTAATTTAATGATTTCCTCTCGTGATATACCAATTTTCATCGATTGTCGAATCGTATCTAACAGCTCTTTTTTTCGCTCGTCCAATATGATTTTCTTTGCCTCATTGGTTACTGCCATTCCAATCCCTCGCTTTTTATAAAGCACACCTTTATCTGCGAGAATCTTCACGGCCTTCACCGATGTAGTTGGGTTTACTGAGAGAAGTTTTGAAATCTGAGTGGTTGAAATAATTAAGTCATTCGGGTTATATGTACCAGATAAAATGTCATTTTCAATCATCTCTGCAACCTGTGCAAATACGGGTTTCTCAGTTCTCATGAGCACTTCCTTCCCCCACCGTTGTACGGTTAATGATTTGAGTCACTAACCGATATTACAATATACCTATCAACTTGTCAAGTTGGTAGGTATATTGTAATAGGTGGGCGCTCATCAATGTAGGACCGTAATGTGCTTCACTCGGCGGTTTAGAAACCAAAGAAAAGGTGATAATCAAAGAAACCGACCCATTTTGAAAAAAATTGATCAAAATAGGTCGGTTTCTTTGAAATTTTAAAAATCCAAGTTTTATAATATTAAGATTAACGAACAAATTCCAGGTTTATGTCCCCATTATTAGCGCTGACATCTAATTTTTTATCACCACCGCTTTTATTTTCTGGCAGATTGTTTTTACCTTTAGAAACATGACTCGAGATACTAAATACATCATACGATCCTACAATAGTTCCATTTATGCTGCCATTTTTTGATTTTAATTTTAATGCATCGTCAACCGCAACTTTTTCTATATCTAGGTTACCATTTGAAACCGATGCATCAATGGAACCTTTTACATCAACATTTGATAGATTTATATCGTCATTTTTGGTTTCCACTTTGAAGCTTTTTTCACTTTTTACATTTGAAGCTTTTATTTTCCCATTTGAAGTTGTTGCCTCAACGGAACCGGATATATTTACTTCTGATAGATTAATATCTCCTTTAGATGTTTTTATTTCAATACCGCTTTCCATACCGCGCGGAATCGATATCTTTACATTTCTATGTGTTTTATCAGAATTAAGGCCAACATAGTCTTTCAATTCTTTATTAGTATTGGCTTTCATTATTAAATTCTTTTCACCTGAGACATCTATTGCATATGATTCTTTATCATTTTCAAAATACGTAATATGAATCTCATTATCGTTTGATTTTACCACATCAACACTACGATCCATATCAGACAGAGATATTTGGGAAATCTTATCTGCTTCTATTGAATAGCTCTTTTCCTCATATTTTATTGGGTGATTTTGCTTATCAGAACTAGTATCATTTGTACATGCAGAAGTAAAAACTAGTACTGAACCAACAACAACAGTGACAGGTAAGACCTTTTTAAAAACTTTTTTCATAATTTAAAACACCACTTTCTAAATAAATACATAATTTAATTTTCATTTTTGGAATTCAGCCAAAATGTTTGTATTGTGGCCGAATCTATACTTTTCTTTACAAAAGGATAATATTTTGCTCTCATTTTAAGTGAATTAATGTTGAGCGTTAACCCATCCTGAGACATCCTCTATCACTTGAGAATCTACATGAGCTGGTTTATTGTAAATACTTCCGTCAAATTTATCTGCGGAACCGCCTGGCATAAACAAATGACTCAGCCCTGGATAGAGCTTGAAACTAACATCGTCTTTACCCGCAAGTGTTTCCTGCCACAGTTTATAATCCACTTTTTCTAAAACATGAAAATCAGTTGTACCTTGAATGATAAACATCGGGATATCAAGATTTTTAGCAATGCTCGCTCCATTAATTTTATTCAAACTACTCCAGTAACTAGCTGGATAACCAAGTAAAACTTCTTTTTTGTCAGAGGTGTTGAGTTTTTTTATTTTTTGTACTGACTCTTTCGTATTTTCCATTTCCTCTTTTTTACGCTCGTCCGATAGTTTTGTATCTTGTTCCACTCGCAATGTAGTCTGTGTCAACACTACATCCTCTAAACGACGTAGGGTACCTGCCATTGAGACAAAACCTTTTATTTCTGGATTATCTTGTGCAATCTTTGGTCCCAGTAAACCACCCTGGCTATGCCCAATTAGATAGATCTTATTACTATCTACTCTTTTATCTTCTTTAACAAGTCGTACTGCCTCTTTAGCATCTTTCAAATATTCTGTTTCCACATCGAAAACATCATTCGGATAGGCATAAGAACGTTTGTCATAACGGATAGAAGCAATTCCCTTTTCTGCAAGACCGTGTGCAATATCTGCAAAAGGACGATTAAGACCCGTACCAATGATAGAGTCCATATTATTGGGACCAGACCCCTGAAGCAAAATTGCAACCGGTGGTTTTTCTATTCCTTTCGGGAGAGTTAACAACCCATTCAATTTTTTTTCATTGTACCCAACTTTAATCGAAGATTCTTCCCATTTTTCACCTTTCTCTGGTTTCACTATAAGTGGCTGCATTTCAGTTTGAACGTCTGCTACCTTGCCATCCTTTGTATAAACAAAAGTGGTTTGCAAATTATTTTTACGATGTACTGTGGTAATAGACACTTTTCCATTTTTATCTTTCGAATTAAATACTTCCGATTCTGTATCTAGAGCAGGCCCTAATTGAGATATTAAAGCTTTCCATTTAGAAGCAAACTCTTCCTTAGGTAATTTACTTGTCATTTCCTGAGTTACATTTTTATAAAGTTGATCGAAATCATTTTTCTGAAATTGCTCCAAGTAGGCTGCACTTTTCATTTTTAAATCTTTCTCATCAAAACTTTTTGTACCTTGCGTAACATTTTGCTTTTGTGAACTCTCATCTGGCTTTTCAGGCGTTGTACCACAAGCTGCAAGTGAAATCACTATCGCACTTGCTATAATAGGCTTAGTAAACTTAAACATAATAATCCCTCCACTAATCTTTAGTTAATAATTTCAACGTGTATGAAGTGGTCTATAATGGTGAAGATAGGCATTTTTATATTCTATACGAGTCTCAGTATGCAATCCTGCCCTACTTACACTCAGCATAACAATGAATACTCATTTCACCTTTATGATCCCAATCTTTTAGTAACTGATAACGTATTAATTGTGATTTAAATCTTCTTACGACTTACGACCAAAGCACATAAAACATAGACAATAGCAGATACCCCAAGAGAACTTATAATTTGAATAACTGCGTTTGGAGTAAAAATTAGGGTGTCAAATATCAAACCTAATACTTTTCGAAGAGAAGCAATAGGTGTAAATATACAAATAACAGCTACAATGATAATATCCGTAAGCCAACCGTACCAAGATCCCTGGATTGTAGTTAATGTATGAACAATTAAACCTACCATCAGCATAAATACAAATTGACGAATGAAGGCAATACTAACACCATTATTATCCCAACCAAAAACACCAATTGGGTTGGCTACAAATCCGTTATCACCTACAGGTATTAATTTATCTAAATAAAGATAGCAAAGCACTGTAAATATTGAAATAATGAGGGCAAAGCCAATATAATTTATAAGAATCCCTCTCATATAATCCAGCTTTTTTACATTAAGATTCATAATCTTCCGGAAATTCTTAGCGGGAATGAGCATCGCGCTCATTAAAATTATGATATAAGAATAAAATCCAAAACTTAAGGAAAAACCCCCTTTATTAGATGTTCCTACTAAATCATTGATCACGTAACTAATTATTTGTAAGACGATCGCTACGAAAAAAATAACGTACGATAATTTTACTTTCTTAAAATTCAGCTTTGCTACAGCAAGTGCATTCATCTTGATTCCTCCTAGTTTTATATTTTCACAAACAAGGTCTCTTTATTCTTCTCCAACAAGACTAATGAAGAAATCTTGTAGACCCAATGGTGAAATAATTACTGTGTCTGTATCCTCAATTGGCTTATCAAAAATGTATTGTGATACAAATCCACCCACGTTCTTTTTACCAATAATATTTAGACCTTTTGTTACCTGTTCGACGACATCAACCGGACCTGTTACAGAATAAGCCATTTCATCAATATCATTTGTATCGGCATATAATTTGAGTTCCCCTTTATCAATGATAAGAAGTTTTTCTGCAACACTAGAGATTTCATCTATCAAGTGCGTGGAAACAATAATAATTTTTGGTTTCTCTTCGTTGCATTCTTGTAATAAGTCGTAAAATTTTTTGCGTGTAATGGCATCAAAGCCTAAAACCGGTTCATCTAAAATAATCACATCTTTGTTACTGGCCATTCCAAGAATTGTATTGACCATAACCTTCATACCAAAAGATGCCTGTTCATATTTTTTATTTAAGTCCAGTTTGAATTTTTGCGCAATTCCAATCGCAAAATTAAGATCAAACTGATTGTGCAGTTCATTTGCAGTCTTAAATAGATCCTTTATACGCATGTTAAAATGTTCTGCATCACTAGGAACGAAGTATACTTGCTCCGGCATTCGCATCATATTCACAAGGTTTCCCTTAACTGTGACTTGACCCGCACTAGCATTATGATGACCCGCAATTAATTTAAGAAAGGTAGTTTTACCTGCCCCATTTTTACCTAGCAAGCAGTAAATACCGGGTGAATCTAAAGTTACGGAAAAATTCCGTAACCCTTCATTTTTCCCATAATCTTTGGTTACATTGGATAACTTAATCATCATTTTCCTCCATTATTAATTTAATTATTTACTCTCGTGATATATCAATTTTCTAATTGTATCTAGCAGTGCTTTCTTCGCTCGCCCAATATGATCTGTTGGGCTTCACCAGTTACTGTCATTTCGATTCCACGCTTTTTATAGAGCAAGCCTTAATCCGTAAGAATCCTAACAACCTGTAACGATGTAGTTGGATTTACTGAGAGAAACTTAGAAATCTGAGTAGTTGAAATAATCAAATCATCCGGGTTATATGTATCAGATGAAATATTATTTCCAACCATATCTGCAACCTGTGCAAGTACGAAACTCTGAATTCTCATGGAACTTGATCTTTTATCGTTATATGGTTAATGACTTAAGTCATTAACCAAACTTACAATATACCCATTTACTTGTCAAGCTCCATATTTTAGGTAGGCGCTCTAAGAGTGATTTATAGTTCTGAGAATGCTTTTTTTGTTTAAATCATTCGGAATCTATATTCCAAATAAACTAGTAATTCTAGTCATCCCTGCAACTTATACAAGTAGAGAATTCTGAGTTCTCATGGGACCTCCTTCTCTTAACGTTATATGGTTAATGATTCAAATCACTAACCAAACTTACAATATACCCATTTACTTGTCAAGTACCAAATTATAGATGATTGCTCTTCAAATACTTTAACATTCCAAGTGGTTGTAATACTCCAATCATTCAGACTGTATCCTCCAGATATAACGTCATTCTCAATCATCGCCGTAACCTTTGTGTACAAAAATATTTTTTAATTTTCATGAATCACACCACTACCGTTATATGGTTAATGATTTAAGTCATTAACCAAACTTACAGTATGCCAATTAACTTGTCAAGTTTCATCTTTGAGTTGAGTAAAACTTTAGGTGCCTCAGCCCCATTACTTGCTTCTATATTAAACAACTTGCCATCATTATTAGAAAAGAAATTCACTGGAAAAATCCCATGAATATGATTCCATTTGCAAAACCAGAGTTCTGTCCTATACTTCCAAATCCATGTTGTTCTTGTAAATATAGAACAGCTAAATGGCAATAAATAAAAAAGCAGGACATTGAATCGTCATGCTTTTTTAAATTAAGAAATCAATCCTTCTCCCAATAAATACCTTTTCAAACACCTCTTCCAACCAATATATGAGGATTACCCACATCTTTTATAGAAAATCTACTTCTTATTGTTTTTTTCTCTTTCTAAAACAATTTCCGCTATTTCATATAGCATAATTATGAGGGTCAAATTCGTCATAGTTACTTAATACCGCAATAGATAATCCATCTTCTGGGAACCGTATGAAGTGTGAACTATAACCAACCCATCTCCCTGAATGTTCCACATATCGGCAATTATAACCATCTGCAATTTCCAATCCAAAAGCATACTCTTCATCATCAATGATCGTCTCCCCAGTTGGAGAAATTTTCGGACCAATTTCACTCATCCTTTT
Organism: Bacillus cereus group sp. BfR-BA-01523; assembly: GCF_022662615.1. Taxonomy (NCBI): domain Bacteria; kingdom Bacillati; phylum Bacillota; class Bacilli; order Caryophanales; family Bacillaceae; genus Bacillus; species Bacillus cereus group sp. BfR-BA-01523. The sequence goes on from NZ_JAKUDX010000001.1 coordinate 587,601, forward strand.
CGTTAAATCTTTTCCACCAACGGTACCTGCAGTTAAATTCTCTCCCCATATTACTAAATCTTCAACAGTTATATGAGCACCGCCATCTCCTGTATGTTCCCAAGGGCTTTCATAGATTTCATATGTGCCTTGTTTATTCTTCAAGTACCCCCTAGCGATTGATATAGAAGTTGGAAATCTGTCCACTATTGTTGTATCTTTCATATTTAAGGGGTTAAAAATACGCTCCTTCATAAATTCACGCAGGCACTTGCCACTCACCTTCTCTATTACTTGCGATAATAGAAAATATCCTGTATTGCTATACTCAAATTTAGTTCCTACTGGGAACCTTTCCATTTGATGCTTATTAAGGTGTTCTAGCGATTCTTCAGGGGTTAATTTATCAGTAAATTTAATATTCATTTCTTCAGCTATTTCCATAAAATCAACTAGTCCACCAGTATGATGAATTAAATGTCTCAATATCACAGGTTCAGCATATGCACCTATAGAAGGAACAAACTTTATAATTGAATCATCCAAACTTAATTTCCCCTCTTGTTCTAAGAGTAAAATAGAAAATAAGGTTATAGTAAGAACTAAAAATCAGACTTATTAAAATATCTAAGAGCGAGTAGCAAAATGGGCGCGCTAGACAAGTAAGATTCTGACTATTCCGCGAAAAGAATTTGAATACTCCAAAGGGTGGGTAATGAAGTACAACGGGATGCCTCAATACCGAAAATAATAGGAATACCTCGTATCCCGTATATATCTCCCTCCTGTTTCCTTTGTTTATGCAAAAACATATAGTTACTACATGAGCTGTCCTCATAAATATTTATCGGTTTCTCATTCCTTTATATGTTCCTCAAAAAATACCTCATAGGATAGACTTTTCCATTGTCTATCCTATGAGGTATTTTTCATTTTACTTTTTCGACTCCTACAATTTCTAAACCATCCCGTTCAATTTTAACTCTATTTTCAACTGCTCGAATTACTTTTCCTATTCGTTTTGCTAACTGATTTAATGGTTTTTGTAATATATTAGATAAAATTTTAGAGACCTAAAAAATATAATTAAATATACAAAAATCCCTCTCATTCCTTTACAGATTAATGTACATAAATAATGTACATTCTATGATTAATCGCTAAATGTTGCTAATATGGGCTTTTTAATTATGTACAGATTAAATTTTAGTAGTCTCAGTGCTACTTTACTCAATAATAAGTTTGGACCGATACCAATCGTGCTTTCAATTCGCGTACGTTCATATATTTCTTGCTTGAACTTTAAGGAAAACTCGCATGTCCCATAGTAAATAAAGCCAAAGCCAATCCATTAAATATAAAATAACAAAGACAATTCCTATTATTTTATGTTTTTAAACTCTCTTACCTTACTCATTCCCATTTCATTAAAAAAGTCGATTCTCCAGCAACGGTACTTATTATTTAAAACTTGAAACGTTATAGCTATATGATGGCTACAACTTTTTAAATATGAAACGAAACTTAAATATACCTATAAAAATTGACATTGATTTAAAGAATGAAAAACTACAACCTAATATTTATATTAATCAAAATTCCGTTCTGTTATTTAACATGGGGTATCACCACATCACTATCAAACTAAGGTTTTGTACTATCTATAAAGCGAAAAAAAAGCCATCCTTTCTGTATATTTCTACAAAAAGAATAGCGCTTTTTTCATTATATAGATATACATTCCATAATGGATCTTCATTGTTAAATGAAGGTTAAACAAGTTTTGTTACATATTTCAACCATAGCCCACCATCTTCAAGTTTTTCTACTTCTTTTAAGAAGAAATCTACTGGATGCTGGTTTCTATTTTGATTACAGAAAGAAAGTCTTTATTAAAACATATGGTTGCTAATTTAATTGCGATCTTCCTTGCACCCAAGCAGCAATATCATTTATAACATACTCAGGTATATTAGCAGGACTATAATATTCACCCGGCTTACTTATTTCCCCATCACCCTCTGTAAAGAAATGATTTAACTTTGGATATAGTCGATAATCAACGTTATCTCGTTCTTTTAATTGTTCTTTCCAAAGAGGAATTTCGATTTTTGATTGAACTTGATAGTCTCTTTCTCCTTGAATAATAAGAAGCGGTGTCTTTTGTTCTTTTGACATTTCTGCTGCTTTAATTTTCCGGATAGAATCCCAAAATACTGCTGATCCTAAGTAAAAATCTTTTGGGGGATTCTGACTAGAGAAATTGGGATCATTTAATAATTCAAATTGCGATTTGTAGAATTTATATTCCTCTAGGTTCATTGCTCCAATAGAAAAAAGGTACTCAAATTGATCTAAAACAACGTCTTGGATCGTACGAGCTGGCCCTCCCATTACAATTGCCCCAGCAATATTTTGATTTTGGTCTTTTTCAATCATTTTCGGAAGCATCATTCCACCTTGACTATGACCCAGAATATAAATTTGATTCTTATCTATTAGAGGCTCATTTTTAAGAAATTGAGTTACAAGAAGAGCATCATCTGTTGTCTCTTTATCAACTGTATAAAAGGGACTGAATTGTGTTTTCAACCCATGTTCATATGTTCGTTTATTATAGCGAAGGACAGCAATTCCCTTCGATGCAAGACCTTCAGCTAAATCGCGAAATGGTTTTAAAGCAAACGCTGTTTCATCCTGATCAGTTGCTCCAGATCCTTGAACAAGAATAACCGCTGGGAAAGGACCCTTTCCTTTTGGAACAGACAATGTTCCTGGTAATGGAAATGCACCACTTCCAACTACTACTTCTTTATCAACAAATGATTCAGGCTTACTATATGATGGACGCTCTGCAACAGGACTAAACGACATGCTGAGTTGAAAATCGTCTATTTTTCCAGATGGATCTAGTTTTATTAGTAAAGGTACAGTCATTTGTTCAAAAACTAATTGAATCTCCACATTTGTATGAACAGGATTTGTCTCTTTTTGTGTAACCTCTCCAATTTCTATAAAAGAACCTGCTTGTAATTGAACTGGCAGTCCCTCCCAATAGCTCTTCAACCATTCTTTGGATATTATTTTCTGTAATGACCTTGAGGTTAAATCAAATGCAGATTTATATTCTTCACTATTCATATGGCGAATAAATGAAAGAGTAGTAGATATAATAGGATTTTCATCATCACTATTGTCTACTTTTTTTATAGTTGTGCTTGCTTCCTTTAATTTCGAAATAAATTGGTGGTTAAACAGATAATTATATGTATCAGGATATAAGCTTGTTTTCAATACTTCCGTATTCCGTCCCTCATACAAACTTGAAGAACTCGTAAAATTTTCAGGTAAAATTACTTCCTCCGCATATGAGACTGAGGGAATTGTTATTGTACAAATTGCACTGACAAGTAATAACTTATTACTTATTCTTCTTTTCTTACCCATAATTATTGATTCTCCTTTCAAAATTAAAAATTTCTAATACAGTATGCCAAATACTATAAGGAAAATAAAAATTATCAAAGAGATTAATAATCTATTTTACGATCCCCCCTAACAAGTTAAAAAGCTATCATTAACAAACTTCAATAAAAAACGCCTTCCCCCTCTTTTTTTATCATTGGATTTCCCAATGACATAGAAGCACAGCGCTGAATTACATGTAACTGACCCATGGGATTCTCTATTCCAAAAGAAAAAAGCACCCCACTAGATGCTTTCTTTAATTGTTCTCACTATAATTTATTTAGATAATTCTCTTATTACTGTAAGATAAATTTATTCTAGTTCCTAAATCCCACTTATTTCTTAATTCACTCATACCAATATAAAACCAAATAACCTACCATCAAAAAATAAAGAAAACAGGTTATTTAGCTATTCATTCCGTAAGCTTAATGCTCAAGGTAATCTTTTTTCACACGGTTAAACTTTATTAAGAAAAACTTAAGGAATTCCCCTCTATATTCATAAGAAGTTTTTTCTATACTGAAAATGTAAATACATAAAAGGAGAAACAATTATGAAGAAATTTGTACTTTGCATAATAGGAATAAGCCTCCCTATATACTTACTACCTTTCATATTACGTGGGGATTTAGACAGATTTAATCCAATTGCTGAAGAAAAAAATGTATACGCTATTGCGGAGGAATATGGCGTTCCAGATTACCATCATAAAGGAAGAGCTATGTACTCGCTAAAAGGTGTTGATGAATTAAGGAATGAGAAGGAATATAAAGTAGGAACGAACACTCCTAATGATTTTATAAGAAAAACTTACTTAAAAATTCATGTGAAAGGTAAGTATGTCTATTCCTACGACATTATTTCTGAAAAGGACATTCCGGAGAAAATAAGGGGACAATTGGAGATAGCAAATAAATAAAAGAGCCAACTCGTACGAATTGGCTCTTTATTATCTCTCCCACCTACCGTTAGGCTATCTTCCTACACATGCTTGAGATGGGAGAATCCTTTCAGTAAATTTATTACATTCGCTATCGTTGTTTTAATAACCATTCTTCAATTACTTTCACTGTTTCATCTCGTTGTGCTTTTGACGTAATTAAGCTGGAATTATCACCTTTTTGCTCACCATACATGCCAAAATGAGCATGGTTTCCGCCTTTTATCATGTGCATAGTTGTATTCTTTGACATTAACTTTTTATTGTTCTCTATTTTTTCTACAGTTGCTAAAGCATCTACTTCCCCATAAATTGATAACATTGGAATCGATTTAGTAGAGAAATCATCTGCAGGATACGAACCTAAGAAAATGATCCCGTCTACCTTGTCTTCATGTTGAAAAGCATACTTAGAAATCATAGCTCCCCCCATTGAATGCCCCGCAACATACCATTTCTGAACTTCAGGATACTTTTCCATTACACTGTCTACCGCATTGATTCCAAGTATCGCTAAGTTTAATGGTAACTTAGGCATCACTACAAAATGCCCATCTTTTGCAAGAGCTTCCCCTAAGTAACTATAAGCCTCAGCTTCTACTTTAGCTCCTTGATAAAAAATAATCCCTATTTTAGCATCTTTCTGTCCAAAAACTATATTATCTTCATCTTTTTTATCATCTACTAACGACAAAGCCTCTTTCGTTGGTTTATAAGTAAACTGAGACCAAACAAAAAACGTAATACTTCCCATAAGTAAAATACCTAGTAAAGAGTACAGAACAATTTTCATCCACTTCTTCACATATATGCCCTCCCTAAGATGTGTATATTCTATACTTTAAATGAAAAAGGATTCCTCCACAAATGGAGAACCCTTTTTATTATATATATCTGGTCTCGAGGTAACTATTTCTTGATTATTTTTTAATTTTTTCTTTTGCTTTTTCTGGAATATCACTTTCTTTTACTTCCTCTAATGAAAAAACATGACTTCCTTTTACCCGAACTTTTATATAAGTGTCTTGATATTCAGTTTGGCCAGCAATCCCTACTTTAATTTCCGATTCATTTCCTGATTCATCCACTCCATTTAACATGTACATAAATCTCCTAGGGTAATCAGGGTCAGGTTCAGCTGGGCCCTTAGTAAGAGCATAGACATCTTTTTCTTTCACAAGTGGATTATATCTATCTATAATCTCGTTTTCTGTAAAAGTTAATCCCCAAAACGCTATGATTAGCACTACAATTACTCCAGCAATTTTAAATAATAATTCTTTCATGTGTAAATTTCACCTTTCGTTAATTAATATATTTATGACAACATTTATATCTTTGAATTCTGAAAGGATAAATATGTTGTATAAGACATTTCTAAATATAATGGGTATATCTTAATAAAAAGTGAATAAACAACTTAAGTTTTTCTTAATATCCCATTGTAAATTTTCAAATGAGTCATTATCATAACGGACATAGATACTGTAATGGTGAATGAAAGCTATCGAAAAAATAAGCGAGATTCTCAAAGTAGATATCAGTAGCGAAAGAAAAAGCCGATTTCTCTATCGTATAGGAAATCGACTTTTGGCTTAGTTATTGATTTAGTAATCAAAAATCACGATATGAAAAGCTTTTTATTTAATCCCTTGTTTTTCAAATCCATATTACTTAAAAATTTCATTGAACGTTTTTTCAATTTTATCAGCATCCTTTGATATTGCTAAAAGGATATAATTATCTTTTGTTTTTAAGACACGTTTTTCTATTAAGAAATATTCTTCTGGAAGATAGTCTTTAAAACTTTTTGATTTTTTTTCAATCCTATTTGAAATTTTCTCTTTAATACTTTCTACATTTTTCATATCTTTTACTTTCATTACAGCAATTTCATCAGCTTTAATATTTGTAGGAGCGGTATATAGCACAAAACTTTCGACTTCATCAGCATTTATGTTATATAGCTTTTGAAGTTTTTTACTATCTCCTTCTTTCATTTCTTCTAAGTTAGTAACATGTTTAATTTTCTCCCCTATTTCTGTAGCTGAAAGGCTATTGGCATTTTCTTTTTTTCCAAAACAACCACTTAAAGCTCCTAAGGTAATCGTACAAACAATAATAGTAATAATGAATTTTATATTAAAAGGTTTCAACAAATTTATCTCCTTTTCATTTAGTTGCTTCAAATATTTAATTTGAGCCAGGATTGTAACGATTTATATTTAATGCATACGGCCATTAACATAAATAAATTAAAGACGAGGATACTGCTCGTTATAGATAGGATATACATTAAATATAATCAATTCATTTATTCAGATAAACCATTTACGGATGCATCTTCAAAGAAAGTATTTCCATTATAAAGCACTAACATATCATTGATTTTATTTTTCTGTACCAACATGTTTAGACTATCTGTATAGTACCTAAGGTCGACTATATGAATTTCACTAAAATGCGGTAGTAAAAAAGGCAATAAAGAATTTGCATAAGAATCTTTGACAACTAATAATTTTTTCCCATTCTTATTATCAGTTTTTATTTTTATTAATGGATGATTCCCATTGAAAAATACAGTATATTTATCTTTTTTCTTAATGTTTTCCATTTCATAAAGAGATGTTGACGTTTTGCTTTCATCTATATACTCTACTTTATATTTGGTAGCTTTCTTTTGTTCATATAATTCAATACTATCAGGGTCTATATTTCTAAAGCCCGCTTTTGAATATAGGGATCCATAAAAGCTATTTGTAATCTCTTTAATGTTGAATGAATCACTTTTATTAGGAGTAAATTTCATGTTTTTACCTAGCTCTTGATAAGCATAATATGCGCCTTTAGTAGTCCAATGATGATCAGTTTTATAATATATATATTCATCCTTTTTAGAACTCAATACAGGATATACATCAATAAAGTTTATATCCTTATCTAAAGATTTTTTTACTTTATTAATATACGTAAGCTCATCACTATGAGAAACATAGTTTGGGAGTTTATTTTCTAAAATACTAGTTGCTGTAGGTACTAACATGACTTGCATTTTCACATTAGGATTTGCAAGATGAAAATCATTTATTGCTTCTATTTTGCTATTTACATCTTGTTCTTCAGGCTTACTAAACTTTTGAAGTAAAAAGCCATCTTTACCGATATACACACCATTATTCTCTTTCTTTCCTAGTGTGTAGTCCATATCAGATTTCACGTTTATCCAAAAGTCCCTGAATGCAAACTGATCAGAAATATATTTTTCGTAGCTAGAAGTGAACTTTTTCTCTATAAGATTTTGGAAAGAGAACGCCGGAAACTGTTCTAGCTTTCTATTCTCTTCATCTGAAAATGTTTTATTGGGAGTTAGTAAATTTACACTGAACATTCCCCCTATAAAGAGTGTCAATAACCCTGCCATTGTGTGTTTGTATATTTTTTCATACTGATTCAAGTAACTCACCCCTTTCAAACAAATACGATATCATTAAAACCTAAAGTATAAGAATGGATTATATGTGTCATTCACTAAATACGCCGTTGAAAGAACTCCTAGTATGACATACAAAACTGGAATGCCAATAGCACCTAGTAACTTCAGCTTTTCTCTAACATATACAATTGCCCTTTTTGGGAATGGTGTTGAACAACATGCAAGGACAATAAATAGTATAAAATTAGTTGTTAAATAATATAGAGTTTTATTATCCAAGAAAACGGATTGATTAAAGCCAAACATTGTTCCTATGAAATTCATTGCTACTGATAAGTTTTCAAATTCAAAAAATACCCATCCAATTAAAACAATGATAAGTGTATACACATGTCCGATAAAGCTCATTCTATTTTTAAGCCATTTTAAAAGAAATAGCTTTTCTAGTGTTACAAATAATCCAAAATACAATCCCCAAACAATAAAATTCCAGTTCGCTCCATGCCACAATCCTGTTAAGAACCAAACTATAAATAAATTTCTAAGTTGCTTGATTAATCCAGTCCGATTTCCGCCGAGAGGAATATATACATACTCTCTAAACCATGAGCCTAACGATATGTGCCATCTACGCCAAAACTCAGTTACACTTTTTGATATATAGGGATAATTAAAGTTTTCTGGAAAATCAAACCCAAACATTTTACCTAACCCTTGAGCCATAGCTGAATATCCTCTAAAGTCAAAATATATTTGGAAAGCAAAAGCAATAATCCCAATCCATGCGGTAAGGATCGTAAGTTCTGATATAGAAGTTGTTTTTACACTTGTCCAAAGAAGTCCTATATTATTAGCTAAAAGTACTTTTAACGCAAGGCCTCTAATAAACAATTCCATTCCTTCACCAAAACGATCAAATGTTACTTTTCTTTCTTGTAATTGTTTATCGATATCACTGTATTTTACAATAGGTCCTGCAACAAGTTGAGGAAACATCGTAACATAAGTACCAAAAGAAATAATGTTTTTTTGTGCTTGTACTTTTCCTAAATAAACATCAATTACATAAGACATAGTTTGAAAAGTATAAAAAGAGATCCCTACTGGAAGAGGAAGCGTTTCGACCTGCATATTTAAATTGAAAAGGGTATTGATATTCTCTATTACGAAACCATAATATTTGAAGAATCCCAGTATTCCTAAATTTATTACAATAGAATTAATAAATATTGCCTTTTTGATACCTTTACGATTTCTATACTTATCGATAAGTATGCCATTAATATAGTCAAATATAGTGGAGAATATCATAATGACTATATACACTGGCTCACCCCATGCATAAAAAATGAGACTGACGATAAATAATATACAATTTCGAAGAACTTTAGGTGATACGTAATAAATAATAAGAGCTAATGGTAAGAACATGAAAAGAAAAATCAAACTACTGAACACCATTGTTCTTTCACCTCCTACAATTGTTTTTTCTTAAAAATTTACAGTCCTTACATTAGAACTGTAAATTTTAAGTATAGATACTACTTAACAGAACCTTTTAATTGTTCAAGTAATAGTTTGTAATAATTAGCTTTAAAATGTACACCATCTTGATCATGTAAATCTTTGTTTTTTTCAAAGATTGGAGATAAATCAATGTAATCTACTTTTTCAGCTTTTGCTAATTCTTTAAGTTTCACGTTATATTCATCAATATGTTTATATTGCGGATATTCCTGTAATACGCTATCTGTAACTGGTGTAACAGATAAAAGGTGTATGCTTACATTTGGAAGTTTCTCTTTTATTTTTTGTATTAATTTGGAATAGTTATCTATTGAAAACTTAACTGGATTTTCGATAGGTTTTCCTTCGAGGTCCATAGGCATCAGTAAATCATTCGTTCCAAAGCTCATAAAAATATGTTCAGGTTTTTTTTCTACTACTTTGTTAACATCTTCCTCTATAGCCATTGCTGTAACTTTCCCCTTGTCAGCAATAATATTTTTATCTTCGATTAATTCTTGATCAATCATTCCTTCAGTAATAGAATCTCCAAAGAATAAACTGTTTTTAAAAATAGGTTTATACGCACTATCTTTCGGTACTTTTTCATGCGTAGCATTTTGAGTAACCTTATTTGATGGTTTTTCAGTCTCGTTATTTACACAGGCTGCGGAGGTCAATGCAACGGCCCCCGTAAGTAGACAAACACATACTTTCTTTAACATTTCTATCTTCCTCTCAAGTCATTATTTCGTAAGCGATGGTGTATATAGCAATGTTATTTTTGTTTTCAATGCGAACCTTTCGTTTACAAAATATAGATTAAGCGTTATAGGTAAAGATGAGATGCAGATTATATAGATATAATTTAAAGAATCAACAGTTTGAAAATTAGTTATTAAATAACTTAACAGAAGAATAATTTGATGCTTATATTTCTGAGATTGAATATGAAATTTGATTGAAGAAAATGTGTTTAATAACCCCTGAAATGGTTTGTTAACGGTCGATTTCAAGATAGGGAATATGTGTTGGTTTAAACAAAAAAGGAAGCGAATTATTGTAGCTAGCAATAGTTCACTTCCTTTTTGTATTAGCTATAAACATTAAACACATTAACAGTAATAACTTAATAATAAAAACGTTTTTGTTTATTTTAATTGATTTTTTAAATATTCTAACCAAATCGGGTAAAATTCAGATTTAAAATGGATGCCATCCTTAACATAGAGATCTGGATTATCTTTAAATATCGGAGACAAGTCGATAAAATTCACTTGTTCTTTCTTTGCTAACACTTTAAATCCTTCGTTAAAATCATTAATGTTTTTATAACGCTCTTCTTTTTGTGTACGTTCTGGTGTAACTGGTGTAATTGATAGGATATTTATTTTTGTATCAGGTAATTTTTCTTTTATTTTTTGAATCAGTTGAGAATATTGGGTTATTGTAGATTCTTTTGTTTCACTAAGATTACATAACCCAAGTAAAATAAATATATTTTTCGGTTTTTGATTAACTACTTGCTCTATATTTTTTTGAGCATCTCCAATTGATTTCCCTATACCACTTACAATGTTTTCTTCGTCTAATATATCAATATCATGAAGTCCATCTGTAATGGAATCCCCTAAAAATACACTTGATTTAAAAATAGATTTAAATGTCGAAGTATCTATATTAGACGAAGAGATGTGTTCTTTTTCAAAAGTGGTAGAAGAAGAGTCTATTTTAGAGACTGGACTAGTAATATCTCTCTGACTATCTGGATTTCCGCAAGCTGATAAAGCGATGATACCTATCAATGGGATTGTAATTATTTTTTTAATCATATACAATTTCCTTCCTTACAGTGCTTTTATTAGTAAAATTAGATAACATTTTTACTGATAAAAACCAATTTTTAAAGACAACCATGTATATACTATAAACGTTGATCTTTCTGGAAATTTAGACGAAAATGATCCTCATCATTATATACCCCAAATTCATACCCTTGCTCTTTATAAAATTTAATAATTTCAGGAAGTGCTTGTAATGTTTGCGCCTTTTCATGCATTAAAACAACTTCTACTTCTTCTGTTGTCTGTTTCTTTACATTTTCGATAATCTGAGTTGGATTATCTTTTAATTTCCAATCATTTGAGTCTACTGTCCAATCCCAAACTTTTATTGCTGCTTCTACAATTTGATTACGAATTTCCTCGCCCTTTAATCCTGGTGCAGATCCATATGGCGGACGGACCAGTTTAGGAGTTGTACCCGTAATATTATGGATAAGATCTAACGTTTCTTTCATCTCTGGTACAAATTGTCCCTTTTTGTATAGCTTATCACTATTATGTGTCATACTATGTGCACCAATATAATGTCCTTCTTTTACTGCTCGTTTTACATTTTCCTGAAAACCTGTATTTTGTAAATTACTACCTTGCATAAAAAATGTCGAAGCAACATTTTGCTCTTTTAGTACATCTAAAAATTTCCCAGTCAATTCGCTAGGACCATCATCAAATGTTAAATAGACAACTTTTCCTACCGGTTTTCCATCAGGTCTTTTTTGTTTTGCTGGTGATGTTTCCTTTTTCTTTTCTTGTTGTTGCGTATTAACTTGTTTCATACTTTCATTAGCTACTCCCTTCGCTGGGATAGAGTGCCATTTTCCAATTAAAAAGAAAGTGAAAAAGGTCGTTGCTAAAACAACTCCTAGAGATATTATTACCTTAGTTAATCGACTTGTTTTTTTCTTACTTTGTGATTCTTTCATTATTTTTCGATCCTTTCCCTATTAATTTTCATATTCATTATTTATAAGGCTGAGCCTTTACTCGACTGAATCATTCGTTTCAACCGGTGTTTACAATAAATAGATTAATAGAGATGGATAAAGATAAAATGCAGATAATGTCGAAATCAGTTAAAGAATAAAGTTAAGTTAATTCTTAAATTTGAAAACTGGATATACACCAAAAATAAAAAATACTATTCTTCCTAATTAAGATTTAGAAAGAATAGTATTTTTCTATTTGCCTATTTTATTACATCGTAAAATAATTAATAATGCCATCCACAATTCCTTTTTGCGATTTTGCTTGGAATTCTTCTGAATTCATTCTTTTTTCATCACTCGCATTAGATGTAAACCCTAATTCTATTAGGATAGCCGGAGAAGGATTTTCTCGTAAGACAAGAAAATCACTGCCATGAACGCCTCTATCTCGGCTGTCTATATTTTGATCAAAAATAGCTTCTTGTACGATCTTAGCTAATTTTTTATCTTTCCTTTTATTAGATCCATAATGAGTTGTTATTCCTTTTACATTTGTATCCTCAAAAGCATCATGATGAATGCTAATATAAAGATCCGCCGCATGTTCTTTCACTACTTTGACACGCGCTTGCAATTCTTCCTTTTGTTTTGTTTCTGAAAGTAAACTCGCATCTTTTTCACGCGTCAATATAACTTTTGCATCCGTTCTTTCTTCTAATTCTTTCTTTATATTTTGTGCTACTTTTAAATTAAGCTCTTTTTCAATCGTTCCAAATTTCTTTCCTTTCGTCCCTCTATCTCCTCCACCATGCCCTGGATCAATTACAATTGTTTTTCCTCTTAATCGTAAATCCTCTTGTGATATATTTTTATGACCCTTAGCATGTATGAAACTAACGCCAGTGCCCATTATTAATATTATAAATAAAAGCAATGTCACTCTTTTTTTCATTTTAACAATCTCCTTATCAGCTTTTCATTCCGTTTCTAATGAAGATATTAATGAATGCTGATAAAGATAAAATGCAGATAATGTCGATTTTGTTTAAAAATGATAAAAACGTGTAGAACGACAATTCTACACGTTTTTATTTAAATAGAAGAAAAATAACACTCCATCTTCTGTATTCGAAACACCATATTCTGCGCCATGCAGCTCTAATATATTTTTTGAAATAGCAAGGCCCAATCCTGTTCCACCTTTGGAGCGTTGACGAGACGTATCTCCTCGATAAAAACGATCCCATATTTTCTCTAAATGTTCTGGCGCGATATGAGCCCCTTTATTTTCTACACATACTTTTACACGTTCATTCTCTTCTATTGTAGAAATAATAATATTCTCCTGTTCCGGTGTGTAACGAATCGCATTCGTAATAAAGTTAGTAACCACCTGTTCGATTCGATGTGGATTTGCAACTACCTCAATTTTAGAAAGTTGTTTATGGACATGTAATTGCTTAGCTGTTATATCTGAGGTTAATTGCTCACATATATAATCAATCATCTCGTCAATATGAAAAACATCCATTTCCATTTTATACGTACCAGATTCGAATTTTGCTAACTCCAGCATATCAATAATGAGCATATCCATTTTATCTACTTCTTTTGACATTGCTTTAAAGTAATACTCCTTTTTATTACTAGCAACACCATCCTCCAAAATTGAAATACAGCTCTTCATAATACTTAAAGGTGTTTTTAACTCATGTGAAACGCCAGCGATAAATTCTTTACGTGTATTCTCTAATTGCTTTTCTTTTTCTATATCTTGCTGCAATTGATTAATATACGAATGCAAAGCTTTAGAAAGTGTATTAATATTTTGTGATAAAGCACCTATTTCATCCTTTGTAGTAATAGGTATCGTCTCTGAGAAATCTAAACCAGCGATTTTTTTTGTAGTATCATTTATTTGTAATAGTGGTTTGGCGATTTTATTTGAATAATAGAACGATATCAAAACGATTAAAATCAAAACAAAGATAATTAAATATACATAATAATCCTTTATCATTTGCACAGCTTCATCAACTGGCTGTAATGATGTCATAGCAAATATATAATTCACCTTACCATCTGCATCTATTGTTGGTTTGATTAATAGTTTATATTTAATATCATTTTCTTCATAATCCACTATTTCTGTAGAAGTAATATTATTTTGTTTTTGATTTAATATTAAATCAACCTGAAATTGTTTTATTCTATCTATTAACACACGATTTCCATAAATAGAGTTAGTTCCTACAGTACCCTCCGGTAACTGCACGTTCTTAATACTTCCTGCTAAATATAACTGTGAATTTCCTTTTGAAGATGCGACTTTTGGGCCATATAACTTCTCTGACAACTGCTTGTTCTCCAAACCAATATTCTTCTCTTTTATTGTTAACATCGCAGGGACTACTGCATCACCTTCCTGCACTCCATCGATAATAATATGACTCCCCTGTTCTAAACTATCTTTTATCCTTTGTATATCTTCTAAATTAACAAAACTATACAACGGTATCTGAATTAAACGTTCAGAAAAGGTGTTATTTCCGTTAGGATCTAACTGAATTTCTAAAGAAAAATCACTTGCATATTTTATATTCCCTACCCTATCTAGCGTTGTAATCCATGTCGCATTATCTTGGTAGAAATTTTGTTCCAACTCTTGAATCCTTTTCGCGTCATCTCCAGCTTTTATATATGCCTTTTCAAAGGATTGAATATTCGTTTTAATATCATTAACTTTTCGATTCGAATAATATTGCTTAAAAAATATGGTTTGTCCAATAAAAATAGTCACTAAAATAAGTGTGCATAATGCCGTAGTTAATATAAATAACTTTAATACAATTCCTTTTTTCATACCTGTCCCTCAAATTTATAACCAGTTCTAACAACGGTTACAATACAAGTCGCTTTTCCCCCTAATTTATGACGCAAATTACGGATATGACTATTAACAGTACGATCATCCCCAGCGAATTCATAACCCCAAATTTTAGTGATTAGTTGTTCTCTCGAAATTACAATCCCTTGATTTTGCATGAAATACGTTAATATTTCAAATTCTGTATGTGTCATACTTATGTCTTCCCCATCTACAGTTACTGTACGAGAAGGGAAATGTACATGGATACCACTACTAGTTAATGTGTCTGCAGTAGATACATTAATAGTGGAAGAATATCGGCTTTCAATTAATCGTTTTGCCCTTGCCAATAAAATAGGAGGACTATATGGTTTTGTAACATAATCATCTGCTCCCAGTTCAAATCCGAGTAAGGTATCATCTTCATCCACCCGAGCCGTTAGCATAATAATAGGTACATTAGATTTCTTACGAATTCGCCGGCAGACCGCCCAACCATCTAATTCCGGTAACATAATGTCTAAAATTATTAAATGCACCTCATGTTCTTCAAATATAGATAATGCTTCTTTCCCATCAATCGCCTCTAAGACGTTATACCCTTCGTTTAGTAGGTAATCCTTCATTATTTCACGTAAAATATCTTCATCTTCTACAATTAAAATTGTTCTTTGCATATTTCATCTTCCCCACGATTAATTTTATTTTTATGAAGAAATAGTTCATTTTATATGTTAACCAATTAGAAATCTTTCACTATTTCTGTCACTACTAAATGCAACATAGTTATATCAAGATAATAGCATACTGATATAAAGATAAAATGCAGAGATAGCCTTACTATTGAAATGCTATTATAATTTTGTAATTGGAATGGATTTGAATCACATAAAGAACCAGAAGAAATACTATTATTTGGAGGTATCACGATGAACCTTTTAATTAGAGCGTTAGAAACAAATGATTTAGACAATCTCCCGGATATTGATGACAGTTTTATAGTGAATGCTCGGTTAATTCTTTCTCTTTCAAAAGTAAATAGACGCATACAATATACAGTAGAAGACGTTCCGAGTTATGAAAAAAGTTATTTACAAAATCAAAATGATAATGAAGAACTGACGTACAATGAATATATAAATAAGCCCAATCAAGTAATTTACATAGCACTGTTACATAACCAAATCATCGGATTCATAGTATTGAAAAAGAATTGGAATCACTATGCTTACATAGAAGATATAACGGTGGATAAAAAATATCGTACACTCGGGGTTGGTAAAAGATTAATTGATCAAGCAAAGCAATGGACAAAAGAAGGCAACATGCCCGGTATCATGCTTGAAACGCAAAATAATAATGTCGCAGCATGTAAATTTTATGAAAAATGCGGATTTGTAATTGGTGGATTTGATTTTCTTGTTTATAAAGGTTTGGATATGACAAGTGATGAAGTTGCAATTTATTGGTATTTGCATTTCAAATGAGAATGTTCTTAACGTTAAACAAAATCAAAATAAAAACCCCACTCTCTCTATACTAAAATTGAAAAAGTGGGGTTAATTTACTTAACAATATTTTTTATTTAACGAAAGAATTCTCCTTCCAGAGGCGCGTGAAGGGCGATAGCCCAGCGGTAGGTAGGAGATGAATTTCGGTTTGGCATAGCCAAAAACTTTTGATAAACTAGCTATATGAAGTTCCTTGATAACTTGATATAGAAGGTTGCAGGAAGAAACTAGCGTGCGAAAACCAAGCTATTCGGTTCCTGCGTAAAATATCAACCGTATAAAGAGAGCATCCAATCATTGGACATCTAGGGGTGGAACGCTCCGAAGTAACGCTCAGGGAGACGAAAGGTTACTTTCGTCGTGGAACTGAGAAGCTCCCACTTCAAGCTTTGCTAAGTGGCGAGTAGTTCACAACCAGTAACTAATTAATAATCCTGCTGATAATAAGAAGCCAAAAATCGTATTTGTCATCGCTGTTGATTTCATTGCGATGCGCATGTACCCGGGATCTTTTGCCCCTTTTTGGAAACTTTGAATTGCAGAGATTGGCTTTCTCAAACCTAGGAACATAACTAATGCCCAAGGACTTATATAACCCATCAATACAATCACCGCGATCCATAAATAAGCAATGAAAAAGGCTACAGCTAGTGTTACTATTGCTTTTTCTCTCCCAAGGAGGATTACTAATGTCTTTCTTCCACCTTTAATATCTTCTTCGATATCTCGGATGTTATTCGACATGTTAATTGCACCGACTAAAATTCCAATTGGAATGGAAATCAATACACTTTCAATCGTTATCGTATTCGTTTGAATAAAGAAAGCAATGAGTACAAAACATGTCCCCATTAACAAACCAGAAACTAATTCTCCAAACGGAGTGTACGCAATTGGTAATGGACCACCTGTATATAAATAGCCAACTGCCATCCCAATTAAACCAATAACAACTAACCACCAGCTACTATTCATACAAATATAAATGCCAATAAGTGCTGCTACTACATACAATAAAAGCGCAACTGTTAAAACATTTTTTGGTTTCAATCCATGACGGACAATTCCGCCACCAATTCCAACCGAATCAGCTGTATCTAATCCGCGTTTGAAATCATAGTACTCATTAAATAAATTCGTTGCTATTTGCAATGCTAAACATGCAATCATCATCGCAATAAATAAAAGCCAATCAATTTCGGCAACATAAAGTGATGCCACTGTCCCTAAAATCACAGGAGAAAACGTCGCCGTTAATGTGTGCGGGCGCGTCATCTTCCATATTAATTTAGCGGAACTAATTTCTTTTTCATTCCCCATAACTCTGTTCAAGCTCCCTACATTTAAGTATAAATTACTAGCAGTATCTTTCTATCTATTTCCTGCTTCGCATCTATTATATCAAAAAAAGAATTGGCGATAGAACTTTAATGCTCTTGCTTGCACCATAACTTTGCATCAAAATATCTTTTTTTCTAATATGGGGTACAGCCGCATGTCCGTCAACTTAAGAAATTGATAGTTCCCCAAAACGAAGAAAATTTTCGTTTTGAGGACACTTCAAAATATTAGCTTGAGGGCATGGGACTGAACCCCTAATGCTTTATTTTAATAATAATTCTTTTCATAAAATAAAACCCAGTTATCAGTCTAAACCATTTTTTAGATTTAACAATAACAAGTGTACATTTTTACCTTTCAGATGGTCTCTTTTATTCTAATTTCTTCATTTCTTTCAGCCATTCTATATCCTTTTCTGAAGCATTTTCTATTTTATACAGTTCATAGCTACCCTTTATCTCATCTATCACTACAAATTCAACTTCATTTCCAACATAGCTTTTAGTTTTCCCCTTTTTATAACCAGTAACATTATCTAATATAGTTTCTCCACTATCTTTTTTATATAAATTATAGCTAACAGGTGGACGACCAATTACATACTTATTATCAGAAAATCCGACTATATCATCTCTCCCTAATCCTGTCGAAACACTCCAGACAAAAATAATCTGAAATATAGAAAAAACAACAATACCGCATAAGAAAACAAATAGGATTGATTTAAAAAATAACTTTAAAAATATCCTGCCCAAAAACATTCCCTCCCATTTCACCTCGGGATAGCAAGAACAAAACGTGAATTTTGTACGCTAAGAAACCGAATTTTTATATTGTTGAACTCAATCCCCGTCAGTACCATAAGAAAAAGGGTTACCGCAGTAACCCTTTTTCTTATAATACACGTCATTTAGGTAAGCTATGGATGAATAAAGTCAATCTATGAAATTTCCCACAATCTTTTAACTTCCACCAATTCCTGCCCATTGAATTCCATTCTATATATATCTGGTTTTGATGTCTGTAGTAAAAAACTCAAATCATACTTACTGTCATAATATCCCATCATCAAAGTCATTACAGCTCCATGAGTGCCTAATACTACTTTCTGTCCTCGATAGGTGTTTAATAATTCTTTTAAAACTTTTATAGCACGTTTCTGACAGTCGACATTCGACTCTCCTCCCATTAAAGCAAAGTCGGGGTCTAAGAATGACTTTTCTATCAAAGGGAATAATTCTTTATCCGACATTCGTTCCTCTTCAGCAATAAAAATTCTCTCTTTTAAGTCCTCAAATACTATAACTTCTTGTCCTATTTGCTTCGCTAACTGCTGAACAGTTAGAATTGAGCGATTGTATGGACTTGAGATAACAACGTCGATTCCCTCACCTTGTAATGCATCTGTTATTCGTTGAACATCTAATTTTCCTTTTTCAGTTAATCCTCTTGTCTCTTCTTTTCCAAATTTCGGTGAATCCCCGTGTCTCACCATATATATGAAAGTTTTCATAATTACCTCCATTTTTCCAGTTCCCTTTACAATTCCTCCCTGATGTTAGCATATATATCCAAGTTTGTCTCCTTTAATTAACAGAAAACTGTGCGAATTTGAAATGAATTCACGATATTTGTAAGAAAGACGCGAAGTTTTCACTATCCTCAGGTATAAAAAAACGTTATTCTTTCTAAACTAGCTTGATTATTAGAAAGGATGAGATTTTTATGAATCTTTTGATTCGAAGCGAGCTACAATTATTTGCTGAAGAATTACATCAACATCTTACCCCATCATTTTTAGAAAAACTCGCTAGAGAACTAGCTTTTGTACAACGAAAGCGTAAATTTTCAGGACGTGATTTAGCTATTATTTGTGTATGGATTAGTCAACGTGTAGCGAGTGATTCCTTAGTTCGACTGTGTAGTCAACTTCATGCTGTTACAGGAACTCTTATGAGTCCAGAAGGACTAAATAAACGCTTCAATAAGAAGGCTGTTTGCTTTTTAAAACATATCTTCTCTATATTATTAAAAAATAAAATTTGTGAAACATCAGTGATTCCAAGCTCTTCAATTACCTATTTTCAACAGATTCGTATTTTAGATGCGACGATTTTTCAAGTGCCAAAACATTTAGCTAGTGTGTATCCTGGATCGGGTGGTTGTGCACAAACAGCAGGTATAAAGATTCAATTAGAATATGATTTACATAGTGGACAGGTTTTAAATTTTCAAGTTGAACCGGGTAAGAACACTGATAAGACCTTTAGAACAGAATGTTTAGCAACATTACGACCTGGCGATTTATGTATTCGGGATTTAGGCTATTATTCACTGGACGATTTAGATCAAATGGACCAACGAGGCGTGTATTATATATCGCGACTTAAACTAAATAATTTTGTACAATTACATCCGATTTACATTTGATATATCCTAATTATTAAACATAGAAAATTAAAACATAATACATAAACGAAAGGGCCAACTCCTAGGAGTTGGCCTTTTTTCTCTTATTTTAAAAATCTTCAATAGTTACGCTACCTTGATAAACAGATAGGTTTTACTTTTGTAACCCATTAATAATTGTATCTATATTCCATTTCATCATTTTCAAATACGTATCTCCATCCTCACCTGTTTTACCTAGTGAGTCTGTAAAAATTGTCCCTGCAATCGGCACGTTTGTTTCTTTTGAAACAGTTTCCATGCTACGTCGATCTACACTTGTTTCTACAAATAAAGCTGGAACTTTGTTTGTTTGAATTACACTTACAACATCTCTAATTTGATCTGGCGTACCTTGGTTTTCTGAGTTAATTTCCCAAATGTATCCCGTCTTAATGTCATACGCTTTTCCAAAGTATTTAAAAGCACCTTCACTAGAGATTAAGAAACGTTTTTCCTCAGGAATTTGATGAATTCTATTCACTGTCTCATCGTGTAACTTTTGAAGTTCTGCTACATACTTGTCGGCATTTTTAGTATAGAACTCTTTATTTTTAGGGTCTTCTTTAATTAATGCCTTTTTCACATTTTCAGCATATAAAATACCATTTTTAATATTCATCCATGCATGTGGATCTGGTTCTTTTTCTAATCCCTTAGTTTCTAAATAAATAGCCTCTACACCTTCACTTACTTTATAAACCGGTGCATCTTTTTCTGATTTGTTTGCAGTTTTCAATAGTTTTTTAAACCATGCTCCGCCCTCTTCTAGGTTTAATCCATTGTAAAACACCATATCTGCATCTGTCATTTTCATAACATCTTTTGGTAATGGATCATATTCATGCGGGTTAGCTCCAATCGGAACAAGACTATGAATCTCAACTTTATCTCCACCAATTTGCTTCACCATATCATATATAATGGAGTATGTAGTTACAACTTTTAATTTTCCATTGCCCTCTTCTTTTCCATTGGTGTTACTCGAACACGCTGTTAATGCAAATACGAAAATACAAAGTATCGATAATAAAACATTTTTAAATTTCATCTTTATCCTCCAATCAATTATGACAACTCTGCTCTATTTTTTCTAATTTTGATAGCTCTCCAAAACAAACCTTGCGACGGTGAAAAAAAGAATGCCAATGCGAACAAGAATGTTGCGACAAGAACAATTGTTGCACCTGAAGCAAGATTATAAGAGAAACTAAAATATAGCCCTACTACAGATGAAAGTGCACCAATACCTGCGGCTAAATAAATCATGACCCATAAACGATTTGTTAATAAATACGCTGTAGCAGCTGGTGTAATAAGCATAGCGACAACTAGAATAATTCCTACAGTTTGAAGTGATGCTACTGTAACCATTGTAAGTAGAATCATTAAGCCATAATGAATCCATTTGTTCGGTAATCCGTAACTTTGCGCCATCGTTGGATCAAAAGTAGACACCAATAGTTCTTTGTAAAATAGAACCACAAGACTAATAATGACCACTCCAATGATAAGTGTCATCCACATATCGGAAGAACGAACTGATAGGACATTCCCAAATAAAATATGATACAAATCAGAACTACTCTTCATAAAGGTAATTAAAATAATCCCTATAGCGAATACAGATGTAAACATAATTCCTATCGCCATATCATGTTTAATACGACTATTTTGACTTACAAATCCAATTCCAACTGCAGTAATAACACCTGTTAAAACCGCCCCTATGAAATAGTTCATACCGATCATATAAGAAAGTGCTACTCCAGGAAGAACGGCATGTGAGATCGCATCACCCATTAATGCCATACCCCGTAAAATAATAAAACATCCTATTACCCCACAAATCACTCCTACCATAACGGAAGTTAAAAGCGCCTTCTGCAGAAAACTGTACTGCGTTAATGCATCTATAAATTCTACAATCTTCATGATGAATGTACCTCCGCTGCATTATTAAACAATATTCCTTGATTCACATATGCTTTTGACATAACAGTTGGTTCTAATACTTGTCGTACTTCCCCGTAATGAATTAAGCTTTTATTCAGTAATAGTAATTTATCAAAATAGGACTCTGCTTTACTTAAATCGTGATGTACAACAACAATCGTTTTCCCTTCTATACGTAGCTCTCTAAGAATTTTAATAATTGTCTCTTCACTTGTTACATCAATTCCAACAAATGGTTCATCTAAGAAAAATATCTCTGCCTTTTGTGCTAACGCTCTCGCCAAAAAGACACGTTGTTGTTGTCCACCTGAAAGCTCACCAATTTGACGATTTTTAAACTCTTCCATTCCGACCTTTTTTAAACATTCAAACGCCCAATCCCGATGCTCTTTCTTCGGCCTTTTCATCATCCCTAAAGATGGATACGTTCCAATTAGTACGACATCTATTACTGTGATCGGGAAATCCCAATCTATATCACTTCTTTGCGATACATATGCAACATGTTTTCTAGCGCTTCGAATATCCTCTCCAAGAATCCGAACATATCCCTTATCACTTGGGATTAAATCTAAAACAGCTTTCATTAAAGTAGATTTCCCCGCACCGTTTGGACCGATAATTCCAACGAGTTTTCCTTTTTCAATTTCAAAAGAAACGTTTTGAACTACTTGATTCCCTTGATAGGATACAAACAAATCTTTGACGATTATAGCCTCAATCATTTTTTGTGTATTCCCCCTTCTTTTTTTCGTTAATATAACTTTTTTGCCCAAAGGCAACTTTCGGACAAAAAATATAATATGAATGTAAATTCATACCTAAGTTTCCCTAAGGAAACTTTTTTATATGAGTCAAATTATATAAGCCATATGCAAATTTGTAAACTACTTTTTACTAATTTATGAATATATAATAAAGTGAAACTTTAATCAGTGGGGGTTTTGTCCATCCCCCACTGATTATTAGTTGAACCAATCGGGCTTTTACGGGCAGTGGATCTCCCACCTAACTTCTTTGCTCCAGCTGAATTTTGAGGTGGGAGTCTTACTGCCCGTTAATGCGGGATAAAAATCATTATCACTATGAAACAAAATACATGATCCATTCTATGCTCTTTTGGAAAGGATATTACTGTAAAAAATAGTAGTGTATAAAAGAAAGAACCAACTCATACGAGTAGGCTCTTTTTCTTTAAGAATATGTAATACGCTCTACAGCAAAAGACTATGATTACGGTCAAATTACTTCCAAACAACACCTCGCCTCTCGTATTCCATTCTATATTCAACAGCAGCTGCAATTTTGGGACTTGCGAACCTTTCTGTGATCCAAAGTCCTAAATCAAGTCCTGAAGTAACCCCTCTTGCAGTAATAATATCGCCTTGATCCACAATTCTGTAAGGAAGAATTTCGGCCCCATATGTACGAATTTCATTCTGCGCCAAACGATGCATTGTTGCCTTTTTATCATTCAATATACCGGATGCAGCTAGTAACATACCTCCAGTACAAACTCCAGCAACAATTGTTCCTTCATTGTGCATCTCTCTAATCATTTCGGTCAAAGTACCAAGCTCTGCTTGCTTTCGTGCCCCATGTTCAGCTTTATGATTCCAACCACCACCAGGTACAATTAACAAATCTGGGCGATTATCCATTCGTAAAAAATCATGTAGTTTCACCGTAACTCCAAACGAGGTAGTAACTTCTTGTTTTTGTTCACTAGAAACTAACTCAACCGTAAACGGAGCCCCTTCTTCTATCGCTCTTTTCAATACCTCAAAAGGTGCAAAGGAGACAAGCTCTCCGAATCCGTCAAACAATACAATTTGTATTTTCATTTTTAGAACACCTCATATGGTTTCTTATTTGAATCCCAAATTAGGAGAATACATGTTATGTACAAATTAATAATGAAGATAGTCTTTCTCCCCTCGTTCTATAAACTTCCAAATGTTTTTCTAATTCCCTCTCATCACTTATTACACTTAGCGTTTTCTTCACAAAATTCCAATTCAAACTACCGGATAGCCATAGTAATGAAGACAGTCTTTTATAATCATTTATAGTTAAAATATTATGAGCCTTATACCCTTCTAAAAATGCACTAGCGATACTTGGACTAACTTCATGTGAATGTATTCCTTCTGTTCGAGAATACCACTTTATTAAAAAGGACAATCCTTCAATGCGGTCTACATAACTAATAGATTCAAAATCTACAATTCCTTTTACCTGTTGACTTGAGTCCCATAAAATATTCAAAGGATTTAAGTCTGTTTGTACGATAAACTCTAATTCACTCGTATATGCGCACTCTATATGATATTTAGCAAGATCTATATACGCACGTAATTCCTTACATGCGTTCCCCTTATTTTCCAACATCTTAATAAATTCAGTATAACCATCCAAGTGAGATTTCTTTTGAAAAATCAAGCTTGAAAATGTACTAGAAATATCATGAATCTTTCTTGCTTCCTTTCCGAAGGCTTTTGCGATAACTTCTGTACAATGTGTAATATGTTCTCCTTCAATCCAATTAGACAATACAAATCGGTAGTGTTCATCATTCCAAATGACAAATGTAAATGACTCTCCCGCTTTATTCTTGTTCACCTGCATAAATGGAACCGCATGCTTGCGTAAATAATACGTAAACCGTGTTTGCTCTATCAATTGCTCATTCGATAACGCCCCAAAGGCAGGATTGATTGTTCGAGCGCTATTTATAAACCGTGCGGAATATCGTTTTCCATTCACCATGATTTTATAGTGTAAATCTGTATTCCAACTATTATTATGTAATTCTTCTTCCACTGCTAGTGAATGAATTTCTTCAAAGTAATTCATTAATACATTTCTTATGATGTGTTTCATCCGATTCTCCCTTTATGTAAAAAATTCGTTTTTGTACTTCAGAATAAAAATTTATTAAAGTGATAAATTTTTAGATACACCTCATTTACTCAAATAAAAAATAATACCCTACATAATTAAAAACATTTGTAAATCCTACATTTTCCACAACAGTAACCGAAGGCTTGTTTAATTCCATACAGTCCCAATATGGAGTAATGTCATTCTCTAAACAATCTTTCACAAAACTATGAGCTATCTTTTGAGCTAATTTTCTCCCCTGGTGCCCCTCTATTGTTTCAATATCTATGCAGTGTATATTTTCAAATACAAACCCTGAAAAACAAACACTCACAATTAGATCATCATAAACAATGCAATAACCGATCCCCTCATTGAAAAAACAATCCGGTGAAGACCAAAACTCTAAAATTTTTGATTGTAAAAAATCAATGTTCTTAAATGTATTATTATTGTTTTCATAGAGAGCTTTACTCATTTTCAGCACAGTATATCCCGGTTCAATTTTAGGTTCATGATGAGTTTCGTAGTTCTCTTTTCTTAGCGTATACACTCTTTGATCCCAACTCTTTAATTTACGGTGCTGAAATATTCTTTCAATTGTTTTGTTCCACTTTGAATGATTACCGATTCCTTCAAAGCAATTTAGTCCAACCTTTTTCGCCTCAGGTTCTATTACAATATTAATAATATGATTTATTTCTTTATTAAACTCTTCACTTTCAGCATCTCCAATAAAAAAGAAGCCATCATTATTGCCTAACCAAATAAGCCCCGAATTAGGGGAAGATATGTTATCTACAAATATACGGCCAGGATTCACTCCTGCAATTACAGCTTTGACTTCTAATTGACCTTGTTCATTTATTAAACCGCTACATTTATAAAAATCATTCTTGCTTAATTCAGAAATCATAAGTTAAACCACCTTTCTGAAACCAATCTATTCTAACTTTATCACTTCATCAGAATATTCTCTATTTATTTCAGTAGTTTGTATAAACCAATGTAGGCAAGGTTATATGTAGAAAAAAGCCAATCTCCTATGCAATAGAAGATTGACTCTTTCCTTTATTTATAAAAATTGTTTCATACATTGAAACTCAGACTACTCTTTTTCCTACTGGATCATCAAATCCCCAGTGAACACGATTTACATGCGGCGGAGTAGATGGACAAACAGAATCCGCATGACTACAAAGCATAACGACTAAATCAGCACTATTTAAAATGTTTGCATCAATTATATCTGATGTTTGATTTGTTATGTCTATATTTACTTCGTTCATTGCTTTAATAGCATTTGGATTCACTCCATAATACGCAAGCAGTTATGCATAAAAACTTGCATATTTCAGACTATTTAATTGTATTCCTTATTTTGTTAAAGTTACCCTTTAGTTCAATTCCAAAGGCCTCAGCCGATGATTAACTCAAGTACCGATTTCGGATGACCCCCATATGATGAAGTTCGTGTCCCGCGATGCCGTACGCGAGGGCGCGCGCCGTAATGATTAGGTTGTTGGCTGTGCCCTTGCGGGTCCACGCCTCCGCCGGTAGCCCGCGCAGCAATGTGATCGTTGATTGCCGTACAGCCCGGTAGTCTTCGGTCAATTGCGCGGTTGTCCAGCTTCCGAAAGGAGGCATGAACAATTCCTGATCGAAACCGGTCAGAGGCGTCTGGTCCCCTCTTGCGAATCGGAGCAGGCGGTAGGTCATGACGCGTTCCGAGTCTGCAATGTGGCCCACGACTTCTTTCAGCGTCCATTTTCCTTCCGCATATCGATACGCGTACTGGCTTTCGGTCAACGTTGCCAGGAGCTCGGTCATTTGCTTTTCCTGGGCGAGCAGAATATCGATGATGTTACCGTCCGGTACCAAACGGATATATTCGCCGGAGTTCCCGGCGTATTCTTCTTCTGACGGTCTTTGATTCATGCGTAGTCACCTCTTATATGTAGATATAGAAAATTATAGCACTCGTCTATGTCTAATAAATTCACGAAATGACAGAACTTTCCTTCTAATAATTGAGGATAAGCAACTATTTAGTTTGTCGGTCGCCACACTATCCTGATTCGTTAGCACAATAAGCAATGTTAATCAATAATGCATAAAAATTATCTGTTATACAATATTTCGAAGTTATTAATATATAAAGGTAACACCTTCTTTTTTAATTTAAAGATGGATTTTCAATTATATTTTGAAATGAATCGGAGTAAAACACACTAGTCTAACTACTTTTTTATACAAGATTTTATGCAAAAAAGAATAGCAAAGATCCCTAGAATCCCCGCTATATCAATGATGTATAAAATCTTGTATAAGAGATAGATAGACATAGAGACAAAAAATTTAGTAAAAACAAGAATTTTATGAAAAACTTGCTACCGATAACGAGAATAATGTAAATAAGCTGTCCATGTGGACAGCTTATTGTTTTTTTGCTTAGTGTGCAAAATTCGCGTCTTGTTGGCGGGACCCCATCACTATCAAGCTAAGGTTTTATCCTGCCCCCTAAACAATAATTTTTCACATTTTTACTCTAGGGATGTCAATTTTACTATTTTGGGGGTATTTATTTTTACTAGCTTGATGGGCATGTGGTGCTATTCCGTTGCTATTAAGTTAAGAATTTAAGTGTAATATCATTTAAAGGAATACTTAAGATACAAATAAAATATCTTTTCCAAGTGGTACTGTTTTATTAAAGTCTACCCCGAGTTGTAGCTAGTTCAATGCGACTGTAAATTCTGAGTTCGGTGCGCCAGCAAATACAACCGTTCCGTTCTTTGGTAGTTTCACTTTGTTATTGTCACTAACAACGCTAAAATTGACGCATACTCCATTCTCATCATACACCGCGAATGAACTTCCTGATGGCAACTCCACAGTCATCGTTTTCCCTGCTGCAGTTTGCGGAATCGTAAACCATTTGGCATGCCCATTTTTTTGCAATGTAACTTTCGATAATTGACCTGTATCAAGGGGTTTTATGTTAGATTCACTGACGTATAAAAAGCTGGACATCTCCATATATTCAGTACCATCCTCTGTATAGAAATGGGCTTCCTTTGTATCCCGCCCATTCATCACAGGAATCTGAATTTGATGCGTCGCCGTATTCGGACCTGTAATTTTTTTGCCGTCCCAATACCCATCCTTGATCGTAATTTGTGTGTAAAGAGGCATTAGTTGTCCTAGATAGTTCATAGAATTAAATTTTTCGTTAACAAGGTAGAACTTGCCACCCTCGCGCTTCGCCCATGCAGCAGCTGTTTTCTTCGGTAACACATTGTTTTCTAATTTCTGGGCTAAATATTGAGTCAGCACATTTTGCCCCAATCCCGGCGATAATTCATATGTGCTCTCTCTCAAATAAACTTTTCCATTCTTCTCAGTAACGAAGTTAAGCTTGGAGGTACCCTTCTCATTTATAAAGCTTCCATCCGCCGTATATACATATTTTTCTTCCGGTTTAGTTGGTAAAAACAGTTCTCCCTTCTTCGTAATTTCTATTTTGAAATGGCTCCGGCTATTTCCATAAAAACCCGCTTTTTTTACCACGTCTTGAGGTACTTTAGCCTTGACTGGTTTGCCGAAGGATTTATCTGGTTTTATATCCTTAATTGTCCCTTTCTCTTTAAGCCTAGCTAGCAGTAATTTGTTTGCCAACAGTTGATTTGTCATGCTGGAGCCGCCGGAGGACAATACAGCTGCTGCCATCTTCTGTTCTGGAAGCACGACCAATGTAGTATGTTGCAGTATCGTATCCCCCCCCTTAGTCAACGCTTTTATCCCATATTCACTGAATGGGTATAGTTTCACACTATCCCAGCCAAGACCATAGTTGAACACATTTCCGCTATCTCCCGGCCACATTCCTTTTTTATATTCTTCTTGTTCCATCGCCTTGACTGCTTTATTAGAGAGAATTTCTTTTCCCTGTCCCATAAATATTTGTGAGAATCGCACCACATCTTCTGCAGTAGCAGAGATTCCTCCCGTACCAATCACATTCACCATTTCACTTGGAAGCTGTCCCTGGTATGTCGGAGAATACAGTCCAGCCCGCTTTTCGTCTTCCCATTTGTCTTGCGATGTTATCGTATGATTCAGTTCTAATGGCTCTGTAAACTTTTGATGTAGAAATTCAGAAAAACTCATACCACTGACTCTTTCTACCAAGATCTCAGCCAGTGTAAAACCGTCATTACAGTATACTGAGAACGCGCCAGGGTCTGCCTTCAAGTTTTGGTTGGACAATTGTTGCAACAAGATATCATGGGCATAAGCATCATTATCTTTAAATAAAAATGCATTATTGAACGTGGAACCTTGCAAACCCGAGGAGTGATTCAACAGCATACGCGGTGTAATACGCTTATATCGTTTATCTTTCATTTTGAAATCAGGAATATAGCGGGCAACAGGAGCATCCAAATCAACTTTTCCTTCGTCTACTAGTTTCATAACAGCCGCAGCCGTATATACTTTACTGGTTGAACCAATTCCGTATAGAGTATCTTTGGTTAGTGGTTCTTTCCCTTCTGTGTCGTTCTTACCTGTCTGCCCCGACAAAATAAGTTTACCATTATCAATCAGCGCATACTGTACGCTAGTCGTCTCATAGGACTTCGTGAGCAGTGCGGCGTCCTCTGCAGCAATCTTCTCCAATGCTTTGCTAGCAACTTCTTGGCTAGCTACAACCGGAGTCTTACTGCTAGAAGACGCTATCGCTCCTGTTGGTAGGCTCATCGTTAGAGCCAAGGTAGCTGCTAACACCCCAGATAATTTATTTTCCATAAGAAAAATGCCTCCTTAGATAAATGATCAATTTCATCTTTTATTTGTTCAATTACAAACATCACATAAACTACTATTCCGTCTTTATCCCTATTGTCTAAATTCAACAAGTAGAATGTTTTTAAAAAGACCAGGATTCTCGGCTCTACCCATACTGTTCAAATTGACGGTCAACATATGCCTACCTCCATGTGTCCCTCCAGCAAAAGTATCAAATCCTGGGATACCACCTGTATGTCCCCATATCGGGACACTGTTAGGAAGTATAATTTCATAGATTCCTAGACCATATCCATTGATTCCTCCCTTTCCTATAGGAACTGTAGTGAGTATTTTTTAGTTGCTGTTCTTTCTGTAATTTGCCACTAAGCAAATAAGAAAATAATTTGTTTAAGTCGTTACACTTCCAATACGAAAGCAAAAATCTGTTTTCATGGGTTTCTTAGTTCTTATATCCGCTACACCAGCTGCATACCCCACATTTTTCTACCCTCGGAAGTTTTAGCGAGTATCCCTGGGTATCCAAGTTGCAATGTATCTCTCATTGCTTGTTCGACAGAAGTACGATCTCGTTGAGTACTTATTTGTAATGAACTAAGTATATTTTGAGTGGAACCTGTTTTTATCATTGCGGTTGGTGTTAGGTATGATAAAGAGTTCCAGCAATGAAAAGTGCTAAATCTGCAAATGGGAGTTAATTATATATTTTGATAAGACACTCTTCCCCTCTATTCATATAGTATCGGCGGTTGTATATTATTTCTTACTAATTACACAGAAATCATCTTCATATTGATTATTTTTACAAGCACCATTCTGTCGTAACAAACGGTAAAATCTCTCTTTTTCACATGTATGTTAGTACCATAAATGATTTTTTTATTTAGAATGCGCTTATTACTAGTTTGGTTTTCGTATAAATAAATCCTATTTATCCTCCCTCTTTTGTGCTTCTCTATATTTGTATCCTACATAATAAAAATTTCTTTTTTCTTATGCATTTCTTACAATTTCCTTACGTTCAAATCACTTCTATAATTAGGTAGGTTTTATTTTAAAATCTCCAGGATAATAAATTCTTATATAATCCCACGATTTCATAGAAGATGGATTAATAACCCTGCGCCAAATCATCATGCACATCTCTGATATATCCTTGGATTCCCACTTCAACCTTTACCACAGTTCCAACCGATATCAACACTTCTTCACGTTCTTATAAATAGCAATAACTAATTAACTCCTTACCAGAAATACCTTAATATAGAAAAAGAGAGATAAGGTTAAAATGCCTTTATCTCTCCTTTTTTCTCACATATTATGCGAAGTTTTTTTGTTTTGGGTTAATCTCTTTTCTTAGCTTGATGGCAATGCAGTACGATTTTATTTCAAAGACACAACGATCTTACTACACACTTTTTATTTATCACACACTCTCATCTGCTAGTATTACTATTTTTTACTACTAATGTTGCCGTTTCACTCGGATGGCTAAGAGGAAAATGATGGCCATACGGAACAAAATCAACCTTACCAAGATGCGATGGAACAGAATAGCCTCTGTCATAATCCCCCCAAATAATGTGAAGATTATACTTTGTTACTTCATTGAAATCACCTTGATCGTTTTTCAGTAGTAAACTGTTAAGCTGAACCGTAGTATTTAAAATTCTAGGAGAAGTAAAACTGTTACTTATTTTTTCGATATAATGTTCAGGGATGCTCTCCATACTTTCAAACAAACCATTACTTAATAAATAACGCCCTATCAAATTAGTAGTTGCCAATTTTAATGTCCATTTGTTCATAAATTGGGGAACATTTAGCGATTTAGCATTTTTTTTAGCAACAGGTGGCTGAAGTAAAGTGATTGAATACTTCTTATCTATGTACTCTTGTACCAATGCTTCCAGAAGAATAAACGCACCGAATGAATGGCCAATTAGATGTGCACCATTAGTAGCTTTCTCCAATAACTTTTTCACTACATTCAAATAGATATCTAGAAGATTTTTCTCTCGTTTAAAAGGAGAACGTCCCAAACCTGGAAGATCCAAGATCCATACAGGTTGACCAGTTTTTTCATGAAGCTCTTGTGCTAAAGGAAATAAATCCTCTCCATCACTCAATAAACCATGTAATAAAATAAACGGTTTACCCTCTCCTTGTAATTGGTAAAGGGTAGTGTTATCGCATAATGTTCGTTTAAATAAATGATTATGCTGGCCATTTTGATACATCATTCGATAATCCAGATCAGCTACTACGGCAGGAAAAAATTTCATTACACTCGTCTTCTTAAACCAATCTCCTCCCATAATTTTTTTCGCTGAAATATTTGAAAATTTTCGTTTTGTAATAAAATTCAGTCCATCCGAAGGAATTTTTGTTATTTTACTTACTCCACTATTCATAATTGCTTTCATAAGTGGCATTGGGACAGAGATTTTTGGTGCCCTCATATTCATACTTTCCGACATAATACTTAATAATTCAGCAATGTTCTGATCGTGCTGTTTGTCTTCAACAAGTGTATATGTTTGAATAGTCGGTTGCTCCAATCTGAAAACCTGCACAATAAACTTCGCAAGCTCATCGTTTGAAATAAGTGGTAACCTATATCCCTTACCTCCAGGAATCACTGGCATGAGCCCTCTTCGCATACTCATCACAAGCAAACCTAATCCTGCTATCTGCTCTGTACTCCCTGTTTTACTACTACCGACTACAGTTGGCGGATTAATTACAGAAAGCGGATAACCTACTGCTGATGCCTGGTGACGGATATAAAGATCTGCTAAAAATTTTGTTCTCTCATATGGATTTTTTATTTTCAAATAATTGTTTCCTTCTTTAAACACATTAATTGCAATCTTGCTATTTTTATCATCAAAGGGGCTCATATAACCTACAACATGAATAAATTGTTGCAAGCCCTTCAATTGATGAATGCTTTTAGCTAATTCACTAATGTGTTTGGCGCCATTTAAAAATACGGAAGCTGCCTCTTTACTTGTCGCTTGAATATCCATGGGGCCTCCTGCGTGAATAATCACATCCGTTTTCAATACCCTCTCCTTATCTTCAGCACTTAGACCTAAATCTATTTTCGTCAAATCACCTTCAATAAAGTGCATAACTGCCTTTTTTAAGATGCCTCTTTCTTGAAAAATGCGTATTGCTTTACTTTTCGACCTTACTAAAAGAAGAATTTTAACATCCTCTTTGGCTAATTCTTTTACTAATTGCTTTCCAATAAAGCCTGTTCCACCAGTTAAAAATACTGTTCTCATATAAAATCTCCTTTTTAGTACTAATCAGTACTAATTTGATGTAAAAAAAATGCTTCTTTTATCGAAGCAATTTTAAAAAATGATCTGCTGTTTTCGTAATTACAGTTGCATCCTTCAATGTTTCTGAAATAAATAACGCTCCTTCAAGATTTGTAATAAAAAGTGATGCAACCTCATCAATATTAATCGTGTTTCTGAATTCTCCATTCTCTACCCCTTGTTTAAGTAATAGAGAAACTTTCTTTTGTAATCCTGTAAAAAAAAGACCTATTTTTTCTTTTATTTGCGTGGCCTGTTTAGGACTTTGAATATAAAGAGTAATAAATGGACAGCTCCCCTTATACTCTCTCGACTGAACTCCTTGTGATAATTGCTTTAAAAACAGTTGGATACGATCTTCAACTAAAAATTGGTTCTGAGAAAGTACGTCATCAATTGCAGATTGATACATTTCAATCCAATAATCAACGACCCCTTCTAATAATACTTCCTTATTAGAAAAGTGATAATACACATTAGACTTTGAAACTTTGCTTACACGTACTAATTCATCCATACTTGTATAAGCAAACCCTTTTTCTAAAAATAATGTTGCAGCTACTTCAATCACACGTTTTTGATTCATTAATTTTACCTTTTTCATAATTAGAACTATATAGTACTAATTTAAATGTTGCAAGGATTTATTTTAATTTAGAAAAAAGTTTGATTAAAAAAGTTCCACTAACATTGATTTTACTGCAAAAAAATCTTATTTTGAATAAAGTGGAACTGAACCCCGAAATTGTTAATTCACTATCGTCTAATAGGGGTCACCATACATACCCATCAACTTAAGAAAAAGAAATGCCCCCAAGACGAAAAAATGAGCGGCTTCTCAAAATAGCTATCTGTAGAGAAAGAAAATTTTAATTTAGGGGGATATGAAAATATTAGCTTGATGTGTATGAAGTAGTGCCCCTATAAACAAAATCCTCCAGAAACATCTAAAATTTGCCCTGTTACCCAGCGACTATCAGAAGAAGCAAGGAATGCGACTGCATCTGCAATATCTTCAACTTGCCCTATTCGTCCGAACACAGATGAATTCGTAGCAAAATTTCGTATTTCCGGATTATCTAGCAATTTCGCATTCATATCTGTCTTCGTATACCCAGGCATAATTGTGTTCACTGTTATACCTCTTTCTCCAAGCTGTTTAGCTAGAGGAAGTGTCATCGTATTTAATGCCCCTTTACTTAAACCGTATGCAATCGATCCTGTAAAACCAAGTCGTACTTCGGCTGATGAAATATTAATAATACGTCCTTCTGCTCGTAGTAATGGCAATGTTTCCTGAATTAAGAAGAACGGCGCCTTAATATTTACGGCCATAATTTCATCAAAAATTTCTTCTGTCGTATTTTCAATCGTTCCTTGTATACCTATGCCTGCATTATTTACTAAAATATCAATCTCTGATTTACCAACTCTTGTTTGTAATTCATTCTTCAATTG
This sequence comes from Bacillus cereus group sp. BfR-BA-01523, assembly GCF_022662615.1. Taxonomy (NCBI): domain Bacteria; kingdom Bacillati; phylum Bacillota; class Bacilli; order Caryophanales; family Bacillaceae; genus Bacillus; species Bacillus cereus group sp. BfR-BA-01523. The sequence continues at coordinate 622,307 of NZ_JAKUDX010000001.1, forward strand.
TTCTACTAACTTTTTGACACCATCAATTGAATTGAGATCAGCTTCAATTAAAAACGCCTTTCCTCCATTAGATTCAATCTCACTAATCGTTTCAACTGCAGCTGCTTTATTTCGGCCGTAGTGAATTGCAACTAATGCACCGTCGTTTGCCAATCTCATCGCAATCGCACGGCCAATACCCCGACTCGCCCCTGTTACTAACGCTACTTTCCCATCAAGATTTTTCATTTTTTCCATCCTTCCTAAATTTCCGTTTAATAAAGTGAAACTTTAATCAGCCCTCACCAATTGGGCGTTTACGGGCAGTTAATGTGAGATGAATTCTATACTTATATTTTCATACAAAAACCAATCATTTTAAATATAGATCTATAGGTAATTTAGTTTGTTCACTTATGATATTATAGTTATAATTTGCAATTTACTTTAAAAAATACAACAAGGAGGCTACACAATGCAAAACGCAGTAAAACTGGATGAAATCGATCATAAAATTATGAACTTGTTATATAAAAATGCGAGAATTTCCGTTTCAGAAATCGGACGTATTATATCCATGACGCAGCCTGCAGTAAAAGAACGAATTAACAAGCTTGAAGATCAAGGAGTTATAGCGGCTTATCGAACGAAATTTGAGCCTTCTAAAATTAATAAAAATATTCGAGCATTCATCATGTTTAAAACGAGCCAATGCTCTGATTTTATCCAATATTGTAATGCCGCTCCTGAAGTAACAGATTTATATCGAATTAGTGGGGAGTTTAATTATATGATGAAGGTCATGAGCGATTCGATGGATTCTCTCGCTGCATTTTTAGACTCTTTAATGCAATTTGGATTATCGTCTCCTTTAATTGTATTAAAGAGTGAGTTTGAGGAGAAATTGTCGTTTTAATAAAGGGGTACGTATTATCCCCCGCTAACAGTAAAAGTTTTTCCGTTATGAGAAAAACCAACAAAATTAATGAATAGTAAACAAAAAAGAACATTGATTTTTCAATGTTCTTTTTTATATCTCTACTTATTAATTAGATTGCTCTGCGAACAATGCACCTTAATTCCCTTACCCCTGATTCCTCTGCGCCTCTCTAAACTCCTCCTTCACCTTCTCTAACAGCCCTTCTTCTGTAATTAATCGAGACGCTGTATTTGCTAGTGCTTTTGCCGATGTAATTAACGCTTTATCTCCAAGTTCTGAACGTGCTGCTTCTCTAAATTCATTCGTATGCGCAATTAAATCGTCTGGACCGATTTTAATGTACGGATGAATTGTCGGTACGACTTGGCTTACGTTTCCTGCATCTGTTGAGCCAATTCCTACTCTTTCTTTACGGTTTACATCTTCACCTAGTAGTTCTAACTCTTCCGCTACGACGTCATTAAATGTTTTTGTTACGAGTAGTTCATCGATTTCATTTTGGAATTGATGAATTTTCACTTTTGTGCCTGTTGCTAACGCTGCCCCTTGTGCGATGTTTCTTACTTTCTCCGTTACTTCCGCACATCTTTTTCTCGTTGCTGCGCGGATGAAGAACCTTGCTGCGGCGTAGTCCGGAATAATATTAGGTGCTTTTCCGCCCTCAGTAATAACGCCATGAATTCTCACATCTGACGGAAGTTGTTGGCGAAGTGCGTTAATACCGTTATAAAGTTGAATTACCGCATCTAATGCGTTAATCCCTTCTTCAGGTGAAGCTGCGGCGTGAGCTGTTTTGCCGTAGAAATGAAAATCAAGTGGATCTACTGCTAGTGAAGGACTTGTCGTTGCTGTTTTTCCGCTCGGATGAATCATAAGCGCCGCATCAATATTTTTAAATAGGCCAGCTTTTACATAACTCGATTTTGCGCTACCATTTGGCCCGCCTTCTTCTGCTGGTGTTCCGAACACGACAACTTCTCCCCCAATTTCTTCTAGCGTTTCTGATAATGCGATTGCTGCCGCAACGCTAATTGTGCCAATTAAATTGTGACCACACGCATGACCAAGTCCCGGTAAAGCGTCATACTCAGCTAAAAATGCGATAACTGGTCCTTGTTTTCCGGAACTTTTTCTTGCGATAAAGCCTGTTTCATGCCCAGCTATATTATGTTGCAATTGAAAACCAGCACTACCTAGCAATAAACTTAACGTTCTTGATGCGTAAAATTCTTGGTTACCAATCTCCGGATTCGCATGAATATTATGACTTGTTTCTATGTACTTTTCCTTATTTCTTTCTATACTCTCTTCAATTGTTTTTCTTTGTGACGTTACTCCTGTCGCTCCCATTTTTCTTCCTCCTTTTATTTTCACGTAAAAAAGCCTCTTTCTAAAAGATAGAAAGAGGCTTCTGTATATACAGTCAAAATGAGCTTCTTTCTTATCTTTCAAGTTACCTTGCTGGAATTGGCACAGTATTCATAAAGAATCCGCTGCCGAGGTGTCATAGGGCCAGTCCCTCAACCTCTCGTGATAAGAATTTTCATAAAATTATATTAAATTATTTTCATTCTAAGTTCATTCCAGGCAAAAGTCAAGGAATTCCTATCTGAATTTACCGAATATCTAAAAACCCTTTTAATACGCCAATTGTTTCAGGTGCTTGTAATCTTGCACATACGTACGGAAATTCCATACTACCTTCAAACATCATTTGAGATGTAAGAGGTGCTCCTGCCCAAAAGATTTCATCATCGATTACGATAAACGGGAACGCTTTGTTTTGCCTTTGTAATTTTACATTTTTTAATGGAACTGGTCCATCACTATACACCGTTATTTGCGCATTTGTACGCATTAACGCTTGCCATACTCGTTTATCTACTTGCCTTGTACTTGGAAGGGAAATGATAATTTTTCGTTTTGCAGCTAAAATATCTTTCAATAACCCTTTCGGTTCTTCAAGATTCATTTCCATAAACCAGCGTAAACGTTTCGAGATTTTTCGCTCCCACAATTGTCTTGATGTCGTGCGATCATACACATCTCCGTGACGTTCTATATGAGCTGTTAATTGCGATAACGCTTGTTTTCTCGAAAGATTTTTACGCATGTAGTGGCAATCTGATAATTGAATGAACTTCCCTCTCGCTCTCGTTACTGCTACATTGACGAGGCGATGGTTTTTATGATCAAAGAATAACACGCCAGGGCGTTCTTGCGGATAACTATCTACCGTATCAAAGATCATCATATCTCTTTCAGACCCTTGAAACTTATGAACTGTCGCCGCTAAAACTGGTATGTTTTGATATTTCGTTTTCTGCAACATTTCTCTAATGCACGTTGATAAAAAGCGGGACTGTGCCCTGTAAGGCGTAACTACACCGATAGATTGAACACCGTCTAACAATCCAATTAACATCATTTGCATCGCTACTAAACCAGACATAATATTAAAACGAGAACCGGAAGCAGCGTCTTTTAAAGAAAAGGCTCCCATTAAGCTCGTATCAAATAAAACACTCGCCTCATTTGCGAACGGTTGCAGTTTCGCAAGTTCTTTACGCTCTGAAACAGATGGATGATCGTATACTCTGTTTTTATAAATAAATGAATTCGTAAACTTCGATATATCCGTATGCATACGTCTTTGCTCCTGCAGCATAAAAAGGTTCGGATGTGCTTCTGATTTATTTACAGAATCAACAATCCCTGCATGATAAAACATATCTTCACCGAGCCATTTTCGAACGAGTTCATGGTTTGCCATCGCAATCGGAGGTAACTGTAAAAAGTCACCACAAACGACAATACGTTTCCCAAGTGAAGCAGCTAATGCGATTTGCGGCACATAAGCCATACTTACTTCATCTACGACAACTAAATCAAATGTACGCTCATAAATAAGTGAATCAATTGCACATTTCGATAAAGTCGCACCGATTACTTTCGCATTTTCAATGTATTCTTTTTCTACTTCTTTAATTTTCGCTTTTTGCTTTCGAAGATCACTTTCAATCTCTTGTATACGCTTCTTATCAGCAGAAGTCGCTTTATATGATAAAATCTTTTCACGAAGATCTTGTCGTGTCTCTTCTAAATAGAGTCTTTCTTCTCCCCAAGATCCATTCGTCGTTTCAACTAACTTCGATGCAAGTAACGTTTCATGATTTCGTATATGTTCATGTTGACTATAACCGTAACGAACAATTTCTCCAGGCGTCCATTTCTTCTTCTTCTCAATTTGCTTCGTTACTTCACTCATTAATACGTCAACTGCCGCATTACTATGAGCTAACACAAGTACCGATTTTCCTTTTTGATAATGAGCAGAAATAATACGTGATAAATTGTACGACTTCCCTGTTCCAGGCGGTCCCCACACATACGTTGTCGGATTGTAAAATGAACGATACGCCAATTCATTTTTCGTATTTTTCATCTTTTCAATATGTTTCGGACTGCTCGTCCCATCAACAAGACGCTTTATACGATTACGTTTTAGCTTATCTTTATGTGCCTCTTTCAATCGCTCTTGTAGTTGTTCTAACAATTGCCACGGTTCACTGTATAAAACAGCTTCTCGTATTTCACCTTGTATATAATCATTTAATTTCAGTTCTATTTCTAATCCATGTACAGATAATACTTCCCCTGTCGCTTCCTCACCATCAAACTCAATTCGAATTGGTGAACCTTCCGGTAAGCTTACTTCCGAAATAAGCTGAAATACGTATACTGTACTTTCATAATCTGTATATAAAAAACGACCGTTCATGATAGAAATTTTACTACCACCTATCGTTTTCCAATGTTTAATTTCATACGCTAATGCATAATGCCACTCTTTCATCGTTGCCGATAATGAAGGAGTTTGAGTAGGTGTATTCATCGTATAATCTCCTTCCTTCTCCCCAAACATACTTTCTCACTATACCATATAACAAGCTAAAATTTGTAAGGTTTTTATCTTGCTTATTTTCTTAATTTTCAATAACATATTGTATATAATTTTCAGAAAGAAGGGATTTACATGCCAGTTAGAAGAATTGAACACGTCGGTCTTATGGTCGCAAACTTAGAAACATCTATTTCATTTTATGAAGAAGTAGTTGGCTTACAGCTCATTAAACGTATGGGGCACCCGAATCCAGACTTAAAACTCGCTTTTTTAGGTGTGGAAGAATCGAAGGAAACGATACTCGAACTCATTGAAGGTTATAACTCTTCTCTTCCGGCAGAAGGAAAAGTACATCACATTTGCTTTAAAGTGGATTCATTAGAGGATGAAATTGAAAGAATACAGAAACACAAAGTAACCTTTTTACTAGGAGAAGAAATTGAAACATTACCAGATGGAACACGTTACATATTTTTCTCTGGTCCTGATGGGGAATGGATTGAGTTTTTTGAGACGGAGAGATAAAGTGAAACTTTAATCAGAGGGGTTTTGTCCATCCCCTCTGATTATTAGTTGAACCAATCGGGCTTTTACGGGCAGTTGATCCCCCACCTAACTTCTTTTCTTTCGCTGAATTTTGAAGTGGGGGTCTTACTGTCCGTTAATGCGGGGTAAAATGAAACTTTAATCAGCCTACAAATAGCAGGATAAATAACTTTATTATCAGCATGAGGAGTAGAAACTGATGAATACAGTCTTTATTATTGCTATACGGAAGACAGTTTCAGGTCTTTTCATCTGATAATTATTTCTTTCTAATTCTCTCGTAATTTCTCCACCTACAGAACTATTTTCATGTGAGGATTCCGCTAAGCCAAATGCCCCCTAATTCACTAGTTGTCTCTGAAAATAGCTATTTAAAAATATGATTGCTAATTTCATTTCGATCTTCCTTGCACCCAAGTAGCAATATCATTTATAACATACTCAGGGATATTAGCAGGATTATAATATTCATCCGGTTTACTTAATTCTCCATCCCCTTCTGTAAAGAAGTGATTTAACTTTGGATATAGTCGATAATTAATGTTATCTCTCTCCTTTAATTGTTCTTTCCAAAAAGGAATTTCAATTTTTGATGGAACATGATAATCTCTTTCTCCTTGAAGAATAAGAAGCGGTGTTTTTTGTTCTTTTGACATTTCTGCTGCTTTAATTTTACGGATAGAATCCCAATATACTGCTGGTCCTAAAGAAAAATCCTTTGGAGGATTTTGACTAGAAAAATTAGAATCCTTTAATAATTCAAATTGCGATTTATAAAATTTATATTCTTCTGGTTTCATTTCTCCAATAGAAAGACGATACTCCAGTTGATCTAAAACATTGTCTGCGAATGCCTGAGCCGCTCCTCCCATCACAATTGCCCCAGCAATATTTTGCTTTTGATCTTTTTCAATTATCCTCGGAATCATCATTCCACCTTGACTATGACCAAGAATATAAATTTGATTCTTATCTATCATAGGTTCATTTTGAAGAAAATGAGTCACGAGAAGGGCATCATCTGTTGTCTCTTTATCAACTGTATAAAATGGACTAAGTTCTGTTTTCAATCCATGTTCATAGGTTCGTTTATTATAGCGAAGGACAGCAATTCCTTTCGAAGCAAGACCTTCAGCTAAATCGCGAAATGGTTTTAAAGCATACGTTGCTGAATCCTGATCGACTGCTCCAGCTCCATGAACAAGAATAACCGCTGGAAAAGGACCCTTTCCCTTTGGAACAGATAATGTTCCTGGTAATGGAAATGCACCACTCCCAACTACTACTTCTTTATCAACAAATGATTCAGGCTTACTATATGATGGACGATCTGCAACAGGACTAAACTGCATACTGAATTGAAAATCATCTATTTTTCCAGATGGATCTAATTTTATTAGTAAAGGTACAGTAATTTTTTCAAAAACTAATTTAATCTCTACATTTGTATGAACAGAATTTGTCTCTTTTTTTGTAACCTCTCCAATTTCTATAAAAGAACCTGTTTGTAATTTCTTAGGAAGTTCCTCCCAATAGTTCTTCAGCCATTTTTCGGATATTATTTTCTGTAATGATCGAGAAGTTAAATCAAATGCAGACTTATAATCTTCAGCATGCATAGAACGGATAAATGAAAGAGTAGTAGATATTGCAGGATTCTCATCATCAATATTGTCTATTTTTTTTATATTTGTGTTTGTTTCCTTTAATTTCGATTTAATTTGGTGACTAAACGGATTATTATATGTATTTGGATATAAACTTCTTTTCAATACATCCTTATTTCGTCCCTCAAACAAGTTTGAATAATCCTTGAAATTTTCAGGTGAAATTACTTCCTCTGCATATGAAACCGAAGGAATAATTATCGCACAAATTGCACTGACAAGTAATAACTTACTCCCTATCCTTTTTTTCGTGTTCATATTTATTAATTCTCCCTTCACAATTTAAATTTTTAATACAGCATGCCTAGTACTATAAGGAAATAGAAATTTTCAAGGCAATTAATACTCTACTCTACAATCCCTTCTAGCAGGTTAAAAAGCTATTATAAACAAACTTCAATATATAATGCCTTCTTTCTCTTTTTCCACATGTATGTTAACTATAGAAATTACTTCTTTTCTTTAAAACACTCTTGTTACTGGTTTGTTTTTCATATATAAGTCGTATCTGTTCCCCCCTTCGCGCCACTTTATATTTGTATCATACACAATGAAAATCTCTTTTTCCTTACCTATTCCTTACCTATTCCTTACATTCGATATAGCTTTTATAATAGTGCTGTAGGAACCTCTGTGCCCGAAAGCGCAAAAAAGAAACACCAATTTTATTTGCTTTGATGCTCCTTTTTCACACTATAAATTTTGATTGTTTTTCTTGCTATGTAACACAAATTACATTGTGCTGTAGGAAACACTCCTAACTTTGTTCAAATCACTAGTTTCAAATGTAGAGACAGAAAATTTTCATTTAAGGGTGACTTCAAAACTATTAACTTAAGAGACGGATATTCTCTAGAGCGAAAAATAAGAAAGTGTCTTTCAAAATGTACTGGATTTTTGTTCTGAGGGTATTTACATTTGTTAACTTGATGGGTATTTGATGGTACCCTATCGCTATCAAACTAACTACACAAAATTCCTCCTAAAATGAAAAAACACGCTATTCTTTCTGGAAAATCATAGGAAAGAATAACGTATTTTTCGCTTTATAGATGGTGTGAAATCTTAGCTTGATGGTGATGGGACACGGCAACAATCCTTTCTCTTTCGGACTACTCATTATAAATAATAGATTTTCAGGGTGAAACTTTAACTTATAAGATTATAGCGTTACAAGCTTTAAAGAAAACTCATACAAATTAATTCCGTAAACTACTGTTGTCAAAATTAATATAAAAAGTTAAAGAAATTCTATTTTCGTTAACTGAAACTTGCCAATGGCCCCTAAAAGTAGTAATCGTTATCGTTCCCCTTCTTAGACAAAAGATAAATTTTTAATTTAAAATCTAAAATAAATAGTTTATGGACCGTAGTGCTAGTCCATAAACTATTTCTAAATTTCTTGTACCCATTCAGGATAATTAATAAAACGGGGTCCGATTATGTTGATACTTCTTATAAATAACATCATTACATTAATCTTTTTTCGGGAGTACTATTCCTTTATATAATTGAACTGTAATCAAATAATAAATCGAGTAAATTACTACAAAAATAACAAGTGGTAACCAGATACGAAAGTACGGATCGATTAAAAGAGATCCAAACATGTTCATACCAACTAATATGTGAGTAATCCCGACAATTGCTGGAAATAAAAATATGAAGAATAACTCTTTATAGATTGATTTTGCTAATAATTCTCGGCGGACACCAATTTTACGAAGCATTTGATAACGTGCTACATCTTTTGATGCTCCCGACAGAACTTTAAACATTAAGCAACTTGCCATCATTGCTAAAAATGCAACTCCAACGAAAAACCCCATAAACATTAGTCCGCTGGAAAAATCATGACTCATAATATATTTTTGATACTTACTATCCAATTCTTCTGCTTTCACATTTTTATATTTTGCTATCTGTAATTCATCAAGTTTTTTCCATTCTTTTATGTATGATCCAAAATCATCTGTTTTCCCCATAAACACAGTACTTTCTTTACCCTTCAACCCATCGTATATGTTTTGATTTACAATTTCTATTTCATAATCAGGATACACATAATTTGGCTGGATCGTTCTGAAAGCCTGAATCCACTGTTTTGTGTCGATCTCTCCTTTAACCCGTTTTATTGAAAATACACCAATTGGTAATCCCTCTGAAACTTTTTCTATCTTCAAACCTTGTATGAAAGGGCGATTTTTCTCTACATCTTCTTTGAGATAATAAACATACCTATCATCAACTTTGTAATGATATTCAAGTTTTTCTTGAAATAAGATACCATCCAAAATTGTCTTTTCTTCCGCTGTTGGATTATGAATGACTGAATCGTAAATTCGCATTTGATCTGTCATGTTTAAGATGTTATTTTTAAATGCCATACCACAAGCAATTCCGCCAGCACCAAGAGCCACTAAGATCGCTACTGTTGCAAGCACATTTGTTAGACCATTAATGCGGAAATTTAATTGTGCAAAAGTAAAAGCATTGAGGCCTTTTTCACTACGTTTTTTATTACTCTTTAACTTGTTTATCATAACTGGGAGAAGTGATCCAAATATAAGGTAAGTACCAACGGTTGCTGTGATTAATCCAACGGCCATTAATCCCAAAGCAATTAGCGGATTTGCATGTGACATATAGATCAATGATGCATAACCAATACCTAATAAAAGAATACCAAGGAATGCAATTACAACTGTCATTTTTCCTTTTATGGCAACACGTTCTGTTTGTTCATCTGCATGTACAAGTTGCAGTACAGAAATACGAGATAATTTAATACTATTCATAATTGCCGATAAAACAAATAGTGCAAAGAAGAAGAGGCAAGTAATAGCTATAGATGGCAGATAAAATGCTTTATACCCTTCGCCAGCAAACTCGAGCTGTTTCATTAATAGCTGACCCATACCTTCTGCAAGTCCTACACCGATTGTAATTCCAATCAAAAGAGATGTGGCACCTAATATGATTGTTTCGATAAACATAAGTAAGGTAACTTTATGCTTTTTTGCTCCTAACATCATATACATACCAAATTCTTTTTGACGAAGAGCTGATAAGAAAGAGTTTGCATATAAAATATAGAAAAATGTGATAACCGCTAACAAAAAGGAACCAATTTTAAATACAGACACAATATCTCTAATAGAAGAGTTAGATTCAAGGAATGTTTTATTGGATGCTAGCGTTTGAAACATATAAAAAGTTGAAATAGAGACAATAAGACCAACAAGTAAAACAATGTAATCTTGCAACTTACTTTTTAGGCCTGACATAGAAAGCTTAAATAACATGATTGAACTTCCTTCCTTACGCTTTTTGTGTGCCTAAGTTTGCAAGCACGTCTAAAATTTCTTTATAGAATTCTTCACGGGTACCACCGCGATGAATTTCTTTATATAACTCACCATCTTGAATGAATAAAATACGCTGACAGTAACTTGCGCTGTAAGGATCATGTGTAACCATCATAATGGATACACCTTGCTCTTTATTTAAGCTTGTCATGGCATTAAGTAAACTCGTTGCATTTTTAGAATCTAGAGCTCCAGTCGGCTCGTCCCCTAAAATAATTGCAGGTTCATGAACTAACGCACGTGCTGCTGCGGAACGTTGCTTTTGTCCACCAGATACTTCAGAAGGATACTTTTGAAGTATTGCTGTAATACCTAACATATCAGCTACTTTTTCTACTTTCTTTCCAATATTACGAGATGAAACACCTTGAAGTGAAAGTGGGAGTGCAATATTTTCATATATAGATAAATTCTCTAATAAGTTAAAGTCTTGGAAAATGAATCCTAATTTTTGCGAACGGAAATCAGAAAGCTCACCTTGTTTCATTTTCGTTATATCCGTACCTGCAATTTCAACAACGCCGCCTGTCGCTTTATCTAACGTTGAAATTACATTTAATAATGTCGTTTTACCAGAACCAGATGGCCCCATAACACCGACAAACTCCCCCTCTTGAATTGAGAATGATACACCTTTTAATGCGTGTGATTGATTCTCACCTTTTTTACCGTACAATTTTTGAATGTTTTTTACATCTACAACTGGTTTTATCATATATATCCTCCTACGTTTGTTTTTTTCTATTTCATTGCACTAAGCTACTATTTTTATTTACTACTAACAAAATAGTCATGTTGCATCCACCCTTAAGCTACAATGAAAACTTTCATTTTATCTTCTTCACTCACCTCATCACTTTGAATACACCCATGATAAACTATGAAAATTAGGAAACACCCCGTAAAATCCTTAAGATTTCTTAAGTTTTTTATAAAAAAAAAGCTTATGGAAACTATAATTCCATAAGCCATTCTATTTAATTGGATGTTCAACAATAAAGGACATCCAGCCGTCTTTATATTCTGCATATATATTACCATAATGAAGTTCAACAATTCTTTTTGAGATAGCAAGCCCCAGACCATTTCCCTGGTCATCTTGTCTTGCCTTGTCCCCCCTGAAAAACCTTTCAAACAATTTATTTGGATCGCTGACAGGCGGTTTCTCGACTTTATTTGATACTTTCAAAATTGCTTTGTTATCCATTAATTCAAGACATACGGATAATTCGGATGGTTTTATGCTGTACTTTATAGCATTCATAAAGAGATTTTCATATACACGTACCATTTTTTCTACATCTATGAAGATAGGTATTGTTTCTTGTGTGATTGATTTTTGAACGATTAAGCTTTCCTTTTCAAATATAGGAATGTATTCTCCAACTATTTGCTCCAACAAACCTGATAAATCAACTTCATTAAGATTTAACTTAGCATCTATGCCTGATAAACGAGTATATTCAAACAGCTCATCAATTAAATATTTCAGTCTCTGTGACTTTGAATAAGTAGTTTCAAGGTATTCCTGTAATTGTGTTTTACTGTTGTATTGCCCTCTTTTTAATAAATCTATATAGCCAATAATAGATGTTAACGGTGTGCGTAAGTCATGAGATACATTGGTGATAAGTTCATTTTTTGTACGTTCTAATCGTCTTTCTTGTTCAAATGTATTTTCCAATTCCTTGGACATATAGTTGATATTTTGAGCAAGTTGGGTCAATTCGTCCTTCCCGTTAATCCCAATAGTCAAACCTAGTTTTCCATTGGCAATATCATTCACATTATCAGAAATGAGCTTCAAATATACTAGTTTCTTTCGAACCAATATCAAAAAAATTATTATAAAGTTGAAGATTGCGAACGTGAATAAGAACAACATTACAATTCTCAATTCAAATATGCCAAAATCTTCGTGTTTTATAAATAATGGATCTATGACGTATAACAAAATGAGGATTGTTAAGCCAAATGAAATAAAAAAACTAACTGCAACAGCAGCAAGAAGTTTTATAATAATCTTATTTCTGAAACTAACTTTCTTCATATTTTATACCCAATTCCCCAAACAGTTTTAATATAAATGGGATGTTTTGAATCCTCTTCAATTTTGTCTCTTATTTTTGTAATATGCACCATAACTGTATTATCTGATTTATAAAAAACCTCTTTCCAAACTGCTTCATATATTTTTGCTATACTCAGGACAATCCCTTTGTTGCGGGCAAGTAGTTCGAGAATAGCAAACTCTTTTGGAGTTAACCTTGTTTCTTTTCCTCTTACCCATACTTGACGTGTATCTGTATTCACGGTTAAGTCACCAATTTCTAGAATGCTTTTATTATGTTCTATTGATGAATTGTATTTTTTAAATCTTCTTAATTGAGATTTTACCCTAGCGATTAATTCCAATGGGTTAAACGGCTTTGATAAATAATCGTCTGCGCCAGAGGCTAGACCCTGAATTTTGTCTATATCCTCAGATTTTGCAGATAGCATAATAATAGGCATATTGCGATCTTCCCTAATTTTTATACATGCTTCAATGCCGTCCATATTCGGCATCATAATATCTAAAATAATCAAATCAAATTCCTTTTCTTCTAACAGTTGTAAAGCTTGTATAGCATCTTCTGCCTTTTGAGTTTTTAGGCCTTCATTTTCCAGATATACAGAGATAAGATTTCTAATCTCTTTATCATCATCAACAATAAGAATTTTCGACTCCATTTTATTCCTCCACATTAAATGCAATAAGTATCCAATAAAGCATATATTTGTTGTTACTTAATTAATAAACTTAATAGAGATGGTTTCTATCTTTTTTCTTTACTTCAGACGATTCTTTGTAAAGTACACAAAAAGGCCGTCACAGTATTGTGACGGAAAAGCAGGAAAATTTCAATAACTAATTACTATTATTATTTATTTTTAGCTTTCAAGGCATCTAACGCTATTTTGGTTGCTTCTGCAATAAGCTTATCATCGTATTTAGCATCCTCTTTATCATGATTAGAAAGTATCGCAAGAACAATTGGCTTTTTATTTGGTGGCCAAATAATTGCGATATCATTTCTGGTTCCATAAGATCCCGAACCCGTCTTATCAGCTACTTCCCATCCTCCTGGAACTCCAGCACGAATTAAGTTATCTCCCGTAGTATTCCTTTTCATCCAATCTATTAATAAATCCCGTTTCTCAGTTGAAAGTACATCTCCTAGCGCAAAAGCCTGAAAACTAGTAGCTAATGCCTTTGGGGTACTAGTATCATGTACGTCTCCTGGATGCACTTCGTTTAATTCTGGTTCAAAGCGTTCAGGATTTGTAACGGTATCTCCTATTTCTCTCAGTGATTTTTTGAATTCACTAGGTCCACCTAATTGTTTAAGAATAAGATTTTGTGCAGTATTATCACTATATCGAAGGGAAGCATCTGCAAGCTCTTTCAGAGTCATACCTGTATCAACATACTTTTCTGTAATTGGATTGTAATTAACAAAATCTTCACGATTATACAAAACTCTTTGATTTAGATCTTCTATTGATTTCTTTTGTAAAAGTACTCCCACAGCTAAAGCTTTGTGGGTAGATGCGTATGCAAACCGTTCATCTGATTGATAAGTAACGGTTTGATTCGTACCAGTGTCCAATGCATAAATACCGAGTTTAGCATCAAATTCTTTTTCAAGTTTAGCAAAAGAATCATTACCAGTAGTTTCTTGTTTGATTTGATTTGTTTGTTTCGTTTGTTTAGGTGATTCAGGTTGAGTATTACTATCGGAACAACCTATAAGCGTTGCACATGAAAGAAATACTACAGGTACCATCTTTTTGTAATGTAAAATGTTAAAAAACTTGTTTAAGACTATCATCCATTTTCAACCTCTTTCAAGAATATATGGTTTTTCTAGGTGTTATACATACCGATACAATTAAAGAATTTATAAGATATCATTCTTCTTGTATCTCACTTTTCATAAAATGAGCAAACTATCATGAACACCTGTTTTATACGTATACTTAATAGACAACTTAAGTAACAAGTTTGTTCCATTTAATTGTCCAATGAATTACCTATTATTTTTCGACGGCAAAATTCATTCCATAGGCTATAGCAGGTATACCTAATTTGATAAATTCCCCCAGCGATTTGACACCGTGCTAAAAACTGTTCAGCCATTGCGCAAAGTTTTATAATATAAATTTTAAATCGTGTCAAGAAATTGGTTAACACCTTGCCCATCAAGCTAAGATTATATAGCTTTGGTTTCATATGAGATTTTTTCTTTTTCTACAGTATCAGTCCAACTTATTAAAAATGAGAAAATCCCGTATTCAATAAAAATACGGGATTTTTATAAATAAGTTTATTCACTTATTCGAAAGAAGTTCATTCGTTACATATTACTTATCTAATTAAGAAAAATTCATATACCAGCCCAAACATCTTTTCCATATCGCCCTTCATCTTGCACACGTTCCAACCAATCCCTTGCTTCTTGTTCACTGACTTTATGAATTTCTTGATATGCTTGACAAAGGGTATCTTCTACATCCGGAGCCATTTTACTTCCATCACCACATATATAAAGATGAGCCCCATTATCTAATAACGAAATTAAATTGATTCTATCTTGTTTTATTAAATGCTGTACATATGTTTTAGGATATCCTTCTAAGCGAGAAAAGGCTGTGTGTAAAGAGATTAATCCATCTCTTTCATCATTTTCTAGTTCTGTACGATAGAGATAATCCTTTTCAGGATGACGACAACCAAAATATAGATGTGCTTGTCCTAAGTTAATACCTTTTTGCTTTTGAACACGACGCGCTTGTAAGAATCCACGGAATGGTGCAATTCCAGTACCTGGCCCAACCATAATAATTGGTGTTTCTGGATTTTCAGGTAATTGAAAGTTTGATTGTGGCGTTCGAATGAAACAAATAATCTCATCTTTATTTTGACGCTGAGCTAAGTAATTAGAAGCCACTCCTTCATATGTCCCTTCCCCACTCCAGGCAGGCGCATTAACAACACCAACCGTAATGCTCAGACGATCCTGTGCAACGAGTGGAGAGCTTGAAATAGAATAGTAACGCGGTTTGAGCGCAGGAAGAAGTTCTAAAAAGCGTTCAAATCGGATTTCACAAGCCTCATACTTTTCAAGAAGATCCAACATTGACATACGTTTCTTTAATATTTGTTCATGATAAACTCCCTCTTCCAATAATGATTCCAGTTCCTTTTTATGAGGAGGGCATGCTGTAAATGTCACCATTTCTCGTATTTGTGCTCGAGTGGCTGCTTCTTGAACTTCGACACTATAACTAAGAAGGTCCAATAAACTAACAGGACTGTCTAAAGGTATGTGATTTATACTTCGTCCACTTGCGCTCAGTATGACTTGGTCTTTTCCATTTAATGCAAAACGTTTTAAAATTCGGTTGACATTTTTCTCACTATTAATTGGCAGCACCCCAAGGTGGTCTCCTTCTTGATACGTAGCGCCTTCTGGCAAGGATATCTCAATATGTCGCGTGCTTCTTTCACTGCTAGATGATTGAAGTTCACGATTTTCTAGTATAGATGCATAAACTGCTTCATATGTTCGCGCAAGAGGAGATCCTCCAAGACGACTAACAAATTGTAAACTTAATGTACTACGTTCTTTCTCAATGTTTTTGTTAAGTTCCAATCCAAATGCCTTCATCGCATCAGACCACATACTTTGTTTCCATTGCTCGAGCTGTTCCTCGAAATCACCACTTGCATCCGCTTCTCCACGTGTAGAAAATCTTGTTGCTCCTTTTTGAGCCATTTGCTCATCAATGTATCTTGGAATTCGCTGATAAGTACTAGCCCAATTATGATCTCCACAACCAAAAACTGCGTATTGAACACCTTTTAGCTCATCCGATTTTAATTCCTCCAACCATTGCACAAACTGCCCTGCATTACTTGGTGGTTTTCCATTATAAGAAGAAGTTACAATAAGAACCGCCCCTTCTTTTGGCAGACTTCCAATTCCATCGTTAAGTGCTACCACTTCCGTTTGAACACCTTCTAAACTAGCTGTATCTGCTAGTTCTCTTGCAATACCTTCTGCTACCCCTGTATCCGATCCATACAGAACAAGAAGCGAAAGATTATCGGCTCCAATAATAGAAGGAGTCTTCTGAACTTGCTGTTCGATTTCATGTTCTTTCAGTTTCTCCTCTATAGGCGCAAGAACAGTAGTATGGCTAATAGTTTGATTTCGGGGTAGAATCCTAATTTTAAAATCACCAGGCTTTAGCGTTAATGTTTGTTTTACGTCCAGCTGATAGTCTTGATAATCGATGAATTCAAAATGTTGAAGAAGCATTCCCATTACGAGTGTGGCTTCATGAAGTGCAAACTGCATACCGATACATGCTCGTTGACCATTTCCAAATGGCTTATAAGCATGATGGGGAATCTTATCCAGCTCTTCAAATCGTTCAGGCTGGAATTCTTCCACATTGTCTCCCCACGCGTCTTTATCCCTATGTAGCTGTGGAATAAGAACAGAAATACGATTTTCTCCTTTCTTAATTGGATATTTCCCACCAATCACTGTATCTTCTTTTGCATAGAGACTGAATGCTGGAGCAGTAGGCCATAGACGTAGCGATTCATTTAAAATCATCCGGATATACTTTAATTTCATAACTTGTTGGTATGTTGGAGTGGGATCTGTTAAAACCCGATCTACTTCTTCATAGGCTTTTTTCAATTTATCTGGATTCTTTAATAAAAAATAGATTGCAAAAGATAATAATCCACTTGTTGTTTCATGCCCAGCTATTAAAAAAGTGATAATTTGGAAACGAATATTTTCATCATCTAATTTTTCACCAGTTTCCGGATCCTGCACATTTAACATACGGGAAAGTAAATCATTTTCTTCCTGATTCCCACTACTTTTACGTTCAGCAATAATATTATCTACTAAAGAAAACATAGATTGAATATCATGCTGAAATTGACGTTTCGTTCTCCACATGAGTTTATCTTCTATATCCAGCCGCTGTAATTGGTGCATCGCCTCATCTAGAGCACGGCTCATGCTAGTAATAAAAGGATGAGGGGTCTCACGATAATAGCTATTAAATCGATAATTAAAACCACATAGACCAATTGTATCCAATGTAAGGCGAGTCATATCCTCCGGAACATCTACGTTTTCATTCGGATTAAGCCGTGCCCATTTTTGAACGAGTTGTACAGCAATATCGACCATCATAGCATGATAATCTTTCATTGCTCGTTGGCTGAATGTAGGCATCAAAATATTATGAGCTTTTTTCCAGTTAGGTTCGTGAGTCTCGCTTGTAAATAATCCGTCTCCAGCAAAGGCACGAACCTTTGCTAAAGCACCCTCTATACTTTTATCGAAACGTGTTTCGTCACAGACTTCTGCTACCAGTTCATGTCCCGAAACGACAATGATGGTATCACTTAAAGTTTGAATTCGAAAAATGGGGCCATACTCTTCCGCTAGCTTGATAAAGGATAAGGTCGGTTTATCTTTATCGATTAATGGGAGATTCCCCAGCGGTCCATATGTTTTCGGTTGAGGAATGGCAGATACTTTTTTATCCATTAAAAACACCCTTTCAAAAAAGCATGAAATAAAATATCCCATTCAATAAAGAGAAGATAGCAATGAATCGCCTGGGATAAAGATATGTAATTGATTACCTTATTTTATCTTTTCCCTAACTATTCATGATTATGATATTGCTTATAAGGTTGGCAATCTAAGTTGTTTGTTGATATTAGATTTATAACTTGCAGAAAAAATACTAAATTAAAATGAAGCGTATTATTATAATGTTTATCAGAAATTGAGAGCTAAAGATTGTGGTATTAGGAAAACCCGTAGTTTCTAATGTCAATTCAAACAAATACGATAAGCAAATATACTGTGTGACTAATGAAAAAGGATCTGATATGAATATCAGATCCTTTTTACTATATATAATTATTTCACTGGTTCTTTTCCAAATTTAAATACCAGCGCCTTAGCAGCAGAAATTTGCATTTCTTCATAGTCTAACTAAACAGCAAAAACTTATAGGAATCATGATCTTAAGTTTTATTTTGCTCTACCGATTTAACCTCTCGACAGCTTCCGCACTTGTATCTACACGTTTAACGAAAAAAACTAATAGTAGTGCAACAACATTCATGCCAAGCGCTACATAGAATGAATATTGAATTCCGGATAATAAAGCCTTCTGAGTTAATATTGCCTTCGTAGTTTCTGTGAAGGTTGTTGGATCTACATCAGCCATTAGACTTTCAGCTTTTGTTTTTGTTACAGAATTCATAATCGTAACAAGAATAGCAGTACCAATCGAACCGGACACTTGTTGAGCTGTATTATTAACAGCTGTACCGTGCGGATTTAAGCGAGTTGGTAATTGATTAAGTCCGTTTGTCATAAGTGGCATCATCACCATAGCCATCCCAAACATCCGCAGTGTGTAAATAAGAATAATATGAGTGTGACTAGAGTCGAGTTGCAGGTTTGCTAGCATATAAGTTGAAATGGCTGTAATGGAAAGTCCTACTATACCAAGAATACGAGGGCCATATTTATCAAATAGTTTACCTGTAATTGGTGACATAATCCCCATTATTACCGCACCTGGAAGCATCATCAGCCCAGAGCTCAGCGGTGAAATACCGCGGACGTTTTGTACATAAGCTGGTGTTAAAATCATACCCGAAAACATGGCCACTGCGTTGACAATTGCAATTACAGACGCAAGTGCAAACATTGGGTACTTGTAAACACGTAAATCCAATAACGGTTCATTCATTTTTAATTGGCGGACAATGAAAGTAATTAGGGCAATAGCGCCTATGATTAAGGTTGTTAAAACAACTTTATTCGTCCAACCGTCGGAGCTTGCAGAACTGAATCCATATAACAAACCGCCAAAACCGACAGAAGATAATAATAATGAGAGATAATCAAGTTTTGCATTTTTGTTTTGTCTCATGACATTCTCCGATTTCCAAATCCCTAACAGTAAGCTAATGATTGCTAACGGTAAAATCATTTCAAAAAGCAAACGCCAGTCATAATACTCTACAATATAACCCGATAGTGTCGGTCCAATTGCTGGAGCTGTAATCATAACTAATCCAAAAATCCCCATCGCTGTTCCCCTTTTTTCTCTTGGAAAGCTTACTAGCATAATATTCATTAACAAAGGCCCCATGACTGAAGAACCTGCTGCTTGAACCATCCGGCCAGTAAGTAATAAACTAAAGTTCGGTGCTAAAGCCGCTAAGGCCGTACCAAGAATAAAAATCAACATAGATGTAATAAATAAGCTCCTATTGGAGAAGCGGGTTATTAAAAATGCTGATGCCGGAATTAATATACCACTTACAAGCATATACCCTGTAGAAAGCCACTGGATCGTTGAAAAATCTTTAATATCTAAATCCTTCATTATTGATGGCAAAGCTACATTTAAAAGCGAGTTATTTAGAAATGAAACAAATGCCCCAATAAAAAGGATTACAAGCATTAAATATGGTGGTTTTCTTTTATGTAATGTTTCACTCATATATTCATTTGCCCCTTCATTATAAATTCCATTGATTCGTTTAAATCTTTTGCATATCTGCACAAGAATACATTGTCCTTGCAGTATTTTGCCAAACTCTTCGAATGGATATTCTCTTTTTAGCAATTCTACTTGCTCAACATAACATTTTAAAATTTTTTTGTTGATTAAACCTTTATAAACATTTAAATAAGATTTTGAATGTTTATTTAAACACGTTTATTAAATTAGGCTGAATTAAACAAAAGGAGCGACTGAAAATCCCCTTCTAAAATAAAGTGACACTTTAATCAGTCGGATTTTTACAAGCAGCCCCCCATCTAACTTCTTTGCTTTCGCTGAATTTTGAGATAGAAGTGTTTTGTTGTCCACAAATAGCGGGATTAATTAACAAGAACACACACCCATTCCTTTAAATACAGGCTTGTAAATCTAGTTATGTAACCATCCATAAAAAAGAATATTACATAGGCTAAGTCTAACATTACATTTTTAAAGTGAGGGGAATAAGCTTATGTACCAATATTGGTATTTGAATTCAAATGGAAACGGGGAGCAATATAATAACCAAATTTCAATGTCATCATTACATTCACAACCTCAAATAACTAAAGCTCAGGGAATGGATGGTCTGAAGGTTCCTGAGAATTTGAGTTGTCGAGTCTATCCATTTGGTTGGGATTCACCAGCCAATTATACGGGTTTCACTCCCGAGCCCCCTCCCTTCCCTTTAGGTCAGCCAATCCATTATGCAGGGATGATGCCCCAAGGACATCCTGCTAATTGGGCTCCATTACCAGGCCATGCAGGTTTTAATTTTCAAAAACCTCCCATCCCCTGGCCCCAACCATTCAATCATACAGGGATGTTCGCACAAGGTCATATTGCCGCTTTACTATCGCCGCCAGTCAAGCCTTTTAATTTTAATGCCAATAACTGGGGTGCTTTCGGAAACCCTCCAGGGTGGGGAGGACAGATAAATCCCATGGGATGGGGGAATAATGGAGGAATCGGTCAGCCAGGAATGCTTGGAAACTTACTTGCAGTAGGAAAAAGCAGCATGAATGGAATAGGAATGATTAGTAGTCTAATCGGTATGGGGAAGTTCTTCTTTTAGTTAATTAGAACGGGAGGATAGGTCCATAGCTCACACATGCCCCCTCAATGTATTTATTGTACGCTTCCCATACTCCCTCCGAGTTCATTTCCTCTCCTTTCAAATTATAAAAACATCTATTACCTTGTATGTGATAACTTGATAGAGGTGTGGTGACATCAACAAAACGCAAATTTCGTACGCTAAGCAAAACGCTACAAAAAACCGGTTCCTTTACGAAAGAACCGGTTTTTTGTAGCGTTTATTTATTTGAAAAGTAGTCAAATCTTTTTTGAAATATCTAATGGATCTGGGCAAAACATAATAAAAAGTACAATACCAGCTAAAATAAATGAAGAAGGACACACCTCTAAGGATACCTCACCCAGTTCTTGTTGTCGCAAGATAAGCAGCATAAAGACAACCCACATTAGAAAAAACAACAAGAAAAGACATTCCAAATATGGAACGTCTTCTTTCACTTTATAAAACCATTCAATAATCCAAAATATTCTAATTAACAAAATCACACATTTAACGAAAGAAATTAGTTAATTGCATAACGCTCTTCTAACTTTTCTTGCGAAATTTAGTGGATCATCAACGTCTTCAATATTAACGTAAATCAAATTTGGATCATCACATAACCACTCATTGTGTATAGACGAAACGATTATTCCTTGTTTAATAATTGTAGCAACAAATTCAGTGACTTCCTTTTGTAAGAGTGCTACCCGCCCTAGACATAATGCCTGTCCAGTTTTATTATCTCTTGATTCGAATGAGAAGGAAGTTGTTACTCTAAAACGTTTCCCCAAGATTGTTGCTTGTATTTCATCCCGATTTATTGTTGCCACGCATTTTCCACCGGCGAATCCTTCTTGGCCGCCGATAATTCTTGCAAACTGTTGACAAATTAATTCATCATGAAACGCCATACCTTGAATCATCCCCCTTTTACTGTTAGGTTATGAATGACTACATAGGTCTGAAACGGTAATAAATCTATTTTATAAAAAAGATTATCGCAATCTATTAACTCAATGATTCTTGATTATTTGAATTAACTCGGCTATTATATGGTAAAACATTTTTAGAGAGCATAAAAAAAACACCCTAAGGTGCCATCCTCCGACTTGAGAATCATATCTATGTATGGAGAAATTTAGAAAAGA
The DNA here is from genome assembly GCF_022662615.1 of Bacillus cereus group sp. BfR-BA-01523. Taxonomy (NCBI): domain Bacteria; kingdom Bacillati; phylum Bacillota; class Bacilli; order Caryophanales; family Bacillaceae; genus Bacillus; species Bacillus cereus group sp. BfR-BA-01523. Next base: position 644,594 of record NZ_JAKUDX010000001.1, read on the forward strand.
GAAGCTTCTAACTATAATTTAAAGGGCTCTTATGCCATGAATGACTTACATATTTCCTTATTTACCCGAAGAAGAATCCCGTTATATTACTTTCTGATCAGTCTCGTTAAAGCCATCCCAATAAATCCAGCGCCCATTCCTATTAGCCATCCAGCATGAGTATCGCCTAATATAGATCCCACTCCTCCGCCAAGAAACATGCAGCCAACAAATACTAATCCTCCAATTCCCCAATTCGTCCGTTCCATAATTCAATCACACCCTTTCAATAAAACATATGCGATTAACTAGCTCAACTTTCTTGCATAGGATAGTTAATTATTTTGCTTATGTTTAGCACTTTCAGGACATTCAAAAGATGCGGGGATTGAGCCATTTGAATGAATTGCAGAAGGAAAATTTAATTTTTTCATATTATAATAACTTAAGAGTTGTGAAACAAATTCTTCTTTAATTAACCAGTTAATAGAAGTATGGATATTTCCCACAATTTATGACTCACCCCACCGCTATCAAGCTAAGAAAAGCAATTACCCCCAAAACGAAAATTATATGCATCATTGACTACTGTTAACGAGAATTATGTAAATAAGCTGTCCATATGGGCAGCTTATTGGATTTTTTCAAATACGCGATATTTTATTTGTCGATAATTTTTTAATCTTCATTATTGATTTCTATTGTACCTGTTCTAGCACTGACCTTTAAAATATTTAATAGATTCTCAGGTGTCTTGATTTCCACTTCATATTCAAATTTAGATTGTGCTAAGTTGTCATCTTCTAATTCGAATTCTTTTTTCACATTAATAATTTCTCCATTTGTATGAGCTAAAGAAATTTCACGAACTTGTTTCTCTGTATAGTTTTCATTCTTTTTCGCATAATTGTAGCCCATACCATAATATCCACCAACAATAGCAATACCACTTACTAAAATAGCAATTACGCTTATAATTATTTTCTTTTTATGTTTTAACATTTCCATCCACTCCTTAATAATTAATCATTTATTCCAAATCTTGCTTCAAGTACATTTTCTGCTTGCTCTAATTGATCTTCAAGTATATCTTGTTCTCTTTCTTGTATTTGATATTGTTCAACAGTTATCGTTCCAGCGTGAAAATCTGCTTCTAGCTGATCATCAGATAGATCTATCTTGTCATCTAATTGGTCAATTTCTTTTTTTGCTGCTAAGTACGTATTTAAGTTATCTTCTTTTGCTCCAACTGGTTTCGTATTATTTGCCTTTTCTACAATAGATGTGACTTCGTTTTTGAAATCTTGTGTTTGCTTAGTATCATTCATAGCAGGCCCTGTTTTGTGTGGTTCTTGTTGTAGTTCTGTATCGTTATCAGCTTGAGTAGAACAAGCTGTTAAGAATAAACAAGACATTGCTCCAATCATCATCCATTTTCCCATTATGTTCTCCTCCCTTTACATGTGCACCTTATCCATGTCCTTATATTACTGAACAAACATTAAAGGAAGATTAATGCGCAAAAAAATAAAATGATATAATTAAATAGTTTCTAATCTTTCTTTAATGTTTCGGAATTATAGTGATACATATAAATAAGAAGAAAAGGAGAATGTTAATGCGAGTTCTTATTGTCGAAGATGAAAAAGACTTACAAAATATATTGGTAAAACGATTAAATGCAGAATATTATAGTGTCGATGGATGTGGGAATGGAGAAGATGCTTTGGATTATATAAGCATGGCTACCTACGATTTGATTGTGCTTGACATTATGATTCCCGGAATAGATGGTTTACAAGTATTACAAAGATTACGTGCGGACAATAATACAACTCCTGTCTTGCTTCTTACAGCTAAAGATACAATTGATGATCGCGTAACAGGACTCGACTTAGGTGCGGACGATTATTTAGTAAAGCCCTTTGCTTTTGATGAGCTGTTAGCAAGAATTCGAGTGTTGATGCGAAGAAAAACAGGAAATACATCTAATGTGTTTGAAATCGCTGACCTAGTGGTGGATTGCAATATGCATAAAGTAACAAGAGGAGATCAAGTTATCAATCTTTCCAGTAAAGAATTTGCTATTTTAGAATATATGATTCGTAATAAAGAAGTTGTGTTGACACGAGATAAAATTGAGCAACATGTGTGGAATTACGACTATGAAGGTGGCTCGAATATTATTGATGTTTACGTCCGCTATCTTCGCAAAAAAATTGATAGCCAGTTTGAGACGAAGTTAATTCATACAGTACGAGGAACTGGTTACGTATTGCGAGTAGAATCATGAAAAGACTATCAATAAAAATGAGAGTGACCCTATGGTATACGGGGCTAGTTGTAATTATTATGGCACTCGTGTTAGCTTTTATTTTAACTTCTTCAGATAAAGTTTTGCTTTTTAATATGAAAAATCAATTGAAGAGCACAGTAAAAGAAAGCATTGAAGATATCGAATATAAGCATGGACAGTTAAAGATTGACGATGAATTTGAAGCGTTAGAAGATGGAGTAAATATCATCATTTATAGTAAGCAAGGTGAGCTGCTGGCAGGACATAATCCAACAACCTTTAATAAAAAGGTATCGCTTAAATTCGATGAAATACAAACCATTAAAGACGGTAATAAGGAATGGATAGTATATGATTTTCTCCATAATGTAGGCGGCGATGAGCAAGTCTGGGTTCGTGGCATAATGACCATGAATCAATTATCATCGACCATGAATACGCTTATTGTGGTAACACTCATCTCATTTCCATTACTTATTCTCATTGCGGCAGTGGGAGGATATTTTATTACGCAAAGAGCGTTTCGACCTGTGCAACAAATGAGTGATTCAGCCAGTGAAATTGGTGATGGTAAAGACCTTTCGAAGAGAATTAATTTACAAGGTTCATCGAAAGACGAAATGTATCATTTAGCACAAACCTTTGACAAAATGTTTGAGCGATTGGAGACATCATTCGAAAGTGAAAAACAATTTACATCTGACGCATCTCATGAATTAAGAACACCAACATCTGTTATTATTTCGCAATGCGAATACGCTTTATCGCAGAGGAATAATCCGAAAGAAATGGAAGAATCGTTAGAAGTAATTTTAAGGCAATCGCGTAAAATGTCCGCGTTAATCTCGCAACTCTTATTATTAGCACGAGTTGACCAAGAAAAGCATAATACTTTTCAATTTGAATGTATCAATATGAGTGAATTAACGGAAATCGTTGTAGAAGAGCTTTCATTAATGGTTCAAGAAGCTTCGATTAATATAACAACACATATAGAGGAAGACCTGTTTATTAAAGCAGATCAAACATTGATGATGCGTTTATTAATGAATTTACTAACGAATGCGATTGCTTATAGCAAAGCGAACGGCACTGTGAATATGCAACTGTTCCGGGATGAAACCAACATAATAGGTAAAGTCTCCGATAATGGCATAGGCATCAGCGAGCAACATATTGCGAAAATATGGGACCGCTTCTATCGAGTTGACACAGCACGAACATCTTCAAACAATGGAAACACAGGTTTAGGATTGTCGATGGTAAAATGGATTATAGAACTACACGGAGGAGAAATTACCGTTGAAAGTGAATTAGGAGAAGGCAGTACTTTTACATTTAAACTACCAATTGAAAACCGAGCATAATGTATGCTCGGTTTTAGCTTTAGAATACAGATTGATTAAAAAGCTCTCTTCAGTCCTTGTTTAATAATTGTAGCAACAAATTCAGTGACTTCCTTTAATCAACATAGATCATGCACTATGAAATAAAGTGAAACTTTAATCTGCTCCCAACAAACTTCTGTATCCCAACTAAATTTTTAGGTGGGCGTTTTACTTTCCACAAATAGTAAGAAGCTAAATATATAGTAAAACCCCAGAAATCCAAAGGTCTCTGGGGCTTCATTATATATTTAGCTCTTTTTGCTTTTTGTTTTGTTTATGTCTATGCAGCAATTTTCGACTTATGAGAGAAATCAGTAATAAGATCAGTATTAGTACGAAAAGTTGCATAAATGATAAATCAAAATATTTAGCACCTGTAACTATTAAAAGTGTAGAAATCGTACCTTTTACAATGAAAAAAATAATAATCCATAATCCGCCTTTTTTCCAGTTCATTTTTATTTTACCCTTTCCTACGCTTAAATTCTTAAATGGGACACCTTAATAGAAATCTATTATATTAATAAAAAAGTAAACTTTTTCACAAAAATCATGTCCAATTACATGCGACGATTTCATAATAAATGAAAATGATATTCAGTGTCAATTTTATTGACTATTTGAATATCTATTTATCATCTCAATCTCTTTCTACTTCGTTTCTTATAGGCAATGAACTCTTGTTTTCAAACAAAAAACACCTCCATTGAATTTGCACACTAAATATGCGAATTCAAGAGGTGTTTTTTCATGTACCATCAGATAAGATTTCCTGCTTTATTTATTTCTTGATACGTAGCTATTTTCTAGTACACAATAACTGGATCATTAGTGTTCAAACTATCATATACAGTTTTTGCAACATTAGGAAGAAGGTTTACACACCCGCCTGATCCCCCTGTTAAATAAGCATTATTTGCCCAGTCTTTTCGCCAGCCTGCATCATGGAATCCTTGGCCGCTATTTGTGAATGGAACCCAGTAATCTACCTTAACTGCATAATCAGCTTTACCTACTGCGCTGCCTTTCAGCGTGTATGGTGTTCGTTTATATAGAACGTACCACACACCTGGTGATGTATCTTCACTCGTGCTATGTTTACCAGTTACTACATTTGTTGTGACGACTAATTTCCCATCTTTATAAATCCAAATTTGTTGATCTGCAATTGATACTTCCGCATACGTGTCTCCGATGCCATTATTCGATGTTGTTTCATAACCGATACCTTCCTTCTCCCAACCATTTCCATGGATATTAGAAGCAGATAGCGATTTTTCACCCTTTTCAAAAGCTTGTTGAACTTGTTTTGTTTCTTTTTCAACATCTAGTGCCCAGCCGTAGCCTTGTCCTTTTACTGATATGACCGAACCGGAATGGGTTTTAAAGCTGAAATTTTTATTTAATGTTGATTTAGCATTATTAATTTCAGCAATCTTATTCTTAATGTCGCTCGCATCGATTGTAACTTTCATATCCTTTGACATAGAGGCATTCTGAATTAAATCTTTCGCTTTTAAAGGATACACTTCATTCTGCACTTTATACTCAACAGACTGCCCAAGAAGATTCTGTAGTGCTTTCTCCTCTTTTTTGACAATCGGATCGTCTTCTTTAATAGGCTTTATGTATGTAGACTTCAGATGAATTTCACTTTTATACTTCTGCTTGTCGTAATCTTTCAGTAGACTAGTAACGTCATACTGTTTTCCATCAACGCTCTTCGAAATAACAACTTTTCCTTGTTCAAGCTTCGCCATAGCATCTTGAGGCGCTTTTAATTTTTCATTCATAGAGATGAGCTTTTCTTCTACAAGTTTTTTCATCGTTTCACTACGATACTGATCCGCCTTTTCCGGTAGCACTGAATAATTTTTTTCCTTTGAGGAAGGGAAAAATGTCCACTGGCTTTTTAATAGTTTCTTAACTTGAGGAAAATCTTTTTCCGTAAGTTCCGTTTTTGTATCTTTTTCATCTAAAATTTGTTGTTGATCAACATAGACTTTGTTTTCTAGTCCAGATGTTTTTAATTTCTGTATTGCCTGATCAGCGTTCAGACCACCGACTTTTGTGTCATTAATCGTAACATTTGAATTGAAGTGAGTTGCCTGATAATAACTCATTCCTCCAATGAGAAGTACAATTACACCAACACCCGCTGCAATAAGCTTCCAATTTGTAAAACGTTTGCTTGATCTTACTCGTTTTCTCTCAACTTCTTCAACTGATTCATTTATTGGATTATTGTTCATCAATCTTTCCCCCGTATACATTAACGTCAATCGATTTTAAACTAAAACCATTGACTAGTGTACCTTATTTTTCCTAAAATTTCATTATTTTTAAAAAGATTTTATCGCATTTAATTGATCAAATTTAGACTTTTTAATAGAACGACACATAAAGATGGTAGATAAAGTGAAAAACCAAATAAATCTTGATATGGTGTATTTTTAAAGATTATACAGTTTTCTATTTTCAATTGAATACCGTAAACTGATATACGACACCTAAAATATCAAAGACTTTCTATTTCTTTATTTTTGAATCCTTGGTGTTTCATTTCAACTACTTCCCACTTTATTTCGGCGGGGTAATGCGTCTTTTTCTCCATGCGAAAAACACCTCTATTAAAATCATAACTTACTTACGATTTCGAAAGGTGTTTTTTACCATCTCATTCTCAGGTTTTACTCCAACATGAAAGGATAGCTATTTTGTTGAAAATTATCCATTCGTAACCATAAATTGATGACCATGCCCTCCAAGGTGCCATTTATTTCACTTATGCTTTACTAAAAATTCTGTTATGCGACGATATACATATATTTCATTTTCTTTTTTTGAAAATCCATGTCCTTCATCGTCTAATACTAGGTATTCTACATCTACTCCTTTTTCTTGCAGCGCTTGAAAAATTTGATCCGATTCTTCCTTTACAACTCGTGGATCATTTGTCCCCTGAATGATAAGGATTGGTTTATTCATTTGCTTTAAGTATGTAATTGGTGAATCTTTTATAAGCTTATCTTTATCCTTGTTAATATCACCTATTAAATTAACTGCGAGCGGTTTCCAATTTTCAGGCATAGATTCGATAAAACTAAATAAATTGCTAGGCCCAAAAATGTCAATGGCTGCACGAAAATACTCTGAATGACGCCCATAGAGCAACAAGGTCATATACCCTCCATAACTACCACCCATAACAAATAATTTATCAGGATTTGATATGCCCTGTTCAAATAACCATTCTATTCCTGCTACACAATCTAGACGTGGGGCTTCTCCCCAATCACCTTCAATCATTTTTGTAAATGTTGAACCATATCTTGTACTTCCTCTAAAGTTTGGTGCAAAAATATTATATCCCTGCCTTAATAAATATTGAAATAATGCCCTAAAATCTTTCGTCTCAGCACTTTGTGGACCACCATGAGGCCAAAATATTGTATATCCGTTTTGCACTTCTCCTTTCGCCCGGAATAATAATGCTTCTATGTTTAACCCATCAAAGGAGGCATATGTTATAACATCTGGTCCAACAAAAGAAGATTCAGATAGGCCAATAACATAGTTTTTTGTTAATGCTGCCCATTCTGTATCTCCATTTTTCTTGTAATAGATGTTTGCTGTTTTCGTCGCACTTTCACCTAATAAATATAAATTTTCAGATTTGGTAATTTCTATTTGACGTATCGTATCTACCGGAGAATTCAATAAAATTAACTCCTTTTTATCCCATACAAATTTATATAACCTATCGGTAACACCTTTCGCCGAAATAATGTAGCCATTTTTTGTTTCAGCATGCCATTTTATATCGGATATATCTTCCTTCTCTATTTTACAGATTGGTTTGAATTCCTGTTTATGTAAATCAAAAGAAGCTACATAAGAAAACTCTTCTTCATAATTTGTAACAAAAATCACTGTATTTTCATCAATATAACAAATGGACCCTACAGTATGTTCTTTCTCACTAGAAGGTACCATACAAATGAGTTCTTTTCCCTTTTTCACATATCCTACATTATATGTATTACTATATGTTTTTAAAACAATATAACTTGATTCATTCGGACTTACTGCCTCTACATATGTAGGTGTCTCCACACCGGTTAACAGAAGAGTATCTTCTTTTGTACGTATATTATAACAACGAGAGTTTAAGAACCTTGGGTTATCTTTACTTGTGACATAGTATAATCGTTCCCCATCCTCTGTTAAATGCACATAATAATCCTTTTCTGTCTCTCCTGCTGGAATCAATTCAAGCAATCCTCCACCCTCTGGTTTTAATGCATAAATATGATAATTTTCATCGCCATCTTTATCAAATCCAGCTAAAATAAATCGATTTAATGAATCCACTTTAATAAAATTGCTTGACTGATTACAATACGTTAACGGATAAGGAGATAAATTTGGTAAATCCATCGCCCATAAATTAGAATGACCATTTAAGTTTGTACTAAAAATTAATCTTCCTTCATCTTCACTGACTGTAAACTTACCAATACTATACGATCTAAAAAATTGTTCAGCATCTTCTCTAGGAAATTGAATCATCTTTCTTCCTCCATTCTATTTTTGTATCCGAAAATTCAGAATAAGTCATATATAATGATTCTACATTTCCCTATTTACCCCTTTTTTGTTTTATTTATATTTACTTCTACCTTCTAATTTTTTTATTAACATTACAAAATGAACTTGCAACAAACCATGCGAAGAATCTTTTCAGACAACTCCTTTTCTAGCCGCGAATATGTTCGTTACTGTTTCACGATTACTCTCCATTCGATATTCCTTGCTAATAGGAGTAAGTTAAAAAACGAATTATCCCCCAAAACGAAAAATACGAGCTGAATTCACATAAATAACTATAGAGAGAGCAAAACTCCCTATACTTTTATTCAGATAACGTCTCACCTGTAATAATCTCAAACAACGTGGCTGCATTTTTTCCTTCTAATTGAGCATACCGATTATCTCCCGCCATTACTTCTACTTTATCTTTATTAGGACTTATCCAAATTTGATACAACACAGCTTTCGCCTCTATTTTCGGATTTTTAAATTGAAAAACAAAGTGATAATCAGCTGAACGAGACATTTCTGCTTTTTTATTTTCAAAATGAATTTCATTTAATATTTTCTTTACTTGCAACACCTGATTATTGTCTGTCACTATCTTAAGATCTTCATATTCATCATCACCAACACGTTTTTGCACTTCGATTCTTTGATCTTCATTTCCTAGTATATTTGAACAGCCTGTTACTATGAATATACAAATAGCAACAAAAACTAAAATCAATTTTCTAATTCGCATATTAGTCCTCCTCTTTTTAATAAAAAGCATCTCCAATTGTAAAATAAAGGTAAATACCTTACGATTAGACATATAAAAACTAATAAAGAAGGAGTGCCATTCCATGCAACTGAAAACATACACTTGGAAAAGTTATACGTTTCTCATTGTAAGTATATTCGTCACTATTAATCTCTTTCTCTTCTCACCTATTTTAGACAGAGTTGGAGTAGAATACGTGGTTCCTTTCGCGTACTTCATATTAGCTTCCGCTGTTATAGCAATTATATTAGCAGTTATCTCTTTTTGTAGTCGTACCGAAAAGAAAATTTTATCTATTATCGGTTTAACCTTTACGTTATTTAATACAGCAATTATTTTATTTTTCCTTTGGTTCGGTTACCATTTCACTTAATTTTACGATGTAAAATACGAATATACTCCGTACCCTACAAAGAGTATTAATATTATTGAAATACTAAGTATCGTGTATATGACCCATCTTAATGTTGTACTCATATAATCACCCCTCTCACGTTCCAATAATTCCATTATATAACAAATGATTCATTGGAAGTTTAGAACCTGTTTTAAACCTAAATTAGGCGAAGTAAGGGAAGGCATTTGACTTCCCTTACTTCGCCTTTAAAGAATAATGAGTAAGCGTGAATAGCTTACTCATCCAGCTTATTAAGTAACCTTTCACTATTTTTTACAAAATTATAATTATAGTGTTTTTTGACATTTGATCATTATAAATTTAAATGGAGGTTTACTCTCCATATTTTTATGTGGCTCAACAATTTCCGTAGATTCTATCAGTCCATATTTTCCAAAGTCTTGTTGTACCGAGTCAACATCATAAAAATACATTTTTACCCCTTCCATTATCTCGAAGTAGTCTTTACCAAGTTGTTTCCCCTTCCCAAACATTGGGGCATCTTTAGAAATAGTAGTAAAAATCATATATCCGTTTGGTTTTAGCTGACTATAGCAATCTTTAATAAACTTCTCTCTTTCATCCTTATTCAACAAATGAATAAGTGCATAAGAAAATATGCCATCATACAGTTTGTTATCAAAAGGCATATCCGTAACTGAACCATGGAATAAATTAGCATTAATTTCATTTTCCCTCGCCAATTCAATCGCCGTTTTTGAAATTTCAATACCTGTTACATGTATTCCGTTATCAATAAAAACCTTTGCATTTCTTCCATATCCAATACCAGGAATCAATATATCCTTCACTTTCTTTTCAAGGAAAAAATCCTTCGTCAAAATTGCGGAATCTGCAGCTTCAAATCCCCACATCATTTGATTTTCTATAAAACTTGCTTCCCAAAATTCTGTCATACATCAATCTCCTTTATATATCGTTGTTTACCGTTGAATGTTGAAAAATCATCGCATATTCACGAAATTGTATCAAATTTCAACATTAATTCAAAACAAAAAGCATTGGATACCCAATGCTTTTTACACTTACGCAAATAGAGACGTATTCGCATATAAAGCTGGTGAACCACCTGAATGTACGAATAAAATGTTGTCTTCTTTATTAAATTTGCCTTTTCTAATTAAATCAATTAATCCTGCTACTGCTTTACCTGTATAAACTGGATCAAGTAAAATACCTTCTGTTTTCGCAAGTAATTGAACTGCTTCTACCATTTCTGGCGTCGGTAACGCGTATCCTGGTCCTACATATTCATCAAAGCATGTAACTGCTTCGCGTGAAATAGAGTTTGGAATACCAACGTGAGCTGAAGTTTCATCTACAAGTTTTGCTACTTTCTCTTCTTGCTCCGCTTTTCCTCTACTTACATTTATTCCGATTACAGGAATTTTGCTTTGCGTTCCGGAAAAACCAGTAATTAAACCAGCATGCATACCAGCGCTACCACTTACACAAACAACTGAACTGAAATCAATTCCTTGCTCAAATGATTGAGCCATAATTTCTTGCGCACAAGCAATATACCCCATTGCACCAGTAGGGTTCGATCCACCAACTGGTATTACATATGGTGTATTACCTTTTTCACTAACTTCTTTCGCTACTTTATGCATTTCTTCCATAAGGTCTGTTCCGTTTGGTACAACAATTACGTTTTCAGCGCCTAATAAATGATATAAGAAGTAGTTTCCATTAAAGTCTGGCTTTTCTTCTGGCTCAAGCCCTTCTTCTAACACAAGAATACATTTCATTTTTTCTTTTACCGCAGCTGCAAGTGTTAGACGACAATGGTTTGACTGAATACCACCAGCTGTAATTAACGTATCTGCACCTTTTGCCTGTGCATCCGCAACTAGAAACTCTAACTTTCTCGTCTTATTACCGCCTGCTGTTAAACCAAGCAAATCATCTCGTTTAAAATAAATAGTCGGCCCACCAAGTGCTTCAGAAAAATTGTTTAATTTCTCAATAGGTGTATATGATTCTGTATATTTTTTTCTCGGGAATTTAGCTAAATTCATCAATAACGCTCCTTTTGTACTTCTTTCACAATGTATGTAACGATACTATTATTGCATGTAAAAATGATGAAGTCACCTTTCTGAATTAAAAATGTATTAGATTTTCGGTAAATGCAATTTATATCGGCGATTTTTCAAATATATCGACTTACCGACAAAACCGATAAAACAAAAAGAGCCCACACATTTAAATGCGTGAGCCCTCTCCAATCACTTATTTACCGAAAAACGAAGAAGCTGTGTTAATCCTGGCTCTAAATTCATTTCTCCTTTGTGACGTACGTATACGATTTTGTCGCCATCAAACTTTTGAGGTTTTGATGGATTATACGTATTCCACTCGTTCGTTCCTTCTATAGAGTACTCCATATATTCTGTTGCGCCGACAATTACATTTTTATTATCATCAGCCGTGACATCTGGTGCCATTTGTGCGATTTTCGCATCACTAATTGATAATTTCTTTATGCCCTTATCCCGTTTATAATCGTAAGCTGTTACGATTACATCGTTACCGTATGCTTTTATTTGTAATCCTTGTTTAAATGAATAGCCATCTGGAGCAGTCTTCTCTCCGCCATTTGGTCCAGCTGACATCCAGCCTGTTTCAATACCTCCCGTATTTACAACCGTAAATCCTTTTTCATCTCCGCCTGCAATTTTCTTTTTACCAGCCCAATCTGGTAAATTTAAATCCCAATGCGTATGACTCGTGAAGAAAACAACTTGCGGATAGTCTTTTAATATATCGTACAATTTATCAACATTTAAATAGTCTTGTAAATACGGATTTTGTTTTGATCCAGATACCGTATCCGGTAAAACGTGATGAGAGAAAATGAAAATTGGCTTATTCTTATCTTTTTGACTGTAGTCTTCTAAATTTTGTTTTAACCAGCCTAATTGCTCATCACTCATATATACTTCGTCCCACATTTTTGAATCGTGGTATTTCATATATTTTTCAGTTCCTAAAAATAAAAGCGGATAACCGTCTAATTCTTTTTTATGATATACCTTTTCTTGCCCGCTAAACTGCAAATAGCGGTTGAATAGTGTTTCTTCCGTTACACCATTTGGCCATGTATTTTGAGCTAACGTTCCATCAGCTTTCCATTTCCCAGCATAAAACTCATGATTCCCAACAGTTGACCATACATTTTCTGGATGCTTATTCTTGTTTAACACACGCTTCACATCATCATATTGTGACTGCTGTCCAGTTGGCGTTATATCCCCATTCATAATAAGCGCCCTAGAAAGTGGCGTCACTTTGTTCATATCTTTTAACACGTGATCAAAATCCCCTAAATCACCTTGAATGTCACTAATTACATTAAACATCGTAGCTGTTTTTCTTACTCGCTCTTTCTCTTCCGCGTGCATTGTAAATGTCGGTAATAATACCGCCATAACGGCTAACGAAGCAACTGCCTTTTTCATACAATTTCTCCCCCTAATAATAAAATGTATAAACTAACATGTTCTGCGTTCTCTTAGTTGCTTGTCCAATTCATATTATAAGGAGGGATTGTAAAGATAGATGGAGTGAAAATTTAAGTGTTTTTTAAGAGATTTTGTCTTTTTTACACTATCCATTTAACAATTGGCGTCAATTTTTCTATTTACCTATTAATATTAAATGAGTGTAAAATTATGCGATCAATCGCTTAGTTTGATATGTTGTGTTTTAATCTACTTTACACAAACTCAATAAAATACTTTACCTTTTCAAATTCTCTTCATTTAATTCGAACAACTCTGGTAAAATAAAACGCCCATCTTTTCTAATTAGTACATCATCGAACCAAACTTCACCCCCGCCATACTCCGGTCTTTGAATGTTTACTAAATCCCAATGGATCGCTGATTCATTCCCATTATCTGCACCTTGTAACGAATCTCCAATCGCTAGATGAAAACTACCATTTATTTTTTCATCAAATAACGTATTATTCATTGGATCTAATATATAGGGATTAAAAGCCAGCGCAAATTCTCCAATATATCTTGCTCCCTCATCCGTATCAAGAATGCGAGTTATTCGCTCTGTATCATTTGCATATGCATCTATTATTTTTCCATGCTTAATATGTAACTTTATATTTTGAAACGCATAACCTTGTTGAACAGATACTGTATTGAATGCTACTATCCCATTCACTGAATTTTTAACAGGTGCTGTATATATTTCACCATCAGGTATATTATCTGTGCCATCTCCCTTTAAAACACCGATTCCTTCAATTGAAAAATTCAAATCCGTACCTTCTCCAATAATCCTAACTCGCTTTGTCTTTTCCATTAATTCTTTTAACGGATCCATTGCTTTCGACATTTTATTGTAATCTAACGTACATACATCATAATAAAATTTTTCATAAGCCTCCGTGCTCATATTTGCTTCTTGCGCAGAAGCCGCATTCGGAATGCGAGTTGTCACCCATCTCGTTTTATACACTGCTTCACTATGTGCTTTTCCAAATATCTTTTGATATAACTTCATTTTTTCTGCCGGTACATCTGCTAATTCATATGCATTTCTAGGACTACGGAGATTAATATAAACTTGCATTTTACTTAATCGATAACTCTCCCAATCTGCAAATAACTTAAATTGTTCTTCAGATCCTGATAGAATTAATTGCCTTGTAACAGAAACATCGCGCATTGATACATGCGCATATCCCCCTGCTTTTTCCACAGACTTAATAATTTCACGAACTACTGCGGGATCTATTTCAGTAACACTTTGAATTAACACATGATCACCAGGCTGCACTTTAGTCGAATGATTGACTAGTACATCCGCTAATTTCGATAGTTCTCGCTTCATTACGCTCTCGTCCCTTCACTATCGTTTCAATAGCTTAATAAAAAATAAAAGGCTCTTTTCGTAAAGATTGTTGCTTATAATTAAAATAAAGGTTAATTTTCTTAATACGATATAGTATTTACAGCAGATTATTCAGCAAACTGGCAGGATTGTGAAAGTATTGAGTTCGAGAGATCTTCCTAAAAACCATTACTATAATAAAAGGATGACAAAATTTTTATGGTTAGTATGATAATTTGGAAACAGAAGTCAGCTTAATCTATGAAAACCTTATCTGGGGAGTGATGTAAGTGAAACAAAATATTTATGATAATCCGAATTTCTTCAAAAACTACACAGCATTGCGTGAAAGTGGAATAAACGCTAATGACTTCATAGAACAGCCAGCAATCAAATCATTAATTCTGTGTTTGAAAGGAAAATCGGTATTAGACTTGGGTTGCGGTGATGGTCATTTTTCAAAGTATTGTATAGAAAATGGTGCAAAAAACGTAATAGGTGTAGACATATCCAAAAATATGATTGAACGTGCTAAAAAGTTAAATCAGGATGATAACATAGAATTTATGTGTCTTCCTATGGAGGATATGGGACTAACCAATCAAAAGTTCGACCTGATTATAAGTTCCCTCTCTATACATTACATTGAAGATTACTCGGCAATGATTCAAAAGATTAATGAACTATTAAAAAGCAATGGTGAATTTATCTTTTCAACCGAACATCCAATAGCAACAGCTCGCAAAGGAAGCAACCATTGGATAAAAACTGAGGATGGTAATACATCACACTGGGCATTAGATAATTATCAAGAAGAAGGAATTAGAGTACACAACTGGTTTGTTGACGATAGTGTGGTTATTTATCATAGAACTGTTGCCACATTAATAAATACTTTGATTGAACACGGGCTTTCGCTGGATAAAATAATCGAACCACAATCAACTTTGGCAGGGATAGAGAAAATGCCAGATTTAATAAACGAATCGCGAAGTCCATCTTTTATTATAATCAAGTCAAAAAAAACAAAATAATATTTAAAAATATCTACCGCAATCTGGGAGCTTTTATTGAATTACAAAAACAGCCGTTTCACTAAGGAATGGCTGTTTTTTATACTTCACGCAGAAAATTCACAGTGATTTGATTACTGTAAGGATTAAAATAAAGGAAAATTATAGAAAGGATAAAAATGCTTATAGCCGCTGCTACCCCATACCCATCAAGCTAAGAAAAGAAAATACCCCCAAACGAGAAAATTGACATCTACAGCTGAAAATGTACATTTTTTTGTTTTGGGAGCGTTATATAATTCTTAAGTTGATGAATGTGTGGTGCTATCCCATCACCATCAAGCTATGAAAAGTAAATACTTCAAAATGAAAATATAAGCCGTTTTCTTTCAAAAATACATGGGATTTTAGCCTGGGTTGTTATAAAATTATTAAGTAGTTGGGCATGGGTTGAGACTTCGAAATATTGTGCATTCACATTAAATAACAAACATGAAAAGGACTTTAAATTTAATTCGCAGGATCTCTTTCTTTTACAAGATCTTCGATGTTATTTGCTTCTTTGATTTCTTTTGACGATAACCAATTTTCATTTATTGTCCCTGTCTTATTGGTTAAATAGATGTTAAAGTTATTATTATATAGTTCTTCTTTAAGGATTGTGGTTACTTTGATTAAATCCTCAATTAAAGGGGGATTGTTTTCAAATATATTATTGGTGGTATTAATAACTAAAGTCACTAAATATTTTCGACTATCCTCATCATCTGAACTTGAATAAGTAATACTTTTAAATGCAAATCGATCGTTTTGTATTTCATGTAATCTTTCTTCTACTTTGGTGTGCGTTCTAATCCAATTTCCCCAATATTTGTTTATGGCATCTGACATCGTAGATTTCATTGTTTGTAACAGTTCTTCTTTTGTTATTATTTTTTGTACATTTTTAAAAGGTCCGCCTAAAGATTCACCATTTTGATCCTTAATCTCTAGTTCTGTTATCTTTTTATTATTCTCCTGAATGAGTTGAAATAGAGCATATAAACGATCTAATTCTACTGAATCCAATTGGCTAAAGTCAATCTCGTTACTCATTTGCAAAGTTAATAATAATTCATTAGTTGGTTTTCCTTCATCTGGATCTTTATTATCTAAAATATATTGAAGAGCATTTTCCGTTTCAGATTCCACGTAGCCTAATTTTTTCATTTCTTCTAGAGTTGGTTTGAATTTCTTATATTCCTCATATGTTTTTTTTCCATATTGGTATTCATCACCTACTGGATTTGAATAGAGGAGACCTTGTACCTTTACTCGGAATTTTAGATATTTGTTATTTTTTTCTTGCACAGTATGGTATGTATTACCGCCGTTATTTTCATTTATAGAGCTCCAATCTGTTACAACAACATCAATACCGTGTTTTTCTTTTATATATTCTTGTACCTCAGCTCCATTTTCTTGGTTACAACCACTTAGACATAAGAAACATAATACTAGCAATATTACATGTTTCAAACTTTGCATATAAGCACTCCCTACGTAAGAATTAATTCTTGAATGTGCAGCACACTACAAAACCTTCTTTTCCTTAGTCGTATACTTTATCTTTTATATAGTTTGAATCTTAAATCATTTAAGTTCCTGACGTTTCCAACTATACTGCTTGAAGTATTACTGTCTTAACATATATAACTTATTTGTTTTAAGGTCTTTCTCAATTCTATAAGCATATGGTTCATTGGGCTCATATCTAAAACGTACATTCATACCATGGTATCTATTTTACTATAAAATCTAGTTCTATTATTAAAATGTTCCTTTTTTGTTTTTTGTTTCCTAGTATAGATGTTCCTTCTACTTCAATGAGGGAGGATTTATGGAAGGACATTATACAATTTCAAGTTATGCACCATATATAAGAAGAAAAAACATAGCTACAAACTCGATGTAACTAAATTCGTATATATATGCATAATCGCATTTAAAATCACTAATGATAATGTTATACTAATATCAACCAAGAAGAATCCAACAAACTATGATTAATCACTACATCTTCTTTCATAGCATGTCAACGTAAAAAAGACACTTTCCATTGTGTCTTTTTTTACGCTTTGAGATGAATACATTGACTCAATACTTATATTTGGGGTAGCATCACATCGCTATCAATTTTGTTCTTTGTGAAATGAATTCCTTTAACTAATTCATTTCCAAGCGAATCAAGTGTATCCTGTAACCCGAAAAATTATTTTCATATGTAAAATCTAATAATATACTTACTACTTATAGCTCCTACACATTACGAGTCTTATCTCTTTTTTTAAAAGCGATGTTTTTTTGCCATCGGTTCTATACATGCATTTAATATCCAAGTTAATACTTTCCATACCTTTTGTTGATTAGGTGGCAAATGAGAGTGATACATATAACTGTATTCAATCTGCTGTTTTGCACCACGATTTCGTTTGAACTCTCCAGCTCCAGCACTACAATGACAAATTAAATCTTTTTCGATAGAATCCATTGTAATAAGGAGCGACAAAATCCGGTATAAGCCTTGTTGCTGATCAGAGTTTGTAATATAGCCAAGGATAGGAGTCGTCATAACTCCATCCCTAATAAAATAAGCAATGACACCATCTATTGTTTCTCCTTTTTTTATAGCCTTTATCTCAAATAAACGATGCTGAAGAGCATTACATAAATAAGCGGGTGTAAACATCGGGTTATGGGCGGAATATTTTTCGATATATAGTTGGTTGTATAGCTGGGAAATTTGTAAAATATCATCTTTTGTTAATTCTTCATTCGTAATGATTTCATAATTGCTTTTCTCTAATAAACTTTTATCGTTTAATAAGTCTTTTCGTTTTTTTCGATTCATTTTTTTATATTGTTTCGGATCAAATAAGTATATAGAACGAGACATAATTTTCTTGTAACCTACCGTAGATAGTGCTTCTGTCGTTACGGGATATAATTCGTTATTTAAAGAGCGAAATAGAATTGTATGCTCTGGAAATTTCTCAACAAATAAATTCGTAATTTGTTCGATTTGTTGTTCGTTGATAGAGTGATAAAGATTTGTTGAAAGCATCCAATTATTTACGACAATTACTTTATTAATATTCGTTCGTCGTAGCCAACTTCCCATAAGATGAATCGGATAGGTTAATAGCTTTTCTAGCCATGGTTTTTTCAACTCCCATAGCTCTTCTAATGCATAAGATATGTAATGTGTATACGGAGAACATACATATGAATTTTCGAACTCTGCGTTATTAAGAGTAACTGGCAAGATGAGATCATCAATTTCTAATAGAAACAGCTGCGTATTAACATTTTCAATAAACGCTGTAACGCCCTTTTGAAAAAGAGGCAGGAAACTATCTCGCACATATGCCCCATCTTTTTTTGATTCCCAATCAATACTATGCAAGGAATGAACATCATGTAACTGAATCATTTATGTTCACCACGCCTTACAAGACTTTCTATTCTTTTTAATTTTTTATCACATACTTGAATATCGTAATGCGAAAAGAAGAAATGTGGTATCGCACACTTTTTAGTAGCCCACAGTGTATGTAATTCTTGCATTACCTTTGATTGACATAATTCGAGATCTTCAGGTAGTGCTTTAAGTTTAATTTCAATTTTTTCTACGCTGTGTTGTATCACTTTAAATTCTTGAATGTCACTAGATGCAAACAAAATTGCTCTTCTAATGAAATCTGGAAACATAAATATTTCGCTATTATCCAATTCACTTATTCCAATAAATATATCGTCACATCGACCGTCAATTCGTTCTAATGCTAAGAAAGGTGAGCCACAGCTGCACGGCGTTTTCTTCTCAATTAATATGTCATTGAGACGATAGCGTATAATAGGCTGTGTTTTCCTCATGAAATCAGTAATAATGGGAACAAATATCCCTTTCTCTTTATCTAAGTATTCTTTTTCAATATGAACGAGATCTTCATTAATGTGTAATGTCCCCTGCTTGCAAGTGGTAGCAAGAAAACCTTCTGTACATTGGTAAACTTGGTGTACTGTTTGCTTAAAAGTTGCACGAATAAAGTCTCTATCAATATCTTCAAGCACTTCTGCTACAGAGATAATTTTTTGGGGACAAATCGTAATCAGTCCTTCTTGCTGCCAGTAAGCGATTTTCCGTAACATAGACGGAGGTGCAATTAAAATAGATGGCTGTATTTCATTTAATCGCGTGATATGCTGCTGAAACGAATCTAGTAAATCAAAAAAATGAAATGAGATTCGCTTATTTTTTATCGCTTCGTATAAATTGCTATTTGCACGTAAGAAAAAAGCAATCGTGTGTTTATGTAGAATGCTAGAAGGAAGCACCTTTCCAATAATCGAGCCAGCCCACAACGTTTGTTCTTCCTCGGAAACGAGAAAAACTCCACGATTCCCACTAGTTCCTGAGGATAAACCGATAGTTATATTACGAATGGTTGGTGAGAAATTCCGGGTCTTTTCTGCTTCAAATGCTACATGAAACGCTTCTTCCTTTGAAATATGGGCTGTATTTAATGTATCAAAATGTTCCATCATTACTTCTTTATCAATAATGGGGAGTGCAGACAAATCCCCCTTTTGAATTTCATTTAAAAACGGCGTATATAACTGGCGATAAAAAGGAGACGCCTCTATCGTGAACAAAAGTTGTTTTTCTATTTGTTGTTTATGAAACTGTTCCAACTGTTTGCGATTTGAAAATCTCAAGCCATATTTTATTTTCAAGTATCGCTTGAGAATCCGTAGTTTATTCATAGTACACCCCTGCTTTAATTTTATCCCATGTATGTTCACAATGAGTTGGTACAATTTCGATCTCAGGTGATGTTTGTGATAAATGGTGTAACTTCTCAATATTCTTTCGGTAAGACTTTGGATCGCTAGTTAAAAGGTTGGCAATCTTACTAGGAAATACAAGGTTTTGATAAGTTTTACTTAGCCACACTGCGTCTGCACAAAGAAAGACAATTTTTTCACTCTGTAAATGGACGAATAAACCGAATTGTCCCGTTGCATGTCCTGTTAAGTCAACAGCAAATAATGAGCCATCATCAAATACATCATACCCCTCTTCAAACTTTCCATATGTAGAAGGTAAGTTAAGGGATGGAGTTTGATCAATGAATGACATTCTTTTCTCTAAATCCATCGGCAGTGTATCTTTTAGACACCCTTTTAATAGAGCACCAAATTTACTTCTCTTTTTAATATCCTCATAAGCTTTTGCGAAGGTTAGTATTTTCGCTTTTGGAAAGTCAGGTAAACCAGCAGTATGATCGCCATGAAAATGAGAAAGAATAATATATTTAATTTCTTCTGGCTGAATACCATCAAGAAGAAGTTGCTGTTTAATAGATTGCTCTTCCGTGAAATGAACAGGCGTAAGTTTTGCATATACAGAGTAAGGAAATTTTTTTGTCGCCTCTTTAAAATGTCCCGCATATCCAGTATCAAATAAAATATATCCTAATACTGGATGCTCGAGTAACCCTACTGTAGCAGGAAAGCATATTTGTTTCCAACTGCCCTTGGAGTATGCAATTTTTTCTGGATGTGTGCAATATCCTGTATCATATAGCTTTAAAGATTTGATTTTCATTGTATTTTCCACCAGTCTACAAATTTTGTAATTCCTTCTTCTATACTAATCTTTGGAGCATATCCTAGTTCTTCTTTAGCTTTATCAATATTTAATGTCTGGCTTTTTGAAAGGACACTAACAGTATATTTTGTGAGAATAGGTTCTTTTCCGAATAAAATAGTTTTTGAAATTCCTTCTAGTATGGCAGCTAGTGAAAAAGCGGTTTTGTAGGAAATTTTTTTATATTTTACTTCCTTATCAAGACGCTTCATTACATTTTCTATGACCTCATATAAATTTACACGTTCGTCATTTGTTATATTGTACTTTTGCCCTAATGTATGTTTTGGGGAATGCATACAAAGAAGTAAAGCATCTACAACATTCTCAACATACGTAATATCAACAAGAACATTTTCAGTACCAATTCTCGGTAAAGCACCCTTTTCACATACTTTAATAAGACGCGGAAGAATCGCATTATCTCCTGGTCCGAATAAAGCGCGCGGGCGTATTGTGATAACTGGTAAACCATGCACGAAAGCTTGATCAACAGCTTGTTCAGCCATGTGCTTCGTTGTTGCATAATGATTTACAAATGTATCAGGAAGTTTCGCGTTTTCTACTACATTTTGTCGCTCATCATAATAGAAATAAATACTTGGTGTTGATACATGGATCAGGCGTTTTATACCGTACTTTTTACTTCCCTCGATAATATGTTTCGTTCCTAACACATTCGCATTATAAAAATCTTCATATTTGCCCCAAGGGGAAGAAAGTGCGCCGCTATGAAAGATATAATCTTTATCTTTACAAACTTGTAGCACACGATCTCTGTCTTCAAGAGGACAATGAACAAACTCGATTCCATTTTGTTCTAATACCTTACCGATTGTTTTATTTCTTCCCGTTGCCGTTACTTCATAGCCCATATTTTTCAGTCGAAAGGCGAGTTTTTGTCCTAGAAAGCCCGTTCCACCAGTTACTAGCATTTTCATAAATCTTCACCATCCCACGATATGTCATATGTTGTTTGCTCTAAAATAGTCCGTTCATTTTTATAACTTTCACGCCACAATTTATACATGCTAAAAAACTGATAAAAAAATGGTTTCCAATCATTGTGACGATAAACGATATCTGGATAAGAGCATAGAACTTTTAACCATCGCTTACGTTTTTGTTTACTTTTTAAATAAGGAAATCCATATAGAAGCATCGCTAACCGAATTGCACACTCAGAGTTTGGTCTCGGAATGAGTGTATTGTTTACCTTTTCATGAAAGAAAGCCGGCAATATTTCCTCATCGAATAAATGTAATCCACTTGTAGTACGTGGATTACATTCAATCGGAATCGCATCTCTATCCTCTGTAACGATAAAATCAAAAGCAATTTGTCCTGAGAAATTTAGCTCTTTTACAATATGTCTCACAAACTGATCAATTTTAGGATGATTCATATGCTGAAACGCAATGGTAGCACCTAAGCCTGCCGTGAATTCCGTTTTATACGTAGAGTGAGCTAACACTTCCCCAGATTGTGCAATACTGTAGGAACAATGCTGCGTCCCTCGTATAAACTCTTGCATAATATAATTCGACTTATCTATCATGCTTTCTTTTAGAGCATCCTCTTTTGTAATAAATTCCACTTTATCAGAAAAACGGGAGAAAATCGGCTTTCGTACAAAAGGAGTATGTGCTGGTGTTTTATGCATCATTGAACTTATCGCTTCTTCATCATCTATTCTATATGTTGCAGGTACTTGCCACCCTAAATTCGCTACGAACTGAATAAATTCCCACTTATTATGGAGTAATGATAGCTTTTGAAAATCATCTACTAATACATGGCAAAATGCGCTTAATTCTTCTCTATATTTAGATATATAAAACACTTCTTCACAAGTAGGAATAAGCAAATCCACATTGTGACGTTGAATAATGGATAGTAGCGCACGGATACTTTCATTTGTTTTCCACTTTGGAGAAGGAATTTCATAAAAATAATCCGTACTCTTTGAAACTTTACTTAATGGATAAGGAATACTATCTGCAATAATAACGGTATGTCCAGCGTTATGAAACAGTCTGCATAAATGCAGAGTTGCTGGTGCACGTGCCCCTGTAATTAATACTGTTTTCTTAGTATTCAATAAGGATGCCCCCGATTGAAAGTCCTGCAGAAGTACCTAATAATAGTATTTTATTTCCACGTTGCACTTTCTTTTGCTTAATCGCTTCGAAAAGAGCGACTGGAATAGATGCGGAAATCATATTACCGTAGTCTTCAAAAATGGTCATAAAGCGCTCTTCATCAACCCCTAATTTTTTACGAATGAGTCTCATAGCTGGTCCACTTGCTTGGTGAGGAACAATTAAATCAATATCAGCCAGGGAATAACCAGTATCCATAAGTAGCTTGTCGATAAACTTCAACAAATACTTAGAAGATAGTTTAAAAATGGCTCTTCCATTCATATCGAACAAGAAGTCTTCTTTTCGTTCCTCACTATACTCCCTAGGATGAATCATCGTTCCACCGCCACGAATTTCTGATAAATGCGCACCAGAGCTATATGTTTCCATATGGGAAGCAATAATAGAAGATGTATAATCACCTTTTGTTATTACTACAGCTGCCGCACCGTCACCGAATAAAATACTGCTTTCATTTTGTCCCCAATTTAATCCAACAGAAGAAATTTCAGAAGAAATAATAACAACATTTTTGTATCTCCCGCATTCCATTGCGTAAGAAATTGTATCAAGTGCTGTTATGAAACTGAGACATGTTGAATTGATATCAAAACATGGAATACCAGAATGCTGTAGCCCGAGCTGTTCTTGAATAAGTGATGCTGTAGAAGGTATTGCCTGTTGAATCGTTCCGCTTCCGCAAATAATACAATCGATATCATCCCAAGTTAACTTAGCATCTTCTACAGCTTTTTTTGCAGCTTCCGCCCCCATATAAGAAGACGTTTCCCCATCAACAAAATATCTTGTTTTTACCCCAGCTTTTTTTAATGTCCAGCCTTCTGGCACATGTAGCATGCGATCTATTTCAAAAGATTCTACCTTTCTTTTCGGAAGATATGTGCCAATTCCTTTTATACTAATATATCTTTTCATTCTCTATCGCCTCTTAATCTTTTTATAAATTTAAAAATCTTTTACATCTAAACATTGTTGTGGATACATACAGAAAGTCTTTTTATAAAATTCTGCTATCCCCTTATGTACTTCTAATCATATTTCTCTTCAAAAAAGAGCAAGCTCTCTACTTGAGAACTTGCTCTTTTTGCATGAGAATTCTTCAAATACATACTCTAGAAAAAAACTTTTATATCAATTTAATTATATTATAACAATTATCCAAAAATATTTAATAGTATTTTTTGTAAATAAAAGTGAAAATGTGGTACAAACTTACGCGAGAGGATAGTTTATTGAGCAGCAAATATACACATATGGAACGAACATACATGTAATTTTAACATCTTCTATTTCCCCTTTTGTTTTCACAAAAGTTACTGTAATTTAAAACCTAAAGTATGTATCTCCATATCTTTTATACCTATTTACTATTCTATTGAGATTGAAATATGATAAATCAAACTGAGGTAGTAAATTCAAATAAAAAATCTACTACTTTTGCAGAAGAAATCTTCATTAAATTCAGATGTAATCATATTTGAATAGTAAAAGAACGCTATTTTTTTAATAAGAATCGCGTTTTTTTACGCTTGATTGCAATTAATATCTTTCAGTTAATAGATGTGTAGCGATATCCCTATCAGTAATCTTTATATTAACAGTTATGCGTAACTTCTAACTCATTATTAGCATAAATTGTTCCGTAAGTAGCACAAAGCAACATTCCACCACAAACCTCACTACTCACTTGAAAGTTTATGTTATCTTCAAATGTATCTATACTATTAGGTCTAATTGTATCTACAAGTTTTTTGAAATCAAGAACCGGTAAATATTTCGTTATAATTTCATAGCTTAATAAATTATCTTCATTATTATATGCATTATATTTCTGAATTTCTCTATAAATCGGACTTGGACTATACGGATCATATTGCAATTGTCCATTTTCATCTTCGAATTTTTTTATTTCTTCTTTTACTATATAATCTGGATAATCTTCACTACTTTCATCTTCATCACCAAATTCCCAAAATGGATATTCTTTATCACATAAATGCGTTATAATCCACATTAGAAATTGCTCATTTATAAATCCAACATTGGTTTCTAACTCTTTGAATCTATTACCATAATATTTTTTAGCTTTTTCTACCTTTTCTTCTTGAGTCATATTATCCGTCGCCCCTGTTATATCGCATCCATCTAAATCTATAAAAATGCTATTGAATTTACCTAAAATGCCCAAATTAACAGTTTTACTCCAGTAGCCTTCACCATCTTTATCGATTATTATCATAATATCCTCCATTCTGCTTTGTTCGTTGCATAAGAAAAAGTGACTCTTTCTTAATAAGAATCACTTCCATTATTATATAACTTTTCCCTCATTAATCCTCAATTTCAATTCCAGCTTGTTTAAATGGTTCTAATACTTTTGGGTAACACATTGAAATATATTCCACTATTTTTAGATTTTTTAAATTTTGAAATCCTTCAACAGATATTACATCAAATAAACTGTCTTCACCATCCCAATCTGGCTTTAAGATATGATAAATTTCATTTCCTCCATCAAAGCAAAGGGATTCAATCTTTTCCAAATCACTTGTTTCCAGAATTAACTCTTCTAAAAAATCTCTAATTTCAACAATTGGCCCAGCTCCTGAATACCATTCGAAATTATTCGTATACTTTTCTATTAAGTCTTTTAATTCTTTTAAAAATAATGGCTCTTTATCTAATAAAGCATCAATTACTACTAATTTAAAATTAAAATCCTGAAATATCTCACTCTTCCCCATTTTAAATTCCTCCAATGTTATAATATCCTTACCCAAATTATTATAAGTAAAACATATCCAATTGCAGCTACTTTATTTCTTTCAATATCATATTAAAAAGGGATATGCTTAATTGCATGACCACAATCGAGAAAATATACATTAAAAATATTTTCTTACTAATTATATTCTTTATATACTTACCTTCGCTTCTCTAGCATCCTGTTTCTTAATTAAGTCTAAGTAAAAATGCGAGACAGTTGTGTTATAATAAGGGGTAATGAATATGAATGACAGATTAAATGTAAACATACCTATAAATGCTGTTAATAAAAACCAACCAATAAAAGATAACCAAAGAACAAATAACTTGAACTTATGCCCTTTCATTATTCTTTTACTCTCCCTTAGTGCTTCACTTGCTGTATAATCCGGATTCTCTATTAAAATATAATATGCCATTGAATAAGAAAAATATTTAATAATACCTGGAACAATTAATAACAGGCTCCATAAAAATAGAAAAATAGCCTGCAACACTCCTAATTTCATTGATTTAAACAAATTGTTCTTCCTAAACCCCACAAATACATCGTCCACCTTAGCATCTTCATTTTTACCTAAGCGTAAGGTGAAAACAGAATACCCATAATTAAAGATACCTTGTATGACACTGTAAATTAAGAAACAAATCATTCCTATAAAAAAATAACTTAGAATAAGTAAAACTAGTGCTGTTGGATCTACTTGTGGTTGCCCACCAATTGAATAAATAAAGAAAACATCCAAACCAATTACCCCAATAAACAGGCCCAATATTAAATATATAAAACTAGCAATCGCTGATGCACTTAAAGTTGGTACAAAATAGTATAACGCCGATCCCCCTATACTTACTCCCCATTTCCCATCTAACGAATTAAGTGCTGCTTTCTTTAAATTTCTTATCAAACTTGCACCCTCCTTTTTTCCATATTTTAGTCAATGGAAATTTTACAAATAAAAGAACTTGTAACAAGCCCCACTACAAGTTCTTTTAGCTTATCAAAACAAAATATACTTTCTACATAATCGGGGGTAATTTCTAAAATATGGTTTATTAAAATCATTATATAACATAATCGCGAATTTTCGTTGAACATTCTGTTTTTTTGACAAATACACCCCACATTCTTCCTTATGTTCATCTAGATGTAGTAACTCATGTAACAATATATCTATCATTATCTTTCTCAATAAATCCCATCCTCTTGTTTTCCACAAAAAAAGACACAGAGATTTCTCCCCATGCCTACTAATTCTCTACTTCTTCACCGCATGTACATAATGCACCGTCTCAAAAGCTTCTAAATAATCGTTTCGTCCTTCAAAATATAATGTATGAATATCCTTTGGTGCTAAGTGCTCATAAATGAGTAAGCCCGCCTTCTCTAATAGTGCTTCCATTTCGGTATAAGAAAAACATGATTTCATCGGTTCTCCGCCTATCTCAGCCATCTTTATCATATTTTCAACTCGATTGGATAATCCTTTTTCCGTAAATAAATTTTCATCAGGATAATCGAAAACGATAGAACTTCCTGCTGGAACTATCTCGAATAAATATTCTATTAAACTGGAAAGTTCCTCTTTCATTAAATAATACGTAACACCTAATAGGCTAAAGAAAGTCTTTTTATTTTCAAATCCTTCATTACATAACTGTTCATAGGAAAAACCTTTCGTGAAATCCATGGAAACAAAATGAAGATTATTTGGCATTTCAAGTTCTGCTTCCTTCACTCTTTTCTTCTTAAACGCTTGCGTAGAAGGATGATCCACTTCAAATATTTCTATTTTATTTTCTAATTCTCGGTGTCTAAAACTAAACGTGTCTAAGCCTGCACCGAGTATGACGTATTGCTTCGCGCCTAATGTAATTTCATGTAATAGCACTCTTTCACAATATGCTGCACGTGCCAAAGGTGTTGGTGATAACTGAACTTGTGTAATCCATTTTAAAATTTCTTTCGGATTGTCTTGAAACTGCTGTGCAATGTCTTTATTGAAAAAATGTATTCCTTGAACCATGTTCGTTTCAATATCATTACGTTCTTTTTGTGAAATAAGATCTTTAGCTACATAATCATCAAAGATTTTAGAACTATCAAATTCACTATGATACGCCCTTCCGAAAGCTGATACTAACGATGTTACACTTGATTCACCTTGTTTCACGCACATACACTCCTTCATTTTCACAACAAAAATAGGGTCCCCCTGGCCAGGAGAACCCTATTATACACTTTATTTTTATATTGGTAAATTATAGCATAAATAAGTTTTTTTGTCAAGTTTTCACCTACTAACACTCCGACACTTTGTATATTCTCCGGCAGGAACATCGAAATTACATACACAATTTTCCGAATTATTTATCCATTCTTTTTTGAGCAGTATTAGTATCTTGAGATACCGGTATGTGTTCGGTAGCTCTAGATAAACCTGTTTTTGGCATATTAACATAGATTGCTTCAGAAGCACCTTTTTCTATTTGATAGGTTTCGTGAAAAACACCGACACTCGCATTATCTTTAATCTTATTATTGTAGGATTTCCAAGCATATGAATGATTTTTTCCGTGAGCATAGTTTACTAATTCGTCGAATCCCTTCCAGTATTGAATTAGGATTACTTTTCTCCAACTAAATAAGAATTCTGTATGTAAGAAACCCCATTGTGGATTTTGATACAATTCTTTAATCATAGGTCCCATAGCATTAAAAACTGGTATCCACTTCCAAAATTTTAATAGGTTATTAATACGCATACCAATAATAAAAACAACAAATTCTTGATCCTTGCTATTGGCTATATGCCTGCCGTTAAAAATTTTAGCCCCCACTTTAATCCCCCTTTTTTACTGAACATAAATAATGTGCAGCTCCCAAATAAACCATAACACTTTTTCATGAATTTTCCAATTGATTCAACATAGATTATGAAAGGCTGTACTTAACAATAAAGGGTATATGTTTCCTACCTTTTTATTATTAACAGCTATTTTTAATATTTGTTCTAAACCTCCTTTTCACCAGGAACATTTCCATAATATATTTCAATAACGATAGCATTGTCGCCCCCTTTCTAAACAGAATATTTTTTAGTTCATTTGAGTTAGGACAACATCACACTCCTTCGTATTTTTTGCAAGACTAGCTTTCAACCTTGAGGGAACACCCAAAAGCTAATCAACTCCCCTACTCTATGAAATAAATAAGCGAATTTAAAAATTACATAATCATAGATTATTATGCAAATACTTCCTCTAGGCGCCGAACATGGTATATAATAATAAAATAATCTACTTCTATATGCTCAATTTTACACAAAACAGCTCATGTATATGAAAGAAAAGAGGTACAAAAATATGAAAACAAAACAAACAATTGCTGCGTCTACACTAGCTTTAGCGATGATTGCTGGCGCAAACTCTACTCATGCGGAAGTAACTGATGCTACTCCCCAGCAAAGTACTGGAGATCGATTAGCTGAAATTAAGCAACATAAACAAGAGTTAGATGCGAAATTGCAGCAGCACAAAGAAAATGTGGATCAAACATTAAATGAACTTAACCAAGTTAAGGAAAATGTTGATACAAAGGTAAATGAACTACATGAACGTAAACAAGTTGCAGATGAAAAAATTGGCGAGATTAAACAACATAAACAAGAGTTAGATGCAAAACTTCAGCAAGACAAACAAATCGCCGAAGATAAAATCGCTGAAATTAAAGAGCATAAGCAAACTGTTGATGAAAAGGTTAATGAGATTAAAGAACATAAACAAACTGTTGATGAAAAAGTGAATGAAATTAAGCAGCATAAAGAAAATATCGATCAGAAGGTTAATGAACTTAAGGAAGTAAAAAAACAGGTAGATGAAAAATTAGCTGAGTTAAAAAAAGCGAAACAAACTGCTGAGGACAAACTTGCTGAAATTAAAGAAAATAAGCCGAATACAGGTAACACATTAGAAGAACTTAAGAAAATTAAAGGCAATTTAGATAGTCTTTCCGCTAACTTAGAACTAGCTAAACAAGATGTAAAAAACAAACTAGCTGAATTACAAGAAGCTAGACAAGATTTACTAAATAAAATAAACGAAATGAAACAAGCGAAACAAACTGTTTCAGACGATTTAACAAAGAAAAAACAAGACTTAGATATTAAAATAAACGATTTTAAACATACTGAGAAAAAAATTGATGACAAATTAGCTGAGTTACATACAACGAAGCAAAATGTAGATAACAAGATTAATGAAGTATCACAACCTAAACAAACGACAACGGATAATAACAATACTACTGTTCCAGCGAAAAAAAATGCTAAAGAACTTCCTAACGCTGGTAGTGAGCAATCAAGTAACGTGCCACTCGGAATGTTATCTATCTTAGGCGGCGTTTTATTAGTAACACGAAATAAAATTAAAACGTTATTCTCAAAATAAAGCCATTATATCTATTTTAAAATAATCATACAAAGGACAACCGCACATATATGTACGGTTGTCCTTTTTTCTTTATATTAACTTCCCATCTCTAAGCGTCAATATACGATCACATACATCAAGCATTCTTTCATCATGTGTAATCATAATTGCTGCTTTTTGACTTTCTTTCACTTCACGTTTCATCATTTCCACAACTTCACGTGCGCGTTTTGAGTCTAAGCTTGCAGTTGGTTCGTCAGCTAATATTAAATCTGGGTTGTTCATGAAAGCACGAGTGATTGCTACCCTTTGTTTTTCCCCACCAGATAGTTGATTTGGATAGTGATTTTTTCTTTCTCCTAATCCAAATGCCGCTAATAAGTGATCCGCACGCTTTTCAGATTCTTGTTTGTTGTCTTTTTTTAGTTTTGCAATGTAAAGCAATTGTTCTTTTACATTTAAATATGGAACAAGATTTGCGAATTGGAAAATGAAGCCGATCTTTTTCAAACGAATGTCTGTCATTTCCTTTTCTGATAACTTCGTAATATTTTGCTCACGAATGTAAATATCCCCTTTTGACGGTGATAGTAAAGCACCCGCGATTGATAATAACGTACTTTTCCCTGATCCAGAAGGACCGACGATTCCGATAAACTCTCCAGCTTTCACATCAAGCGACATCGGATGAAGGGCTGTTACTTCAGTATCCCCTGCTCCGTACACTTTACTTACTTTGTCTAATTTTAATAATGAAGTCATTACATCCCGCCTCCAATTGCTTCTAACGCATCAACTTTTAATACTTGATATAACGAAATAAGTGTTCCTAAAATACTAATTACGATAAAGATTGCTGCATATTGTGCAATCATCGGTGTTGTTAATAAGAACGGCATACCCGCTGGTAAAATCTGTTCTAATCCTTGTACAAGAACAATGCTGATTATCATCGCAACGACTGATAAGAATAACGCCTGCACGACTAAGCTATTTGCTAAATAAGAATTTTTCGTACCGATTGCTTTTAGTACACCTAATTGCTGTGTTTTCTGCAACGTAATTACGTAGAAGAATACACCGATTAGTAACGCAGCGATAACAAGTAAGAATGCAATAATCATCGTTAATGTTCCTTGCTCTTCTTTAAATCCTGGAATACTTTGTAATACTTCTTTTTTGTCGATAACATGTGCATTTTTAATTTCTTTATCTGTATTAAGCGCAATTGCACTATAATCTTTTTGGTTTGGTTGTGAGATAGCGCCCCATACGTCTTCATTTACATAAACGACTGGTGTATGGCTAAACATTTGATCTTTCGTAAATCCAACAATTTTAAATTCTTTCTTTGAAACAGGATCAATAATTGTATCCCCAATATCAATTCCTTTTTCTTTAATTGATTCATCAGCAACCATTTCGTTGTTTGCTGTACCTAATTTCTCGCCTTTTACAATGTTCGGTTCTAAAAATGAATCACGTTCACTTGAGAAAATAGCAACATCAACTTTTTTCGAACTATCTTTCTTTTCATAAGTTGAAACTTTCACACGAAACGGAACTGCCTCTTTCGCGTCCACTTGATTTACTACGTTATCTACATCTTCTTTCTTAATTTGTGAACGAAGTAATTTATTTTCCGCATCATCCGCTAAAACGAACTTATTTGCCTCCATATTTTGAATCGATGAAGCATTATCATATGATAATCCATTTGCTAATCCTGAAATTACAAGAACTAAAAATGATAATAAAACCATGATGAGTCCGATTAATCCGTATCTTAATTTTGATTGTTTCAATTCACGCAGAGCTAAAAACATTTCGCTCGCTCCTTCCTCTTACTTTCTATGCACTTATCATAAAAAAGAATTATGAACGGAATATGAACAGAAGATTACAACCAAAATTTTTCCTAAAGTATTGAAAATAATCAGAATCCTTGATACAATTCAGTCAAATAATCTTGACCGAGTAATTTAATTTGAGGAGTTGATCATTTTGAAGCCCATGTTAACACTAACTACTTATAGCCAACTAAAAGCAATAAGCGATCCACTACGTGCCGAAATGATGATGCGTCTATGCGAACGTCCTTATACAGGACAACTGCTATCTGAAAAATTCGGCATTTCAAGGGCGAAAATTCATTATCATTTAAAAGAATTAGAGAAGAATGGTCTTATAGAAATCGTTTATACAGAAGAAAAGAATGGCATCGTTCAAAAGTTTTATCAATCTGTCGCTAAAGGATTTACCCCTGCCGCGGACCTATTACCTCATTTAGAAATATTAAGCGAATCAGGTCGCCAAATCTTTTTACAAATGACGGAAAGAACGAAAAGCCATATTCTCGCTGCACCAGAAAAATCTTTTACATTACGAAATGCAAGTGAAGACCCAGCTGAGTGGAATTACGTTTCATCCTGCTGGGAATTTGATGCTACGCCAGAACAATTTCAAGTGTGGGTGAAAAAGTTTCATGAATTAATGGCTGAATTAAACGAAATCACAAAAGGTGCGGATAAAGATCCAAATAGTAAAGCTTATTATATTTCTACTACTGCACTTCAAATCGCTGAAAGAACAATGCAGCAATTTGTTAAAAAAGAAGAAAAATCGTAATACGATTTTTTTTACCGAGACGGTCAATTTTATTTTACCGAATAATTTTTTTATAAAGGAGTAGATAAAGTGGACATATTAAAAAACCGGAATTTCCTCTTACTATTTTTAGGGAGAATTTTTACAAACATAGGAGATAGTTTGTATTATGTAGCAGCGATGTGGCTCGTATATGAACTTAGTGGTAATCCTTTTTATTCTGGATTGGCTGGTTTTCTTACGTTATTACCTTCTGCACTTCAATTTCTTACCGGTCCATTCGTTGATAGATGGTCAATAAAAAACACCCTCGTCATCACACAAGTTTTGCAATGCATTCTTATTTTAATTATTCCTATTACACACTACTTCGATCTACTAACAGTCCAACTACTACTCATCATTATGCCAATCGTAGCCTTTATCGAACAATTTGCCTATCCCGCACAATCAAAAGCTTTACCACTTCTACTGAATAAAACACAATTATTAAGGGGAAACTCACTCTTTTCATTTGCATATCAAGGCATTGATTTAATTTGCACGACTCTTTCTGGCATATTAGTAGCACTACTTGGCGCAATCACTTTATATGTAATCGACTCTTTTACATTTGCGATTACCGCCCTTTTGTTTATTTCATTGAAAATGCCAAGACAAGTAGAAACCAATACAGGTCTCCCTTCTGAAGACAATACATCATTTTCGGTCAAACAATATTTCTCTGAATTAAAAGAAGGCTTTTCAATCGTCTTTCGTTCCTTAATGGGCGTCTTCTTAATCGGTTCAGTTGTCGCTAATTTTTCAATTGGTATGACGATGGCAATACTCCCTTCTTTCGCTGACTCTTTAGGTGGTGTGAAATCATACGGCTTCTTCTTAGCTGCTATATCAGCCGGTAGTTTAATTGGAGCACTATTCAGTTCATGGGTTGGTAAACATAATATTAGCCATGTCTCCATTATTAGCTTTGCGACTAGCGCTTTCTTTTGGTTTCTCTCTACGTTTGTACCGTTTCAATGGTTATCAATTTTTTTATTCGGCCTAGCTTGGATACCAATTGGTGCGACCAACATATTATTTGCGACAATTAGTCAAATTGTAATTCCAAATCAATATCTTGGACGCATCAATTCAGTCACACGAAGCATGGGTACAATCGCTATGCCATTCGGCTCTTTAATTGGCGGATACACCGCAAATGTATTTAGTAGCCAACTCATTTTCGCGCTCGCTAGCATCGGAATTTTATTCATTTCTCTCGTATGGCTACTTCATCCGAAATTACGTTCATTGCCGAAAGCTGATGAAATTACAGCGGATACTTTTGGGCTTCGGTTTAAGCAAGAGCGCGGGAAAGGTGCGGCTTTATAGCAGGAACAAATTTAACCCCGTTCTAAATTTGAGACGGGGTTATAATTATAGTTATTTAATTTTGAATGTAAAATACCTCACTAAAAATATAACAATAGCACCAACTAAAACGTTCAATTATCGATTTGATGGCCAAGACCCCTGCATTTTCCTTAATTGAATAATTTGACCTGTATGATAAGCATCATGAAGCATAATGTCCAGTAATTTCCCCTCAAGTGAATTTTGCTCAAGTTCTTTTTCGGAAATTGCACTCAATGCCTGTCTTAAATTACGTTGGGCATTTTCACAACGTTCAACGACTTTCTTCCATTCCTTATCATCATTAGATTGATTGGTAAGATAAAAGGTTTCATCACCGTCGAGATTATGTATCCATTCACGGTCTTCCAAGTTTGCAGCAAGTCTCTCTTTGTAATAAATGAGATGATTAACGTTCTCCCAAATGGTTTTAGTTGCCTCTCCATATGGTTTCCAGATAGCCTGTTCGGCTGTAAGTCCTTCTATAGCATGTTTAAACGGTGCATACCAACTCTCTTTATCGAATGTGGAATCTAGTCCGTTTAAAAACAAGTCAATTCGTTTCAAAGTAATCGCCTCCCTAAATAGTTAAAGTTTCAATAAAATCCTTATAACTCTGTAGAGATTCTACATTTTTAAATAAACTTCCTGCTAATCTTATTCCACAAACTGACCCAATTGTGAAATAGAATGACTCGCATTTTTTCAAACAACTTTTTATCACTTTACACGTAAGTGATAATATATTGACCAATTGACAAAAATAAGAAGAGGCTGTTCTAAAAACAGCCTCTTCCTTTCCATCTATTTCGGAAGCTCAACCCGAACAGTCGTCCCCTCTCCCTTCGTGCTATATACCGAAACGTTTCCGTTATGCAGTTCAACAATTTTCTGCACGATAGATAATCCTAAGCCGCTTCCTTCTACGTTTCTTGCCCTTGCTGTATCTACTTTGTAAAAACGATCAAATATACGATCCATTTCTTCTTTTTCCATACCAATTCCGTTGTCTGATATAGAAATAACAATACTGGATTCTAATTCTTCTACAACAAATTCAACGGTTCCGCCATCGTTTGAAAACTTAATGCTATTCGTAAAAATATTACTCCATACTTGATGAAGTAAGTTTTCATCACCTTGTATAGTGATGTCCGGCACATCAAATTCGACGGCTATATCTTTTTCACGCCATTTCCATTCGAGCATAAAAATGACGTCTTTAATTTGCTTTTGTAAGTGAAACTCTTTCATTTGTAGAACTTTCTCTTCTTTATCTAATGAAGCGAGCGTAAGTAACTGTTTACATAAACTAGACATCCGCTTACTTTCACCCTCAATAATTTTCAAGTAACGTTTTCTTTCCTCTTCACTCATATTCTCCGATTGTAATGTTTTCGAAAAACCTTGTATGGAAGAAAGCGGCGATTGAAATTCATGCGATACGTTAGAAACGAACTCTTGTCTCATTTGATCTAATTCTTTAATACTCTTCGTCATCTTTTGAAAATTAGTCGCTAGCGTACCAATCTCATCTTTTCGACTTTCATCTAATTCAATATCATATTCGCCACTTGCAATTTTTTGAGTCGCTTTCGTAAATGTTCGAATAGGACGAACAATATACCCTGCTGCAATCGCTATAAAAATGATACTTAATACAACGATGAAACCGAGTAATACCGCTAGAAAAATTCTCATCTCGCCGAATTGTTGCTGAATATCAGGGCGAATGAATAAAGCGTACTGTTTATCATCGTGTTTTAGCGGTACACCGACACTATTAATTAATTCATTATCGAAAAATCCTGTAATAAAGAGGCGCGTTGGATATGTGGAAACGCCATTAAACGTTTCACCTTGCAATACTTTATGAACGGTATCATCACTAATTGTTATCTTACGAAACGCATTCCCAATACGCTTTCCATGATTTTCGTCATCTACAATATAAATTTCATACCCTAACTTCGCAATAGACTGTAAGTATGCCTCTTTATTTTCTTCACTTTGCTTTTCGTATAATGATTTTACTTCTTTAGCATACATTAAAATCTTTTCACTATTGTACGGTTTTAACTTCACTTGATAATATACGTTCGTTAATAAAAAACCGATAATACTACTAAGAAGCATAATACCGACTGTCATAAAAACAAATCTAGAATATAGTGATTTCATTTTATTTCAACTCCAACTTATAACCGAGTCCGCGTACTGTCGTAATTTGAAAATCATCTGTTCGTTTTGAAAAACGATCTCTCAGTCGCTTCACATGAACGTCAACTGTTCGTTCATCTCCTTCAAAATCCATTCCCCATACTAATTCAATTAATTCTTCTCTTGAAAAGGTTCTTCCAGGATAACTAGCAAGTTGTGATAACAATTCAAATTCCTTTAATGGAAGCAAAATCGTCTGACCGTTACACTTCACTTCAAACCCTTTTCGGTCAATTATCGTCCCATGTAATGTAATAATATCAGCACTAAGCATTTGATAACGGCGCAATAAAGCTTTCATACGGAAAATTACTTCAGCTGGTTCAAATGGTTTTACAATATAATCGTCCGTACCAGAAGTGAATCCTTTTTCTTTATCGACTAGCTGATCTTTTGCAGTTAATAAAATAACAGGTATATCATGATACTTCCGGATTTCTTCGCATAACGTATAGCCATCAACAAACGGCATCATAATGTCTACTATCGCAAGATGAATATTTTCTTTCTCTAAAACGCCTTGCGCTACCTTTCCATCTTCCGCTTCAAAAACTTTAAAGCCCTCTTTTTGTAAATGGTAATGCAATAACTCTCTAATATGTTTATCATCATCAGCTAATAAAATATGTATCATCTTCATTAAACCCTCTCTTGTTCATCCTTCTACATCCTTACATTAAGAAACAATTGGATTTTTTGCAAGAAAAAGAAAAAGAATCTATTTTGAAAAAAGATTATTCAAAATAGATTCTCACGTTTTAGTATTAAGATTATTTTAATCAAAAACAGTTTTTAAGCCTTAGAAATATCAACAAATCCTTCTCCAAACACATCACGAACATCGTGTATAGCGATGAACGCAGCCGGATCTGTAGTTTGAACAATCCGTTTTAGCTTCACTACTTCTTGCTTATTAATAACAATATAAAGAATTTCCTTCGGAGTTTTCGTGTAATAGCCATGACCTGAGTACACAGTAACCCCTCTGCCCATTAAGGTAGTTACCTTCCCGGCAATTTCATTCGGGTTATCAGAAATAATCGTAATGGCTTTCTTCGGATTTAAACCTTCAATTACAAACTCCATCACTTTCGTTGCTACATATAGCATAATAATTGTTATCATCAGTTTTTCTGCACCAATGATGAAATAAGATGAAAACGCAACAATTAAATCGAAGAACAGTAAACCATAGCTAATGCTCCATCCTAAATATTTATGCGTCATCCTTGCTAAGATGGTAGTACCTGCTGTTGTTCCGCCAACGCGAATAATAAGACCAATCCCGCACCCAATAAATATTCCTCCGAAAATTGCATTTACAAGCATTTCATCCGAAGCAATCGTCCAGCCTTCTGTCAAATGAAGGAACAGCGAGTTCGTAACTACAGCGATAATCGTATAAATTGTTGTAATCTTATTTAAAAATTTATAACCGGCTATTAACAAAATCGCATTTAAAATTAAGTTAACTAAGCCTGGTGACCATTCAAATAAATAGTACGTAATAATCGTGATACCTGTTACTCCGCCCTCACCAAACTCGTTCGGGATAACAAACAAATTCACACCTAACGCAAAAAGAAATGCACCAATAATAATAAAAATAATGTCTGTCGTTCTTTTTTTCATACAGTACCTCACTTCTTATGTAAATATTTAATCTGCCATAAACTCTCACCATTATATCGTGGAATATTCAAATCGAACAGTGGTTTATTTTTATTTTAATATAGGATGATAAAACAACTTTATCCTATATCCACATGTAATTAAAAAAGTAAAATAACTGTATTTATTATGTACTACAATTAAAGTTTTGATTTCACATGCAATTCACGCTTAAAAATGTATATAAGCACTCTCACTCGCACAAACTTCGAATACAAAACAAATAGGCGAAGCTATAGAATAGGCTTCGCCTCAAGCGTGTGATCATAAAGATTTATATGAAATTTTATATTCATGCATGGAAATAAATTTACTTATCTTTCTCCATATATTCTTTAATCTTTCGTTCTTCCCACTCTTTTCCGAATATCCCAAATGGAAAAGTTGTCAATCCGTGTATAACGATACCAATCCCCCAACCTGCAAGTGGATATAAAAACCATAATTTACTTGAATCAGAGCTTATATTTATAATAAAAAGCATTAAGTTCACTAGTATATAGACCGTTAAATGAATATAAAACGCTTGTAAATTCTCTACCCTTTTTTTAGCTCGTAAATAAACCTCATCTCGCTCCACCCTTAAACACCTCTTTCCATATTGTTTTTTTCACCTTCGCTCCAGTATTAACATCATATTCTAATCAAAAATCCGTTATTCTCAAAAAAACATAAAACAAAAAAGTACCCATCGAATTATCATACATATGATGATTCGATGGGTACTGCATGATACATTTAGTTTTTACATTTATTGTTTGGAGTAAATTGCAAATAACGACTTATACTCGCCTTATTAAGACCAGATCCATACATCCTCATTATTTTCAACTTTGCTCTTTACTTCATGAACTTTTTCGATATGATCCGTTGTGTTGTAGTTAATAGAAATTCCGCCCCAGCCTACATACTTCATATCAATTTTTACTTTCTCACCTGTATTAAATACTTGTCCCTTCGTTAAGAAAACATCAATAATATCTTTTTTCCCGTTTAGCGATGGATACTCAACTACGACATATTTAGTAGAACCGTCTCCTTCATCTTCCATCGTTCCTACTTTTGATACTTCCCCAATTACATAATCAGGAGAACCATCTTCTTTCATGTGCATACCTAATTTATTTGACGTATTTTCAACTGTATTTGCAATCATATATTCAGTAAAATTACGCATCATAGATCCAGTAGCTTTAACCTCATCCCCTACTTTCACATTTGAAAGGGAATCTATATACACACTAACAGGTTCCTCATATTGCTTAGATTTTACGACAATTACACCGTTATCTACTTCTACTACTCGCCCTTCTAACGTCGAGAAATTCGATTCAATAGAAGCGGCACTCGCTTTTGATATTTCTAATCCTGGTAAATTCGTTCCTGATAATGCTGCGATCCCTAAAGCACCTGCTAAAATTATTTTTTTCATACCCATATGTAACCTCTCCATTCATGATGATTATATTTTTTTGATTGGATACGACCAACCTGTAACTATTATAGTTACAGGTTATAGAAAATAGCAACCCTCTTTCTCATGCAATGTTGCATACTTTAATTCTCAAATGCAATTCAACACTAAGACTGAATTCTTGAATACCAGCAGGTAAACGGATTGATGATGAAGAAACTAATGTGATGCATCATATTTTTCAATACTACAGTTTGTATAATCGTAGTCCATTACATTATGTAGGAGCGGAGTTAAAATGTTAATAAAACCAAACAGATTACAGCCAGGAGATATTGTGGCGACAGTAAGTTCTTCATGGGGAGGTGCTGGTGATTCTAAGCTAAGATGGCGATATGAGCAAGGAGTAAAAAGATTAGAAGACGTCTTCGGTCTTAAGGTTGTCCCGATGCCAAATAGTTTAAAAGGTAGCGAATACCTTTACAACAACCCTGAGGCTCGTGCAGAAGATTTAATGACAGCATTTAAAGATACTCGTATTAAAGGAATTATTACGAATATCGGTGGAGAAGATAGCATCCGTTTACTTCCTTATATAGATTTTAATGTTATACGCGAAAATCCGAAAATCTTTATGGGCTACTCTGACGATACCGTTTCACACTTGTTTTGTCATAAAGCAGGAGTTTCCTCTTTTTACGGTCCAGCCATTTTAACTGATTTTGCCGAAAATGTAGAGATGGATCCATATACAGTTGAAATGGTAAATCGGACTCTCTTTTCAAATGAGACAATTGGCGAGATTCAACCAGCTCATGAATGGACGAGTGAGCGTTTAGAATGGATAGAGATAAATAAAGATAAAAGGCGTACGATGCAACAAAACAACGGATATGAGCTACTTCAAGGCTCTATCACTGTACAAGGGCGTTTAATTGGTGGTTGTATGGAAGTACTGGAATTTGCAAAAGGAACGGAACTTTGGCCTAAGAAAAAACATTGGGAGAATCGTATCCTTTTCTTTGAAACTTCTGAAGACCATCCAGAACCAAGTTATATAAAGTATTGGTTACGAAATTATGCAGCGCAAGGCATTCTACAAAAAGCAAAAGGCATCATTTTTGGTAAACCAAAAGACGAAAAGTATTATGAAGAATATAAACACGAAATACTGAAAGTTATGAAAGAACATAACTTAGAAGATTTGCCGATTCTTTATAATTTAAATTTTGGCCATACCGAACCGAAGTTTATTTTACCTTACGGTGCGATGGCAGAAATTGATTGTGAAAATGGGTCTTTCTCTATTTTAGAGAGTGGTGTGGAATAAAGGAAAACTTTAAATAAGTATAGCCATTTTCCTGATCCTACAGAAAAAATAGCGTGTTTTTTCATTTTAGAGAGTATTTTATTTTGGTTAGCTTGATAGCGACATGAAAGGACCCCAATAAATAAAATCACTCCTATGAGATATGACTGTGAATTGATACTTTTTAAATGATATGGAGATTACTTATCTAATGATAAAGGGGGATTACGTGTATGGAAGTAACATTTACAGTAAGTAAATGGGATGAAAAACTAATCGATGATACTAGAAAAGATTTCCCTATTAATATTGCCCATGTTGAATATGATATTGATGGTGAATTAAAAGGAAAAGCTTTTGTTGAATACTTATTATATTATTTAGACTCAAATATAAATGATGGTCACTTGGCTACTGCTAAAATTTCTGGGTTTTTACACTTTGAAGGAATTTATAAGGGGCAACAAGGGACATTTACAGCTATAGAGCAAGGAATATTTGATAAAGGAAATCTAGATTCCCCAGGAACAATTATTAAAGCTACCGGTAACTTAGAAAATCTGAGAGGGTCCTATAATTATCAGTTTACAGGTCAAACTAGTAAACTGATTTTAGAGTTTGAATTTTAGCTAAATACCTTATAATTTAGTGGAAAGGACATTTCTTGTAATACTGGGAATGTCCTTTTTATTGACGAGCCTATTCAACTATTCTTCTATTAGTTAAGAGAGAACAGAGTATATTACATAACGTCTTATTATCAGTATTCAATGATACATAAAATTTTCGTTATGGGGGGAATTAAAAATCTAAGCCCGAGTGACATGGCCCCCCACCTATTCATTACTTTTTCTACTAACTAAAGAATAATCCCCGAAAAACTTCCCTTCAACACTTCCTTTTCCAGTTGATTCCTACATATAAACATCGCAATAATCTTTGTTCGATTTTTTTCATCGGGCTCAAATTGTTCAATGGTTACGTCACAACGAATCGTATCACCACTATAAACAGGGCGTAAAAATTCAAAATCCATCTTGCGCGCTAATACGTTATAATCACCGCCCACTTTCGTAGGCAGCGTTGATGTTAACAGCCCTTGTACAACAAATCTCCCCTGCTCATCTGGTGTAACATGATGAACACCTTCATCTTTAGATACTTCTGTAAATAAAACAACATCTTCTTTTGTAAAAGTTCGCTCAAAGGTGATTTTTTCGCCTACTTGCAATTTCATCGATACCCCTCCTCAAAAACACTTTTAACATAAGAAAAACCGAAACTATAATCATTTCGGTTTTTCAATCTAAAGAAGTCTATATTTACTTTAAAGAATGTACAAACAACCCGCTGCGCAGTTTCGGTTCAAACCACGTTGATTTTGGCGGCATAACTTCCCCTGCGTCTGCGATTGATAATAAAGCTTCCATTGATGTCGGATATAACGCGAATGCTGCTTTGTATTCACCGCTATTCACAAGACGTTCTAGTTCTTCTAATCCGCGGATTCCGCCGACGAAATCAATGCGTGAATCTGAGCGTGGATCATGTATTTCAAGCACCTGACTTACTAAATGATCTTGTAAAATAGATACATCTAAACGTCTGACAAGATCGTTCGCATCAAACGTTTCCTCTTTCACAGTGAGCTTATACCACTTCTCGTTTACATACATTCCAAATGATTTTGGCTCATTTGGTTTATACGGTGAAACCCCTGCTTCTTCCACATAAAAATATTGCGCAACTTGCTTTAAAAATTGCTCTACTGATAAGCCGTTTAAATCTTTCACAACCCGGTTATAGTCCCAAATTGATAATTCATCATGAGGGAATAAGACAGATAAGAAGAAATTAAATTCCTCTTCTCCTGTGTAATTCGGATATTGTTCTCTTCGCATTAGCCCTACTTTTGCAGCTGATGCAGAGCGGTGATGTCCATCTGCAATGTAAAGACTAGGAATATCTTCAAATGCGTTTACTAAATTTGCAATTACTTCTTCATCAGCTATTTTCCACGCAACATGCCTAACGCCATCTTCTGCTGTAAATTTATAGATTGGCGCATGTTCTTCTTTCCAGCTTGCAATGAAACGTTTCACTTCTCCTTTTGTACGATACGTTAAAAAGATTGGCCCCGTATTTGCGTCACACACATCTACGTGGCGAATACGATCAAGTTCTTTTTCATGACGCGTTCTTTCATGTTTTTTAATTGTATCATCTTCATACTCATCAATCGATGTACAAACGACAAGGCCTGACTGCGTTCTTCCTTGCATCGTCAGTTCATAAATGTAAAGTGCTGGCTCCTCATCTTGAACGAACACTTCTTCTTGTATAAATTGCTTTAAATTTTCACCCGCTTTTTCATATACGCGATCATCGTACGGTGAAAGTGCCGGGTCTAAATCAATTTCTGCTTTATCAACGTGTAAGAAAGAATATGGATTCCCTTTTACAACTTCTCTTGCCTCTTCACTATTTAATACGTCATACGGTAAAGCTGCTACTTGTGCTGCTTTACCTTCTACTGGACGAATAGCACGAAACGGTCGGATTTTTGCCAAGTTTCTCTCTCCTTTACACAATCATTCGAA
The DNA here is from genome assembly GCF_022662615.1 of Bacillus cereus group sp. BfR-BA-01523. Classification (NCBI taxonomy): domain Bacteria; kingdom Bacillati; phylum Bacillota; class Bacilli; order Caryophanales; family Bacillaceae; genus Bacillus; species Bacillus cereus group sp. BfR-BA-01523. The sequence continues at coordinate 688,174 of NZ_JAKUDX010000001.1, forward strand.
CGGCTACAACACCTGTGATTTTACTTATATTTTCCACAATATTCTCTTTCATTATATCATCAATTCCGTTATCAATATCAATCATTGTGTACGCCCAAGAATGTTTACTACGATTAATCATATCCGCAATATTAATATGATGTTCTGCTAAGCATCCTGTAATTTGTCCTACCATGTTCGGAACGTTTTGATGCATAATTGTAATTCGTTTTTTTCCAATGTACGGAAGCTCTACGTTTGGATAATTTACTGAATTACGAATATTACCTGTCTCTAAATATTCACGTAATTGACGTGCAGCCATTACTGCACAATTTTCTTCAGATTCAGACGTAGATGCACCAAGATGAGGCGTTGCTGTTACATTTTTCATCTTTATCACATTTTCATTTGGGAAATCTGTTACGTAATGTGTAATAATATCTTCTTCTAACGCTTTTTGAAGAGCTGTTTCATCTACAAGTTCTCCCCTAGAGAAATTGAATAGACGCATTCCTTTTTTCATCGTCTCTATAGCGTGTTCACCAATAATCCCCTTCGTTTGGTTCGTAAGAGGAATATGAAGTGTAATATAATCACACGTTGCAAAGATTTCATCTAGGCTAAACGCTCTTTGTACTTGCGTAGAAAGACGCCATGCTGTTTCAACTGATATATACGGGTCGTAGCCAACAACGTCCATCCCTAAAGATAACGCATCGTTCGCAACTAAAGCACCAATTGCGCCAAGACCGATAACACCTAAACGTTTCCCCGCAATTTCTGATCCAACGAATTGCTTCTTCCCTGCTTCAACAAGCTGTGGTACTTCTTCTCCATCCAACTCTTTCGTCCAGCTCACTCCGTTTATAATATTACGGGAAGACATAATAAGGCTTGCGATAATAAGCTCCTTCACTGCATTCGCATTAGCCCCTGGCGTATTAAATACTACAATCCCTTTTTCCGTACAACGCTCAACAGGAATATTATTTACACCGGCACCAGCTCTTGCAATCGCCTTTAAATCTTCTGAAAACTCTTCTTCATGTAAAGAATAGCTGCGAAGTAAAATACCATCTGGATGACCTACTTTGTCTCCAATTTCATAGCGATTCCCATCAAAAATTTGCAAACCCTTTTCGGCAATTTGATTTAACGTCTGAACACGAAACATATCCCCATCTCCCTATCTATTTTCAAGCTCAAATTCCTTCATATAGTCTACTAATTCTTGTACACCTTGGGTTGGCATCGCATTGTAAACACTAGCGCGCATACCACCGACTGAACGATGTCCCTTTAGCGTAACGAAACCGCGCTCTTTCGATTTTTGTAAAAACTGATTGTTAAGCTCCTCTGACGGTGTTGTAAACGGAATATTCATAAGTGACCGATACGTGGGATCAACTGGTGAAGTAAACAATTTAGATTCATCTAAAAAATTGTAAAGAAGTGAAGATTTCATTCTATTTTGTTCTTCAATCGCAGATACCCCGCCTTGTTCTTTCAACCACTCTAGTACAAGTTTTGCTACATAAATACTAAAGGTTGGCGGTGTATTATATAGGGAGTTATTTTTACTGTAAGTTTCATAGTTTAACATCGTAGGACAAGCACTATTTGCACTGCCAATTAAATCTCTTTTTATAATTACAATCGTTAAACCCGCTGGCCCTAAATTCTTTTGCGCACCCGCATATATGAGACCAAACTTCGTAACATCATATTGTTCTGATAAAATATTTGAGGACATATCCGCAACGAGCGGCACTCTTTCTAAATGTGGAATATCCACATATTTTGTCCCCTCAATTGTATTGTTCGTTGTAATATGTACATAATCTAGTTCTTCATCATTTGGTAAATCATCCATTTTAGGAATCGTAGTAAACTTCTCTTTTTCAGAAGAAGCAATCACTTGTACTTCTCCTACTTTTCCGGCTTCTTGCAGCGCCTTTTTAGACCATGAACCTGTCAGTACGTACCCAGCTTTTTTATACGTACTCATTAAATTTAACGGTATCATAGAAAATTGTAATGACGCACCGCCCTGTAAAAATAAAGCTTCATACTCATCAGGAATGTTCATTAATTCACGAAGTAAGCTACTTGCTTCATCAATAATACTTTGGAAATAAGAAGATCTATGGCTCATTTCCATAACAGACATGCCTGTCCCGTTATAATTTACAAGCTCCTTTTGCACTTTCTCTAAAACTGGCAAAGGGAGTATAGATGGTCCTGCTGAAAAATTATACACTCTCTCCATCACCCAGATAACCTCCCTATTTCTCATTTTTATTTTTTCTAAACTTTCTGAATTATAACCTATATACAATACACGGTCAATTTGTTTTCCGTTATTACGGTGCAAGACGCAATGGAATCGCTTGCATGTGCACCCTACTTTTTATAAACATACAAAAAAGCGTTAAGTACATAATCGTACTTAACACTCTAGTAATTAAGTATAATAGCTACTTACTCGTAAAGAACCGATCGAAAATTTGATAAATAGCTGAAAGACCAAAGAGCCAATAAATAGTATCCACAAGCGCCGGCATAGAACCAAACCATTTCTCAACTACATTATAATCTAACGCTACAAACAACCAATTCAAACCGCCAAGAATCACCAGTATTACTGTAAGGTATGACAAAAATTTCATTATGATTGCCCCCTAGGTGATAAGATGGTGAAAGGCCTTTCACTAAAATATATGTAATGGATTCTAAAACTTACCTATTTTATAAAATTTATTTTCGATACCAGCCATTAATAACTGTCTCTGCTTCTTTACTATGTATTTGATATGAATGATTACTATCATTAGATCCGATAAACCAAATTGAAAAACCTTTAAAATATGGCTTCGCTTCTAATACATCTCGGTAAGCACGCCACCCGTTAAGTTGTACATCTTTCGAAAACACATTCGTAACATCTGGGTTCCACGGGCTTTGTAGTCCAAGTTCACGTGCTGGCACATTAAATCCACCAAAATAAACTGGCTTTCCAGTTGTTTTATGTAATGTCTCAAGTTGCTGAACGACATTTTGGCCACGATTGTATACTGTCGTCGCAAATAAGCTTTGTTTTACTTCTTCGTATGATGGATTTCTTTTTCCTGAAACTTCAAACCAACTATCAATACTTACAATGTCCACCTTTTTTAAATACGGGCGATTTATTTTCTCTTTAAATTTCGCCTCATAAGAAGGATCAAAGCTTGCAGTTAACCACCAATTCATTTGATACAAAACATTTCCTTTATACTGCTGGCGAACAAAATTAATCGTATCATTCCAATACCCTTCTGCATATTCCATATTCACGAAATTAGAAGCGATTTTCAGCCCATAAATATTGTACTTACTTGTAATGGAATTAAAAATATCTTGTAAAACAACCGTTTTCCAATTCCAGAAGAAATCGTTAATATTACTAGGGTTCCACTCTGTTTCTCCAATATTCCCTTGCTGAATAAACGGAAACGGCTCCAATATAACTTGTATATTACGCTTTAATAATTCTTGAATTAAAATAATAGCTTGTTTCTTTTGCGCCTGATTAATTACCATATTAGCCGAATTCACATCCGAAATATCTACTTGAATAGGTACATTCACCGTATTTAAATTCAAGCGCTCTACATCTGCTAACACTTTCGCTACATTGCCTACTTCCCATACCGTTACGTTTCCTGATTTTATTTTTCCAGATTGAACAGTATTTACATCCGCCTGTATATTTCCCTGGAAACAAAAAGAAAACAACATGATACACACTCCTAAAATACTTATTAAACTCTTATTTTTCTTCACAAGTTTCCCCCTATAATTTTTGGCATTCTTGCTTATTCTATACAATTTTTCACATATATTCCATAAGAATATTTGATGAAATTTCATCAATAAAAATGCTATTCACCTTTTATCAATACCTTATTCATATTAACCTCCTAAAAATAGTAAGATAAATAAAAAAGGAGCGTATTTCCGCTCCTTTTCTATCTTTTCACAATGGAAGTTATTGAATATTTTTTGATAACCTAACCACATCTGTTTTTTTTTATAAATAAATTTTTATCTATATTCGCTTTTTGTTTGTATTACTTTTATTTACTTCATTATTTACCTTTGCAGTTAAGAATTCCTTTGTTCTTTTTTCAAAAATCACACCATCATACAAATAAATTCTTAACTGTGTACAAAGTAATAATTACTTCATGAATATTATAGCTATAATTAATTCTTTTAGTTAAAAAATAAAGAAGGGAGAGAGATACGTATATTATTCAAGTGTTCATTAAATCGGAATTTAACGAACACTTGAAAGAAGGGAAGTTAACCTCCCTCCTTATTACAGATATTGATTTTCTTGGATCCATGTTGTTTCCATATCCCCAGTAATCTTGTTCAAAGCTCGTTCAGCTACAGTAACTGTTTATGCTTTATATAAGGATAATCCTAAAAAAGTAATCGTAATTGAATTAGAGAAAACGGATGATGGTTGGAAAATTAGTAAATTATAAAAAACGGTCTAGAATTGTAGGCCGTTTTTTGTTTCCTCAATCTTCTTCTTCAAAATCACGTAGACTAGCAAGCAATTCTGAAAATGTTGAGCAAACAGGATATATTGCTTCCTCTATGTCTTCTTCCTCATGATCCCAGAATACGATTATTGGTGAATCAGTGTTGTTTCGATAATCAAAGCATAGAAGATTGCCGAATGGATCTCTAGCAAAAGGATATATTTTGTCAGGTAATCTATCTTTCGTACTATTATATGTTTCTAGAATTGAATATTTTCTATCAGAATCTAAGGTTAAAAGATTATTAAGTGAATTTTCATCTTGATTTGGAATGTTAAATGTATCTGGCGTTGGATATCCACCATCATATTTTTGTACACAATCAATAAAATCATTAGGAAATTTAATATTTAAGTATTGTTCTAATTGTTTAATTTGGTCATCTGTTACTCTTTTTTCATTTACATTAATCCATGTAATGTGACTCATGGCTAAGTACCTCCCTATTTATCGCTATCTTTTCCCCAAATTTTATATCCACCTGTATGACCAGTATCATGATGAGTCTGATAATCTACAAGTTGCATCCTTCCAGTGTCTTGATGATGATGCCATGTATAATGCTCTGGAGTTTTTCCCATTTTAAATAATTGAATTTCTTCATACGTAAATTTTAAAGCTAATTCAGGATTTTCCATTATTTGTTCATATAATGCCTTACTACACTTTCTAGACTGTGTTGTTCTAGACTTTTTGAAATCTGCCTCTTTTAACATTACCTCGCCTTTTGATTCAAAAATAGGAAATCCTTCAGCATCATACGGAATACCTGTAACAGGGTGCTTATCTCCTGCTAAGTCTCCTTTACGCAAACGAATCGTTTTTGGTCCATTTGCACCTTCATAAGTATACGTAGCTGCTTTCTGTAAATATTGTTGTGTACTACCATGAAAGATGATTACCAGCTTTAAATTCATAGTTATTTAATATGTGTAATGCATTTCTGTATGCCGGAGAATTAGTCACAAGTGATTTCCCTTTAGTAAACCCTGTAATAGCAGCCACCTTACCTGCTTGCCCTACTTTATCTAGACCTTTGCTACCAACAAAGCCTGTGAGTAGCGTAGTGACTGCGTAAGCTGCATAATGTTCTCTGCTTTCCAGATCTCCATTCCAAAAATTATTCATAAATGTATCTGATACAGTGTTCCATGCAGCAGGAATAGTCTCTCTATAGTTTACAATCGCATCTCGCATATTTAACCAAGTTTCTTTATCTCCTAAAGCTACGAATCCTTTCCATGCATCTACAACACCATCTACAAAACCAGTAGAAATACCAGTCCACGCAGCATTTAAATCCTTTTTATTGAAAAATGACTCTTCTGATTTTGGAGGGAGTTTTCCACACATGGCTCCTTCTTGAATATCAGAGTCAACTAAATTTCCGTCATACGATTCATCCGCTTCTCGGAATTTAACAGCTGCACGTTCTAATTCTACTGCGATTTTATCTAATTCTTGCAAAATGTTAAACATCATTGGTTTTGCTTCATTTCCTCATTAGAAAAATGAACTGCCCCCTTAAATAACCCTCGTTGTTATAAAAGACATCACGTTTTTATACTGATAGTATTATAAAATAAGCGGTTTATTAATTTTGCAATGAAATTCATTTTATAGACCCCTCTCTTTGTCAATAATTTATCTATTCAATGAAATTATATATTCAGATAGATAATTAATAATAAAAAAAATTTCCAAAAAATATATTTCGGTCATTATATAATTTTTGATATTCGATTGATAGTCATAAGAAAAACATAATAGGGTAACGCCACATGCTCATCAAGCGAAGTTAAAATTATATCCTCAAAATAAAAAAACGCTATACTTATTGTAAAAAATTTCAACTGGAGTACTGATGAAATCAGAAGGATTGAATCCATGCTTTAATTCAGTATCCGTTGTATTTCTTCCAGAAGTCCTTACTCCTCTTTTTACACAAAAACAGACTGTGGAGAAGATTTTTTCCACAGTCTGAAAAGAATCCATATATGTTTTTTTATTTATCACCTTAACTTACTGTAACCTATATTGTCCTGTTAATTGTTCTTCTGTCATTCGAACTAAGCGTTTTGTAATTTCTCCACCGACAGAACCATTTGCACGTGCTGATGTATCCGGTCCTAATGTGACTCCTAATTCACGAGCAATCACGTACTTCATCTGCTCAATAGTTATCAGCAGAAATAAGAATCTCATTTGTATTACTTTCATGTCTTTGAGCATCCATAATTGCGCCTCGTCATATTTCACTAATTGAATTTAAAACACATCCGTATGCTATTTAGTAAGATTTACTATTCGAGACGTAATTATTGCAGTAATTAAGATAATAATAGCAGTTATCAAGCCAGATTCTCCAATCCAAATCTCAGTTTGATATCCTGTACTTGCACGTGCGAAAGGTCCTTGAATAATGGCATTCCAAGTAGTATGGATGATAACCGAAGGCCAAACGCTACCTGTGATAAGTCGTAAATAAGCTGTAATATAACTGAATGGCACAATACAAAAATAGATGCCAAGTACTGAAAGAAGGACAGATGTTCCCTCTACATATAGGCCAGCAATAACAATTGGAACATGCCACGTTGCCCAGATCAATCCACTAATAAGGATGGGCCGTGAAAACTCTGCATCGACTAGCCTTGTGAGCATATAACCTCGCCAACCCATTTCTTCCCCCAAAACTGGGATTAAGTTAAGCAAACTTCCTAAAATGCCGCTCAATACTACTAGATAAATGAAACTGAATGGTGCCGTTAGATACTGAAGCCCAAGTATATTGTAGATTGGTTCTAACATACCACCTTCGGGATGCTGAAACCCCGCAATTCCGCTCAACCAGGCGATAGAATAAGTAATTCCACAAATAATCATAGGTATTAGCAGAGCAAAACCAATCCCCTTCCATATCTTTAAGTTACCGAGACTAAAAGATACATCTTTAAACCCTTCTTTCAGTATTATGCGAGTCAAAATAGAAGAAAATGCTGGGGTAAACATATATACCACAATAAGCGGCATACTTTTAGTAATTATTACTACTACATTTAGGATAATAGAAGTAATGATTAAGATACTCAGAAAGAGTTGAAGTCCTATTTTAGCACGTTGGATTTTATCTTTATTGTGGAACGATTTTGCGTGTAATATCATTGTAATCCGCCCTTCCCCTTTAATTCACTTGTTTATCGAATTTACTTCTTTTCATTTCCACAGACACAACTTAGAATAAAAATATTTTGGCATACAGATTAATTCATCTTTAAAATCCCTCCCAAATTTATAATCTAGTCTTACTTGCGACTCATCAATGTAATTATTATTTATAAGTTGTCATAGCCGATAGTACAAAAGTGTAATGATTAGTCTATGACCTGTGTCAATTAACCTTATGACAATATGTAACTAGAAAATATGATATGGGATAGATAACAATTGAATTAAGGCAATTGATTCGTGCAAGTACATGAATCAATCTCGCTTTTAAAAATAATTCAATTGAGGTGGAAAAAAATGAATAAGAAAAGAATAATTGCAATGGTTAGTACAGCTTTATTAGTTACAGGATGTGGAGAAGTAGGAAAGGCTCAAACAGTAGCAGTCGAAAATTCAGGTCAATCAATCCAAAAAAATATAGTTAAATCAATACAATCACAGGCTTACCCATTAAAAACGATAGAACCGTCAAAATCATTTGAGGATTTAAAACCACTTAAGAAAATGATTGGGAGTGCACAATATGTAGGATTAGGAGAGAATACTCATGGAAGCTCTGAAATTTTCACTATGAAGTTTCGACTTGTGAAATATTTAGTTACTGAGATGGGTTTTACAAATTTCACAATGGAAGAAGATTGGGGAAACGGCTTAAAGCTAAATGAATATATCCAAACAGGAAAAGGAAACCCTAGGGAATTTTTAAACTTGTTATATCCTACTGATGAAATTATAGCCATGATTGAGTGGATGAAAGATTATAATGCCGATCCATCCAATAAAAAAAAGATCCAATTTATTGGGCTCGACTTAAAGGAATTGGACCAAGGTTGCTTTAATAAAGTAATTGATTATGTAAGGCTGCATCGACCAGATTTGCTGGCAGAAGTAGAAGAAAATTATAAAGAATTGTCGGCTTTTAATGGAAGTACACAGGAATATATGGACCTTGCTCCTGAAATAAAAGAAAAGTTCAAAGCAAACGCTGAGAGAGTAGCTCGATTACTAAAAGATGAGAATAAACAAACCAACACAGAAATAGTTTCACCCGAGTACATCTGGGCGAAAGCAACAGCAAGTGCAATAGAGAAATTTACCACAATGCTAATTCCTAACGACTATCCAAGTATGTTAAAGCTACATGAGCAATACTTGGCCGATCATGCAATGTGGGCACAAGAGACATTGGGTGGTAAAACGATGGTATGGGGACACAATATTCATATTGCTAAAGGAATTATCGATGAGAAATTATACCCTTATGTTGCGGGGCAATTTTTGAAGGAACGTTTAGACACTAATTATGTCACAATTGGTAGTACAACTACGGAGGGGAATTTCACCTTATACAGCGAATATGATCCTTCTACTGGAGGTAAGATTACAACGGGTGCGATTCCACAAAATGTAAATAGTTTTAACTATACCCTCGGAAAAGTACCATATAACATGTTTTTATTGGATAACCGTCACCTTAAAGGACAAGCAGAGAAATGGGTTAAAACAAAAAGACCATTACTAAGTATAGGGGGACAAATATTCCCAAACGAATCGGCATACTTTGATAAATCATTGCTTGAGCAATTTGATATTATTTTTCACATTCGAAAAACAAGTCCATCTCATATTAAATAAAAGTACAAAACAATCCCGTTCTTGCATCTGCAAGAACGGGATTGTTTTATGGAGATTAATATAAGCATCTTTTTTAACCAGAAGTAGGTTACTCTCCCCTTTTTAACATCATTTAGAGATGTCATATGACACTTTTACACTAGTGAGAATGACAAAAAAAGCAATATAATTCGGTTATTACATAGATAGGAGCGATGAGCTTTATGAAATCAAGATTCATCCAGAATGGTTATTTTTTATTACTAACTTTCATTACAGGTTTGTTTTATTTTTGTTTTTATCTAATAGCTCTGCTATTCAGTTTCACCCTTTCATTTACGGTAGTTGGGATTCCATTAGTTATACGCGTACTACAAACTACCACACCCTTTATCCAATTCGAGCGCATACAAACGAAAATTTATACTGATATTTCGACAGAATCTTACGATAGAAGTGTAACAACGGATACATCGGACTGGGCGCAAATAAAATTAGGACTTACGGATCGCCACACCTGGTCTGCTGTCTTTTGGTTAATGCAGAAATTTGTGATTGGCATTTTCAGTCTCATTAGTGCAATCATTTTTTATGTAATGCCACTTATGTTCCTGTTAGCACCACTATTGTATCGATACATCGATATGAATATTATTTTCATACAGATAGATACTTTTCCCAAGTCACTCCTTGTAATGTCTATCGGTATAGTGTTTACCGCCATAAGTATTAAAATAGTAGATGGTTTAACGAAAAAATTTGGAGGTTATACACGCAGCATGATTCAGCAACTAAATCGATAGAAGTTTGTAGTCTACGAATAGTAGGCAGTTTAAACTTAAAAATATAACAATGTAAGAAGGATTATTCTATAATATAGGAAATGAGAAAGAAGGCTACTTAGGGGGTAAATAAATTGTTTGATATGGTTAAATATTGGTTTTGGTATGATTGGATTATGTTAGGAATCCGTCTACTTGTTAGTGTGTCTACCCTCCTAGCAACATTAAATTTCCAGGATGGTTTAACATTACCACTTTGGATTATTATTATTTGGGAAATTATTGCCTTCTCTATTCCATGGGTAGCCTTACTATTCAATTATAAATATTACTTATTCACAGAAATATTGCTATATGGTGGACTATGTATATTCTTAACCTCTTTATTTCCAGAAGCTTACAATATCTTTCTTATATCGGTATTTCTTATCGCAGCAAATAGTAAGCATTTGTCCTATTATTGGACAGCTCCAACAACAGTTTTTATAACAACTGGAATTTTCTATGCGGTTGCGCCAAGTAATAGCTATTGGGTTATGGTCACCTATTATGGATTCGCTTATGTAATGGGATTCGCCTTTCATTTATTAATCGTCAATCATAAGCAAAATGAAGCAATTCGTAAACAAAACGCAGTACTTGAGCAATATATGTCTCAGATTGAACGCATAACACTGGCAGAGGAACGAAACAGACTGTCGGGTGAGCTTCATGATACAGTTGGTCACGCTTATACTTCTATTATTATGGGGATGGAAACGTTGCGCACCGAACTTGCTACTGAAATGGGTATACAGAGGCTAGATTCTCTGCTTGAAATGGGACGTAAAAGCATCGAGGACGTGAGAGGTTACCTACATCAAATGGAGTCTCCGTGTCAATCGCCCTCCTTAATTCAATCTCTACAAAATCTTGGAGCCGAATTTCAGGAGCACGCTCAGGTTACTGTAAGTTTTCGGGCATACGGAGAGGAATATCAATTGTCTCGGCAAGCGAAGATAGCGTTCGTTCGTTGCTTACAAGAATCTCTTACAAATGCAGTACGTCATGGTCAGGGGACTGAAATTATAGTTTCATTGCAGTTTGAACAACAATATACGAGGTTAGAAGTTCAAGATAATGGAAAAGGAAATGTAGAATGGCAGGAAGGCTTCGGTATGAATGCGATGAAAGAACGGGCAATGAATTTGCAAGGTCAATTGTCTGTATATACAAAGCCAGAGGAAGGAATGCTTGTTACATGTACCATACCGCGACAAACTGAAATAAAAGATGGACTTATTCGTTTGTTAATTGTAGACGACCAGCCATTTGTTCGGGAAAGTTTGAGGACACTACTCGATAGATATGAAGATTTAAATGTAGTCGGTTTGGCTGAGGATGGCAATCAAGCCATCGATTTGTGTGGGCGCCTTCAACCCCACGTTATACTTATGGATTTAGATATGCAGCACATGGATGGAGTCGAAGCAACCAAAAAGATTAAGCAACAATGGCCACATATCCGCGTATTGATTTTTACAACTTTTCAGGATACCGAACAGGCGTTGGAATCACTTCGCAACGGTGCGGATGGTTTTTTACTCAAATCTATTGAAACATTGGAGCTAGCTAATACGATCCGACTTATTCACAAAGGTGGGACACTGATTGATCAGGGAATGTCTCACAAAATATTTGAGAAGTTTGATGAGCAAATCGAGACACCACAATCAAAAGCAACTGCTTATGAGCTAACAGCTAGAGAGATAGAAATATTGCAGCTAGTAGCAAAAGGACTTCGATACACTACCATAGCATCAAGGTTATATTTATCGAATGGTACGGTCAGAAATTATGCTTCCACAGCTTATACAAAGCTAGGAGTCCGTAACAAAGAAGAAGCTGTTCAAAAGGCTCTAGAAATTGGAATTATTGAATAACAAAATGTTTTGCGGTATATATCAATGAGTAACAAAAAAACAGAACGCTTTGTGTGGTTTCTTTTGTAACAGAGTAAATAAGGTCCGTTATCGTATAAGTAAATGTTAAAACACTTACTGTTTTGTCATAATAAAATCATTGAATCTTATTCTCTAAAATACAATAGCCTACTATCAATTTAACTGATAGTAGGCTTTTAAAATTATTTAAGAACTTGGTTATGTTCTAATTTAACAGTTTTCATCAGTGGAAATATTATCACTTCGGCTCTAAAGTTAACACCTTCCCCTCTATTCCATCCATATTCAATGTAGTCGTATGATACGTTCCATTTACCCAATCATCTATTTGATCATGGTACCAATCGCTTCTAAAATGTCCCGATTGTCCTGGCCCTACGATATGATAACCGTTTGACATATCTTTCGTATCAATAACGAATCGCCAAGAAGCCCCATGATTTACAATACCGTTATCTCCGTAACTCGCTGCTTGAACGGTAACTTGGCTTCCGCCAATTGGAACTGGTTTCTCACGATTAAATGCAAGTAATGCTAACATACTAGATGATCTCGAAATCGGATGTGTAAAAGCAAGTTGATGGTAATCGCCCCACTTCCACTCCGCAACATTCGGTCCATATTCCTTCTGTAATTTTTTCATTACATTCTCGTACGATGTATGCACAACTTTTGTGAAGCCTCCGTACTTCGTAAACCAAGCGCTATTTTCTCCTGCTACTTCTTTTCGAATCAATTCATCAACTACTTGTGACTTCCCTTCAAATAACTCCATCACATCTTTCGGTATTTCTTTTGAAAATAGCGTATTCGAAATCTCTTTCATTAACAAATGGAATATTAATGGTGCCGCTTCATCTTTACTATCGTAAAAATTCCACTTTGCTAATTGTTTTACGCCTTCTTTCTCTACTTCATTTAAAGATGCTTTATTTAACTCTTTTAGCAATATAGGAGTAAACTCTTTCCCATATAAATTTTTTTGATCCATCTGTAAATCTTCTAAATCTTTCACCGTATACTTTTCCTTCTCTTGTAAAAACTCTTGAATACGCATTTGCCTATATGGCTGCGCCCACGTATTACTAATATGGTACGGATAAGCGTCATCAACGATTTTATTATTTGCAGTTGAAATAAACCCTTGTTTTGGATTTATTACTTTCGGTAGCTGATCAAACGGAATATACCCTTCCCATTCATATTCATCTGTCCATCCTGGCACAGGCAAACTACCATCACCTTTTTTACGCACTGGTATATTTCCATTCGCTTTATAAGCAATTGTGCCATCGTTTGATGCAAACACAAAGTTTTGAGTCGGTGTATGAAAATCTTGAAGAGCCGTTTCAAACTCATTCCAATCTTTCGCCTTATTCATATTTAATACAGCCTTTAATTCAGCAGAAGGCTCCAAAGCAGTCCATTTCAAAGCGAATACTGTTTTTGTTTTCTCTTTTCCTTTATCCGCAAACTCTGAAATAACTGGACCATGCCTCGTAACCGTAACGTTATACGGAATTGTTTTCCCGCCTTTTACTTTAATAGATTCATCAACAACCGTAGCCTTTTCCCATTTATCGTTATACAAAAATTCATTTTCATTATTAGGATTTCTCTTTTCAATATACAAATCTTGCACATCGGGACCTGTATTCGTAACGCCCCATGCTATTTTGTCATTGTGTCCTAATATAACGCCTGGTACTCCTGCGAAAATAACGCCACTCACATGTAAATCTTTCATTTCAAGTTGCGATTGATACCAAATAGAAGGTGTCGCAAGAGATAAATGAGGATCATCCGCTAAAATTGGCTTACCAGATACACTCTTTTCACCACTCACAACCCAGTTATTACTACCGTTAAACTCTGGTGGAATAACTGTCTTTGAAAAACTTTGTGCTACGTCCACATTTGTATTTTTCAATTCAGCTAGCAATCTAGGCGCATCTTTCGGATATGTAGGAAATAGCTCATTTGCTTGCTCTTTCGGTAAATTTTTCAGCGCCCAATATCGAAATGCCTGTCCGTGCCAATGTCCTCCTAAATCAAACGCCATATACTTTCCAATCGTTAAAGAATCCACGATTGACCATTCAGCAGGTTCATAGCCTAATAAAGTAAACTCAACCGGCAATTTCTTTTCCTCTTTTGCCTCACGTATAAAAGTATTCACCCCATCAGCAAATGACTGCAGGGCATATTTCGCTTCTCCATCATATTGACTAACAGACGCTTCGGCCGCTCGCCGTAAACCGAGCGTTCGAAACAATTTATCTCGATCAACAGCTGCTTCCCCTACAACTTCACTTAACATACCAGAAGCTTGTCTTCTACTTAAATCCATTTGAAACAAACGATCTTGCGCTTGTACATACCCTTGCGAGAAATATAAATCATGCGCATTTTCCGCTTTAATATGTGGTACACCTTTACTATCTCGTTTCACCGCAACAGCATGTTGTAAATCCTCAAGTTTTATCGTTCCATCTATCTTTGGCACAGAACTAAGCGTATATATGTTCAAAAAAATCATAGCGCAAATAAACAAAAAAAGAACGATACTACTAGACCAAATAAAAATTCTTTTTCCCCTATTTCGTTTCTTTTTTATGACGACTTCCATACAATCCCTCCTCTCTCAATCTATTCGCTTCTATTGTGAAAGAACCTTTTAGAAAAGAAGAAATCATTACTTGCTCATGCTATGGATCATACAAACTGAATACTTCTCTCTTACGCACTATTTCCTTTCCTTTATTGAAGCTTACTCGTCCTTTCTTACACCAATCCCTCAAAATCCCCTTCACATAAGCGAGCGTTCGCTTATTATGTTCAAACGCAATTTTAAGTGCCTCTAGTACTTTATCTCCTGAAACTCTTTGCATCCATTCCTTTAATTCCTTCGCGATATATGGAGATAGACTGCTAATGTTTTGTTCGTAAAATTTATAAACTTCACTATGCGGAGTGGCATCCTCTACTCTTTCTACCTCTTCCTTCTCTTGAATAATTACTTGTTGTGAATTACTATCAATCTCTTCCTCTGGCATACCAAAATACTGAAGTAATAATGGAATCTTGCATTCTTCTTCAAGACATTTACGTAAAAATATATGTATGAACTCTTTATTTTTTACAGTCTTTAACTCACGTAACACACACTTCTCTACATTTGTATTTAAAATAGGGTTATAGTGTAGCCAATTTAGTATGTATAACTCTTTCGTTTCCGCATCATATACAATCTTCCCGTATTCCACAAACCGGTTCAATAACTTCTCAACAGTCTCCATACTGTAACCAGTTTCAAGCTCTGCCAAACGCTTCGGTAATATGTAAATACCACATTGCTTCGTTTTCGTACCAGTTAACAAATATATATAAAAATAACGCTCCTCTGGCGTTAAATCTAATATGAATTCATCTTGCCAAAAGTTCACCTGCACATTACGGTACACCGCCATATATTTACCTCCTCCTTTTATTCATAAAAAGGCAGAATTCAATCCTTCAATATACATATAGGAATGAGGGCTTTGTTTTTTGCATTTGAATTCCAAATTTTTTTAATTACTACAACGCCGGTTTTATTTTTTCGCGCTTTTTTGTTCTTGTAGTTGTTTTTGTTTTGTTTTTTCTTTTCTTAGTGATTTATTACTTGGTAGGTGCTTATGAAGGGCTTGGAAGGGGCTTATATAGTGTTTTCAGTCCTCTCTTATCCGATTCCTAATTACAAATGTCTCCAACAATCTTCATATATTGCAGACAACCATTATGATTCACCTGCTCATATTTACACGAAAATAAAAAGCACTTGTTGCCTTCGTAGACAATTCAGTGCTTAAAGTTAAAAGCTTATAAATAAAAGTGTCTATAATCGACATAGTTGATTGAAATACAATTCTGTTACATTTATTTTAGTAACGATAATATGATACATACCGAATTATCTACAACTGAACGTTCTGGGCGAGATTTCATTAACACCGTTAATCCAATTAATGAAGTAACTAGCGTTTGTGCCAATGCTTTAGCATTCACATCACTTTGCAGTTCTCCAGACTGAATTCCTTTAGTAATTAATTCTTGAAATATAACCGAAAGATACATTTGATGTTCTCTAGTCAGCACTTCAAATTTTTCATTATGAGGGGCAATCTCAACCATTGTGTTAATACAAAAACAGCCTTTATTTGATTCTTTTTTATATTCCTCTTCCACCATATTTTCAAAAAATATACGAATGGCCTCTTTTACAGATTGTTCTTTTTGAAGTTTTGTTCGAATGCTAGCTGCGTGTAAATTCGTGTATCTCCGTAATGCAGCTTCAAATAGCCCTTCTTTATCACCAAATGCTGCATATAAACTCGGTCTTTGTATTTCCATTTTAGCAGTTAGATCACTTAATGAAGTAGCAGCGTATCCTTTCTCCCAAAAAAGTTGCATAGCAGCATCTAAAGCTTTTTCTTTATCAAATTCACGTAGTCGAGCCATTTAATCCCTCCTCTTTTTTCACCTGTTTTCTAAATTATAAATCACTTTTTATGTACTAATCAGTATATTATATATCGTATTAAATTATAAATGATATGTCAAAAGAAACTGAATTTAATTTACAATTCACTTGACATAGCAACTTATCCTTGATTATATTTGACTTACGAAATAATATACCGTTCGGTACATTATTTTAAAAACAAAAGGAGATGATATTATGGATGCTAAAGAAAAAATGACAACTGCTCTTACACAAAATAATGATCAGTTCCAATCACCTATTAATACAATCATGCCCCGCTATATAACTCTATTATTTTCAATAGCTTGCGGGATGGCTGTGGCGAATATATACTTCGCTCATCCTCTACTTGATTCTTTATCAAATGCGTTTAAGATCAACCATTCAACTATTGGTGTCGTTATTACGATTACTCAAGTTTGTTATGCACTCGGATTACTTTTATTAGTTCCACTTGGTGATTTGTTAAACCAAAAAAGACTTATTATTGTTCAAATGCTTTTATCCGTTTTCGCTTTAATTGTGGTCGGAGTCGCCCCTTCCAGTACCGTACTTTTTATAGGTATGGCCTTAGTCGGAATTCTTGCGACTGTTACGCAAACACTCGTCGCATACGCATCCATTTTAGCTAACCCAAAAGACCGTGGGCGAATAGTAGGTTTCGTCACGAGTGGTGTCGTAATAGGAATTCTACTTGCACGTACATTTGCTGGAACATTAACAGATTTAGCGGGATGGCGTTCCGTTTATCTTACCTCTGCTGTACTTATGCTCTTCGTAATTGGTTTGTTATATCGTAATTTACCTAATCTTAAACCTAAAAAAACAGCTATGACCTATCCTAAATTATTACATTCCGTTCTCTTATTATTTGTAGAAGAGCGCCTCTTACGCATTCGCGGAATATTAGCATTGCTCATTTTCACTTCATTCAGTATTTTATGGACTTCATTAGTTTTACCTCTAAGTGCTGCACCATATAATCTATCACATACAGCTATCGGAGCATTTGGTCTTGCTGGAGTTGCTGGTGCATTAGCTGCCACTAAAGCCGGACAACTTGCTGATCGCGGATTCGGAGAGAGAACTACTGGCATAGCCTTATCCTTATTATTACTTTCATGGCTCCTAATTAAATTAATGAACCATTCTCTATTCCTACTAGTTATCGGTGTTATCCTTTTAGATTTAGCTGTGCAAGCTGTACATGTCACCAATCAAAGTATGCTTTTCACAGTGCGTCCAGAAGCGAGAAGTCGCCTCACTGCCAGTTACATGATTTTCTATTCTATCGGCAGTGCAACAGGTGCGATTCTTTCAACCAACATTTATGCAAGCTACGGATGGAACGGAGTTTGTATATTAGGTGCATCCGTTAGTGCTTGTGCTCTTTTATTTTGGGCAATGACCTTACGGCGATCATCATAAATAACAGGAGAATAATTTTTCTAAACACTGTGGGGATTTCATATGCGCCATTACACGAAAAAGCAGTCGAAATTGCAAAAGAAGTTGGTATAGTTGCAATAAAACGTGAAAATAAAAAGAGCAGTTTGCTAAATGATACAGAGATTATTCAAAAAGAACTTGATAGAGGAAGACTTGGTTTCAAACGTAAATATGTTAGATGTTAGATGATCAAAAAAGGTGTCAATCTAAGCAAGATTGACACCTTTTTGATGAGAAAAACAAATGAACTCCCTTAGAAAATTATTCATCCCCCCTGTACACCTTATCCGTTAAAAACTTCTTCATTCAATTTATAAACCCTATCTCTTTTCTCATCACTTTTGACAAAAATAAGCTTTCCTTCTTTAACAAAACCTTCTAATATTAAACATACTTGTCCAAATGCTTTAGGTTTATCCGTTGTGAATCTTTCATCGGGTATTTTACCAGCTCGTATTAATTGTTCGCACAGCTCCAGTGCACTTATTTCTTCAGAATTAAATAATCCTAATATATCTTGTTGCAATGGCGATAAAGGTACTGGTATTTCAGCTACCTCCACCTTTTCTTTTTCGTTTTCTTCTTCAAATAAATCTTCAAATGAAATTTGATTCATTACTTCTTTTCCTTTCTAACGATTGATTTGTATAACATGAACTGAATCCTATAAAGAGTAGTTATTGTTATGTATTACTTACCTTATTACATAAATCTCAAACTCATGTACATCGTTTCATATAGTATGTTTTGATTATACCAAATATACGTTCTGTCTTCTATCGTAGATTGAAAAAAGAAGCATTTTACTGTCCGCAAATAGCGAAAAGGGATTTAGATGATTTTATTGAATGGATTTATAAAAGTAAATTAAGCAAAAATAACTTCAAAATCAACTTTTATTGTATATTTTTGAGTTACTTTACATTTCACTCTATATACCATTTTTAAATAGAGATGAATATTTATAGATATTATGATTAAGTTTCATGCAGATTAGTAATAACTGCAGCACTAGCAACTACAACAATGGTAGGCACAGTAAATGCAGAAACAACTATGAAAACAAACTTTAATGAAAATAGCTATAAGGTAGTTAGCAATAATGACACTGTATTTACAGATGTACCAAAGGACCACTGGTCAAAAGTTGCTATCGATTACTTAGCGTCAGCAGGGATTTATAAGGGATATGGAAATGGGAAATTCGGTTTTGGGGACAATGTTACTAGAGGACAGGTAGCTTCTTTAGTCAATCGACATTTAGGTTTAATAGCAGACGATAAACAGGCGAATATGTTTAGTGACATTACAAATCATATGTTTGAAAAGGATATTAAAGCCATTGCACAAGCTGGAATTATGAAAGGTGATGGAACAGGTACATTTCGTCCAGATGATGTATTAACTCGGTATGAGATGGCAGTAGCGTTACAAAAAGCATTTCATTTAGAATCAAAAGGACAAGAGAACTTTAAAGATGTACCAAAAGATCATTGGGCCTACGAATCTGCCAATGCACTGCGTAGTAACCGTATAGCACAAGGTGACGAGGCAGCTAATTTTAATGGAAACATGCTTGTGAAGCGTGAACAGTATGCACAATTTTTCTATAATACAATAGCAAAGAACAGATCTTATAATTTCAACATCAATTCAAAAGAAGAACTGAAACAAATGTTAACAACAGCTTTACAGAATGGGACGTTTGGTCCATTTAAATTAGATGCACTAGGTAAAGATATATCTGAGGTAAAAAAAGAATTTGGAGCGCCTGATGTTTGGAAGCAAGCACCATGTACAGAATGTGATGCACCTAATACAGCGGTATACGGAGATTATAATATTGATATGTACCCTTCGGACGCTAGATATATATGGGTGAAAATGGATATCTCTATCAACGAATTAAAAGAGTGGTTTGGTGAACCAGATGGAATCGGTGAGGATATGACTAGTGAAGGCTTTATATATAATCGAGGAAGCTATTCTCTTTATTTCAGCTTCTCTGATGGTTATATTCAACGCGCTGAAATATCTAAAATTGAACATCATTAATACGTTACAAGCAATATAAAATATATACAGCATAAATAATCCTTCAAGAACACCCTTATTCTTGAGGGATTTTATTTTGTTCCTATCTATTTTACATAATACAAGGCTATAAAAACTCCCCAAAGAACGCGATCAAGAGTAAAATTGGTCAATCTCAAGAATATCTACCATTTCATTCAACCAATCTATTATTAACAAAATATCTCTTCACCCTACTCAACTCCTAAAATATTTTCCTTACTCCAACTGTTTCACCTTAACAAAATTCACAAGATTCTAACAAATGAAAATCACTACCAATCGCAGTGTTTGGGCTACCTCTACATGTCTATCAGGCTAAGAAAATCCAACATCCAAAACAAAAATGATAGCGAGGTTAATATTGTAGCACCAGGAAAACAGGCAATCTCTAAAGCTTAGTTAAGCAGATACAGTAAGCAAGTATTCTATGTTACGAATGAAAAAGGATCTGATATGAATATCAGATCCTTTTTCACTGCTTCTTTTATAAATTTAAGTTCTTGATACATAGGTTCATACGTGCTTACATTATCATACACAGTTTTCGTAATACTAGGAGGAAGATTAACACATCCTCCAGATCCACCTTTTCCGCTGGTTTTTTAATAGAATCAAAGTGTATTTTTATTTGTCGGACTTAATTTTTTCGCAATACTCTTCTAAAGTTAATCCCTTTTCTTTTAGATAAATAGCAACTTCTTTTCCTACATAACGATAGTGCCATGGCTCATACTTAATGCCAGTAATATTCTCTTTATCTTTTGGATAGCGGAGAATAAACCCATACTCTGCAGCATTCTTATCTAACCATTTGAATGCATCGGTAGTTTCAAATTTTGCATTTAAATCTTCTACAGTATTCTGCCATTCAACTGAAATAATGTCTAATGCTAATCCAGTATGATGTTCACTTGCGCCAGGATACTGAAGATATTCCAATGCCTTAGCACTAGCCTCTTTATCCGACAAACCTTGAGATTTATAGCTTTTAACTGAAGCATCATAATACGTTTGTTGTAATTTTATAGCTCGATAACCTGATCTTAAATAAAGATTGATGCCCTCTTTTTTTGCAGCTGTTACCATATCCTGATAGGAAGTTGCAATTCTGCTATCGATTTTCATATTTGGCTTAGCATTTTGGGTAATACTTGTTAATTCAATTCCTAGTTCCTTTGGTAACATATGCTCTCTATTTACAAGGATAATTCTCCAATCATTAAGATCAGAGATAGGTAAAACATCTTTTTTATTCGCATTTATCTCATTTTTATTTTTATCGCTATTATTAGTAGTTTCCTGAGATGTTTGCTTTCCACTACAAGCAGCAAGGCTCCATCCCAATGTCAATACCAATGCTAAAATTATAAATTTTTTAATTGTATCTCATTCCCTTTTTGTTTATTAGTCTTTATACCAATTTCCCAACACATCTCTAGGAATACCCTTGAAATCCTCTAAAGAAACGGGACCTACAAATTTTTTAATCCCATGATTTTTAGAATTTTCATCCGAATAATCTTTTAAAAATTGAATTTTAAATTGTTTCTTACCATCAGCATAGTCGGTTACTGTCGGTACGAGTGCCGCTTGTCGTATACCAAAAGTTTTATCTTCATACTTAACAAATTGTATATAAGATAATCCTCCAACCAATGTTTCTAATTTTTCTTGAGCAGAAATAAGATTTCCAAGAGAATAATAGATTAGCGTTTGATGTCCATCTTTATTTTGTTTCCACTCAATTGGTTGAATTACATGTGGATGATTTCCAATTACTACATCTACACCTAAATCTGTTAAATATTGAGCAACTTCTTTTTGTTGTTTTGAAGGTGTAGAGGTATATTCAACTCCCCAATGCACCATAACAATCACCATATCAGAACTACTCTTTGCCTTTTCCACATCATTTTGTATCGCTTTTTTATCAATTAAATTTAATGCCCAAGACTTATCAGCTGGAATTTTAATTCCATTCGTACCATATGTATAATTAAGTAATGCAAAACGAATCCCATTTTTTGTAATCGTTTTTATTTCATTGCGCTCGTTTTGACTCTCATTAATGCCTACCGGGATAACATCTGGATATTTATTCCAGTATTCTCTTGTATTCGCAACACCTTTAATACCCATATCCATAGCGTGATTTGTCGCTTGAGTCACTATATTGAATCCAGTATCCACTAAAGATTGACCTACTTCTTCAGGTGTATTGAAAGTAGGATATCCCTGTACTTTTAAATTATTTCCTGCAATCGGGGTCTCCTGGTTCACTATAGCAAGATCACTTGATTTAACAGCTTTTTTGATATTTTCATAAATATAGTTATAATCATATGAACCGTCTTTTTGTTTGCCATCTTTAATTACTGCGTCATGGTATAAATTATCACCCGTTGCTATTAAATTCACAACCGATTTTACTTTTTTATCTTCCGTAAAATTAGGAGATTGTTGAATAGGACTTCTATCTACCCAATTTGGTGCTTTTAAGGATTTATCTATATTTGATTGAGCCGGTGGTAATGAAGCTTTAGATGTCTTAACATCCGTATTACCACAAGCGGTTAAAAGCACTAAAAAAATAAGACATAATAAAAAAATTCTTTTACTTCTCTGTAAATTATGTAACATGTAATCCTCTTTTCTGTTTTATTACTTATAACCAGTTCTAACAAATAACTTTTTAAAACAACGTATTTTGGTTTTACACTTAATTATGGAAGGACACTCTGTTACATCTGCTTCGGAATATACGGATATTTTTTCCACTTTCTAACAATCTATCGATTCCATCAGAATTGATAGATTGCTAGAAAAACATTATCCACCAGAATGTCGACTAGGTTCCAATCAACATCCTCCAGATATTGAACTTGATATACCTGTTCCAATTGTAGTAGCTGGTTAATCTAAACAAGAGAGGAGAATAGTTCATATAGCCTCCTCTCTTGCTTTACGTTTGTGAGTGGCTCCAAAAAGAGGGAATCGCTGCCGTCCCCTCTTTAGATAGTGCGAAATCTGTGTAACTAATTTCTTTAAGTTGAGCGATAATCATTATACTGATAACAACAAGTAAGACCCAAGAACTTATTTTATCAATATACGAAAAAAGTAGCAATATTTTCTGCGATCCATATAAAGAAGCCAATTAGGAGAAATGAAAAAGGAAGTGGCATTTTATATGTGTTGTTTCGCACTGTGAATTGTACATAAGTTTTAGCAAAAACAATAAATAAAGGCTCTGTTGCAAAGTTTTCTACATGAAGCTACAGTCTAGAAAACAGGATTTAGAAGAATTGGGCATGTCTTTTCGTTCTTCCCAGAAAATATATTTTCCTTCACTGATCAAGTGTAAAAAAACAAGCCATCCAATTCATAGAGGATGAATTGGATGGCTTGTTCTGTATCAAAAAGAAAATCTGTTATTTGATTACTTCAATTTCCCCTCAAAAACAATTTTTCTACCGCATGGTTCAACTTCTGTTTTGCCGTTTTTCTTCACTTCATGAAAGATTGGTTCTTCCATGCGACGAGACGGTGCATATCCTTCTTGTTCCATACGTGCTAAGCAGTCTGTAATTGTTTCGTTTTCGAGTACTTCAAATTTCTTTTTATTAGGTTGTTTTGTCATGCCCTAACCTACTTTCTATTTTTCTTGATGCGAATTGATTCTTCATGTAAACCATATATACCATTGCGAGAATTCCCATTATAATCATAACCGCAATAAAAAAGCTTGTATACTGTATTTTTTCTATAAATACGCCTCCTAATACAGGTCCCATAATACTTCCTATACTAAAGGCGATTCCGGATAATATATTACCCGCTGGTAGTAAGTGTCTCGGTAATAAATCTGTCATAAATCCAAGCCCTAGTGAGAAGCACGAGCCAATGACCATACCTGCTATAAGCATACATGCAAAGACGATCCAGTAATATTGATCAAATACTGCTGCAAGTAGGAAAATGCCCGTACTTACACTGAACGTCCACGTTAAAATACGGTCTCTCCCGTATTTATCACTTAATATACCGAGCGGGATTTGTGTAATAATGCCCCCAACTGCGAATGCTGGTAATAAGAAGGAAACTTCCGATACAGACCATCCTTTGCGAAGTGCGTATACTGGTAAGTTACTATTTAACATCGCTTCAAGTACGCCGTATGCGAGCGGACCAATTAGCGCAATCCAAGCTAATCCAACGACTTGTTTATAACGAGAAAAGGATGATTTACTTTCAGTTTTTGCCTCATCTTGTGCTGGAAATGCATTTTTCGTTGGTAGTAGTAAAAGCCATCCTATTAAGCAAAGTATAGTAGATACGATAAATGGTGTTGCAAGACCGTACTGAACAGTGCTTGCTAAATACGGGCCAACTGCGAAACCAATTCCGAAGAATACACCGTATATCGATACTTGTCTACCTATTTTACTCGGGTCTGATGTTGTCGTAATCCATGTTTGTGTTCCGACATGAAGCATATGATCTCCGACTCCAACTAGAAATCTAAGAACGAACCATACCCAAAATGAAAAAGTTTGTGTAAAAAAGAATAATGAAATAATAACGAGAAACCCACCAATAACGATAATTGGCTTCATTCCAAACTTTTGCATCGGTTTTTCAAGAAACGGTGAAATAACTAATATCCCAATATATAATGCCGTCGCATGAATACCGTTAATACTTGAACTAACCCCTTCTTGTTCAAAAATCATTGCAATGGTCGGTAAAAGCATCCCTTGTGACAAACCTGAGATTGCTACAATTCCAACCATAATCCAAAAAGTAAAACGCATCGACATCCCTTTCCCTCTCCTTCTCACGCTTTCCACTTTTCATTATAAACTGTTTCTTCAAATGCGTGTACGAATATTCATAATAAAAAAAGAAGCTAAAAGAATGAACCTTTTAGCTTCTTATCCTTCCCATACTTGCGCTTTCACATTGTAATGAAAATGCTTAAAATATGGATTTTCATAAAATGAAGGCCCAAATAAAATCGGATGTGTATGGACCATTGATTGCTGCACTTGCAAAGGAACTACAGCTGGTGAAACTTGCATATACATCGGATTTATAATCATTTTTATATATTGATGATCATTATATGGAGAATGATATATTAAAAATGGATTATGCATTGACTCTCTCCCCTTATACATACAAATGCTATAGTATATGCAAGTTTTATATTTCGGGAATTATTTATTGTCTAACCAATCCTCTACATGTTTTATAAATACATCTAAACAATCTATAAACGGTGAGTGTCCGCAATCTTCTAATATCTTCAACTCTGCATTTGGCAAATGTTTTGCTAATTCCTCACCGACTACTTGCGGTACGACGTAATCTCTGTCACCTTGTATGACGAGTGTTGGGGCTTTAATATGATGAATTTGCTTATTTCCCTCTACAGCCCCATTATGTTCATCCGAAATATTAAATGTAATGAGCGCATAATTCACATCTACGAAATTACGTTGCGTTAACATATCATCTAAATACTTTTCATAACGATCCGGTTCAGGTTGATTATGTGTATATATTAATAGATTCCATACTGTACGGTAATATAATTTATTCATATTTTTTATCGCATCTAGCACTGGAGCAATTTGTACGGGATCTTGCGCGATTTCTTCTTTCGTCTTTACTAAACTTGATACGATCGGTTGCCCGTTAATATCTTTTTTAAAAATTGGATATCCCTTCATTCCCACTGATTCTACTAAAATCAACTTTTCGACAAATGTTGGATGATTCGCTGTAAATTGCATCGCAACACCACCGCCCATTGACCAGCCCATTAATGAAAATTTTTCTAGTTTTAATTGATCGATAAATAGTTTTACATCTCTTGCAAAGTCTTGTAATGAATCTATCGATTGATTATATGTTGATTGGCCAAATCCTCTTAAATCAAGAGCGTAAATATGGTATTGATCTTGCAACTTTTCAATAACTAAATCCCAGTGTTGTGACGATGTCATGTTCCCGTGAATGAGTACAAGAATTTCTGTATTTTGCCTTCCAACTTCCTGATACGCAATCGTTTCTCCGTTCGATAGTGAAACAAACTCCATTGTTGCAGGCTTAATCATCACAAGTTCCCCCATTCTATTTAATAGAAAGAAAATTCTTTACTTAATTAAAGAATACCATGTAGAATGTACGTTCTCAATACAAAATCTATACGAAATTTCCACATAAAACAACATGTCTATTACTAGACAAGTAAAATAAAAAGGTATATAGTTAGCTAGGTAACTAATTTGAAAGGATCAAAATACATGGACGAAAAACAACATTTTTTCCACATTGTCAGTCAAACTTCTCGTAAGTTTACGAAGAAATTTAATGAACGTGTATCTCCAACAGGATTATTTAGTGCGCAATGGGCTGTTATTTTCCGCATTAATCAAACTGGATCTTGTACCCAAACAGAATTATGTCAATATTTAAATGTTGAATCACCAACGATGACTCGTACGTTAACACGTATGGAAACAATGGGCTGGATTATTCGTACTGAAGGAAAAGATCGCCGTGAAAAGTTGATTTCATTATCTGATACTGCACTACAAATGATTCCAGTATGGCAAGAAGAAGTTGATTCCTTTGAAGAAAAGACGCTAGAAGGTATTAAAGAAGAAGACTTACATGAAGCTTTTCAATTGTTACAACAAATCATCAAAAATTTAGATCATTAATATGGAGGGATGACGATGCAAAGTGAAAAACTTTGGACGAAGGATTTCCTCGGAACTTGTTTTAGTAGTCTGTTTCTCTTTTTAACATTTTACATGCTTATGACTACTCTGCCTGTCTATGTTATAGACAGCCTAAAAGGAAAACCTGAGGAAATTGGTTTAGTTGCAACTGTTTTTCTTATTTCATCTGTTTTATGTAGACCATTCACAGGAAAATGGCTCGATGATTTAGGAAGAAAGAAAATATTATTTATTTCACTTTCACTATTTTTAGCCGCTACCGTTATGTATTTCGGTACGCAAAGTTTATTTTTATTACTTGCCCTTCGCTTCTTACATGGTATTGGATTCGGAATGGCAACAACAGCAACTGGAACAATTGTAACTGATGTAGCACCAGCTCATAGACGTGGCGAAGCACTTGCTTATTACGGCGTATTTATGAGTCTACCGATGGTAATTGGTCCTTTTTTAGGTTTAACAATTATTTCTCATTTTTCATTTACTGTACTATTTATCGTTTGTTCAGTATTTTCATTACTCGCATTTTTATTAGGATTACTAGTCAATATTCCGCATGAAGCACCAGTAAACAAACAAAAACGAGAAAAAATGAAATGGAAAGACTTAATTGAACCATCTTCTATTCCAATCGCTCTGACAGGATTTGTTTTAGCCTTTTCTTATAGTGGCATTTTATCCTTTATTCCTATTTATGCGAAAGAGCTCGGTTTAAGCGAAATTGCAAGTTACTTCTTTATTTTATACGCACTTGTTGTGGTCATTTCTCGTCCATTTACAGGGAAAATATTTGATCGTTTCGGTGAAAATGTACTTATCTATCCCGCTATTATTATTTTCACAATTGGGATGTTCATTTTAAGCCAAGCGCAAACTTCATTTTGGTTCCTTGGCGCAGGTATGTTAATCGGTTTAGGATACGGAACATTAATTCCAAGTTTCCAAACGATTGCAATTTCTGCCGCTCCAAACCATCGACGTGGTTCTGCGACAGCTACTTACTACTCGTTCTTTGATAGTGGCATTGGCTTCGGTTCTTTCATTTTAGGTATAGTCGCTGCCAAATCAAGTTATCATAATATGTATTTTATCGCAGCTATTATCGTTGCGTTCACTTTACTTCTATATTATGGATTACACGGACGAAAACAAAAATTCAAGAAACAAAGTACAGACGGACAAATATCTGCTTAACGTTCATAAGGAAAGTAAACTTACCCGTTTACTTTCCTTATTTTGTATTTATTTTAAGACGAGCGTATACTTATAATAGAAACTAAAGGAGGTACCTATATGAATGTAAAGAAATCTCCCCTGCTATTACTGTTACTAGTATTACTATTCGTAGTTACAGGGCTTGGGTTTACTTTTTTTAAAAATAATAAAACGACCCCCACTAAAGCAAATGTCACAAAAGAAAACTGGTTGGACGATCCTTACTTACGCTGGTCGTATACACATATGAAAGAATTCACTTTAATAAATGAAGTAAAAAACATCCCTGACCAAGTTGCTCCCTTCCCTACCGCGTTACAAAACTTAGACGATTTTGCTGTGGAGCGTAGATTTGGAAATACGACTCCTCTAAAAAAACTTTTAGACGAAAACAAAACAGATGCTTTTGTCGTTGTACATAATGGTCAACTTGTTTATGAACGATATTTCAATGGATATAACGAGAGTGAACCTCATGGAATGGCATCATTAGCAAAGGTGTTTACTGGTGCAATCATACAATCTCTCGCTGAAGAAAATCTTATTGATGTAGAGAAAACAGCTGACACTTACATAAAAGAATTAAAAAATACACCGTTTGGAAAAGCAACACTTCAGCAATTAATGGACATGCAAGTTTCCGCTGAATACCCTACTCACGGATATATGCAGCTAGGACTAGAAAATCAAGATGCACAACTATATTTAGCTAGTAATATTTTACCCCGAGGAAAAAACTACGAGGGCCCTATGAAAATTTATGATATGTTACTAGAAGCAGAAGAAACTGCACCACCTGGTTCAGCTTTTTCTTACAATAACGGATCAACAGAAACACTCGCTTGGATTATCCGAACGATTACAGGGAAATCGTTAGCTGAAAATGTAAGCGAGCGAATTTGGTCTCACATTGGTATGGAAGAAGACGCTTATTACGTTACAGATGAAACAAAAGTAGAACAAGCAAGCGCTGGCTTAAATGCAACTGCTAGAGATATGGCGAGGTTCGGACAATTATTATTAAATAATGGTCAATATAGCGGAAAACAAATCGTCCCTTCTTCTATTACAGAAAGTGTGAAAAATGTACAAGAAGGTGAGCTCGCAATTGGTCATGGTGCTTCCATTTCTTATCATAATCAATGGTGGGTTCCGCACAATGAACAAGGTGCTTTCGAAGTGTTAGGCAGTTACGGACAAACCCTTTACATCGATCCGAAAGCAAGTATGGTAATCGTCCACTTCTCTTCTAACGCTGCGCCTAGTAATGAAATCCATTCGGTTTATTCCGATATGTATATTGATATTGCACATCATTTGGAGAAGCTTCCACAGTAGTGGAGGCTTTTTTTATTTACCCAAATCCTATTCCAGTTAGTACTTGGTTAGTAGGAGTTGCCGAAAGAATTACTATTTAAGCCACGCCTAAACCCCATTTATATTGATAATATTTTAGTAATTTGAAAACACTAGTGCTTAGGAAAGGAGGGATTACGAATGTCTGTGAAAAAGCTATTAACTGGATTAATCATTTCACTTGCGATGATTGTAGTTATGACTACTTTAGGTTCGCTCCGTGTATTTGCCGAATCCGACGTTGTGAGACAGCCTATTGAGGTTGAATTGAATGATGATTACTTTAATCCGAGTATCATCACTGTTCCGGTTGGGAAAACGACGACGTTGCTATTGAAAAACAAAGGAAATAGAGAACATACCTTTACGGTGAAAAAACTCGGAATTGACGCCGAAGTCCCGTCAGGAAAAGAAATAACAATTACCGTAAAACCTGAAACTCCCGGTACATATGAACTAATATGTCGGTTCCACTACTTGAAAGGAATGGATGGAAAAGTAATCGTCAAATAACAAGCGGTACCGGTCCTTACTTTTTTATAAAGTGAAACTTAAATTCGCGGGGGTGTCCCTCCCCCGCACATTATGAGCTCTCACTAATCAGTTTTTTACTGGTAGCATAAAATCGTTACGCTGTCGTAGCGTACGAAATTTGTGTTTTGTTGGTGCTACCCCATGTCCATCAACTTAAGAATTTTATAACACCGCAAAAAGAGAGAATGTACATTTTCTCATGAAGATGCATATTCTCTCTTTTTGGATATATTTGTATTTCTTAACTTGATAGCCATATGTGTACTAGGGGTCACACGAATAGAACGGTACCTTTTATATATTTTCTGTCGTAATATTAACTCCATATTCTCTATAAAAATCTAAAATTGCACATGCATTCACACCCAAATCTAATAGATTTTCTGGAAAGTAAATTTTAGAATCCAGAACCACAATATCAGATGTTTGTAGAATATTCTCTGCTTGGACAGCTGCTCCTAAAGCAGTAAGATGTGTCTGTCCTAACGGATCTGATATGTTCACACATCGTCTATGCAATACACCAGTAGCATCATAACCTTTAAGGTGAATAACTATGTTATGTGCACTTCCCCTTCCGGGTTTATAGAGAATATTTTTCCGTAAATTGGTAAATTTTTCTCCGCTAATCATTTTCCAAATCCCTGTATTCACCAGAGAAACCAGTCCATATGTAGAGATTTTACTATCAAAAGCAATACGAAAGTTAGTCGAAACAGCATGAATTGATTCTGGCAGGGTTACGTGATCGGGAGTATCCAAACGATAACATTTGGTTATATAACCGTTGGGAAAGCGGACTTTGATTGGATTAGTCATTGGATAAGCCTGTCGCATTCCCTCTCGAGCTTTGACTTCAAACGGAATAGTTAACCGGTCCATATACGCTGTTGAATTTGGTCCTGCTTTGTCTTGAAGAGAATATAGTGCGTTGATATCAACCGTAACCTCTTGAAGATCTTTTGAATAAATTTTAGAAAAAAGGGCTGCTGTCCCCCCCATCCACCCTGAAGCTAATACAACAGGGGATTGCACCTCAACATTTTTTAATCGATCAATAGAACTCTTAAAGCGTTCAGTCCAACGAGTAATGTCAACCAATGGAATTTTTTTTCGAACTGCAGATAGGAGTAGTCTATCTTGAGGATCATTAACCGCATTAACAACTAATGTGAAATTATCATCCAAATTTCTTAAGGGATCATCTGTTGTGTTGTCTACCTTGACTATTTTTACTCTCTCTGATTCAAAAGGTAACGCTTTCCCTAAGGTTCTTCCTCCTAATCTAATTTCCAAATCAGGATGTCGATCATGTAAAATTCGAGCAATTTGACTACCAACAACTCCATACCCACCAACAATTAATACTGTTTTTTTATTCATCTGAAACCTCCATTTTAATTAGTATGAGATTATAAGTTTAAATGATTAAAAACTTAAACCTTTTAACATATTATCGCTAAAAAAAGGGACAAAAGGTGTCCCTAAACTATAAATGAGTACCTAGTTCTTACATTCATCTTCAACTAAAGAAACAAGTTCTTTTAAAAGATTTATTGTTTCATTAAATTCAAGACAATAATACATTTCAGTGCCTTTTTTCTGAACTTGAAGTAACCCTGATTGTTTCAATATTTTCAAATGATGAGATACAGTAGGTCTTGACATGGGAATATTCTCCGCAATTTGCGTCACATTCAAGCTATCTTTATCAATTAAAAGTGATACAATTTGCTGACGAGTTGGATCTCCCAACCCTTGAAAACATGGTCTTAAATTTTCTAAAATATGCATTACTTTATCATTACAGTTCATTTGGCTAACATTACCTTCCGTTTAAGAATTTAATCATTTAAACGTATTATAAATTACATTACTATCTAATGCAATAAAGAAGTAGCACCAACTTTAAGTATAAATATAGAAAGTTTCATAAACAGCCATTTTCGATTTTCCAGAGTTGTAAGAATGGCGGGTCTTTTTTCTGTAACAATTTCCAAATCAATTCCAGATACAACCAGGGCAAACCCATGAAATTCACGAAGCCTATATCGGATTGTATCAAAAGCTTCCAACTCAAGTGATCCTGTTTATCCTCCTACAGAAAAACGAGCGAAAGTTCCACTGTTATGAGAAAAAGACAGTCTTTGATATTTTGGGTGTTGTCTATGAGTATACCACTTCTACTTATCAGGTAGCATAGTAAAAAGATTCAAACCCGTCAGGGTTTATTTGAAATGCCTACTTTTATACCATCTATAAACGATAATAAAATACTACGTGAAAAAATCGCATTTTGTATAAAAATATCCCTTAAGTTGATGGGCACCATACATACCCATCAACTTAAGAGATTAATTGTTCCCCTAAATGAAAAAAATGAAACCCGTTATGGTTTATTTCGTATGCTCATTTTTAAGAGGATAATACTGTTTAAAAGTTTGTCCATTTCAATTAATGGAAAACCGTGGAGTTTCTATCCTTAAGTTGATGGGCATGTGGTTTTACCCCTAATTAATAGCTTGTTCTCTTATATATAACTTTTTAAAATATGGATTTGAACCATATTTCTCAATGACCAACATTACTTAACCTTGTAAAATAATATTCGGATGGGAGTCCAAT
Source organism: Bacillus cereus group sp. BfR-BA-01523 (assembly GCF_022662615.1). Classification (NCBI taxonomy): domain Bacteria; kingdom Bacillati; phylum Bacillota; class Bacilli; order Caryophanales; family Bacillaceae; genus Bacillus; species Bacillus cereus group sp. BfR-BA-01523. Next base: position 720,850 of record NZ_JAKUDX010000001.1, read on the forward strand.
ACATATTATTAAAATTAAGATGGTTCAAGTCGGAGGATGGCACCTTAGGGTGTCTTTTCTTTATTGCTTAAAGGACCTGCTCATTCATCATTAAAAAGCATAAATTAATGTAAACCCGTTAAAACACATGTGTGACCCCGATTTTTTTCTCTTACTAAAAGGAGAGATTGATATGGGATTTGGTGGTAGTTGTGGCGGAGGCTGTGGCTTTGGTGGCGGATTCGCCTTACTAGTTGTGCTCTTTATCTTATTAATAATAGTTGGAGCTAGCTGCAGCGGATTCGGCTGCTAAGGAGAGGCACTCATAAGAGTGTCTTTTCTTTATTTTCAAAAGGACCTGCTCAATTATTCTATAAAAACATAAGGTAAAATGAATCCGTTAAAATACATGAGTGACCCCGTGTTTTCCCCTCCTATCTAAAGGAGGAACTATTATGGGATTTGGTGGTAGTTGTAGTAGTTGTGGTGGCGGCTTTGCTTTATTAGTTGTATTATTTATTTTATTAATCATAGTTGGAGCTAGCTGCTTCTGCTAAAAAAACTATCAGAAAAGACACTCTTATATGGGTGTCTTTTCTTTATGGGGTACTGACGCATACCCATCAACTTAAGAAATTGGTTGCTCCCAAGAGCCACGAAAAGCAACAATAATTTGTTTGGTTTCATCATTTTTATAAATAGTTGCATCAAAAATATTATTAGGATTATGTAATAATACAGAAGAAGGTATTTTAACACGTTTCCAAGTTTCTAAATGATCCCCAACTTTTACATCAACAGAAGCCGTATCATTATAACTCTCACCTGATGAACGAGAAAGTACTTGATCACTAACTGAACTCCCCATAGTTTCTCTCTCCTTAAAAAAGATTTATAGTTTATATATGATAAATTAATTTCAGGAGAAAAAATATTGTACCTTTGAAATAAAGTCGTACTGTTTATAAAAAAGTTGCACCGCTTTATCCCTTTGTATAAAGGGGTATTTTTTGTGCATATTATTAATTTCAAATAACACTTTGTCAAAAATACTTTACAAATTGTAAGAAATAAATTTCAATCTTTTCAAGAGGTGTTGCTATTGTTACATAATAAAATTGTAGTTTGTCGAGCAGAAAAAGGTTGGACTCAAGAAGAACTGGCCAAAAGAGTGGGTGTTAGTCGTCAAACTATCGCTACTCTTGAAAAAAATAAATATAATCCTTCTCTAATTCTTGCTTTTAAAATTGTAAATATATTTGAAAAGTCAATAACTGACGTGTTCGATTATCAGGAGGAGTGAGACATATGTTGTGGTTAAAATCATTATTTTTAGTTTTTATATTCATCAGTCAGATGTATGTAATAAAATTTCAATCAAGTGATGAAGCAAAAGACGAAAGAGGGAGAGAAATTCAATATAAAACAAATAATGTGTTGTACAACATCCTATATTTAGGTATCATTGCCATTATTATTTTTCAATCGATAGATATTGTTCCTTCAGAATTTCTACCTGATTTATTGTTATATTTTGTGCTTTCATTAAGTGTGCTAGGCAGTATTTTTATATTTATCAACAGAAACAGGAAAAATTACTAATTATAGTTAAACTAACAGCTGCGTTTATTTAAGTAGACCACATAAAATGATCAATCTTTTTTATAAAAACTTAAGGAATCCAAAATTAAAACCCACACATTTTGATCGGATTTTTTCAAAGTGTGTGAGTTTCTTCTCTTTATAAAATCAATATTTGCAGCAATACTTTGATCAAACTTTATCCGAAATCTACATTAGGGGATTACTTGCAAAGTTTGCACCAGAATCTGTAATGGCTAATTATATCATTTCCATTCACAATCAAAATATAGGAATGATTTCTTTAACAATACAAAGCATACTTTGATTTAAGAAAATACAGATACTCTATTCCGGCATCAGTAATCTTTGTACCGGCTCGCCCTCTTCCTTTTACGACAAATCCTTCACTTTCTAAAATATCCAGGCGGCGACGGATTTGCTGTGGGGATAAAGCAAAGTCTGATTCTTTGCTTTTACTTGAAAGCAGATCTCTGCTTGCCGCCTTTCCTTTTTCGTTACATTGCTTGATTACTTCCAAGATAAAAACATGCTCCTTCATTTCCAGTATACTTCCACATACGGAATATTCGGATTTCACGCTGCCCCCCTCTTGTCCCAGCATGGACGGAAGATCTCCTTTCGTCACGACATTTCCCTCACAAATTGTCAGCATATAATCAATTGTACTTTTTAATTCTCGTATATTTCCAGGCCATTCATATTGCATGAAATACTCCAGCACATCTTGTTCTATCTTTACCCATTTTCCGCTCTTTGTGATGAAATGCTTAATCAAAATTGGTATATCCGCTCTTCTCTCAATGAGTGGTGGAATGCAGAGATTAAGTACATTCAGCCGGTAAAATAAATCGACTTTGAATGAACCGGCCCTTATCTTTCCTTGAAGATCTTTATTTGTTGCGGTAATCACTCGAACATTAACAGGTATAATTCTTACACCACCGATTCTGCGGATTTCCCCCTCTTGCAGAACGCGCAGCAGATGTGATTGAACAGTAAGACTTATGTCCCCGATTTCATCCAAAAAGATAGTTCCGTTATCCGCTAATTCAAACAGACCTTTCTTGCCCCCCTTTTGTGCTCCTGTAAATGTCCCTTCTTCGTAACCAAACAATTCACTTTCAAGCAGGCTCTCTGTTAATGCGCTACAATTTACAGCCAGAAACGGTCCGTTTTTTCGCAATGAATGCTCATGAATAGCATGGGCAAACAGTTCTTTTCCTGTCCCTGTTTCACCCTGAATTAAAATCGGATGTTCCGATAAGGCAAGTTTCTTGGCGATTCGCTTACGCTCTTTCATTACAATATGTTCGCCGATAATATCCTCAAATCCGTATTTTGTATGAAATCCTTTATTACGCATTTCTCTTTGCGCTGTTTTTTCAATTTCAAAGGCTTGATGTACACTCTTAAAAGTTGCGACAATTGTATTTTCTTGCATCATTTGCAAACGAAAAATTACGACATCCACGCCATCTATGTCGAAGAACTTGCTTTCATCCTTTCCATTCATGATGAAATCGGTAATATCCCGACGACTCATCACATGTTCTACATACTCATTAACCACATCTTGCGCCACAATATGAAACAATGCCGTAAGACGTTCATTGAATACCGTAATCCGCCCTTCCTGGTTAACGACTAATATTCCATCATCGACAGTTCCTAACACATTTTGGATGTGCTCACTCATCTGCTTAGCATCCCGCTCTGCATGTAATAACTTACGTTGTAATTCAATGATATTGCTAATATACCTTTCTGAAATCTTCGAGGATATATCCTTGCTCAAACCACAACATTCTACAACTTCCAGAATTGTTGTCATATCAAAAAGACGTACACCTATATCAATTACTTCTTTTATGTAAGAAGGGCACAGATGTGTTTCTCCTGGCGAAACAGCAATTCGAACATCATCATAAAACAATACCCCCTTCCGAAAAGGGATAAATTGAATATGATTTATACCAAGTTGATATAAGGATTCAATAAGATTTATTGTTGCATCATCATTATCATTCACCACTAGAACTGATGAATCTTCAGGTATTCTTAAAAGTTTATCAATGTATTCATGATGAACTGTTCTCTTTCCCACAATTATTTTCTCAGCATTCACGCTATACATACCTTTTGTTTGATCATAAACAGAATCTGATGAATACAAAATAATTGTATCTTCAAGAGACTGCGGTATTCCCTCATCCGCAGCATGGCTTTTAATATAAACATAGTCTCCAAGCAATTGTTCTAGTTGCTCCTGTAAGGCTTGCGTTGTTTTTGAGCTTCCAGCTATAAGTGTAAGTGAGGATTTTAACATTAAGACACCTGCCTATATTTAAATTGGTTCTATTATATCGCCAAAAAAGGACAATAAAAACCAAAATCTCTACTCTTGCCATAAAAATCTCCTTAAAAATCACACTATCCATATTGGCACACATATTGCATGTATAAATTAATGAAGTGTCCGAGGTTATGAAAAGGAGGGAAACAGCAGAATACGAGAAAAGAACATGGTCTATTAGCGGTATTTTTGTAAGCGTTCTATTTCAATCCATTTATTTTAAATACAAAGGAGGAACACATATGAGCCAACTACAAGAACAGGCTGTTTCACTTGGAAAAAAAGAGAAAAAAATTAATGTTTTTGTATTGCTATTCGGCATTCTCGTAATAGCGACTCTATTAACTTATTTTTTACCGACCGGAGAATATGCACGGATTGAAGTGAATAACCGGACTACTGTAGACCCAAATTCTTTTAAATCAATAGAATCTGCTCCGGTCGGATTTTTCGATATGATAAAAGCTGTTCATACAGGAATGGTAGAAGCCGGCAATATTATATTTTTCTTATTGATTATCGGAGGATTTTTTGGTGTCTTAAGAGCAACTGGTACGGTTGATGTGCTTATCGCTACAATGGCTAGGAAGTTGGCGACGCGTGAAAAACTATTGATTCCTGTCGTGACGCTGTTTTTCGCTGTAGGTGGCTCTTTAATGGGGATGGCGGAAGAAACACTAGCTTATCTTCCTCTTATCATTCCACTGGCGTTGGCTCTGGGATTTGATGCAATTACAGGTACTGCTATCGTCATAGTAGGAGCATTGTCAGGGTTTACAACTGCCATCATGAATCCTTTCACAGTAGGGCTTGCACAAGGAATCGCAGAATTACCGATGTTCTCAGGAATAGTGTTTCGCCTTATTTTATTTATTATCATCTACCTTGTTTCTGTTCTTTATATCTATCGTTACGCAATGAAGGTAAAGAAAAATCCTTCTATTGGCATCTATGGAAAATATACAAAAGAAGAAGCGGAAAAATTACTGCAATCAAGTGAGAAGTTAACAGGAAGACATAAGTTCATCTTAGGAGCTTTTGTAATTAATTATATCGTTTTGGCGTTTGGTGTAATCAAATTCGAATGGTACATTACAGAAATTTCATCTTTATTCCTTTTATTAACAATAATGATTGGGATCATCGGAAAACTATCTGCAGATCAGATTGTTAACTCCTTTATAAACGGCTCTGCATCCTTGCTCGGTGGTGCCTTGATTATCGGTGTATCGCGCGCCATTCTTGTTGTATTAAATGAAGGGCATATCGTTGACCCTATGCTGCATCAATTATCTGTATCAATCAAGCATATTCCGGACTATTTAAGCGTTGTTGGCATGTACAATTTCCAAGCTCTTATTCATTTTGTTCTAGCATCTGGCACGGGTCATGCGATGCTGACAATGCCGATTATGGTGCCACTTGCAGACTTATTGGGTATTACACGCCAAACTGCAGTGTTATCGTTTTCTTTTGCTGACGGAATCGGAAATATGATTTTTCCGACCGCTACGACCTTAATGGCAGGCTTGGCGATTGCAGGAATTTCTTGGACTAAGTGGGCAAAGTGGATTCTGCCACTTGTGTTCATTCACTATCTCATCGGATTAGTAGCTGTTATCATAGCTCACTTCATAGGATATGGTCCATTCTGATATAAAACGAAAAGTATTGACAGGAGGAGAAAAGAATTGATTACCTTAATAAAAAATGGAGAAGTATACGCACCCAACTATCTAGGACGGAAAGACATATTAATTGCAGATGATAAAATCGCATTCATAGATGATAGAATCGCAATTCCTTACAACTTTGCTCCTATTCTAGTCATTGATGCGGCAAATCTTTTGGTTGTTCCAGGATTTATCGATTCACACGTTCATATAATTGGTGGAGGCGGAGAAGGCGGATTCAAAACCCGCACACCTGAGCTGATGCTTACTGATATTACAACTGCAGGTATTACAACACTAATCGGTTTACTCGGTACTGACGGGACAACACGTAAAATGGAAAGTCTGCTTGCCAAGGCGCGGGCACTTGAAGAAGAGGGAGTTTCTTGTTTCATTCACACAGGCTCCTATCAAGTGCCAGTAAAAACGCTGACGGGAAAAATCGAAGATGATATTATTTTAATTGACAAAATTATCGGTGTTGGAGAGATTGCTATCTCCGACCATAGATCATCAGAACCTACATTTGAGGAAATAGTTAAAGTCGCCACTGCCGCACGCAATGGCGGTCTTCTGTCAGGAAAAGCTGGCATAATAGAAGTTCATGTAGGGGACGGAGAAGGAAAACTTTCATTGTTACATGAAATTGCAGATAAAACCAACATTCCGATTCGGCACTTCCATCCAACACATATAAATCGAAACGAAGAATTATTCAGGGCGGGTATTGATTACGCAAAGCGAGGCGGTTACGTAGACTTTACCACAAGTACTACTCCTCAATTTTTGGAGGACGGGGAAGTGAAATGCAGTGAGGCATTACGTATAATGCTTGAAGATGGGGTCCCAGTCGGACACATCACCTTCTCCTCAGATGGACAGGCCAGCCTCCCCTTCTTTGACAACAATGGGGAGTATGCAGGCCTTCAAGTCGGAAAAGTATCTTCGCTATTTCACGAAGTACGAGAATCTGTTTTAGTGGAAGGTATTCCGTTAGAAACGGCACTAGAAGTCATTACCACGAATCCCGCACAATTGCTGAAACTTTCAAGTAAGGGCTGTATCCAAACCGGGAAGGATGCTGACATCGTATTGTTGGAAAAAGAAACGTTGGACATTCACAGCGTCATTGCAAAAGGCAAGTTTATGGTAGAAAATAAAGTTCCGATAGTGAAGGGAACATTTGAATAAGAAAGATAAGAAGCTTCTATTACAAAAATCATTTAAAGACAATAGAAAAATATGACACTTATACAAATGAATAGTATGTAAACTTAAGACCACCGGTTTAAAAAATCAGTGGTCTTTTATTTAGAGAAGAATTTAGCTAATTAATTTCATGTTTTGAATACAAAGCGATTGCAACCAATGGTTTTAGCAATTAATATTTCTTGTTTCTTATTTAGGTAGATATGCAATTTATATGCCTTACTTACTAACATAGGGTGCACCTCACCTTTTTATACGATATCTACAGTATAAAAAAAACGTAGGCTTACGCCTACTGATATTCATCTCCCACCTAAAATTAGTGTTTCACACCTTTATATTTTTGAGGAAGGAGTTTTCGGTCTTGGATTATTTCGTTTTCATTAGCTTGATAGTGATGTTTCCGTATCCCCTAAAAATAGAAAAAGAAGATTGAGACATCTCATCTTCTTTTCAGGCAGAGTTAGAGAAAGCATTTTATTGGATAAAATGCTTTCTCTAAGAACTAGCTCTGCAAAAATCGCTGTATTTCTATTTCTGGTAATCCTGTAAGCTTTGCAATGTCTTCTACAGACACACCATTTTTATGCATGCCTCGAATGAGTTGCATCTTTCCTTGCTCAACCCCTTGTTCAATTCCCTTTTTAATTCCTTGTTGTTCTGCATGAGCAAATTTTGCTGCCTCATCCATTAAGGCCTTTTCTCTTGCTTCATATGCTTGACGGAAAGAAGAATCTTGACTCATACGTTCCCATTTATTCATTGCTTTTTGTAAAATCGGATCTCGGTTCATGGCAATATCCTCCAATGTTTGTGTGCGATGTTCATCTTCATTCGCAGGTAATAATAACCAACGAACAAACGAATCTTCCCACGGATTGACTTTCTCTTCGCGCCATTGCTGCATCAACTTTGGAATCTCTACTATATGAACTTCTATAACATCACTTAATAGCTTAGTCGCTCACAACAAGAGAGGATAGCATTTACATTTTGCTTATTTATTTTACCACTTGAACAGATACTGGTTTCCAGCCCTGATTCTCTACCCAATCAATATCAACCTTATATTTTTTATTACTTTGCTTATCTCGTACATTACCGTAGGCTTTATTTTCACCATTATTTCCAATAAAATCAAAAATCAATTGACCCTCTGGAACATCAACAGCATAAGAAATTGCTTTTTTCATCTCATTCCAATCTACTGTTCCTTCTTTAAATTTCATTGCAGGTTTTGCTCCTTGCTCTGTACCAATTGGCTTCCAAGAAGGATTAGTTTGAGAACCCTTTTCTTGAGATGCCGTTTTTTCTCCCTCTTTATTTTCATTTTCGCTCGTTTTTACCGATTTTTCTGCTTTTTGTTTCTCTTCTAACAGTGCTGCTTCTCTCTCTTCACGTTTCTTCTCTTCTAACAGTACTGCTTCTCTCTCCTCACGTTCCTTCTCTTCTAACTGCGCTGCTTCTTTCACTTCACGTTTCTTCTCTTCTAACTGCGCTGCTTCTTTCTCTTTATGTTTCTTCTCTTCTATCTTTGTTGCTTTCTTTTCTTGAGCAATTGCTTTCTTTGATGTATCAGAAGGGGAAAACAACTGGTATGTCACTATACCAACTGTCACTAATACCAAAGTAAATGCAATATTAAAAATCACCTTTTTACGACGATTTTGTTGTTTTTCTTGAAACCTGCTTCCTTGTCCCATTTTTTAAACCTCCGAGTTTATTTTCTCTTCTAATCTTTATGCATTATCCTTATAATTCTTAATATTTTCATTAAACAATGGGAATGAATTACAATTCCCATACAAGATTTCATATCATAATAAAATTTGTGTTGTTTCAAGCATCTGACATATGTTATTCAAAAATATTTTAATACATTAAAAATTGATAAGCATCTGTTCGTAAGAAACCTTCAATTTTATTCAAAGGTGATTCCAATTACGTCCACATTAGATCTCCTGTAGAAATCTTTTTAACAATTAAGCCCCTTCTCCCCTTATTTATAATTTTCAAATTAAACTGCCCTCTATGGTACAATAAAGATGTGTTGTTTTCTACTGGGGTATGTCGTAAAATCAAAAGGGATTTTATCTCTTTTACCTTTTTTTCAGAGTAACTTTCACCACTAGGAGACTCTATTATTCCTAATGTAATCTTTAATTCGCTTTCATCAAAAATCCAATCTTTATTAAGTTCCCTTATCTTTTGTATAAAGCTTCTTTTGGTTTTTCCTATATAGATCAATGTTTCATTCTTAGCATATACTCTAGAGATTGCAAATATTCCCTTCTTAAAAGCTTCTTCTCTATTATAAAAATCATTTAAACTATACAATCCATACCATTTAATATGTACTGTTTCTATTAAACTCACCTCATTTTTATGATTAATATTATAATTTCTGAATGTTCAAATTATTATGGATACATAGCCTTGATTACTTGAATTATAAATAGTGCTTTTCAATAATACATTTTATTATTACTAATTTCAATAATGAATATGTACATATTCATTATTGAATGGCTGCAAAAAAACATGGGAATTTAATTCAAGCCCTATATCAAAATGAAAATAAAAAACACCTGTGATATACACAAAGTGCTTTTCTCTTGTCAATTTATCTATTTTCTTTTTATAACCCAAACTCTTTCGAATCGTACTTTTCTAGAGTTTGCTGCAATTCATTTTTTTCATATGGAATATGTTTATCTGTCTGTACATCTTCAACATTTTCTCCACCTGCTAATAATCTCCTGTACTTAAAAGAGTGCCCTGTTAATAATGGTGTAATTATGTTGTATGGCCCTCCTTTTGTTTGATTACTTGTATCATAAAACAAGTATCTGAAGCTGATATGTGGTCTACTTTACTGATAAAAATAACAAATAAAAAAGGAAACCTGCATGTTCGTTATAGTGATTTTCATGTTATATATACTCATATAAATTTATTAATATGCAATATTACATATTAGGTTCCTGTATCTTCATGATATTGATGTATTTATGATACTTATATGTTCATATTTAGAAAGGAATACTATTGTACGTTGAAAAGGCGGAGTCTCTTTGAAGACTTCGCCGTTGTTTATATAGGGCATGAATGGTCTCGATACCTTTTATCGTACGTGAAGCATGACGAAGATTTTGAAATCCTGCAGATTTAGCAAAACGCCTCTTGACATGCCTATGATTCTGGTCAATAAGATGGCTAAAATTTTTGATTCTACAATGGATTATAGTTTGATAAACCGAGAGACCCTTTAGAATAGAAATCACTTTTGACACAAAACAATGATTTTATATGGTGTAGTTTGAGCTGGTATACTCATTGTTGTAAAACTATAAATAGCTATTAAATTTCGATTTACAAGATTACCTGTAAAGAATTGACCATTTGTTAATAAAATTTGAGTAGAAGGAGAAATATTTAATTTTAATTTTCCATCACTACTCTCCAACTGTTCATTAAAATAGTCTACTTTTACATTTTGATGCGGTGTATATTTTGCCATAACAATCGCTTGAAATTGTGGTGGGAAAATGAGAGGAGCAGGAGCGTTAGCATCGTAAAACCCAGTTACTTTATCTCCTACTACTACCGTTGCATAGTCGATAAAATACGTATTTGGTTTCACTACAAAATTTATTAGATTTCCATAACCATTATCTACGGACATTAATTTATTACATCCTATATCTTCGTTTGACCCTGTTACAAAATCGTTAATCATAGTTATTGTACCATCAAATGATTGAAATTTTTTCATTCAAATACCTCTTTTGTTTATATAATTAAACCTCTATCGTTACTCTATAATTTTTAAAAACATGTAAATGAAATAATCCTTCTCGTATCAATTCCAAAAATAACCCAAAACCTACCGTTCCATCTAAAACCAGCAACAGACCTTGGTCCTACAAAAATTGGGAAATACCAAAATTGTTCACCATTACTAAGCCATATATAAGTATTTCGAAATAAACATAATGAAATTGCTCCTGGATCAACAGCAAATGGTGAAGCAGTTGATTGTTGAGGAATAAATGATGGGGGAGGAGATGTTGGAGCTTGTGAACTTTGCTGTCCTGGAAAACTTGGTACACCCGGAAAACCTGGCATTCCAGGTATACCTGGAATCTGAGGACCAGGGAATTGACGATCGAAGCATTGATCATAATTTATATAAGGAAAATATATTGAATTATTATACATTTAAAAACCACCTCTTTCTTTTTAAAACCCTCCAAATTATTAATATGTAATGTTGTTCGTATAGGAAGCTTATTCGCTTCCTATACGAACAATATTTTAAACAGGAAAGTATACCTATACCCTTTGTTTTTCGGTATGGGGTAAAGTGGAGCGAGGGGCTAGCCTCTCCTAATGCCATAAAAAAATAAAGAGTGAGAGGAATTCATCACACCTGAAAATTATCTAAAATTAAAAGATTCAGTTCCTACTTTTTTATACTTTTTTTTTGCACCAGAACCTTTATTTTCGTCTATTCCTTTTCTGGCCAAATTTTCGCGCTTGGTTCTAATAACCACTTGTGTTCTTCCTCCATGATGCGATCATTCCATGGATTACTCTCAAGATGTCGAATCATCCAACAAAAATACATCGCATAGCCGGGTGCTGTTGCTTGTGGGTGATCTAGCTCACCCGGAATTGTAATGAAGCTAGTTGGCTTAAGCTAACATGTTTGCTACTATAGCTGATAGTAAAATTAAAATTGGACTCTTTTTAAAAATAAATTGAAACCGACTGTTATAAAAAGGGTTAAGTCCATCCAATTCTAGTCTTTTTTAAAACGTTAAATGTTATATACTGTAACTTAAAATTCATTAATATAAATTTTTAAAACGCGCTTCAATTTTATCTGGCGTCATTACCCCACCACCAATAGGGATAATTTGATTATCCTTTTGTAAAAGTAATGAAGGATAACTATTAACACCAAGCTGTCGAACTTTATTGAAGTCGTTTTGGGCATCTATTATTGTTTCTTGAGAGTTTAAACGTTCTAATACTTGTTTAGAATTCAGACCAAGCTCAATTGCAATCTTACGATATGTTTCAGGATCACTCAGACTTTGGCCCTCATAATAAAACGCTTTTTGCATAGCCGAAGTGAATTCTAACAAACGGTCTGGTGCTAATGAGCGTAAAGCTGAAAAGCCAATTGCAGCATCTTTCGAATTCATTTTAAAAGTACCTTCTTCCACCAATTTTTGATATGAAGGACCAAATTCTGCACCTGTAAGTTGATTAATTCTTTTATTCCCCTCTTCTATATATGAGAAATTTTTCATTGGTAAATCATCTAAAAATAATCCTCCACATAAAACTGTTAACGGCACTTCAGTGTGGTTTTTGTAAAATCCTTTAATACTTTCTGAAAAGCCATAGCACCATCCACAATAGGCGTCCCATACGTAAATAAGGTTATCTTGTTTTGTCTCCATTTAAATCTCCTACCTTTATTTTTATTATCTAGCTCAGCTAACTTTTTGGTTTATATAAGTACATCTTTTTATACCTTGTTCTTTTTGGGATACCTTACTATATTCCCCAAAAACTAATATTTCCAAAGAAAGATTAACCAAGGTTTTTAACAAAAGATTACGTTGCACATTATTGCCCCGTATCAGAAAATACTAAAGTTGGGATTATACATTAATTTGAATGCATTAGTAACTTTCTACACCGGGTGGCAACGTGTGGACCACCATCCTTAATTAAATATATAAATCATATTTTTATTTTAAGCAGTAATTAGTTGTAACCAATTCGATTGCAACATTATGTAACTATATTAGTTACAACTATAGTAGAAGTCAATTCTTTTTTAACAAAAACAATAAATTTCTACCCTAACGCTTTTAGAATTCTATTATTAAAAACTGGCTTCTTGTTCTTAAATTTGTTAAAAAGCTTAGTAATTCCCTAAAAACATCACTAGTAAATATGGAACAACAAATTCAAGATAATTTACAAAACAAATAATATAAGTACCTCTTTCATGACTTACCGACAGAGTACCAGTTCTAGTAGATAGTTTTTTTCAAAGCATTACTTTTACTATTTTGGGATTTATGCTTTTCTTAGCTTGATTGCTGTATAATGATAATAAAGTTATTGAATTTTGATTATTAAAAGCTAAGAGCCTTACTACATTCTACGTAGCAAGGCTCTTTAAAGTTGTTTCAAATTACATCCATCTGTTTATATAATACTTAAAAAATGAATAATAAAGTTGTTTACTTCTTATTGAACTAACGCATCTGTTCTTTTAAGTGTAACTCTCCACAATTACTTGATATTATATAGGTGAATAGAAAGATAAATTAAAATTAAGTTTCGTAGTTGTAAAAAGAGGTTATTTATATTATTCACTTATAATTTTCCAAAAAGGAGAGTTTATGAAAAAGATTATTGTTTTTGTATTAACGATATTTATATTATTCTCAGGATTCACAACACAAAGTTATGCGTTGTCAGATTCGCAATCTACGGCAATACAAGCGTTGCTAGATGATGCCTGTCGTATATCAGGTGTACCGGGAATGTCAATCTCAATACTTGCTGATGATGAAGTGTTCTACTTTTCTTCAGGGTATGCAGACCGTGAAAAGGGGTTGTCTGCAAGTGAAAATACACTCTATGAGTTAGCCTCGGTCAGTAAAGCTTTTACCGGTATGGGTATTATGTTGTTGGAAGAGCAAGGGTTGCTCTCAATGACTGATCCTGTTCAAAAATATTTACCTTGGTTTACGTTAAAGTATCAGGGGAAACCTGTTGATATGCAAAGTCTTACACTAAATAACTTTCTTCACCATACCAGTGGTCTAACAAATATTAGGCATCTTCAAAATATTCCACAAGGCAATACACCGGATATGTTGCAAAAAACTGTGGAAATGCTCGTGGATGCTGAATTGGCGTTCCCTCCCGGTGAACAGTATAACTATGGAACCGTTAATTATGACGTATTGGGTTTGGTTATTGAGATTGTGTCGCGACAAAGCTATGAAGACTTTATGAAGGAACAGGTATTTCAGCCGTTAGGTCTTCACCAGACGTATGTTTATAAAGAAGCTGCTCAAGTCACTGGACAGTTGGCACAGGGCTACCGTTCTTCCTTTTTTATGACAACTCCATTTAAAGCTCCGGATTATGCTGGGAATAAACCCGCAGGCTACATCATTTCTAATACAAAAGATATGGCGCGTTGGATGGGCATACAGATGGGGATCGTGCAGGACATACCCGAAATATTTCACATGGTTATCGAAAAATCACATAGGGGTGATATGTCTGTTTCGGCTGTCAACGGTATGTATTATGCGGCAGGCTGGTCCGTAAACGCCGAACAAACGATTATAGAACACACTGGGGGCAATCCAAATTTCAGAACCGAAGTAGTCATACTGCCAAATGAACGAACAGCCGTCTCCTTGCTGAGCAACGGCGCAAATACCAATACAAACATGGTACTAAAAGTTAAAGATATATTAGAAGGCAATCTAACTCAGTCATATGAAATAAGCGGCACACAGCTTTTGGATATCATTTTGTCGTCTATCACAATTATTCTTTGCCTATTGGCCGTTTTGCTATTTATCTTAGGATTACGCAGAAGGAGAACGAATGAGCGGCAGCCAATGACAAAAAAGAGAATAACCGTAACAGTTATTTTCCTGACCGCTACGATTGCCCTGGGTATACTGTGCTGTGCTTTTGATTGGTCAACAATACTTATGTGGCAAACATATAGTGTTCTTACAGCTTTGATTTCGTCAGCATTATTAACAGCAAGCATTACATGGTTTGTATACACTCACCGATAAAATACCCCGCTCCCAAGATAAGCATAATGTTAAGTAATTATATTTCAATTTATCGGTATGCTTAATTTGAAAAACATAAGACACTTCGGTGTCTTTTTTAATATCATCGACAATTTTCCCAGTCAAACCTAATTACTATTGCTTCCACTAACCTGCTCCGTTCGTGGAATAAGGATTTTTAAACAACTATATTATTTTTCAAATGACTTTATTGTAAATTAAACAACTTTATTATTTCTGCACAATTGCAGCGTGGGGATTTCCGTATTCAATGTATATGGATACCTATAAAAATACAAAAGCAAAAAAAGAGAGTCGTTATTTACTCTCTTAAACGCTCTACGACTTTTGGCTATTTTTTTCTTCTATTTATAAATTAAATGTTAGTTTTACAAAACATTCAAAATGTTAAACTTACAAAAGCCATTAATATCATGCGCAAATGCTGATATCAATGGCTTTTGGTATAGATATGTTGTAATCATTCTTTTAAATTATTAAAAGGCATAAGCTCAGTTTTACTTTTTACCAGTATTATGCTCTTACATTTATCTTTCTTGTCCATCTGTTTGATTGGCTTGGAACTCCATTTTTAGCGCAATACTATCCCCTTGGAACACGTTTTGATCTGTTCCGTTGTCTTCAAATATAAACTTTATCCAAAACCAATCCATTTTCCCAGGTTTTAATCCTCCTGTTTCAGTCCACTTAGAATGAAATACTTTTTTGGAGGCAATCTCTGGGCTTTGTGATTTTAGTTCTGCAAGAGTTGTCTCGTATACAGGGCTTTTTGCAGGATCCCAATCCCAAAGAAATTGTACTTTAATATGTTTACCTAAATCTTCTGTAGTGTTATTTTGTTTTAAATCGTTTACAGTATAGTCTATTTTCATCATGATATCTTTAATATCTAATGTACCACTATTTTTTAAATTGAATTTCTTTAATATTTTGTCCCCAGGTTTTAAATTTTCTAAGTTAAGTGAAGTAGTTGGCTGCATAGCTAAATCCAATGTACCTGCAGCAAATGAATTATTTGTCACCACTTGATCGCTAAAATATGCATATGTTCCCCCACCAATTAAAGATAAACCCAGAGCGGCTGAAACCACTCCAACACCTAATTTCTTTTTCAATGACATTTTTTGTTCCTCCCATATCATTTTTATAATCTTTCTCCCTAATCAACCGAAAAGGTCCCCTTAATACAGATATACCATGAATTGTTAAAAAATTATATTAAAAGCAGTAAATTCCTTATTGAGAAAATTTTGTTATTATCTATCTTCTGTAAATGAAACGTCCCAAAACTAGAAAAATTGGATTTATAATGATCAAAACCTATACCAAAAACGAATTAATATTAACTGCCCTTTATAATTAGAATTATTTATTTCTTCAGGAGTATTCTAACACTTCAAAAGGTACGTATACCTTTTGATCTTTTCTAATAATGTTTTCAAGAAAAGAGTGGCTGTACTTTTGTGCAGCTACTTTTATATGCAATAAATCAGTAAAAGATATTCGAGCTGCAATAAATGCCCCTTTTATACTTTGGCTTCCTCGAATTTAATAGCACTTTATCGCATGCCCTATCAGGGGTACCGCCACATGCCAATCAACTTAAGAATTCAGAATTACCCCAAAACAAAAAAATGAGCTTTTTTGCTACAAGTTAGCACAAAATTTCGTTCTGGGGGTACTTACTTTTCTTAGCTTGATAGCGATGTGGTACTACCCCTTACAAGACAGAATTATCAATCACTGAGTATTAATATTCTATAATTGAGTAACAGCTCCAAAACTGATTTTCAATAGAAAAAAAGGGTTACAAATTCAATTGTGGCCCTTTTTCCAAGTGTTTTTGTTTTATGCGATTCCTATAATGATTATAAGAGTGAAGTATGGTTCGAAATAGCGCTGATTATATGAACCCAATCGTCGCAATGAATCTCGTGCCCCGATCCTTCGGTTAGTAATACAGCATGGGGAATTCCATTAACAAGAGCAAGACCATGCTCGTATGGAAGCACTGTATCTTCTGTACCGTGGATAACCAAAGTAGGTATATTAATTTCTTTTAACTTCCCCTC
Source organism: Bacillus cereus group sp. BfR-BA-01523 (assembly GCF_022662615.1). NCBI lineage: Bacteria > Bacillati > Bacillota > Bacilli > Caryophanales > Bacillaceae > Bacillus > Bacillus cereus group sp. BfR-BA-01523. Next base: position 737,621 of record NZ_JAKUDX010000001.1, read on the forward strand.
ATAAGAATCATCGCCTTTAAGAAGTGAGTGATTAAACATACTGAGTAGGTTATTTGCTCGTTTTATTTCTTTTTCTACCTGCTTATAAGCCCTCTTCTCATCGAACTTATGCTTTGAACCACAGAGTAACACTGATCCTGTAACCAAGTAATTTGCAACAGATTCTTCATCCGACCAATTTAGTTTGGCCCCATTAGCACGGTAAGTGAGTATCTTCTCATCGATCGGAGGCAAATTCCGTTTGTTGTCTTCAGAGCCAAAAATACTTGATGCAATCAAAGTTATACTTAGAACTCGCTGAGGGTTCCTCAAGGCTACAATTTGAGCAATCATTCCACCCATTAGAAAAAGCAGGACAATAATATTAAATTGGCTTCCATTCGCAGGAGTTTAAGCCTTGTATTTATGACTATTTGATTAGGCAATCGATATGTTGTGCTGAAACGTCAATATATTTTAAAAAGGATCTCTCTTGATAAAGAGAGATCCTTTTCTTATTTCTTCTTCTTTTCTGTCGGTTGGCTTTGTTTAGCGAAATTAGATGAATCATCGAAATTCGGTTGCTTTTTACCAGCATTATTACTTCTACCTTTTCCCATATGTAATGCACCTCCCCTCATCCTTACTATTCCCAATAAAAAAAACCCTCTTGCATCCAAGAGGATTTTTTATTTGGCTCTTATTAATAATGCCAAACTGTTCTCGTAGTACTTCCAACACTTCCCGTCCTGCCATAGCTTTTAACCATGGTGTTGATGGTGGCCATCATGCGTATAATTTGTCTTGGAGTTTTCCTTTAAACAATACCTAAGTTCGGTTTCAGTCTTCGATTGCTTGGTAGACCGTGGTCCAGAAGTCTTGGATAAGATGCGATGGGGCCGGAGTTGACATCCCAACCTGGGTGAACAGAATTCCAATAAACTGTTTGTCTGGATCAGCGTAAGCTGTAGTGCCAGTTCCGCCATCCCAGCCGAATTGACCGATAGACGCGTAGTCTCCAAGATAGGTACGCACCCCCATCCCAAAGCCCCAGCCACCTTGTATCCCTTGTCCAAACGACAAATGGACGTTGTTTTTGGCCAAATCGTCTCGGTATACTTGTTGTTCAGGAGTAAGACGGTTGGTGGTCATCAGCTGGACTGCGGGCCTAGACAGAATCCGTTTGGTCCCGTGCATCCCTTTGTTCAACAGCATCTGCAAATACGCGTGATAATCGTCGATGGTTGCGAGCAGCCCACCACCGCCTGCTTGAAATGCTGGAGGTTTGCTGTAACGTCCGCCTGTACCCTCATCCCACACGATGAACTCACCTGTCTGCGGATCTGGGTTGAAGGCAGGTGGAAGCCGGTCAATCTTGAGCTCAGGCACGTAGAAACCAGTGTCCTTCATTCCCAGTGGATCGAATATGCGTTCGCGCAGGAATGACTCGAATGTCTGACCCGTGACCCTGGCAACAAGAATGCCGAGCACTTCAATACTGATATGATACTGCCACCGCTCTCCGGGCTGGTAGCTTAGCGGAAGTGCACCTAGGCGACACATAAACTCATCTGGATCGGGCATATCCTGCCCTGGCGTGTCGAATATCCCACTCTCGAAGAACGCGTTCATGATCGGAGAACCCATCAACGTGAGATCCACTCCGAGACCGAATGTGGAGGTCAACAGGTCTCGTACAGTGATAGGACGCCGTGCTGGGACGGTCTCTTCCAGTGGACCATCGGGCTGTTTCAACACCTGCCGGTCAGCGAGTTCGGGCAGCCATTTGTCTACTGGATCGTCTAAATGCAGTTTGCACTCGTCGAGCAGAACCATTACTGGTGAAACTGCGATCGGCTTGCTAGTGGACGCCAATCGAAAGATCGTGTCCCGACGCATTGGTGCGCCACCATCATGCCTCATTGTTCCAAGCGCTTCGACGTGCGTCTCCCCGTTTCGGCTGACTAAGGCGACGAGCCCAGGAATCTTTCCAGAATCGACATGCTGCCCCAGTACATTGCGCATTTTGCGCAATCCTGTTTCAGAAAAGCCTTTATTGTTTTGTCCCATTTTGTTCTCCTTTAGTTTAGATTGAGATTTCTAATACATATTGACAATCAATTATTAGTTCTTCAAATAGAAAAATTCCCCTTTTTAATAATTTCGACAAAATGTATTTATGTATATGGAGGCATCATAAATCACTATCAACCTAAGATAAATTTATATCTATAATTCACAGAGAACGTTATTCTTTTTGTAGAAATATACAGAAAGGATGGCGATGTGTTGCTATCCCATTGTAGATTAAGTAAGAAGAGGCACTTTGATGATAGTGCCTTTTCTTTATAAAAAATCCAAATGCTGATACATAATGAATTAATAAAGATAGGCTAATTTAAATTTATGGAGATTTAATAATAAGGAATGAAATCATTGAAAACATTCATGCAGCCATTAAAAATATGATTATAAGATTTGCGAATTGATTATGATATATTTAAAAAATGCCGATATACTTTCAACTAAGTAAAAAAGCCCCAAATTTTTTTAAAAATAAGTTGGGGCTTTTGAACTAGAAAAGTATATTTTCAACTATGAAAACTATGAAAAAATTTTTTCCTTTTTACCTACTTACCAAATTCAGCAAGTAAAATATTTTTAAAAGGATCAGGACTGTTAGCTCTACCCATACTGTTCAAACTGACGGCCAACGTATGCTTACCTCCAAGTATACCTCCAGCAAAAGTACTAAATCCTGGAATACCACCTGTGTGTCCCCAAATCGGGACACCGTTTGGAAGCTTAGTTTCATAGATTCCAAGACCGTATCTCCCGATTTCAGCTCTTCCTGTAGGAACTGTAGTAAGCATTTGTTTTAGTTGCTGTTCTTTCATTAATTTTCCACCGAGCAAGTAAGAAAAGAATTTGTTTAAGTCGTCAGCAGTAGAAATCATATCTCCAGCCGAGCTACCTATACTTGGATTAAAATAAGTAACGTCTTTTAGCTCACTTGCTCCGTCTGGTTGGACATATCCACGGGCATGCTTAGTGCCTGGCATAACGCTTGAATTGCCAGGTAGGAATGTATTCGACAATTCAAGCGGTTCAATAATCCGATTTTCAATCTCTTCCGCATAACTGTTTCCGGTTACTTTTTCAATAAGGATACCCAGTAATACGTATCCTGTGTTTGAATAAGACCAGCCCTTTCCTGGGGCAAAGTCTGGGGGCATCGAAAGTCCAATCTTCACTAGCTCTTCAGCGGTATACAATCTTTTTGTATGCGTAAAATCAGCTTCTTTTGACCTTGAGTATTCAGCGATGCCACTTGTATGATTCAACATCTGACGGATAGTAATCTGTTTAGCATCATATCCATTTCCTTGAATGACACCAGGCAACCATTTTTCGATGGAGTCGTCTAGATTCAGGCGGTTCTCTCCAGCTAATTGAAGTAAAACCGTTGCGATGAACGTCTTCGTTACACTGCCAATGCGAAAGCGAAAATCTGTTTTCATTGGTTGCTTGCTGCTCAGATCCGCTACCCCAGCGGCATAACCCCAAGTTTTTCCACCCTCAGAAGTTTTAGCAAGTATCCCCGGGTATCCAAGTTGCAATGTATCCCGCATTGCTTGCTTGACGGAATTACGATCTCGTTGAGTATTTGTTTGTAACGAACTAGATACATTTTGAGTGGGCTCTGCTTTTACAATTGAGGTTGGCGTTGTGTATAACAGGGAACTTCCAGCTATTAAAAGAGCCAGACTTGCAAATGTAATTTGACTACGTGTTTTCATAAGGCATTCCTCTCCTCTATTCATATTGTATAGGTGGTTGCTTGATATTTCATACTCACCACACAGCTATCATCTCTACCGATGACAAAAAGTCAACATTGAATTCGTAATCATCTTCATAATGATTATTTTTACAAGCTCCATTCTGTCCTAATAAACGGTAAATCCCTCTTTTTGCATGTATGTTAACCTCAGAAATTATTTCTTTTCCATGAAACGCTCTTATTAACTGGTTTGTTTTTCATATATAAGTTATATCTGTTCCTCCTTTCATGCTTCTTTATATTTTCATCATACGCAATGAAAATCTCTTTTTCCTTACCTATTCCTTACAAATCCCTTACGTTCAAAATAGCTTCTGTGTCTCAAATCTGCCAATTAATTCTCATCAAGAAAAAACGAGAATTAAGCGAATATAAAACGATTTATATCATAAAAGATTATTTTCTACTTATTTATGAATCTCTACAAAAAGACACCAAAGAATTAACAAAGATATTGTTTCGTCTGTTTGATCTCTTACAGAAAAACGGACGAAAATCCCATAGGTATGAGAAGAAACCGTCTTTGATATCTTAGGCGTCGTATATAACCTTTCTATGCCTCACAAGCATGTAGCGTAATCCAAAAAATTAAAACCCAATAGGGTTTATCTGGTATGAAAATATTTAAAGAACTTACACTGGATCTTTAGAAAAAAGAAAAAAGCCCATCAGGCTAAGGTTTTGAAGTACCCCCTAAATGAAAATTTTCTTTCTCTACAGTTAGTTTTTTTGAGAAGTCAGCTCATTTTTTTGTTTTTGGGGTGTTTACTTTTCTTAAGTTGATGGATGTGGTCTCACCATACCATTTCGGGAAAATTGTACGTTTAGACATAATCCGGACATATTTTAAGCGTTTTCTGTACTTTAAGAGACATCTGTCCAGAAAATCTTATGTTTATGAACAGAGGATAAAACTCAATAATAGAATATTAATATTCAATTTTTATATAAAAAAATAAGCTCCGAAGAGCTTATTTTAATAATAATATCAACGCAATTATCAATGCTATTATTGAAAATACAATCATAAATAATGAAGCTCAGTCATGAGCTATCGCCCTGTTACCGTCATTGCTGCTGTGTAAATTGTATCTACAGAACCGTCAGCACTTACAATTTCAACTTTATAACGGTATGTTCCATTGTCGTAAATGTTTTCTCCATATCCTGTGAAAGTTGAAATTTCATCATTTGCTCCAGCTGGAACCCATTGATTTTGCCAATGGAAGAAAGTATCATATTCTCCCCAGTTGTCTCCATATTTCTTTTCGATGCTGACATTATAATGAATGTCCTCAGCTCGGTTATTTGTAATTCTTGCAATTACGTTTCCACCAAAAGTGTATTCCGTAGCGTGAACTTGAACTGTAACACCATTCACCGTTTCGCTAGGACCACAGATGTAATGACAATCTTCACTTGCTTGTGCTTCAGGTGTGTTAATGTTCATAACCGTCAAACCGCCTAAAGCTAAAGCTACTGTTAATGCAATTGTAGCTAATTTTTTCATGATAATTCCTCCTATTAACCGTTATAAGTGAATGTTTTTGTTTTTACGTATTCATTGCCAGCATAAAAAGATTTCTATGTCTCATTTTTATCACCCTTCAGCTTATATAATTCGACAAATGGTGATAATTTCCTGCAAATAAAATAAAAAAGCACTCCCGCAGGAATACTTATTCAAATTCAATTTCTGTTTTATTGTCTGATGTGAAGTATCTTATGGTTGTTTTGCCGTATTCTTGCAAGCCACTCTGCGCAACGGCGTCTTTTAACTTTGTTCTCGTTCTGTAGCCGAAATTTTCCCGTAGGCCTTCGTCTGCATTTGACAATGCTGTTTTGTCAACGAAAACATATAAGACATACAAGTTATTTTCTTTTTTTAATTCAACCGCTGTAACAGTACCGCCGAAATATTCTTTAATTTCTTTGGTTCTACGTTCAAAACTTTTCATCATTCGTGTTTGCTCATCTTTTGGTTGTTCTGTTTTCGCAGTTGTTTGTTGTGCTTTTGGCTTCTCTTTTTGAACCACTTCTTTTTCGCCGCAAGCCGCTAACATTGCAACCGATAAACCAACTGCTAATACTGATTTCTTCATCATTTTAATCCTCCCAATATAAACACCTAAATATTAGTATACTATGAAATTTATTGCTGAATATGAAAAAGATGCCCATTAAGGGGTACCGCCACATCGCTATCAAGCTAATATTTTTAACTACCCCCATAACGAAAATTTTATACATCGTTGACTATTGATAATGATACGTTATGTAGACCTCACAGATAGATATGGGCATACAGTTCTTCTTTTATGGTACACTTCAATAAAAGGGGGGGAAGAGGTTTGAAAAAGTGGATTAAAATCACATCAACCTTAGTTATTGCTATAGCAGTTGGTATTTTTACTGGCTACAAAGTCGGTACGTATGCAGGTTCAGACGTTAAGGAAAAGCAGACTGAGAGAATTAAAGGGGAAGAGGTAATACTTGACCTCAACTCTGATCGTCATATAATCAATGCAATGCACAAAATGACTCATCAAAAAGTATTATCCCACGAAAAGCAAGGATTTATCAAAATGACTCCAGAAAACATCGGAAAAATACGTCAAGCGATTGATGAAAGTAATAGTGGAACCTTACAACATAAAGAACAGTACCTTAAGATTTTGGTTCGTTGGTATGAAGGCGATTTCTCTCAATCGGTTGAGGAGCATAATTTATTATGGGAATGGGACAATAGCAGCACTGGTAAAGCATACGAATTAGCGACACCGGAACAAGAAGAAGCATACATTTTAGAACAAGCGAAATCTGAAAAACAATAAAGGGGTATCGTCACCTCGCTATCAAACTAATAAAAAGAAATGCCCCCTAAAATGAAAAAATACGCTATTCTTTCTGTAGAATCATAGGAAAGGATGGCGTTTCTGTATATTGTTACAAAAAGAATAGCGTTTTTTCGCTTTATAAATACAATTTCTTTTTCAGTAAAAAATGTGGGTGGTACCCCTCTAATACCCCAGAAGGAAAAGAAGAGTTTGAATTCTTTAACGTACAAGGAGTTCCATATATCATTGTAAACGATCATGAAAATAACACCCCAAAAATCAATTCTTGGATTCAGCACTCAATCATTAGAAGAGGCTATTTTATAATAATCATCCCAAAAAAAGAAACGAACAAAAATGTTCGTTTCTTTTTCATGGTGTTTAATGCTCAAGAAAACTTATAACCGCATAAGTATATAGAACGACTAGAGCAAAGGCACATATTCCCATAATTATAATCGCTAGTGCGCTTTTCTCTTGTCTAAACCCTATAATTCCAAGAATAAATGCACTCCACATTGTTACCTTAAGCATTGTAGAAAGGTTGGGAATTGAATATCCACTCAACCAGGTAGAGAAACTTACAATTACGGAAAAAGAGAACAAAGTTAGAACAATAGATAATATATTAATGTGCTTCCCATACTTCAGTTGCATTTCGCTACCCCCTTTTCTTTTCATTAGTGAATAATAGGTAGATGACTACATTTTTATTTTATTCTAAATTTTCTTGAAAATATACAACAAAAAGAAGAGGTTGTCCCAAAAGTCGCTGAATAGTTACTTTTGGGCAACCTCTTTTCTTTATTTTTTACTTTCCTCTAGTTTAGAGATACTTGCTTCTTTTTCAGGTAACGTATCAACAAAATCCTTTTGAGATTTTAATAGGTCAGATTATTGTATCCAAGCCTTAAGATCATCTAAAGATTTACGGGCTTCTTTTTCACTTCTTCTACAAATTCCCATGTCTCTCCGTTATCTTTTGATTGATAAAGTGCACTACTATCGCCATTGTAGTCTCCATCTGCCCCTTGTCCCACTAACATATTAAAAACCCCATCTTTCTCATATGGCATACTAGGAGAATCAAAAGGACTTATTGTGGACTGTGTATGATCTAATTTGACTTCATGCGGCGGATATTCTACCTTTTTGAAAGATACCCCCCCATCATCTGTGCGATATAACTCTCCCTCATTACCAGAAGGTCTAACTGCTCCTAAAAACCCAAGTTTATCATTTATAAAAGTGATTCCTGATACACTACCAATCCCCCTATTAAATGGGTCTGGATTGATAACCTCCCATGTTTCCCCTTCATCACTAGTCTTGCTTAATGAATAAAAGGCGCTCCCTAATGCTTTATCTGTCATATTTAGTTTATAACCAACTTCTTTTGATAGGAAAAACTGTTCTTTTTCATTCTTTAAATCTTGTTGTTTCTTCTCTTTAAGCCTATCTTCATTTGGAGGCGTCTTTGATTTACTCCAACTTGCGTCACATATTAAGTTATATCTAGCAGGTACTAGCTCTTTCTCTTTTCCAGGGACAAATATAGATACAGTATATCCAATGATTTCAGAAGCTGCTTCTTTAAGACTCTGCCCCTTACCATCCTCAGTAATATTAATAATCCCCTCTGTATTGGATCCCCAATTTCTTTTTCCATAATAAATCAACCCATACTTACTTTCATTCCACTTTCTAACCGTTTGCTTAACTGGAATCGCCTTAACCGTTTTAATTAAAGGTTCTACTAATTTATCATCATCATAATCAGGCTTTGCATACCCGTCTCGTATTATAGTAATATCTTCTGATTTCTTCTTATTATAAGAGATTAAATAAGTTTCTTCTTTCCCATCAACATTTTTCCCATAAACAAATGTATCAAACTCTGTGATTGTTCCATCTGAATGAAATGTAAGATCAAAATCAGTTGCCATATACAATTTCTTTGGCAAAGGATGTTTTTTATTTATATCTTCAAAAATACCTTCTACTCCAGATTCATATATATTATTATGTTTAAGTTTAACTGACCTTTCATGTTTTAACCTTTCTATAAACCATGCCAATTTGCCATTGTAATTTATTGCACTTTGATAAATCTGCATCCCATAAAATGATGTAATTGCAACAATAATGATAATAGAAATGGATCTCCATGCTATTGAATTAGTTAATTTTTTAGATTCATATTCTCTATTTTTTATCACCCGCATTGTAGTAAATGTAATCATGGATATAAAAAGTACTATACATAATAACAAAATATAAATATTATAATTCATCCTTCCGTACTTACAGTATAAGGCTAACTCATAACAAAAAATGCCGTATACAATTATTAGTATTGGATTTGTTACTAATGACAGAAGTAACCTTTTTGCATTTTCCCTAAATATAGAAATCACTCCTAATTACATGAATTACTGATATTAAGTATACTTTATTGTAAAGTAACAAAAAAGCTATTTAATCTTGCCGCCAAAAATACAATAGACATCTGTCTATGTAAATGGCAGTTGTCTATTAAAGCCGTTTAAAAATCTAGTTGTTTCATAGACAATGGATTTTTGAGTGAATACTAAAGTTGCTTCATTTGGGAGCCAAATAATGAAAATGAACCCTCATAATAAACATAACAAATAGAGTATTTGCATTTAAACTCTATAAAACTCAAATGTATTTTTTTCTAGACATATTGCTTCATCGGAATTTTTGATAATAATATCAAAACATTGACTGTATGGATGCATAAACACTTCGTACTGAATCCGACGTTCTGCATGAGACCGCCTTAAATAATTGATATCGGCTCTCCTTTCAGCAATATCGCGGCTAGACCTTCTCATTAATTCTGTTTCACCATCTGCATAGAAGTAAATTTTTAAATCAAATAAATTGGGATTAATAAATGCGACACTCATTCCTTCTACAATCATTAGTTGAATAACCTAAGGCTGCTTCGGTAGCCATTTTTTTGTACCAACTGGCAGTTTAGTTTTCAATATGCGAAAAGGGATTTCTAAGTGATTAATTGAATATATATTTATTGTTTACTAATTTTTGAGAGGCCCCATTATGGGAGATAAACTTTACTGTATTGCTATCAAGTTCTTAATGAAGAAAGACTAAGAGCTTCGCACGGTTCTGTAATAACTTATAGTAATGCTGTGACAGGATCTCCTATTAGTGAGATAGGGTATTTTTTAATTTATTTATTATAATAACGTACCACGAAATTGCAACTCTCGTCCTCAAGAATTATTTCTTTTGGGTGAAAGTTTTTTTATTATATAAGTTTCATTCTGTCATAATTTAAAGTTTTCGAGAGGAGAAATGATATGAATTCTATTTTATTAGATGTTCCGTTACAAATAGAAACAGACAGACTAATTCTTCGAGCACCACTTCAAGCTGGTGACGGGAATGTCGTACACCAAGCTATTAAGGATTCAATTAATGAGTTAAAACAATGGTTGCTTTTATTCCAGTCAATTCCTACTGTTGAAGAAACTGAAATTATCCTGAGAAATGCCCATATAGATTTTTTAAAAAGAGAAAGCTTTCGCTATCTTATCTATCTTAAGGGTACTAATGATTTTATTGGAACTGCTAGCCTTCACGGAATTAATTGGAAAATTTCTAAATGTGAAATTGGATACTGGATTAATACGCAATTTAGTGGCAATGGATATATGACAGAAGCAGTAAGTGAGTTAACAAATCTTGGATTTCAGTTACTCAAATTTAGAAGGATTGAAATACGCTGTGAATCTAATAACACTAAAAGTCGTGCGATCCCTGAAAAACTAGGTTTTGAGCTTGAAGGGATATTACGTAATGAAGATCTTTCAGCTGACGGTAAAGAACTAACTGATACCTGCATCTATGCAAAGGTACATTAGATTGAAATTTTAATACTCAATTGCGTCTGTGTACATAGTTTATTCCCCTTCTAATCCATTATTGTGATTTGTTTAGAACTATAGTACATCAATATATTTAAAATGAAATGTACTGAAATAGTATATTCTATTGTTACAATCATTTTATAAATAAATTACTTCATGAAGTTATAAAATTAGGACCGTACATATTAGACATATCTAAAATGTACGGTCCTTTTGTTTACTAGTGGTTCACTTATCTAACCTAAAGATAAGTATGTGGTCCTTTTACAATTTGAATTTCTTTGTAAGCTTCTTATATTTTCTATATGAACGTCGAACAATGTTTAACATGAAATACGGTATTTTAACAGGGAAAGGCAATTTATAAATGAAAGGCAAGTAAAATGTAAAATATGCCTTTTCTAAGTCTCTCCACTTACTATCTTCTTTTGTTTTTAAGAAATCAGATACATCGACTACATATCCCCTTCCATTTTCCATCATCACATTTTTTCCGTGAACATCACAGGGAGTTAATCCTTGCTCCCTTGCATACTCTATAGCTTCATTGATATCAAGGATTACCTGCTTAGGAATTTTAATCCCCTTATGAATAGCATCGTATAAGGTAATTTCTTTTAAACGTTTCAATACTATGAAATTTTCTCCTTTATATATAAGATTCGAATAAGAAGGATGATTTCCGATTCTTCGGTATACTTCTGACTCTTTTTCAATTCCTTCTCCTTCTCGCGCGTAAACTTTCACTACCCAATCTTTGTATTCTTTGTGCATAAATACTGCGGCATAATTACCTGTCCCTAAACACTTCCAAAGTCTAGGAATATCTTTAACTACTATAGGCTCGAATTCATCCTCACTTCTTATGCTTACCTCTTTTAATAATTCGTCCTTTATCAATCTCACAAAACTATTTATACTCATCATTTCCACTCCGGTTTTGCTAAAAGGGATACTACCCCATACCCATCAAGTTAAAAAGTACCTTCTTCCCTAATACGAAAAAAATGAGCAGACTTCACTAAGTAACTAACTGTAGCGAAATAAATTTTTCATTTAGGGGGGGACTTCAAAATCTTAAAATGGATATTCTACGCAAATATATATTATTGATACAATAAGTTATTTTAACTTCACATAATTATATTATACAAAAACTCAGCAAATACCGTTACAAAAAGTGTACAAGCCATATCTACTCTCTCTAAATAGTTTATTGCGAATCTATTTTAAGGAGAATTCTTACATCACAATTTCATAAATCTAAGGTTTCAAACTATTCATTACGAAAAAAAGACCGTATCACTACGGTCCTTTTCTCGCTCTTATGCAAACACTATGACTGTGTAACTTTATTAGAAACAAGTAGTTTTTCAATACATATAGGTAACATATCTAATAACGTTTCAAATGCGTAATTTACGTCCAGACGCTCCGTCCATTGATGTGCATCTTTTCCTACTGGTCCCATATTTAATACTGGAACGTCAAACTCTTCTAATTCCTCTAGTGGAATCGAATAACCTTTATCCCATAATGGCATATTGTCTACAAGAGAACTCATTGAATCCAATGGGTTTTGTAAGCCCACATAGCTTAAATCTGAAATTCCTCCAAAATAATTTTGGTTTTCAAATGTAATGCTATGATTATAATGGGCATACTTTTCCATTTCTACAACTACCTCTTTAATTAAAGGATTGTTGCGTGAACTCACAGCTGGATAGTATGGCGGCGCAAAGAAAAGTACAATCATTGGAGCCTTTTCTTTACATAAGATAGATAATTTGTCTACTAAATCAATAGTTACTGCACGATCATCTTTATCTTCTCTATTTTTTATAATATCGGATTGAATTTCATCTATTTTTTCTCTTCCATGTTGTTCAATTGCATAAGCGATAAGCTCTTCATACGTTAATACATTTACTTTAAGATTCGGCGGTATGAACGGATTATACTTAGAAAAATGATACGCTCGCTCCTCATACGATTCTTCGATTTTCTCTGCTACTTTCGTTACTTTTTGGCGTAACAATGAAACTACATCTGTCATCGTTTTTTCTAGTAAAAACAAATTAAATAATGTGACAGCACGATGAGGAATTTGTACAGAATAATCCTCCTTTAAATCTCTTTGAAGCAAGTTAGTTGGTGGTGGACTCGCTTCCCCTTCTACAATATCACAAAGGTCCGTATTCAACTCTAATTCCGCTGTTAATAATGCAGCCATATAGCTCCCATTTAATCCTGCAAAAGGTTCGCCTACATGTGTCTCTTTTCCATAGCAAAGGAAACCAGGTAACACCTTACCAATAGAACCAGTATAAATGTACTTATTTTGGTCACCAGGATGTCTTGAAAACATAGGCTCTGAATTTAGGACCGTTTTATACTCTAAGTCATGTTCTTTTGCTAAGTCTAATAATCTTGGAACAGCAGCTCTCATCCCTACAGAGTTCACTTCTTCATCTGGAACGGCCAATAAAAGAACATTCCCATCAAATCTTCCTTCACAAGCTTGCTCAACCATCGCCATTTGTAAAGCTAGACCACATTTCATGTCCATTGTTCCTCTACCAAATAGCCAATCTCCTTGTTCAATATCTTCACGTACATGATCTGGTAGCTCATCTTTATGAGAATAAAACATAGATGTTAATTTTTTAGGGTTAAATGCATCTTCTTTCCACACTCCGTAATCTTGTACATCTACAACATCAAAGTGACTAACAAGAATTACGGTATTTTTCGTACTATCACTTTTCTTTACTAGGGCTGTAACAAAATATCGTCCATCCCCCGTCGGATTTTTTTGCAAATGATGCGGATTTTGTTTGAAATACTGTAAATCAGATAGTTGTTCTACAACAAAGTCTGGCAATATAACTTCAGCTTCTGAACCTGTAATACTAGGAATTTCAACAAGATTGCTTAATAATTGAACCAATTGTTCTTTAGATTGCCACTTTGACATATAAATCCCCCTATTTTTCCGCATTATGAAATTCATTTCCAATATATGAATAAAAAATGACGACAGCTATCAAAATTATAATTTTGCCGTTTGGCAAGCTTATGGTTCTTTTTGTTTGCGGCAAACATATGCTTCCAGGATTTGAAGAATATTTTTAATATCGCTTTTAAATAAAATCACTGTTTTTATAAAAAAGCGCGATGTTTTGCCCCTTTGGATCTGTTTATCTAAAGAGATGTTTTTATAGTGAAAAGAAGATCTGAACTGAAAGGCGGATTAAGAAACTGCTGAGTAGCAATAAAGTTACTCCACTAAAGGGCCAGATTGTTGAGGAACGTTTTCAGGAAATTAGATTATTCGAGTTTGAATATATCATTGAGATTATGAAGGTTTTTTACTTAAACTGCCGGGGCAGTAATACTCAATTAAAAATAATGGTAAAGTTAGCGAAAAGAAGAAGGATTGAAAATCGTATAGATTCATTCATTGTAATACATTTTAAGTTTTTGTGTGGCGAGGTATTTGAGAAGTAAGAATGATTTCATCAAAAAAACATTGAAGCTCCAACGGGTTTTTATATTACTATTTTTCCAGACCCAATTTAACATCACAAATTACAAATAAACAATCTATACTTTTGGTTAGATTTTTTATATAGTTTGATTGACAGCAAAACCTAAGAAAAGGGGTGTTATTCATTGAGAATCACTTGTCACCTTGATCAATCTGATTTACAGGAGTATATGCAAAAAGTCTTTGGTACCAGTTATTTGGTTTCTAGTGTAACGAAAATGCATGGCGGTGCACAAAAGGTAGTCTATAAGATTGATTGCAGCAATGGATTTTCCTGCGTTCTGTATGTTTGGGATCTTACCATGAATTATTTTCAAGAAGAAATAGCAAACCGAGATATACATGAGCACTCCTATAGTAGTGATTTATTTGAATTAAATAACAAGTATTTAATTCAACAAGGAATTCAAACTCCCCTTCTATATGATCTGAATAAGGAAAGAAACCGTCATCCTTATGATTATGCTCTCGTTGAATATGTAAATGGACAAAAGGCAGAAGTTTATTTTCAACATTCCGATTCATATGTTAAAGATAAAGTGTTTCAGCGGATAGGAGATATGCTGGCAGACATGCATGCCAACGAGAGACTTACTCATGGGAAAGTGAATCAAAGTGGGATCAACACGGAAAAATGTCATCACTTGCAAATGAAGAATGCAAAAAGAGATTTAGATTACGCATGCCAACATATTGACAGCATCAGGGCTAGTCATAGCAATCTACTCGATACATTGTACGAGCTTGAATCAAAAATTGAAACAAGAAGTCGTTATGGATTTATACATGGGGAACTCGGCCCCGATCATGTATTAATTAATAACAAACTAGAACCTTATTTGATTGATATCGAAGGAGCCGAGTTCTTTGATATTGAGTATGAGCACAGTTTTTTGCAGTTTCGATTTGGGGATTATTATCGATATTTAAAGAATGATACTCTCGACCCCAACAGGATGTTATTCTATCGATTCCATCATCATATATCCTTAACTTCAGGCGGGTTGAGATTGCTTCACAGAGGATTTCCGAATCAACAATTTGCAAAAGATCTAACCGATTACCATTCCCGTTGTGCACTACGTTTTATTGAAGGTTGAACTTATGTCATTAAAAATTTAAAGATAGACAGGAGTTAAATACAATGATAAAAGGTTTCGGAGGAATATTTTGGAGAACTAAAAATCTTGATGTTATAAAAAAATGGTACAGTGAAGTGTTGAAGATTGAAATAGAAAATTGGAACGGGACTGTGATTAAACCCGAATTAGGAACTGAGACTATCTTTTCTTTCTTTGCCGAGAATGATAGTTATTTTCCTACAGAACAACAAGTGATGTTAAATTTCCAAGTACATAATCTAAACGAGACTATTCAGCATCTTGAACAAATTGGCGTACCTCTTGAAAAGAAAGAAGAGATTAGTGAATTTGGAAAGTTTATTTGGATTAAAGATCCTGAAGGTCGATTGATCGAACTGTGGGAGAAATAGCCGGTTGCAATCATTTACTATTAAGCTAACGATTGCTTTAGTTCAATAAAAAAAGTTGATTCCTTTGAAGTGCACCTTCGTTTATTAGACACAGTCTAACAATCGGAGGTGCACTTTTTTAATCTAAATTAATACTTTTAATAAAATCAAAATGATTTTCATCAGCTAATTTATCGATATAACCTGTTATATACAGATTTGCTTTAGATACTTCTGTATTCTTAAACTCAGAATAAAAATCAGGAGAAAATGATACTTCTAAAACAATACTATCCCCAGGTTTAATATTTAACTTATTACCTTTAGCTAACACTCTAAATGGATTTGTTGTTTGTCCAGAAACAGTAGGTGATTTAGGAAATGAAAACATAACATTATTTTGTGCGATAATATAATCGGTATTATTCGTCATTTTTATTTTATAAGATATTTCAGTGTTCATATTAATATTTTTAGAAATTAATTCATAGACTATTCCATTTTCAACATCTGCTTGTTTAAAAGTAATATTATTTTTACTAGAACAAGCACTCAAAATAAAAAACAAAACCAATATGATTATTCCACATTCTTTTTTCATTGATCTATTACCACCTATCAGTAAACACTATATTCTCTTTGGATTGTCGTACCATTTGAAACGTACGTAACACTAGTAATACTCTAAAAGCTAGAATTAGAACCGATAATGACAGTAGCGTCCAGTTCCTTGTTTCTAGCGACTTTTGTGCTAAGCCCAGCACCAGCAAAGATTTCAAAGGCCTGGGGTGCCTGAACTTCGCTCGTCTCTATCAAAAGATGTCCATCCAAAGCTAACCAGAGTAAAGCTTCTTCTGCTACTCTTCGCAGAATGTTAAGACCATCTTCTCCTCCGTCAAGCGTTACATTTGGTTCATATAGGCGTGCCTCCCGGGGGAGAAACTTTATTATTTCAGTAGGAACGTAAGGTACGTTCGCAACTAGGATATTTACATGGCCCTTAAGTGAGTCTGGTAGAGCTTTATACAAGTCACCTTCAAAAGCATGACCGCCAAAATTCGTTACATTGCGGCTAGCGCATTGTACTGCGGTAGGGTCAATGTCAACAGAATACAATTCAACTCGTCCCAAAGCTGCTGCCAGTGCTGCGCCCACCGCACCTGATCCACAACATAGGTCAACAATGATATCGCTAGAACGTGACAGAGCCTCTGTTTGATGAACAAGGAACTCGGTACGTTTACGCGGTACAAAAACGCCTCGATCCACTTCTATTCGTAGACCACAAAACTCCGTGTATCCAACAACGTATTCCAGAGGTAAACCGTTGACTCGCATTTCTACCATTTTCATAAGGTCCTCTGGAGTTAGTGCCTCTGACATAAGTAACCGGGTCTCATCTTCTGCAAAAACACAACCGGCACTTCGAAGCTTGCTAACTATATATTTTTCCATTTTCATATCCAAAAATAAATTTATTTTATTCTCTATATTATCTCACCACTTTTGATAAATTTTGTTTGTAATTCAGAATTCGTTAAAAATAGCTAATATCCTTTTTCAATAACCTGATTCTTACATAAACTGTCATTTGATGGACATATTCGTCTATGACCATCTCTTTCCCTTGTATATAGAGCATTCTTTTCAATTTCTGTTTTCGTCAAATCTAATTAACAGAGATATAAACGAAAACACATATTTTTACACTATTTCGATTTATATATACAAACTATAATTTTAACGTTTTGGGCTATTTGCTTTGCTTAAGTTGATTTGCATAGATACTACCCCCCTTTGAAATATTTCAGTTCAAAATGAAATAATATTTCAACATAGACTATCAATCTACCTAGACATTATGACAATCACCTTAAATATCTGAATTTTCCATATATTAAAGGATATTACTCAAACAACCTCGAACATTGTAATAAATATACATAAGGAGGTTGATTTATTTTGTTTCGTTCATTTACAAATGGATGTGTTGCCCTTGTGCAGCGTTTCTTACCAGAACCGTTTATTTTATCATGTTTATTAACTGTTTTCGTTATCTTCTTCGGTATGTTTGCAACGCACCAAACACCGGTCGAAATGATTACGCATTGGGGCAATGGCATTTGGGGACTTCTCGCCTTTTCTATGCAAATGGCTCTTGTACTCGTGACAGGATCTGCATTAGCAAACGCTCCTCTTATTAAAAAAGGATTAACGAGAGCAGCGAAATTACCGAAAACAAATGGACAAGGTATTATTGCTATTTCAATCGTAAGTTTACTAGGAGCATACATAAACTGGGGATTTGGTATTGTTGTATCGGTTTTATATGCAAAAGAAGTGGCCAGACAGTTAGAAGGATTAGATTATAGGTTAGCAATTGCTTCTTCCTACTCTGGATTTCTCATTTGGCATGCAGGCCTTTCTGCTTCTATCCCTCTTACGTTAGCAACTGGCGGCGAAACGTTAATTAAAACGACAGCTGGAAGTATTAAAGAAGCTATTCCAATAACAGAAACGTTATTCTCACCATACGCACTCGTGCCAGTTATTATTTTTCTCGTTACGATGCCTCTCATTAACCGGGCCATGCATCCAGATGAAAAACATACGATAACTGTAGATCCTAGCGTATTCCATGAAGAAGCTGCCGCTCAAGAAGTAGGGAACAATACGTTCGCTGAAAAAATGGAAAATAGTATGATTATTACACTTTGCATCGGATTATTAGGTCTTATTTATATTTTTAACTATTTTAGTACGAAAGGCTTTAACCTTACACTTGATATCGTTATTTTTATGTTATTAATTGCCGGTCTTATTTTCCACCGTACTCCGATTCAATATATTCGCGCTTTCTCTGACTCAACTAAGAGTGCTTCAGGCATTTTACTTCAGTTTCCGTTCTATGCTGGAATTATGGGGATGATGATTGGAGTAAATAGTGAAGGGCTTTCGCTTGGAGGAGCTATTTCTACTTTCTTTATTAGTATTTCAAATGAAACCACATTCCCGCTCTTTACATTTTTAAGTGCTGGCATTGTAAATATTTTCGTTCCATCTGGAGGCGGTCAATGGGCAGTGCAAGCACCAATTATGATTCCAGCTGGCGCTGAACTTGGTGTACCTGCCGCGAAAACAGCGATGGCAATTGCATGGGGGGATGCTTGGACAAATTTAATTCAACCTTTCTGGGCATTACCGGCATTAGCGATAGCTGGTTTAGGCGCGCGTGATATTATGGGATTTTGTGTTGTTAACTTACTATATGCAGGATTTATCATTAGTCTATGTTTCTTATTTATTTAAACGAAAAGCTAGTTTTATACTAGCTTTTTTATATAATAAATCATTCGTTATCTATACAGCTTATTACCTTCCTCCACTCTACCTCTGCATGATTTAATGCTTCATATGTAAACAAATCTTCACATACTTTTTCAATCATATGAGGATTGTTCTTAAGGAAATTCCACTGCAATACTTTAGGAAGAAAATATGTTTCATATTCTTTACTTCCCTTTATTACCTCATCAACTTCTCTTTCACAAATCCCTCTTATTAAATAGTCATTTCTTAATTGTATCTGAATTTGTTTTAACGTTTCACTACACTTCTTCAATTGGACTAAACACTTAATATACGTACGAAAAAGTTCGTCATCATACTTACAGCACTTTATAATACGATCGATTTCATTCATAATGTACGAGCCGCTTCTTCTATTTGTAACAGCCATTTTTCACGCTTCGTTACTTTACTCGTTTTCACAGATTGAAAAGCAGAACGTTTTATATTGCGAATACCACAAAAACGCAAAACCCCTCTTTTCATCATAATCCAATCCGCTGATCGATATAATAGTGCTACGTACCATAACGGTGAGTCTAACGTATTAATAACCCACGCCTTCTTACCTTTAAATAAGCCTTTCGGTAATGCCCCCTCATATTTATAAGCAAATCCAGCTACAAAAATACGATCGATAAATCCTTTTAAAATAGCAGGCATGCCCCACCACCATATCGGATATATGAAAAGAAGAATATCCGCCTTCTGCACTAATTCTCTATATCGCTTCGTCTCTTCTTCATTTAGTAAATCACGTCTTTTCTTCTCTTCATTAAATACAAGCACTGGATCAAATTGTTCTTTATATAAATCAAGTAGCGTAACAGAATGATTTGTTTCCTCAAATCCTTTTTGCACATGCTCTAAAATTGCCCCATTAAAGCTTGAAGGATTAGGATGAGCATATATAATTAGTACGTTCACTACAAAACAACTCCCTCTTTAGTTAAAGTTTCCCCTTCTTTAACATCTTCTCTACAATTTGCACATTTTTCGAACTTTGTAACAAACGATTTAATACTGTTAGTAACTCTTCTTTTTCTAAACCTTTCAATTGCTCTTTAACTGTACTCTCACCAGCACCTTGAATTTCATACACAACTGCCGCCATATGTTTACAATAATTTTCATAAGGACACTCGCAACTACTTTCTGCAAAATCTTCAAGATCAATAACTACTTCATAATTTCCTGCATTACCAGTCACAAAAGCAAATACTTTATTATCATGTACTTCAACATCTTCTACATGTCCCTCTTCATAATATTCATAACCTCTATCAACAATATATTTCGGAATATACCTATGTAGTTCTTTTAATAAATATGCAACACCTCTTCCTTTAATTCCCTTTTGACTTCCAAAATCCTGCATGTTATTCTAATAACTGTCAAGTAGCGAGTCTACGTGACAAACGACTGACACCTATTCGGCGAAGGTGTCTCTTTTCATTTGCAGCCGATATGAAGTGCCTCTTTCAGGCACATTCAATCTTTGACACTACACACTCAACACCATTCCCTTGTATCAGGCTGCTTTAGCAGTCTTTTACGCTACATACTTCGTTATTTCAAGAAAAAAAGAGAGCCTAGCTCCCTTTTCCCGCTTTATAAAATACCCCTTTTTCAGCATAGCGATATTCATCATCAGCTAAAGTAATTTTCCCATCCAGTTTGAGTTCATCTAATAGTCTTGATAAATAAAATTGATGTAACATTTTTTTAGTGAATTTTCCTTCATGATGCGAAACGATATGTTCTTGAATATCTAACAATGATATTGGCTTATCTTGCTCTATCATATATTCATAAACTGTACTACGCAGTTTTACGTATTTTTCGAGTGTCACAGTACTTCGCAACCCCTTTCTTCTTATTATATGTTTTCGTAATCGGTTTTTTTGCAACAAAAAAACCTCTCCGATAAGAAGAAGTTACGTATATCTTCGTCTTATCTCCCAGAACAAATATGTTCTGCTGGAATTAGCACCTGCATCGCGGTTGCTGGGTTTCATCGGGCCAGTCCCTCCACCTCTCTGGATAAGAAAATATTCACTTTAAATTTAACTATACGTAATTTTATTATAATTGTCAAATAAATATAAAAAATTATATTTTCTTCTTTATTGTTCATACTACAAAAAGATGTACAAAAGGAGGCTACTACTTTGAAAAAGAATGCTCGTGGATACGTACAAGATTCTTTTCATTCCTTACAAGAAGCGAAACATTGTTTAGAAGATGCATTACAGACTGTTGAAGAAGATTTTAATCGCGCACGTATTGAACAATCCCTTTACGCTGTAGAGCAAGCTCTTCAACGTTGCGATTACACCGTTCACATTTTAGAACAAGAATGAAAACTTCCCATCAAAAGATGGGAAGTTTGTTTCAAATGGCATACTTCATCATTATTACCGTTATTATTAAAAAATATACAGAATTAACAATTTCTAAAATCCCTACTTTTAATATAGAAATCTTTTTGCCATACAACATAATGGCCCGAATTACACTTGGTACAAATATGAGTGAACACCATGGATTTATAGCAAATACAATTACCGTTAATACAATATGGTATCCCCAAGATATAAAACGATACTTCGGATTATTTTTTTCACGAATCATCGTTTTCACATAAAACGTACTTCCTAAAAAATATAGAAATGAAATAAGCGTAATGAATAATGCTGTTTTATCTATTAATTTCATGGAGAAATAATAACTGATTAAACCACCTATACAAAACACTATAATCGCACAAACATCATTTAGTAATGCTCGTTCATTTTTTTGACGAGCGTAATACATATTTACAATAAACAATGGAATCATTAATACTGCGAATAAAAGAATTCGCCATTCATATAATAAAGAAATCGTCCCAAATACAAATGCAATGATAAAATAAATAATTGCAGCGTGTAGAAATTCTTTTTTTCGTCTTTGCCTTATGTACATGAGAAATGGATACGTAGCTAGATAGATAAAGAACCAGGCTAAAAACAGTGGGATATGATAAAAAGTAGGTTTACCAAGTAATACACTTAATAGAAATGGTATGACAAGCATCGCCCATGCTCCATGTTGCTTCGGAATAACTAACTTCATTAACTATACACCTCCCTCTTGAAAATAGTTCTCACCTACTATTATACAAATAAATTCATATAATAACGGACATATATTGAATCTATTTTTTGACAATAAAAAATGCTCCTTACAATATGTAAGAAGCATGAAAGAGGCAAACGAATATGTAAGTCGCGACCCTACCTTATATGAGTATGCTTTTCTATGTCACGTTATGCTCATCTAATATACCATATTTCTTTTTAAATCTTGTGAGGGTCGTAATCCATGACGTACTAAATAACAGAAGGAAAATAACATTCGATATCGCGTGACTCAGATCAAAGTAAAAACTTGCGACATAGTAAGCAATAACTGTTTCCCACGTTGCTTCCTGTATAAAACCAAGAAGACCCCAAAAATTCATAATCCAGCCAAATAGAAATCCAACGGCAAATCCGTACAACAGTCTTCCCCACAGTTTTTTCATTAAAAATGTATTTCGGAGTAATCCTGCTATAAAACCGATCATGCCCCAAGAGAACATTTGCCACGGCGTCCACGGACCTTGTCCTAAAAAAATATTAGATACAATAGCCGCCGTTGCCCCAATCATAAAGCCAGTTTCACTCCCAAAAACAATTGCAGAAACGATAATGACAAAAGAAGTCGGTTGTACACTTGGTAAAATAGAAAATGGTACCCGGCTAACCGCTGCAATCGCCGCTAACACAGCAACGATAACAATTTCACGTGAAACAAACGCCTTCCTTTCAAAACGAACATAGAAAGGTAACATAATGACAGCTAATAAAAACAAACTACTTACCATGTAATACCCGTCCATAATAAAAGTCGTAAAGAGTAGTGTACATATTACAACAGCAAAAATAAATATTATGAATGCAACATATCGTTTGGACACGCTTCGTACACATCCTCCCACGTTAATGCAAATGGCAACTCTCTACGGATGAATCGATTAATAGATGTTGTATAAAAGAAGTTACCACTAAAGAACTCTTTCGGTGCATCATTCATAATGACTTTCCCGTCAAATAACATCATGCACTGATCAACGTATTTCGCTGCAAACTCAATATCATGCGTTGCCATTACAATTGTTGTACCTTCTTTTTGCAACTGTTTAAATAGATCTCCTACTCTTTCCTTTTTCCATGGATCTAGTCCCTTTGTCGGCTCATCAAGTAATAATAAAGTTGGCTTTGATAATAACGTTGTACATAATGCGAGTAATTGTTGCTCTCCGCCGCTACAATCATGTGGATGGCGCTCTTTAAGTGAATCTAACCAGAACTTTTTCAACATTTCTTCTGCTATTGTTTTTCCCTCTTCACCATATAATTCACGCGCACGCTCATAAACCTCTTCCCATACTGTATCAAAAGTAAAATGATAGTACGGATGTTGCGATACGTACCCTATACTTTTAAATCGTTCTTTCGAATCAATTTTATGTACCACTTTCCCATTCCACTTTACCTTACCTCTTCTAGCTTTTTGCAATCCTGCTAAAATCGTTAACAGTGTAGACTTCCCGGTTCCGTTTTTCCCAACTAGAGCTGTCCATTTTCCCTTTTCGATGTTCACTGTTAAATCTCGTAAAATAAGTGGACTATTTTTTTCATATTGAAAAGATATATGTTCTGCACTTAAAATTACTTCTTGCTTTTCATAGTGTTCTACTTGCCCATTCCTATATGATATCGCTGAAAAATCATTCATTTTCATTTGCGCTTCTCGCACTGTAAATGGAATCTTTTTCACATTCCACTCTAAAAACAATCTTGGAATTTGTGGAATGAATGGACGTAACTTTTCTACTTCCCACATGTTCGCTATCACATTTTTAGGAGTATCATCATAAATGATTCTGCCATTATCCATACAAACAACGCTTGTTGCGAGCGGTATAACTTCATCTAAACGATGTTCACTTAAAACTATCGTAATTCCGAGTTCTTCATTAATACGTTTTAATAATCCTAAAAACTCTTTTGCAGCAATCGGATCTAGCTGCGCTGTCGGTTCATCCAGTAATAGTAGCTTCGGCTGCATGACTAATACTGCTGCTAAATTTACTAGTTGTTTTTGACCACCAGATAAAGTATGAACAGATTGATGTAATAAATCTTGAAATCCTAAAAAGCTAATGAGTTCCGCTATTCTTTTTTGAATAATATGTGATGGTAACCCAATATTTTCTAAAGAGAATGCTAATTCTTGAATAACTGTATCCATTACGAGCTGATTTTCTGGGTTTTGAAATACCATACCAATTTCTTGTGCAGATAATAAATCTGGTACTTCTTCTAATAAAGCACCATCATAATATGTATGTCCAGAACGCGTACCAATTGGAAGTAACTCCTTTTTAAAATGCTTTAATAAAGTTGTCTTCCCAGAACCTGAACCGCCAGCAAGTACTATAAATTCTCCTTTTTGAACAGAAAGAGAAATATGCTGTAACGCTTCTTCATTTTCATCAGTATATATAAATGATAATTTTTTTATTTCTGCATGCGCCACCATAGCCATTCCCTTCCTTCCATCATAATTGGTAAACTAATAAACATCATAAATAGGAAAAACATCATTCCATCGTATTGCTGGAATAGTATTGATTCCACTTTCGGATAAATGATCAATTTCCCTCCGCCATAATAACTAAATATGAATGCGGCTATAAATAGAATACTTAAATAACTTAGCGTGTACCAATCGCGTCTTTCCATTCTATACCGAATATAAGTCGTACGTTTCGTTACACCAAATCCACGAGCTTGCATAGAATCTGCTGTTTGTAGTGCATCTTCTAACGAACAAACTAATAACACTTGCAGTAATTTCATCCCATTTTTTATACGCTCAATGAGTGAACCTGAATCTAATTGCACACCTTTCGTTTTTTGGACGAGTGTAATTTTCTTTAACCGCCTAATAAACAAAGGAACAAATCGTACTGTAATCATCGTTAACAATGCAACTTTCGGTGAAATTCTCGAAAACAAATATAAAAATTTATGACTCGAAATAATATCGTTATAAGAAGCAAATGTAAACATAATTGCAACTAATAATAATCCCATAACAAGTCCATACATACAAGCCTCAAGCTTAATCCGGCTATCTCCTAAATAAAATAACGTAGTCGCTCCTCTATGCGTTAATAAAGAGTTAAATAAAATAACCATCAAAAAGAATACGATAGTACTAGGTAGCATCTTTCTTATTTTCTCACCATTTCCCTGTACTATATTTAAGATTACTATTAATATAATCGCTCCAATTAAAAAAAGAGGATGAAGACACATCATACATAGTATCATCACCCCAATATAATAGAAAAAATTAACAAAAGGATGTAAAGAAGAAAAGCTTATTTTCATAGTCCTTTACCGAAGATCCTTTCCTATTTTAATACAAACACCCACTCGATTGTATCGCCTGCTTTTACTTTAACTACACCAGCACTATAGTTTGGAAAAGCACCGTTCACACGATATTTCCAGCCACTAGTAGCAGTAATATCTTTCTCGTATAAATCATTAATACCTTTTACATAAATATCACCTTTAGAGCCCATTGCATCAACCTCTAGTCCTGTACTCTGTAGCACACTGTAAACTGTGTCGCCTTCTTGTACATCAACTTTTTTCGCACCTAATAAGTATCCTTCATGACCTTTTACGGAGATAGTGACTTGTTTCGATTGCGGTTTTGGTACTGGTACTGGTTTTGGTGGTTCAGGAGTTGGTACTACCGGAGTCGGTATCGTTTTCTCCTCTTTATTCGGATCTTCCTTTTGCTCCTGCTTTGGTGTTTCTTTTGGCTGATTAACAACCTTTGCTTCTTCTTTTACTTCTGGCACTTTCTGTTGCTGGGGTTTCTCTTCTTGTACTTTTTGTTGCTCTGGTTGTTTATTTACAGCAGGCTGTTCCTTTGGTTTCTCTTCTTTCTTTACTTCAGGTTGTTCCTGCGCTTTTTCTTCTTTCGGTTTCTCTTCTACTTTTTGTTCTTGTTTATCTTTCTGCTCTTCTTGTTGTTTCTGTTTCTGTTCCGGTTCAGCTTGCTTCTCTTCCGGTTTCGGTACATCTTTTTGTTCTTCCTGTTTCGCTACTTCTTTTTGCTCTTCTTGCTTCGGTTCTGCCTTCTTCTCAGGTTTTACAGCCGTTTCTTCACATCCGGCTAATAATCCCAATGAAAGAACTAAAGAAATGAACCATTTCATCTTACTCATGCTGTCCCTCACCTTTCATATTAAAGTGAAACTTTAATGAGTGGAGATTTTGTTCATCCCCACTCATTATTAGCCCTCACTTTTATAATAAAATTAGGAGCAAATGATTGCTCCTAATTTTTGTTAAGCTGCTTTACGTCTCCATAATACATATGCAGAAGCGATACATAATACACCCATACCTACTTGTGTAGCTGCACTATGAGAAGATGCTCCTGTTTGTGGTAATTGATTCTTATTCTTGTTTGTTTCTTTATTAACTCGTTCGTTATCTACAACAACTTTTAGATTTTCATCTTTTGGTTGTTTTTGTAACTCTTCTTGTTGTTTCGGCTGTTCTACAACTTCTTTTTCTTCTACAGTTGTCTCTGGCTCTACAATTGGTTTCGTATCAATTTCATTCTCTACTACATTTGACCAATCATAAATCGATTTTCCAAGATCTTTAAACTGAAGTAACGCTAAAAATGCTTGCTCTGTAGCCATTCCGCTACCTTTTTGATCACTTGGTAACCATTTAAACTCACCATTTGGAAGCTGGTATGACATTAAATTTTGTACTGCTTTATTAAGACGATCGTGATCTACATCTTTAACTAGCGATAGTCCAATAATTGCTTGTGCAGTACTATTAGAATTCTCTTGTCCATCAGCGGTAAAACCACCATTACCTAGCTGCTGCTTGTATAAATAATCAACAGCTTTTTGAATAGCTGGCTTTACATCTGCTTGATCTTGATAAGGAGCTAATGCTGCTAATACCATACTTGTTACATCAACGTTACTAGCACTTTCTTTACTACTTGAACTATCATATGTCCAGCCACCGTCTGTATGCTGCGCTTGTAAAAGTGCTTGTACTAAAGCAGCTCGATTCCATTTTGCTTCGGCCGGAATCTCATATTTCTTTGTATCTAATGCAAGTAATGTAAATGCGTATCCTGTAACGGAATTCACTTTATCTGATTCAAATAAATTTTGTACTAAATTTTGTCCCTCTACCTTTGTAGGATCAACATTCATTGCATTCATCATAATAATCGTTCTAGCTAAATCTGTTGCTGAAAAACGGTTTAAACGCTTCTTAACCTTTTCAGCTACTGGCTTAACATAGTTTATTTTCGTTTCAAGCGGAACATTTACACCTGAACGAGCAAGTCCAATCGCAACCCAATCACTACCAATTCCATCTTGTAACATCTTTTCTGACGTTTTAGAAATCGCTTCGTTTAATTGTGCTGCTGGAATTTCGACTTTCTCTTGCTTTGGTTGTTCTGTTACTTTATCTTCTGGTTTACCATCTGGCTTTTCTGTTTTCGGTTCTTCTGGCTTACCATCTGGTTTTTCTGTTTTCGGTTCGTCTGGCTTACCATCTGGCTTTTCTGTTTTCGGTTCGTCTGGTTTACCATCTGGTTTTTCTGTTTTCGGTTCCTCTGGTTTTGGCTCTTCTACAGTTTTACAAGTGCCAAATTTATCTAACGTTTGTTGCAACGTTTGTTGACTCATATTGCTCCAGTCTGCAACGTAACGAAATGCAACAACATCCCCAGACTCTAATTTATAACTATCCGCCCCAACTTCTGCAGATTTATCATTTACATCATACAACCAACCGCTTGTTGCTCCGGCCATTAATCCATCGATACCCTTTATATACGTTCCAAATGACATACTTTCAGATGTTACTTTGTCACCCATAACTTTTTGTAGCAAACTAAAAGCTGTTTCTCCATCTTCAATGGAAACTTCTTTCGGACATAACATAATTCCTTTTTGTGATTCACCAATAATTGCAAGTTTCGCTGTCTTTCCTTCAGCAAACGTAATATGTACTGTATTCGCAAAAGAAGCAAATACAAGTGCCACTGCCATTAATGATGTAAGCAGCCATTTCTTTAACATTGCCATCCCAAAATTCCCTCCCTTTACTAACATTCACACAAAAAAAGACCCTTTAAGGGTATGCGGTTGACACTCTCTTTTTGTAAGTGTCGAACAAAAATGTACAACACCTCCTACCCGCATTATTCGCGGCTATATTTGTATAGGAAAAATAATTTCGTTTATGAACGCACCATTGTGATAACATTCACTTTTCTAGGCAAAATTTAATCCCTTTTCAAGTTATCCCGCTATTCGCCGAGCAGTAAGACCCCCACCTCAAATTCAGCGAAAGCAAAGAAGTTAAGTGGGGATCAACTGCCCGTAAATGCCCGATTGGTGAAGGCTAATAATCAGTGTGGATGAACAAAATCCCCACTGATTAAAGTTTCACTTTATCGTAAATCGATAAACCTATACATTCTGTAATTTTTAAATTCTGTATTATTTTACTATTGACAAAGAATTTTGTCCATGCTTTATCGGATTTATTTTCTAAGAATAATAGCTTAATAGCCTTCCATTATTAGAAGTCATCCCTCACTATGTAAGCTTTTATCACTAACTATAATTCCATCTTCATCTACATAAACATATTCATTCGGTTTCCATTCGACTTCACCAAATTGCAATAAAATATTTCGCTCTCCTTTTCCTTCTTTTACACTTCTATTTGGCATCGTCCCTAACGCTAAAATACCAATATCTATATTCTTTAGTTCACTAGAATCACGAACATATCCATTCACAATAATCCCCGCTAGCTTTCTTTCCTGCGCAATAGCTGCCAAATTATCACCAAGTAACGCACAATTCGTAGACGCTCCGCCATCAACAACTAATACCGTTCCTTCTCGTAATGTTTGCAATCCTTCCTTCACTAGTACATTATCATCCTTCACTTTTACCGTTTCGATTTTCCCATAGAATTGTTTTTTCTTCCCGAAAGACCGAAAAGACTGGCGACATATTTGTAATTCCTTTTCAAATTCATCACATAGATCCGTAGTTTTCCACATCTCTTTCCCTCTTTTCTTTTCCTTTTATATTACATATTCTTGGATTTTTTTCGTTTCCCTGTCTAATGCTGCAACAATTTGTATGTGCAGAAAAAGGATAGAAAAACTATTGCCTTAAGAAGCCACCTTTATTATAATCTATTTCACAGATAAATTTCAGAATATTAAAAATTAACCAGGTGAAAAAGGAGGGGTTTTATGCAATTGCAGACCGAGGTAAAAAAACAGCCGAGTAAACGAAAGTTTAAAATGCCTGACGCGTACGTACTACTATTTTTTATTGCTTTACTTTGTGCAATAGCTACATATTTCGTTCCTGCTGGAGAATTTAAAAGAGTCACAAACGGTACTGTTACAACGACAATACCAGGAAGTTATCATTCTGTTCCACAATCGCCGGTAGGGTTTGTTTCTTTTTTTACCGCTATTGAAAAAGGAATGACACTTGCTGCTCCTATCATCTTCTTAATTTTATTTACAGGTGGAGCCATTGCAGTTCTTGAAAAAACAGGTGCTCTTGACGGTTTAATCTATCATGTAATTAACAAATTTCGGAATCAGCAATTACTTTTCATTTGCATTGTCGCCGCACTCTTTTCTATTCTCGGAACGACTGGTATTATCGTGAACTCAGTTATCGGCTTTATCCCCATCGGCATCATCGTTGCACGCACATTAAAATGGGACGCTATCGTCGGCGTAGCAATTATTTATTTAGGCACTTATGCTGGTTTTAATGCTACTATTTTATCTCCCTCACCTTTAGGCATTTCACAAAAAATCGCAGAACTCCCGATGTTTTCAGGAATTGGTTTACGTACGGCAATTTATATCTCTTTTTTAATTGCTACCGTTTTGTATATTAATTGGTATGTAAAACGCTTAAAAAAATCGAATAAAGGAAGCATACTCGGAGATAACTGGTTTCCAAGTAATGCTCTTTCAAGTGAGAAAGAAACAGAGAAAACAGAAGTTCCTTGGACAATACGTCATAAATTAATTTTACTCGTTTCAGCTTTATCATTAATTGCATTTTTAATAGGCGCTTTTCGTCTACATTGGACGGACGCAGAAATGACCGCTACTTTTATATTCATAGCAATTACAGCGGGAATAATAGGTGGTATGAAAGCAAACGATATCGCTTCTACTTTTCTAGCAGGCTGCCAAAATCTCATATACGGTGCTTTGATCGTCGGAATGGCTCGTTGTATTTCAGTCATTTTAGAACAAGGCAAATTACTTGATACAATCGTTAATCAACTCGCACAGTCTCTCGAAGGACATAGCCCTGTATTTGGCGTTCTCGGCATGTATATAAGTAGTGCCGCATTACATTTCCTCATTTCATCCGGGACAGGAGAATCTGTTATTTTCATTCCGATATTAGCTCCATTAGCCGATTTCATGCATATTACACGCCAAGTTACAGTACAGGCTGTTATGCTTGGAGAAGGTGTAGTGAACTGCCTCAATCCAACTTCCGGTGTTTTAATGGGCGTTCTCGCAGCGAGCGGCATTTCTTATGGAAAATGGATTCGCTTCATGGCTCCACTTGCATTCATTTGGTTTATCATCGGACTTATTTTTCTTATTGTTGGTGTGAATATTGAATGGGGACCGTATTAAAAGACTCTTATTATACTTAACTTGATAAAATATCTATCCTATTCTCCAATCCTATAAAAATCACTTATTCTAGTATAGATATAAACAGGGATTGATCATAGTGATCAATCCCTTCTCTCAAAGCAAAATACCTTTAAATATTTTAATTCCAAATTTTATTTACCCATTCAGGATGATCAATAAAAGGATTGCGATTATGTTGATATTTTGTAAAAATCACTTCATTACGCTTTCGCTCTAAATCATCTACCGGGTCTTGTTCATTCCATTTTAGTAAAACGGATAGTTTACCCATGTATGGATCTTTATTGTTATTCACCTTTTCATTTAATTCTAAGTCTATTTCGCCGTTGTCTCCTTCATAACGAACAGCCATGTAAAATAGCATTCTAGCGATATCTCCTTTTACACTATCACGAGGTTCCCAAGAATCACTATCGTACTTACATTCTGTCGCTTCTGAATGATTCACACCACCATTATCAAAATCCAGATTTCCACGTGAGCTATTTACAGATACATCCGTCGCTCTTAAATGATGCAAATCTGTTCCAGCTCCTGCAGTCGTTCCAAAATCACCGTGTGATTTTGCCCAAACATGCTCTCGGTTCCAATTATCAACTCCTGAACCATTCGTAAGTTTCCCTTGCGAACGCCCAGTATATAAGAGTAGCACATTTTTTTTATTATTTGGATCTTCATCAGTATCTCTTAGTGCTTCCCAAACCGCACTGTATGATAACTTTGTATGATCATCAATAATATTATGAAGTTCCTTCTTTAATTCTAAACCCATTTTTCCTATTGCATTATTATAATATGTATCGTCATAGCTTTTTACAATAATCTCTTGTGGTGATGCAGAAGCTACTTCACCGTGTATGATATCTGTGAATGATAGAGATGCAGTACCTAAAATAAAAAATGAAGATAGTGTAACCATAGCAAGCCTTGTATTTCTAAACTTCATATACCCATTTCCCCTTTAAAATATAATTTGAAGCTATTAACTAAAAAATGCTTTCTAGCCCCCAAAAACTTTTAGAAAGCCATACCCATCCTTTTCTTTTTATTTAATACAAAACTCTATTGAGTCTGTATTATTTCCACACTTTTTGTTTATCTACTTTTCACAAGGAATATCCTTCTCTAGTAAAGATTATTAAAATATTCTTTACAATTAAAAAGTAGTTTAATGTTAACTTATAAATTTCAATTTTTTTATGCAATTATGCATATTTGATAAATCGTTCGACTTTTCTTTTTTCTATAACTGTCTTTATTTTTTGTGTAAAACCCTTCTTCCTCTGTAGAATAAGTACAAAAATAGATTGGATACCATGTAAGGCACCAATCTATTTTAATTAAAGAAACTTTGGTAATTCTGAGTTCACAACACATTGTGAAGTAATGATAACATTTTTATATTGAGACAGAACTACTACTATTTATTTGGTATCGAATCTATATACTTTTTAACTACTTCATATACATATTCTTGATTTGCCGCCGCTGTATTTGGATTGTATTTTCCGCCGTTTGTTTTATTGTTAGATAATACTCGAATCCCTAAAAATGGTACGTCATAAGCTTTTGCGATTTGCGCTGCTGCTGCACCTTCCATTTCTTCTACAGATGTACCGTATTTTGTATGGAACCATTTAATTCTATCAACTTCATTATTCCAAACGTCTGCTGAACCTATAGTACCTTCGACCACTTTACCTTTTGTATATTTATCTTTTACTGCATTAGCTGCTGCAAGTAAATCCTTATCTCCCTCGTAGTATCGGATTTTCTCAGCATTTGGATCTTCTCCTGCACTCCCTTCAGAAGCCATCAGGTCCATAGATATCCATTTTGCCGGCTCAATCCCTTGGTTCTCATCCATATTTGTTGTTTTTAATGACCCTATATTCGCGACTTGTTTTCCTAAAACAATATCAAATACGTTTAAATTAGGATCATGTCCACCTGATGTTCCTTGGTTAATAATCGCTATAGGCTTATATTTTTCAATAGCCACTGCTGTAGCGGCTGCTGTATTTTCCATTCCTTTACCTGTTTTCGCAACGATTACAGGATAATTGTCTACAGTTCCTTTATAAAATACGAAACTCCCAGATTTTTCTTCTTTCACATTTTTTAACCTTTTTGCAAATTTTTCAGCTTCTATTGGCATTGGACCTTGAATTAAGATAGGGTTTTGAGGGTTTTGAGGGTTTTGAGTGCTTTTTGCCTCTGCTGCTTGTTTTGGACTAGCATTACATCCTGCAAGTATTGAGAATGATAATGCGATAGTAGTTGCTAGGGCACCATATTTTTTTAACAGATTTTTCTTCATAAATAATCTCTCCTCTTTCTCTTGT
Organism: Bacillus cereus group sp. BfR-BA-01523; assembly: GCF_022662615.1. Lineage (NCBI taxonomy): Bacteria > Bacillati > Bacillota > Bacilli > Caryophanales > Bacillaceae > Bacillus > Bacillus cereus group sp. BfR-BA-01523. Next base: position 770,807 of record NZ_JAKUDX010000001.1, read on the forward strand.
TGTTTTCTATACTCGATGTTTTGGTCCAAAGAAAAAAGCTCTAGAAATTGTAGAAAAATCTCTACTTTCTAGAACTACGGTAGTCAAAGTTAATTAAGCAAAAGATGAGGCCAATGCTAAATTATAGAACGGTAGCGGCTCAATACAGAAAGCGACCGAATACTTTAACCCGTAGTCCAGTTCTTTCATTGGGAACTAGGTAGAAACGCTCGGACCATATTACCGAGTATATACGAGTGATGTTATTTAAAATTATTATATTGATAATATAACAAACCATTGGTGAATACACAACAAAAATATGAACGTTTTTATTAAATTTTATAAAAACGTTCGCTTTTAAATGATTAACAGGTGAAAAACATTGTTTCCTGATGGATTCAATCGTTAAAACCTTGAAATATATGTAATAAACTATAATTAGTTTATTTATCAAAAATATGGCGTACAATGAGTTTTCTTTGAAGTTATATAACCGTATACCTATTTAAAAATTTTATCGTTTTCTTTCCATACACGTTATTTTAAATATAATGAAGTTGTTCAATTTTAGAGGTTCAAGTAGAAAAATCCCACAACATATTATAAATATGCTGTGGGATTTAAATTAAAGTGTTCTTTAGAAAGTAAGCCTTAATAAGGATTGTATTTCAAATTCACTGGTTTACTAGCACTTCTTTTTTCAAATATGTAAGGATTCTATATCCCTTTATATTTCACTATTTATTTCGTTACTTCTCCAAACTGCGCTCTCGTCACTTTCGCCAAGTCATCAACTTTCAGCTCAATTTGCACGCCAATTTTCCCGCCACTTACAATGATCGTTTCAAGCGATTGAGTACTCGCATCAATACATGTAGAAAATAACTTCTTCATTCCGACTGGCGAACAACCGCCGCGAATATACCCTGAAACTTTCGTAATATCTTTAACAGGAATCATTTCTATCTTCTTTTCACCGACCGCCTTTGCGGCTGCTTTTAAATTTAGTTCCTCATCTACTGGGATAATGAACACATGATACTCCTTACTATTCCCTTGAGCGACAAGTGTTTTATATACTTCTCTCACTTCTCTACCAATTTTCCCAGCAACTGATACGCCATCAATTTTCCCATCGTCCGGATCATATGACATCATCGAATATTCAATTTTTTCTTTATCTAATATTCGCATCGCATTTGTTTTATCTTTTTTCATAGTGTTCTCCTTAAAAAGTTATTTCATATTATTAAGTTTTCTTTTATTATACACTCTTTTCAATTTCTCCTACATAACTTCACGTATTCTTCAAAACTGAAAATATTGATATTTCCAAATTCATCTGATATAATTTGAAAAAACTTATGTTAAGGAGAGATTTTTAATGCGAACTTTTAATACTTCTTTCCAACTTCATCATCATACGTAACGCCGTGTATCCGAAGAAAAATTTTTCTTCGTGGGTACAGGGCTTTTCCTGTTGACCCACGAAGCGTTCATAAAGCTATGTGGGTATTTTTATACCCGCATAGCTTTTTTAAATTTAAAAGAGGAGTGATTATGGTGGAAATGAAAAATGTAAAAGGGACAAAAGACTATTTACCAGAGGAACAAGTACTACGAAATAAAATTAAAAGAGCTTGTGAAGATACGTTTGAACGTTATGGCTGTAAACCGTTAGAGACACCAACGTTAAATATGTATGAGCTTATGTCTTACAAGTACGGTGGTGGCGATGAAATTTTAAAAGAAATATATACACTTAAGGATCAAGGAAAACGCGATCTTGCCTTACGTTATGATTTAACAATTCCATTCGCAAAAGTCGTGGCGATGAATCCGAACATCCGCCTACCCTTTAAACGCTATGAAATTGGGAAAGTATTTCGAGATGGTCCGATTAAACAAGGAAGATTCCGTGAGTTCATTCAATGTGACGTTGATATAGTCGGTGTAGAATCAGTCATGGCGGAAGCTGAACTCATGAGCATGGCGTTTGAGCTGTTCCGAACGTTAAACTTAGAAGTAACGATCCAATATAATAACCGAAAATTGTTAAACGGTATTCTCCAGTCTATTAACATCCCTACTGAACTAACGAGTGACGTAATTTTATCATTGGATAAAATCGAAAAGATTGGGATTGATGGTGTACGAAAAGATGTATTGGAGCGCGGGATTACTGTAGAAATGGCCGATACAATATGTAATACTGTTTTATCTTGCCTAAAGCTCCCTATAGCCGACTTTAAAGACACTTTCAATAATACACTTGTCGCCGATGGAGTAGAGGAACTACAACAACTACAGCAATACTTACTCGCTCTCGGAATAAATGAAAATACGATATTCAATCCGTTTTTAGCAAGAGGACTCACAATGTATACAGGCACTGTGTATGAAATCTTTCTAAAAAATGGCACGATTACATCTAGCATCGGTAGCGGTGGTCGATACGATAATATTATCGGAGCATTCCGTGGTGATAATATTAACTATCCAACAGTCGGTATTTCATTCGGATTAGATGTCATTTATACAGCTCTATCACAGAAAGCAACAACATCATCTACAGCAGATCTTTTTATCATTCCACTCGGGACAGAATTACAATGTTTACAAATCGCCCAGCAATTGCGTTCTACTACTTCCTTAAAAATCGAACTTGAACTAGCTGGACGTAAATTGAAACGTGCCCTTAATTATGCAAATAAAGAAAATATCCCGTATGTGCTAATAATTGGTGAAGAGGAACTATCTACAGAAACAGTTGTATTGCGTAATATGAAGGAAGGTACTGAAGTGAAGATTCCCCTCTCTTCCTTGGAAAATAACACATTTAATAACTATATATAATAAGCGCCACCCTCATTTGGGTGGTTTTTCTAGTGCAGAAACAAAGAGTTATTCAGTTTACATAATATAATTATCGATTTCTATAAATGTAATTTTCAACCATATACAAAAAAAGAGGGCAGATATGCATCTCCCTCTTTTTTCTAACTCTTTTTATTATTATTCTTGTTCTTGCTCGTCCATAATCTTCTCGAACGCCGCAGATACTTTTTCAAATTCCTCGTCATTCTCTATGTATGAGAATTCATTATCTTCTTCTACTTTTAAAAAGAAGATATCAATGTCTTCCTCAGTTTCTGTTTGAATGTCTTCTACAAAGGCAACCGCAATGTATTCTGCACCTTCGACATCCATCGCTCCAAGCACTTCAACTTCCTGTTCTTCATTATTCTCATCGGTAAGACTAAAAATTTCGCCTACTTCAATTGCTTCCATATTCATTCTCCTCCTATCATACTCTAAAAAATAAAACGTTCAAATTGCACACTTACTAACATATCTTTCCATAAAAAAGTTGAATTCATACAGAAAGAACAACAAATTCTTGCTGATTCAGCAAAAGTATTCAACTATAAGGATATCATTTATGAATAGGAATGAACATATTTTAAATGAGATAATTGGATTAATTAATTTAAAATCCTTCTTTAGATTTCCGAAAGACCTCCATGTTCCATAATGATTCTTTCATATAGGCAGCTGGAATGCCAACTTTCAATCTGTAAGTAAATACTAAAATAGCACCTCCTATCATGATTCCTTTCCGTACGTTTTTAGGATGAGAGATAAATCCTTCTATATAAACTAAAGAGACTTATGCAGCAATTCCAATACATCTTTCATCGCAAAAGGACCGTCTTTTTTTACATGCTCAGCGAATTCAGAAACGAGACGTAACGTTTTCACACTTTCGATTGGATGATCTCCTGACGCACTTTCAGCAGAAAGCATAACAGCATTCGTTCCGTCCAATACAGCTTGAAATACATCTGTCACCTCAGCTCTTGTAGGAATAGAATGATCTACCATAGATTGAAGCATTTGTGTCGCTGTAATGACATATGTATTCGTTCGATTGCACTCACGAATCATCATTTTTTGTAACAGTGGAATAAATTGATACGGCAATTCCACACCTAAATCTCCCCTTGCGATCATAATGCCATCCGCTTCTTTGCATATGTCTTGAAAATTCTCGATTGCTTCCATCGTTTCTATTTTTGCAATTAAATTTGGGGAAGTTTCTTTATGTTCATGTATAAAACTTCGTATTTCCTTTATATGACTAGGTTTTCGAACGAAAGAACACGCAATAAAATCAACTTCCTCTTCTAGAAGAAATTGAATATCTTTTTTATCTTTCTCCGTAATAGCTGGCAAACTAACAATTGTACCTGGTAAGTTCACCCCTTTATGAGAGGAAATATTTCCACCTGTTTTTATTCTTGTTTCTATTTTTTCCGAACTTATCTTTTCAACGATTAACTCAACTTCTCCATCATTAATAAGAATTCTACTTCCAACTTTCACGTCATTCGCGATCCCTACATAATCAACACTTGCTTCTTCTTTATTCCCTTGAACTGGATTGGTATGTAAAGTAAATAACTCCCCTGCTTCAAGTTTAATTTGTTCCTCTTTCATTTCACCCAATCTTATTTTAGGACCTTGTACATCCCCTAGAATTTTAATAGAATCGTCTAACGATTTTACTAAACGAATGATGTCTTTATGACTTTCATGCGTACCATGTGATAAATTTAACCGAACAATTTTCATACCATTGTTTATTAACTGCGCTAACGTTTCTTCATTATTACTCGCTGGCCCAATTGTACAAACTCGATCAATTGTCATGTCCCCACCATCCTTTTTTAAATGTTTCCCATAAAATAAAGAGAAGATTCTTTTTATAGGAAAGACCATGTAACTAAGGGTGCAAAGAAGTTTTATATGAGGAGAATATTTTGCTGAAGAAGTAGCTTAAATTTAACTTTTCGACTCCATAGTTATTGTTAGTTTCGTTGCAATGGGGTACTACTAATAATAAATCTTGTTTACATACGAACGTTAGATTGGGATATCGAAAACGACCTATGGAGGAACCACAATGACTACTCTTCGAAAAAAAATAATGGGACTAACATTAGCGGGAACGGTAGCACTATTTACATTAGCAACAGGAATCATAATGAACGATAATGAGGTAAAAGCTGAGGTAAAAAAAGCAGGAAAGCAACCTAAAAATGTGATTTTTATGGTTATAGATGGGACAAGTTCTTCTGCTACAACATTAGCCCGGTGGTACAAAGGTTCACCTCTTGCGCTAGATCAAATTGTATCCGGAGGTGTTCGTACATACTCAGCCGAATCGGCTATTACGGACTCTGCACCAGCAGCCACAGCTTTAGCGACAGGAAATAAATCAAATTCAGGCTACGTGGGCGTATTACCTTCTGTTGTGAATTCACCTGGCTTAGAACCAGTGAAAGAAGAATGCAAGTTTCGTCCAGTTGCCAACGTCTTAGAAGGCGCAAAACGTTCCGGCCGCGCGACAGGAATCATTGCTACATCAGAAATTCAGCATGCTACTCCGGCTAGTTTCTCTGCCCACCACGTTAACCGTAAAGATTTCGAAGTACTTGGTGAACAGCAAGTGTATCAAAATATAGAAGTTGTATTAGGTGGTGGAAAAGCAGCACTTCAGCCTACGACAAGCAACGGAATTCGTAAAGACAACGAAGATTTAGTAAAAGTGATTCAAGACAAAGGGTACGACTTTGTCGAAACAAAAGATGCGTTATTAAACTCCAAATCAAATAAAATCTGGGGTTCTTTCTCTAATACTGCCCTTGCGTTCGATATGGATCGTAGAATAACCAATCCTAAGCAGCCAACTCTTTCCCAGATGACGAGAAAAGCCATTCAAACATTATCAAAAGATAAAGATGGTTTCTTCTTATTTGTAGAAGGTAGTAAGGCAGATTGGGCAGCACATGCAAATGACCCAATCGGGATGATTAGCGATGTATTGGCATTTGATGATGCAGTTACAGAAGCATTAGAATTTGCGAAGAAAGACGGTAACACTATGGTCATTGCTTTAGCGGATCATGGTAATAGCGGTATTTCCATCGGTAACAGCAATACCACAAAAGGATATGATACCACACCAGTATCAGCTTACATTGCCCCACTGAAAAAGGCAAAAATGACACTTGAAGGTGCTACAAATAAACTAAAAGATGATTTATCTAATATAAAAGAGATCGCTGCACTTTACGGTTTAGACGACCTAACTGATAATGAAAAAGAGCAGTTAAAAGCTGCACAAAAGAAAACTGATGTAGGTCCAATCCTTACTAAATTATTGGCCAACCGTGCGAACATCGGTTTTACAACTGGTGGTCATACGGGTGAAGATGTATTCTTATACTCTTACGGTCCTCAAAAGCCACACGGTTTAGTCCAAAATACAGACATTGCGAAAATAATGGCCAAAGCAATGGGCTTTCAATTAGAAGAATTATCTAAGAAATTATTCTTAGATGCTGAAACATCCTTAAAACAAATTGGTGCAACTGTAACGATTGACAAAAAAGATGTACGAAACCCGGTGCTTGTAGTAAAACGCAATAATACGGCGGCCAAATTGTTTGTTAATAAAAATATTATCTGTATCGGTGAAAAAGATTATGAATTAGGAAGTGTTGTTGTAGAAAGCAACGGGAAATTCTATGTCCCTGAAAAAGCAATTCAACTATTCACAAAGCATTCTCGCTAAATTTAAAAACAGACATAAAAAAACGCTATCCTTTCTATAGAAAGGGTAGCGTTTTTTTCGTTATATGGATACAAATTTATCTTATTAAATCCATTCAACAATAGTATCCATAGTTTGTCTTGTTTTATTAAATTTTGGTTCTCCTTTACGGTATCCAAATGCAACCATAACTGATACCTCAAGATTATCATCTTTTAAAATTCCTTCTTGACGAAGTAAAGAATCTACTTTTTCTTTATCGAATCCTTCCATTGGACAAGAATCAATACCGATTTGAGCTGCACTAGTCATCATATTAGCTAAAGCAATATAAGATTGCTTCGATGACCAATCAAATACAGCACGTTCGGAGTCTAACAATTTAAAATCCGATTCTTGGAATTTTTTGAAGAATTCATATCTCATTTGTTGGGCTTCTTCAGGCAATCCAATAATATCTTTCATCATGTGCTGAATATACTCTGCATCATAGTGCATATCTTTGATGGTTCTTGAAAGAACAATGACAAAATGACTTGCTGTTGAAAGTTGCCCACCTGCTCCCCATGAATATGGTAATAGTTTTTCTCTTAATTCTTTATTTTGTACCACAATAAATTTCCAAGGCTCATATCCAAAAGAAGAAGGAGATAATCTCCCTGTTTCTAAAATAAATTTAAAATCATCTTCTGAAATTTTCTTCATAGGATCAAATTCTTTACATGCATGTCTAAAGTTAAAAGCCTCAATAATTTTTTGTTTTGTATTTTGTTTTATGTTAGTCATAAAAGATCCCCTTTTCATTAAATTATTATTTAACCAAATTATATTTTTAAAGTAACAAAGATACAAGTACGCACATTTATGTGCTATAGTATCAAAAAAGATACTATTGTTAAGGGAGAGTCTTTTTATGATTAGTTCAAAAGAAGATGATGTAAATTATCCATTTTTAAATAAATATTCTTGTCCAGTAGAAGCTATGGTCGAGGTTATTGGCGGAAAATGGAAAGGTGTTATTCTTTATCATTTATTAGATGGTAAAAAACGATTTAATGAATTAAAAAGATTAAAACCTAATATCACCCAAAGAATGTTAACACTTCAACTTAGAGAACTTGAAGCAGATGGCATCGTACATCGGGAGGTATATCGTGAAGTGCCCCCTAAAGTAGAATATTCGTTAACTGAACTTGGCGAGTCATTACGTCCAATTATCCTTTTAATGATGGAATGGGCGACTAATAATATGGAGCAGGTTTTGGAAAGTAGAAATAACACTAAATAGTATTTAAAACCTGTAATTAGCCATTACAAACAACTCAAAAAAGATTGCCTCTTAGTATACAGGCGATTTTTTTTTGAGTAAAAGGATTATTTTGGTCAGATTCTGGAAAAGTGTTAATATTCTTCATAAAGGAGGTCTATTGATGAAAAATTTATGGAAGAAAGTTTCTTTAATTGCTTTCATAGTAATTGTCCTTTTAATAATTTTATATTTTTGTGGTATGTCACTTTTCTGGAACCAACCCTAAATTACATTTAAAAATAAGCCCTCCTTGAATAAAATTCAATATTCCGTCAATACTATACATGACATTAGATTTTCTCCTTGTTCCCCCTTGGAGAGTCGGGCAGCTAGCTTTTGTTAGCTGCTTTTTTATTTTCGAATCATTGCCGTCATTACTACTGGTGGTCCATTTGTTCCGTATTTCATAATTTGAGCAATTGATTGTAACTGCTGAATGCCTTCTTCTTCATTATGTTCTCCCTGAACAATTGCTGACGAACAATATAATGGTTGAACAGCCACTGTATGGAGACTCTTCCGCTAAATAAAATTGTGCGACCATTGGAAGTTCTTCTCGTTTACATATTTCTAGGATTTTCTGCGATACTGGTGCAATTTCTTCATCATAAACTTCCTCTTTATCGTACATCTCAATTCATTCTCCTTTTCTACAAAATGAAATTTTTGTAGAAAATAATGAACTTTAAAAACTACTAAATTGCAAATATAAATACAAGGGAGCGTTTTATATGACTTCCTATCAAAAAATATCTTTAATAGTTATCACTCTTTTTTATCATTGTGATGTTCCTTTCAAATGAAGTCTTTATTTCTTAACACCCAACGAGAATGTACAACAAACTAAAAAGGCCTACTCACACGAGTAGGCTTTTGAAACTATGAAAGCTTCGTTAATAATTGATTTAAATCTTTTTTCGTTTTCGTCGTTAATGACTTCATTTTATTAATATCGATCTTTTCTTTCTCCGCTCCTACAATTAACGGATACATATTTTGGCCAATTGTTTTATATTCAGTCGGATGTGATGCTTCTAACTCTTTTTCAATGACATCCCACTTCTCATTAATTTGTTTTCCGAGTTTATTAACTGTTTCTAATTTAGGATTTGCAGCTAATTGCTTGTCCAAGCTTTCAATTAATGTAACGACTTCTTTTACATTTGTTTTCACAGCGACGCTTTTCTTCGGATCTTTCGTTGTTTTTCCGTTATTGTTTGTACTTGTACTTTGATCTGTTGTTTTTCCGCTAGTAGTTTGATCATTCGTTTTTCCTGTCGTTTCTTTTTCTTTTGTTGTTTTGTCGTTACTTTCTGTTCCTGATGATTCCTTTGTATTTTTTGCATCCTTATCTGTTTTTTCATTCGAAGAAGTATTTGTGTCTTTTTCAGTATCTTTCGTTGTTTTTGACGCTTCATCTGCACTTGTCGTTTTCGATTGCTCTTCATTTTGTACAGTTGCCTGATCCTTCTTTGCTGCATCTTTATCTGTGGAGGTACTACAAGCTGCCATTGTAAGCATTGTACCAATTGCTACTGATGCGATAGCGACCTTTTTCATTTTCATAAAAATCCCCCTATGTTTACAATTTTATCCTTCTCTTTACGATTCTATTTCCCCTTAAAAAATCCCTTTTCATACGAATCACCATCTTTCCGACAGTAATCTTCATAATAATACGTACAAAAAACGATAAATCCATTTTAATATTCGAGTTTTTTCTACTACATTTTCCTCCTCTGTAGCAAAAGAAAAAGAGTATGTTGTCACATGAAGATTTACAATCTACAAATGACAACATACTCTCCTATCAATTTTTTATCTTTCTTGACATTTTATTTATAAAAAAAACAAAATAATTACTAATTTTTTTATTTCTCAACACTTGTTAACATAATATCTTTATGAATAACCACCGTTCGAATGAATGACTTGCCCAGTAACCCACTTCGCCTCTTCACTTACTAAAAAAGCAATTAAACGTGCCGCATCCACTGGTTCTCCAACTCTACCTTGCGGGAATTTCCATGCTAAATGATGCTGTAATTCCTCTGTAATCCATCCTGTATTCGTCGGTCCTGGATCAACAGCATTGACTGTAATCCCCTTCTCCATAGCAATTGGTGCAACTGACTTTGTAAATGCTTCTATTGCTCCTTTCGTTGCTACGTATGCTAGTTCATCTGGCATCGGGCCTAATGACTGCCCAGAAGTAAGATTTATAATACTTCCACTCGTTTTAAGTGAAAAATGTTTAATAAATAATGAACTTAATAGCATAGGAGCACGAACATTAACCGTATAATGTTTATCTAGCTGTTCTACATCTAACTCTTCAATTTTCGTAGGAGTAGAATACGCCGCATTATTAATAAGAATAGATGGATCCCCTAAACGTTCTGATACCATATACAATACACGATTAGGTGAATACGACTGCGATAAGTTGATTTCTGCCATTTCACATCGAACGCCGTAACTTTCAATTTCCTTTTTCAACAAAAAGGGCTCTTGATCATTCATTCCCCATGGCATCGCTTTATCATACCGAGGCCAGTACGTGAAAAAAATGTCTATCCCATTTTGAGCAAGCACCTTGCATACAGCTGCACCAATTCCATTCAGACGAGTTGCCCCTGTTACAATTGCTATTTTCTTCACCTTTTCTCCTCCATCTATGGATAAATCCCCTGCACGAATACAGAGGATCTACCTTTTTAATTAATATTTGACAATATACGCTCAGCGCCTAATTTTAAAATTTTAATAAAGATATAATTTACAATCGTAAACATTACAAATAAAACGATAAACATAATCCAAAGTCCTACTTGAAGGAAGAAGTATAATACACTTACACCCGCTACAATAACTAAAGCTATTAAAATATTAGCTAAAAAATTCCACAAAGTTGTATATCGACTTTTAAATAATTTCTGTTCTGTATCCCAATGAATATCTGCAGTTTGTGCATCCCAGCGTGTACCGATTAAATTAATTAACAATAAACCGTTCGCACTTAGTAAGAACCAAAGTATCATGAAGACTGGCGAAATACCTGCTACAAATGCCATTGTAATACCGAATACTCCTAAAATGACTACATTAATTAACCAGGCCGTTATCGCTTTCGCAAAAAAGATATCCGAAGCCTTTACTGGTAAGTAGCGATTCACAAACCAAGAGCTTCCATCTCGTGAGAATGACGTTGTTGCAATAACGTTACTCCCCATTAAAAATAAGGATGCACAAAGGCCAACACCAATTGCGAAACCTGCTGATTCTGGATTATCAATATACCCTGTAATCCATTTTAAATTTCCATCTTGTACAAACAAAACAAAGAACAGCATAATTGGCATAACGAAAGTTTGCACAATACAATTTAAGAAAAATTGTGGCGTGCGGAATAACGTTTTAAATTCTTTTTTCACATATGCTTTTAAATGAGAACTTTGTACTGTGGATTTCTGTAAACCTTCTGCTGAAATTACCTCTTTCTTTGCTGTACTCGTTGAAAGTCCAATAACCCCTTTTAAATATGTACGCTCTGCAATGTAATAAAACAAACCGAAAAATGCGATAGAAATAAGAATATATATTAGTACGTATAATATTCCCTTCCACGATGCATTTTCTACTAATCCCATTGCACCAAAATATGTAGTCGGAAAATAATTTGTCATTTGTATGAAAAGGGAGGATTGATTATTTGTAAGATAATTCGCAACTGAATCTCCAGCTCCAGATACTGCACTTTTATTTCTCCATTGCATAAATACATTGATTCCGACGATAAATAGTATACTTACGATTCCAATAAATATACTTCCTCGATCTTTATTTTTCGCTATATTCGTATACCTCATAATAATTGTCATAATTAACGAAGCTAAAACTAGCGGAATGATCGGGAAGAATAAGTAAATGACAATCATATAAATGTAATATGTAATGAAAGCACCACTCTTTAAACCGTAAGTAATAAAGATAGGCAATAAAATAAACGAGCTCATTACGTATTGTGTAATTAACACTGTAAAGAACTTTGCCGAAATAATTTGCGCTGGTTTTAACGGTAACGGTAGCAACATTTCAACATCATTACTATAGTAAAACACTGTTAAAATGTTCATAATACTCATCAAAAATACCCATATACTAGCAACTGCTAATCCCATCGCAATAACAATTCCTGGATCCTGTCCGAGGTGTATCATTCCTTCATATATTCCATGGGTCATCGAACCGAATATTAAAAAACCTACAAATAAAATGGCTGCAAATGAAAATAAATACGCCCATCTTTTCTTTTTATCTGTTATGAAATCTGCATAATTTAATTTCAATAATACTTTCGTTAACGTCCAAATTTTACTCATTGCCCGTCATCTCCAAGAACATTTTTTCAAGTGATTCATTGGATTCAAAATGATCTCTCATTTCATTTAAATTCCCTTTAAACTGAAGATTTCCCTTATTAATAATCGCGACGCGGTCACATATTTTTTCAGCTACTTCTAATACGTGTGTCGAGAAAAATACAATCTTCCCTTTATCAGCATGTTCTCTCATCATTTCTTTTAAAATATATGCAGATTTCGGGTCAAGACCTGTTAACGGTTCATCTAAAATCCACACATCTGGTTCATGTACGAGCACACCGATAATAACAATCTTTTGTCTCATACCGTGTGAATAACTTTGAATTTGATCAGATAAAGCATTGTACAGATCAAACTTCTTCGCTAATGACTCTATTCGTTCTTGTCTTACTTCCTTCGGTACTTCATACATATCAGCCATAAAGTTTAAATATTCAATCCCTTTTAATCGTAAAAACATATCCGGGCTATCTGGAACATAGCCAAATGTTTTCTTCGCTTCCATCGGATTTTTCATAATATCTTTACCGTTGATTGTAATGGTTCCTTTGTCCACCCCATGAATACCAGTAATCATCTTAATTGTCGTTGATTTACCCGCACCATTCGGTCCTAAAAACCCAAAGATTTCTCCGCTCGGTACAGATAAACTTAAATCTTTTACTGCATAGGTAGATCCATTATAACTTTTTGACACATTCAAAATTTCGATCATTACATCCAATCCTTTCCTTAATTACCAATTAACTATATTAACATTATAGCATACTTATATTTATATATTTTTACATTTTTCAGTTTTTTTAACCTTTAAAATAAATATAAACCCCTAATCCAACAATTAAAACAACAGCTAGTATTATATAAATCATCGTAAGTCGTTTAATATTTCCTTTTGTCGCTTTACTATAATTCGCATCACCATTTCGCCCAATTAACACCGTTCCAATTACAGTAATAACTACAAGTAATATAACGATCATTATCCCAGTTAACATTTCGTCCTCCCCCTCCTTACATCCATTTTACGATATTTCCCTTTTTATTTTACAGAATATTTAACCTTTTTTACTATTATTATGAAATAAATCGCAAAACTATTATTACTATGAATTTCCATATGTGATATATTTATAACATATAGTGATTTATCCCGCATTAGCTGGCAGTAAGACTCCCACCTCAAAATTCGGCTGGAGCAAAGAAGTTAGGTGGGAGCCCTGCTGCCCGTAAACGCCCGATTGGTGAAGGCTAATAATCAGTGGGGGATGAACACCCCCCACTGATTAAAGTTTCACTTTATTTCTAACATCGAAAGGAGAATCTATCATGAAAACGACTTGGATAAAATATTTAGGATTTCTCGGTTTCTTTGGGTTTCTCGGATTTTTTTATGAAAAAGGATTGTTTACTATGTTTTGTTTCTTCTCCTTTTTCACGACGTATAGAAAAGTTCAACACGATGAACTATTTGAACAAATCGTCAATAAATCTTGCCGCAACGCCTTTATCGTTACGTTATTAACTACCGCTATCATTATCTTTATTGAAATGTTATTTCCGAATCCTACACTACAAGAGATTGATATTGCTCTTATTTTCAGCACACTCATTCTTACATTCGGATTCTCTACCTTCTTTTACGATAAACCAGTTGATGAAATGGAAGATGCACCATGGCGTTCGTAACGAAGATAAAAGAATACCGTGCCAAAGTACATATGACGCAGGAAGATTTAGCGAAAAAGGTTGGTGTACGTCGTGAAACGATTAGCCATCTTGAAAAAGGAAAGTATAACCCTTCCTTACAGCTTGCTCACGATATAGCGAGGGCACTACATAGTACGATTGATGAGGTTTTTATTTTTGAGGATTAATAAAGGGCACCAAGTTTAATATATAATACTGAATCGTGAGCGGAAAACATATCAACAAAACCACAGCCTAGATGCATAGTGCTCTCCTTTCAAATTTGATAGGTTCTTCTCTTATCTAGTTTACTTTTTACACATTAAAAAAGAGCGAATCTACATTCGCTCTTTTCCACATATTTATGGCGTAAAGCTTATCATCCAACCTAGCATAAATCCAAATACAGCAAACAGTATCATAAAAACAAATAAACTACATGCCCACAATGCATATTTTCGACTTTTGCTTTTTGTGAGCATGCCTACGACTGAACACATCAATCCAGCTCCAACTATTTCTCGAAAACCTTCGCCTATAAATGTTTCTTGAATAAGCAATGTAATGTTCAAATACAATAACGCTAGAAAGGCAATAATTAATGAAATAATACCCATCCACGTTTCCTGTTTATAAATATGACTCTTTCTTTTTTTTAAGAATGCCAATTCCATAATCTCGCTTCACCTACTTTCAAGTTTCTAACTTTTTCATGGCTCATCAATTTTTCAACTTCTCCTTTAGGTCCAGTTACAACTGCCCCGTATGTTTTTATCCCATTTTTTTCAAGGAAAGAAATACGCTGTGACAACTCTAATACTTTCGCTCTAGATAGCTTCACTGCTAAATTTTCATGCTTCTGTAATGACTTTAAAACATCAATAAATTGTTCCTCATGAGGTGAGTCACTTAAAAAAGGACCACTTGGACTTGAAATCATATCTGCTGGAAAACCGATTGGGGCAACATACTGACCCTCATCATTCTTTTGCGTCTCCTCTAATCCTGTATTCACGGCATACCAAACAATATCAATAGTAGGAAACGTATCCGTTACCTCTTGTACACTTAATAATTCTCTAAAAGATACATATGCTTCTACAACAGATTCTTGTGGAAGACCTTTTAATACCTGAGCTTCCTCGCTACTATTATAAGACACATTATAATTATTAGGATGAGATAATACCTCGTTATCTATATATGGGACTTCCGGAATTTTTTCATCTGTTGTATATTCACGGCTTACTTTCGTTGCTCTACTTAATAAATAATCTGTTTTCTCTTCTCCTATTCGAATATCTTTCTTTCCTACCCTTTTATACAAATCAAAATGCAATTGTAAACTAAGCGGTAACACTGTTTGCTCCATGTCCCTTTCTTTCATAAATACATTAGGTTCTGTTACACTTAATGTTTGATTTACTACATTCCGTATCTCCATCGCGTTTGTAGGTGCCAATGTATAATATAAAAGTGTAGATATATATAAAATAGGTTGAATAAGTAATAAAAAAGTAAATACAATCAACACATTCGTAATTCGAGCTCTTTTTTTACCTATTTTCAACACTTGCTGCTGTTTTCCATCAGGAAGTGAATCTGGTCTTTGATGAAGAGCTTCTTGTAACAATTCTTTATAATCATCTTGTTCAGAATGAGGTTTATCATTTGTCATTTTGACTCTTTTCCTCCTTTAACAATTCTTTTAATCTCTTTCTCCCACGAAATATGTGACTTTTATAAGTATTTACCTTTAAATCTAATACAGTAGCACCCTCTTCGTACGTTAATTGATGTACGTCACATAATAAAATAGCTTGCGCCTCTACCACTGGTAAAGTATGAATAATCTGAATTAATTTTTCATAACTATTTTTTGCGACTACATACTCTTCTGTAGATTCCCCTGCTTGTATTGTCTCTAATTCCTCCGTTCCTACAAAAGATACTTTTTTCTCTTTCCTTACAAAATCAATAAACGTATGATATGCCACTTTAAAAAGCCATGATTTTACCTTTTGGTTTTCATAGTCTTCTAGATAAAGATACGCCCGATAAAAAGTCTCCTGCATCAAGTCCTCCGCTACGTGATGGCTACGAGAAAGGGAAAATAAATACCGGTACACATCGTTTATATAAACCTTATATATTTCTTCAATTTCCATCCCCCTCCTCCTTTCATATATAACACGAATAAGCGTGTTAAAAAGTTGCATTATTTTTTCCTTTTTATATTTTTTATTTATAAAAAAAGAAATAACATTTATACATTTCAATAACTATTTACAATTATAAACAAAATATGAGATGTTATAACTGTAAATTCCCAAAAAAAGAAAAGTGACAAAATGCAATCTTCACACCAGGACCACATAAAAAATACCGGTATCCTTCCCATGAAGAATACCAGTACTTTTCATTTATCACCCATACAAAACAGCATGAAATACACCTAACAGTAAGTATTGATCCTCTATATAATCCTCATCATATACATCCATCTCGATATAATACATATCTTCCTCAAGACGAATATTCCAATCTGCGATTACATAGCCGTTTCGTAATAATTTTCCAAGCCCAATTGAAGTTTTGTGAACAACATATTCTTCTGTCTTATATGTAAAAGTAAATAAGAAATTTGCATCTAATAACTTTCCGTCACATACAAGTATTTCATTCTCTGCATCATTATTATCGATGTACGTTACTAAAATCCTTCTTTGACGCTGCCTACTTACATCCTTTGCAATGACGCGAATATTGTTCTTACTATCCTTTATTTCATAAATGATATTACTACCGACTTTCGGAATGAAGTCTAGCACTTTCATCAACGTATTTTTATAATAGCCCCTTACTGCGCCTACTCCTTCGCTTCCATTGTAAACCTCTATTGAAGTCGTATCCGCTTTACTATCACACAGTCGTTTATAAGAAAGCTGCATCATTCGCTCTCCTCTTAAGTACTGATCAAACGTCACAGGATATCCTATCGCGCGCAGTTCCTTATTTAGCTCATATAAATAGCGTTGAACGCTCTTTACTAATGTTGTAGTTGATATACGCTCTTGAAGTTCAAATTGCTGCCAACTGGAAAAAACTCTCCACTGATCTTCCTCTTCATATACGAATCCGAGAATTACTTCCTCACGGTCACTCGTTTCATAATTCAATTGTTCTTTCTGCCCATGTTGCACTTGTTCCATCCACTGTCCTAAATAAATGCCAAGCTCTGCAACCTTCATGCATGACTTCTGAAAAAATACGCTGTCACTCACGCGAATCGTTAAATCCCCTTCAATAAAGCCATTTGCATAAGCAGCATACCGTGGCTCATCCTTCTGCGGGATAGCCTTGTCTAACTCAAATAAAAACGTTAACATCCTTCACTCACCTCTAGTTGTTACACAGCTCATACATGACATCGCATCACTCTGAGAAACTATGTATATATAAATATTTAATTATCGCATTATAAAACGTGAATGACCTTAGTATAGTAGCGCTATTTTTGCTTCACGAACTCCCTCATAATAGAATAACTATCCTTTTATTATTTTTTTCTTGACTTAGAGTTCACTCTAATTATTATAATCAACTCATAGTTCATTCACAATAAAATCAATTGGATAAAATTCAGGAGGGATCGGAAAAGCTAAAATCAAAAGTGGCTGATATTAACGCAGACCTGAATGTTGTCATTCGAACCTTTGATTTATCTGTTAATACAATTGTACATTAAGGTACTAATTAAATAAAAACCTACGATTTCCTGTACGTTAAGAAGTCAGTGACTCTTGCCTTATTTTACTTTCTCTTAATAGTCGTAAAGCTTCTATAATTTATTTAGTACATATAAAAAAGACGGAATCATAAAATCAGCAAATTAGAAAATAAAACAGGATGGGAGTCAGCTATTATGGAGCAATCAAATAAAGCGTTTAGCCAGGCATTAGTAAAATCGTTAAGAGGGGAACGAGGACATCTTCCCATCAAGAATGCTTTGTCGGATATAGACGTGGCGCTTGCGGGAAAACGCAGAGAGGAACTGCCTTATTCTATTTATCAATTAGTGAAACACATGACCTATTGGCAAGATTTTCTCTTATTATCCGCTCAGGGGAAGAAGCCTGCATTGCCTGCCCATGTAAAAGAGAGCTGGCCTGAAGAAGAATGCCCTGGCAGTGAGGAAGAGTGGCAACAGATTATTCAGTATTTTCTTCAAGGGATTGAACAGGCATGCACGATCGCCCAAACTGTTCAATTGGACAAAACATTGGAGGAATGGCCTGGTGAAACCCCTGGCGGTGTTCTACGGAATATTGCATCTCATAACTCCTACCATTTAGGAGAAATTGTGCTGATTCGCAGATTATTTAGTGCTTGGCCACCGCCAACAGGCGGATATCCGGTCTAAACAAGGAAAGGGTTCCACCCCATGCCCATTAACTTAAGATTTTAAATTACACCCAAAACGAAATTTTTACCACTTTACAGTTATTTATGAGAATTAAATTCATTTTTTTCATTACTGGGGAACAAACATTTTTTAAACTTGATGGAGATAGGGTATAAAAATACAAATTTCATCTCCGAAAAAAATAAAAAACGATTGCTTGGATCCTAAGAGGCAATCGTTTTTTTAGCTGTTTGTAATGACCAATTACAAACAGCTAAATATATTATTTAGTGTTATTTCTGTTTTCTTTCAGTAAAATTATTTTGACTTGGTACCATCTTTTTTTGTTCCACATCATAGTATATGAACTTATATGAACGATTTTTCAAATATATCTACCGTAACTTAATATATATCAACTAATCGAAAAATCTTAACTCTATTAAAATGAAGCTACCTTTTCTTCCGCCACTTCCGCAATTTCTAAAATTTGTAGCAGGTTCTCCACTTCATAGGTCGGCTTAACACTTGTCTTGTTTTCTTTCAGACTCGGATTATACCAACACGTATCAATACCGTAATCTTCTCCACCTTTCATATCAGAAGTTAGCGAGTCTCCAACCATTAGTACACTTGATTTATCAGTAATCCCAAGCTTTTCAAACGCATAATCAAAAATCTCACGCGCTGGTTTTTGATGGCCGACTTCTTCAGAAATAATAATATGATCAAAGAAGTTACATAAAGGGGAATTTCCAATTCTAGATTGTTGCACTTTTGTATATCCATTCGTAATGATACCTAACTTGCAATCTTGAAGGTTCTCACATAATTGCACTGCACCATCTATAAGATGTACTTCTTTTCCTAAGTTTTCAAGGTATACGTCACTAAAATGCTGCGCGTCTACTTCTAGAGTATGAAGAGCAAATAATTGTCTAAATCGATCTACCGCTAATTCACTTAGCGTAATCATTTTATTCTCTAAATCTCTCCATAATCCATTACTAATCTCTTTATAACTTGCAAGATAATCATTATACCCTGTAGGCATGCCAAATTGTACAAACGCGTTATGTAATGCGTTTCTTTCTGTTTCAGGGAAATCTAATAATGTATCGTCTACGTCGAATAGTATTACTTTGTATTTCATGATGTTCGCCTCAATTCCTATTTTCTCATAGCTTAATTATAGCAACAATAATAAAAGGAGGCTAATCCAATCAGCCTCCCTTCTTCTTATTTATCTTCTAGCAATAATTCCTTCATTTCCTCTAACGATTCTTTCGTAAAGCCAAGAGCTTTTTCAGCGTATGCTTCCACTGATCCGTATTGCTTTTTAACTTCATCAATCGCAGCTTGTAAATATTCAGCACGAGCTTCAAACATCGCACCTAATATTGCTCTACTTTCGTCGTTCTGTAATTTCGCACCTAAAAAGGCCATCATTTTTTCATTTAACTTTTCACGGAAACCGTTACTTAGTAAGTAGTCTTCCATTACTGTTTTTTCCGGTACACCTAGTAAAAGTAATAATAATGCTGAGCCAAATCCTGTACGGTCTTTTCCAGCTGTACAGTGGTTTACTAACGGTAAGTTTTCCGGGTTTTGCGCCAGTTTTAAGAAGCTCACGAATGCTTCATTACCACTTACGAAATCTTGATTCATTTTCACAAGATACTCGCCTGGTTTCCCTAACATAGAAAGGTCACCAACTTGGAAAAATTCATTTATATTCAAGTCTTTCGCCAAGTCTTGCATAACTGGTAAGCACACTTGACGAGCACCTGTAACACTTGGGTTCGGCTTATGCTTCACTTCAAAATCTGTACGGTAATCACAAATTAACTTTAAACCCGACTTCTGTAAATACTCGATATCCCATTCTGTTAATCCTGCTAATTCTTCAGAACGATACAATTTACCCCATTTTACTTTACGGCCTTCAGTCGTTTCATATCCTCCCATATCACGGAAGTTAAACGCACCTTGTAATGGTAATCTACGCTCAGCTACTGTGACTGCTTGTCCATTACTTCCTACTAACCTAAAATATAGACGCTCATTTTCACTCGGGTTTTCAATTGTACATGCATCCCCACTTACTGTTACAAGTAATTCTCCATTTTCTTCAATATGATCTGGTGAAGTACTCCAATAAATACGAACTTCTTCTATATTATTTTCCCACTTTATATGTAACGTATTATCTTCATTTCGTTCTACAGTTGCTTGTAGCCAATTTCTTTGCTGCTTCATACTTTCACCAACGCTTTCTTCGTATAGTCTAATCCTTCTCTATTGTATTATAGGAAAGCTTACTTTGTCGTTTCGATTTTTCTTTTTATCTTACAAACATGCAAAAAGTTCTTTTACTTGTTCAAAATTTGTACATGGATTCCCGCTAAATGAGTTCGAGAGAGTAAGCCATCCATCCTTCTAAAACCTTCTCACATATCGCTCAGTAGAGCTCAGCTGCTGACATCCGTTCTTTTCAAAGACATCCTTCATCCACTCGTTTTGTACATTTGTCTCGCCAATATAATAAGATGCGCCTATTTCTTTTAATACAAACATTGCCCCTGTAAAGAATGCTGCTTCATACCCTTTATTTCGCATATTTGGAGCGACTGCGAAATACATAAGTTTTCCTTCTTCTAACGTACCTCTTTCAATATGCGGGATTACAATTCCTATTGGCTCTTCATCGATACTTGCTGTTAAACAATGTTCTTTCCATTGCCCACCTATTTCTTGTAGCATCGTATTTACAAATTGATCATAATCGATTTGTTCTCCCGTCACTTCATTCCACAGTGAATAAAAAGCGGCTTCGCCTATCTCTTCAATAAGCTTAAAATCAATTTCACTTTCTATATCTTCTACTTCATATATATCCTTAAATACAATCATGTTTTCAGTAATATATTCAAATGAATACGTTTCGAAACATTTCTTATACACATCATAATTTGGGCTTTTTGAAGAAATCTCAAATTGCAATTCTTCTATTCCATCTTTTTCAGCTTCAGCAACGCAATATTGCATTATCTCTTCTAATTGCTCTTCTGTAAAAACCTCTGCATCATTTTCTTTTATTATTATAGAAGAAGCATTTTTTCTTATTTTAAAATGTTTTTCTAACTGTTCTATAGTCATCATATACTTCCCTCATCTATGTCATACTCGAATTTCTACTTGTTCTCCTTGCATGAGCAGGATTGTCCTTGAATATATAGAATACTAGAAAACATCGCATCTTTAAAGTGCGGAGGAGGTTCTCCATTGGATATTACAGCGCTGCAACAACAGTTAGAGCTTATACAACAAAATGACTATACGCAACTGCAACATATAGATATTAATGAGTTAACGCTCAATATGCTTCAATATATCGGAACAACTGATAGTTACGTTCGTTACCAACTTATATATAAATGTTTTGCACATTTCATTCATCATGAATTCCTTATGGACGATCAACTGAAATTACTTCTACAAACTTGTTTAAGTGATGAGTATTTATATTGTGACATTTACTCCCCACTTACAGATGGGGTTTTCACACGTTCTTACACTGTTTCGTTAATTGCATTAATACTCCAATTCGCTAACTCGCACTACTTTTTTACAGAGGAGGATATCGAAGAAATAAAAAACAAACTCATTACATACACAAACTTAGAAATGGATTTTCGAGGCTATATTGAAAATAAAGGATGGGCTCATTGTCTTGCCCACGTATCTGATGCCTTTTCTGAAATTGTTCACAATTCCTATACGACCTTTGAATGGTACGAGGAATTAATTCATTGTTTATTAAATAAAATTTTCATCCCATCGGATCTTTTTCATAATAATGAAGATGAACGAATTGTTACACCGTTACTATCTATGCTATATCATGACTTCCCGCAAGATGAGTTAATTTCAATTATTTATAAAAAAATAAAAAGGCTTCCTCAAATTAGAAAACGCCTTTCCCTTAATGAGTATTGTATTTTATGCGCAAACATTAAAATCTTTTTACGCACATTATTTTTTAGAACAAAAGATGATCATAACTTAGCATTTACAGCACGTAAAACAGAAAAAATGTTAAAAGAACTGCCTAATTATTATTAAATATAAGGAGAAGAATTATGGGCTATATTGAAGACATGAGAAATCTAGTAGGAAATCATCCACTCATTTTAATCGGATCACACGCCATTATATTAAATGAGAAAAATGAAATATTACTGCAGCTCCGGACAGATTTTAACCGCTGGGGTATTATTGGTGGCGCTTTAGAATATAACGAAACGTTAGAAGACGCTTTAAATCGAGAAGTATATGAAGAAACCGGACTTATCATTAAAAATCCAGAACTTTTCCGTACATACTCAGGATCTGATTTCTTTCAAATCTATCCAAACGGTGATCAAGTACATGGTGTACTCGTTGTTTATATTTGCCGAGAATTCCACGGTGAGCTTGTATGCGATCAAACGGAATCGAAAGAACTGCGCTTCTTTTCACTTGATGAATTACCTAGTAATCTCCCTCCTGTTATTGATAGGATTATTACAGATTACCAGCAAAAACAAGGGAACGCTTAACGTCCCCTCTCAAATCCAATCCGTTTTTTAATTTCCGCTAAATTTACCTTTGCGATAGCTCGTGCCTGCTCAGCACCTCTCTCTAACGCTTCGTATAATAAATTTGGCTCATTCATATACATCTCATATTTCTCACGAGGTCCGGCTAATTCACGATCTACAACGCGAAACAACTCTTTTTTCACATCGCCCCATCCAATGCCGGTCTCATACTTTTCACGCATCGACTGCATTTCATCTTCTGTCGCAAATTCTTTATAAATTGTAAATAACGTTTCTAGCTCTTTCGGTTCATTTGGAAGTGAAGAATCGGTTTTGATTTTAAATATTAACTTTCGTAGCTTTTCTTGCTCTGTAAATAACGGGATAACATTCCCATAACTTTTACTCATCTTTCTTCCATCAAGACCAGGTAAAATCGCTCCTTCTTCTTGTATCACATACTCAGGAAGTGTAAATGTCATGCCAAATGTATGATTAAAGTACGTCGCAATATCACGCGCAATTTCAATATGCTGAATTTGATCTTTTCCGACAGGTACATGAGTAGCTTGAAATAATAATATATCAGCCGCCATTAAAATCGGATACGTATATAATCCCATATTAACTCCATCATCTATCTCTAATCCCGCTTCTTTATTTTGCTCTACCTTCGCTTTGTACGCATGAGCGCGGTTCATAAGACCTTTCGGAGTTAGACAAGCTAATATCCAAGCTAATTCTAGAATTTCCGGCACTTCCGTTTGTCGGTAAAAAACAACATCTTCTCCAAGCCCAAGTGATAACCAAGTAGCTGCTACCTCTTTCGTATAACTACTGAACTTTGCTGGATCATGCACAGCATTTAACGCATGATAGTCTGCTATGAAATATAATGCTTTTCCTTCTTTGTTTTTTAACATTTGCAATGCAGGTTTAATTGCACCAATATAATTTCCTAAATGCGGATAACCTGTCGGCTTAATTCCTGTTAACATAATTTTCTCGCTCATCCTAACTCCTCCTTTCTCAAAATAAAAAGAGCCTCTCATCCTTAAAAAAGGACGAGAGACTCCCGCGGTACCACCTTAATTAGCTATATTATAGCTCACTTCAAGCTTCTATAACGTGAAGTAACCGTCTTCGCCTACTCATTTCAGCTAGAAGCTCCAGAGCCCATTCCATATTCATCACTTACTGATTCCCACCAAATATCAGCTCTCTGAAAAGTTTTGAATATGTACTCTTCTCTTTCATTGCTTTTTAGTTATTTTTTACAGTTTATCACATTCCCTTTCCAATTAAACCCTAATTTTCTTTTTTATATAGCAGGAATTTCCACCTTAATTGTCTAATAATATATAGGTTTGCAGAAATACTCGAAACAACTTTGGAGGTTTTTTCATGGTAAAATATATATCCATTTTAGGTTCAACAGGATCCATTGGTACATCTGCATTAGATGTCGTTTCCGCTCATCCTGAACATTTTAAAATCGTCGGTTTAACCGCAAATTATAATATCGATCTTCTCGAAAAACAAATCGAATCGTTTCAGCCTCGTATTGTAAGCGTAGCGACAAAAGAATTAGCGGACACATTACGTTCTCGTATTTCAACAAATACAAAAATTACATATGGAACTGATGGTTTAATTGAAGTATCTACCCATCCTGATACAAATCTTGTATTAAGTTCAGTTGTCGGTGTTTCAGGTTTACTCCCAACAATTGAAGCATTAAAGGCGAAGAAAGATATCGCTATCGCTAACAAAGAAACTTTAGTTGCAGCTGGACATATCGTCACCGAACTAGCGAAACAAAACGGATGCCGCCTAATTCCAGTTGATAGTGAACATTCAGCCATTTTCCAATGTTTAAATGGGGAAAATAATAAGGAAATCGAAAAATTAATTGTTACAGCTTCTGGCGGCGCTTTTCGTGATAAAACACGTGAAGAAATGAAAATATTAAAAGCGAAGGATGCTTTAAAACACCCAAACTGGTTAATGGGTGCAAAACTAACGATAGATTCTGCCACGTTAATGAATAAAGGGTTTGAAGTGATGGAAGCTAAGTGGCTATTCGATATTCCTTATGAAAAAATTGATGTTATGATTCATAAAGAAAGTATCATTCACTCTTTAGTGGAATTTATTGATGGATCAGTCATGGCACAGCTCGGTGCTCCTGATATGAGAATGCCGATTCAATATGCATTTCACTACCCTACTCGACTACCTTCATCCTATGAAAAATTAAATTTATTAGAAATTGGTAGTTTGCATTTTGAAAAACCAAATTTAGAGAAGTTCCCCTGTCTACAATATACATTTGAATGTGGAAAAATTGGCGGTACAACTCCAGCCGTATTAAATGCAGCGAACGAAATTGCAAATGCACTATTTCTTAAAAATGAAATTGCATTTTTCGATATAGAAAAAACAATTTACAATACAGTTGAAGCTCATCATAACGTAAAAGATCCTTCACTCGATGCTATATTAGAAGCTGATCAATGGGCACGCCAATACGCAAATCAATTGTTAATGAAAAAGAGCTAAAACAGATTTCTCTGTTTTAGCTCTTTTTTTACGTATTCAACTTAACAAATCTATAACTATGCGTAACTAACACTTTTAATATCGCATATCCTGGAATTGCTAAAATAATCCCCATAATTCCAAATAAATTTCCAGCAGTTAAAATAATAAAAATGATAGTAATTGGATGAATGTCTAACTTTTTGCCCATTACTTGTGGTGAAATAAATTTCCCCTCTGCTAATTGTACAACCATCATGACAATAATTACTTTTAAAATCATTGCTGGCGAGTCAATAAAAGCGATAATTAACGCTGGCGTTATAGCGATAATTGGCCCTACATACGGAACAATGTTTACAATCATCGCCAAAATAGCAAGTAATACAGCGTATTTAATGCCGATTATTAGATAACCAATGAATAGCATAATACCGATAAATAAACTAACAATAATTTGTCCTCTAATATACGAACTAATCGCATAATGCATATCATCTAGTATTCTCTTCGCAGCTGGCTGTCTTTGCTCAGATATAAACTTTAAAAAATGATTCGGTAATTGCTCACCATCTTTTAAAAGATAGAACAAAATAAATGGAACCATTACAAATGTTAAAACAACTTCAGTAATTGTACTTAAAAATCCAGTTACATTTCCTGTTACTGATGATAATGATTTTGTAAAGTTCATTGTAGAATCTTTTACGATATTAGCAAAATCAATATTTAAACTTTCCTGCATTCTACCAATTACATTACTTTCTCCAAATTTACGTGCTGCTCTTTCGATTTCATGCCCGAAATATGGCAAGTTATCTATTAAAGCATTTACTTGATCTTTAATAATTGGAATAACCGTGACCGCAAGAAAAACAAATAATCCAAGAACAATTATATATATCGAGGCAATTGACACAATTCTCGACACACCTTTTCTTTCTAAAAGAGAAACGAATGGATGCAATATATAAAATAGTACTCCCGCTAATAATACTGGGAAAAAGATTGTTTTTAAAAATACGACGAACGGTGTAAAAACGAATGATATTTTTGTAAGTAATAATATATTTACAAACAGCAACGCGAATCCAAGTAGTACAGCTAAATAATTTTGTTCTTTAAAAAACTTTTTCAACTTATCTCTTTTTCTTATATTTACTTTCTCCAAGTGTACCACCTCTCTAATTAGGAAAAGCCCTAAAAGGGCTTTATAAAACAATCAGTAATAGCCTTTATTTTCTTGCAGCTTTTACTACAAATGATACAATAAGAATTAACACAATTGCACCTAATAATGCTGGTACGACATGAATCCCACCAAACGATGGCCCAAAAGATCCAAATAATCTACTACCTAACCAAGCTCCTAGTAAACCAGCAATTATATTTCCAAACATACCAGCTGGAAAATTTTTACCCGTTATAGAACTAGCAATTATACCTATAATAGCACCAACTATTAATGTAATAATCCATCCCATTTTTAGTCCCTCATTTCTATTATAGTTTGTATTATCAAATACAAGAGTAGCTAAACTCTTATATAAGATTACGTATTTATCTACGCTAACCATATCCTACTATAGAAATATACCTACGAACATTTTATGTATGGAGATACATATATTATATGCAAAAAAGAAAAAAATTGTCAAACTTACCCACAAATCAATTATATTAATATATCATATTTAAAGGAGGCGTTATTATCTATGATTCATAAATTACTTCCCACTTCTTATGAAGTAGCAACATCCATTTTAAATGTTCAAATTCCAGCTTATAAAATTGAAGCAGACTTTTTAAACAGTACTGCAATACCTCGTTTATATGATACTGTAAACGATATTCAAAATTGTGATGAAACATTCTATGGATATTTCTCTGAAAATAAACTCGTCGGCTTTATTTCTTTTATACAAGAAGAAGAACTAATCGATATCCACAGATTAGTTGTATCGCCCGATTTTTTTCAAAAAGGAATCGCAACGAAACTGCTACTTTATATATTTAACATGTTCTCGTCTTCAATGACATACATTGTACAAACAGGTAAAGCCAATACTCCAGCTCTCGCATTATATAAAAAACACAGCTTCATTGAAGTAACAGATACAACACTACCTGATGGCATGATTCTTACGCAACTCAAAAGACAGAAAACACAAAATAGTTTGACTTAATTATTTATTTATGTTATTTTTTACTTTATACAACCTTTTGCTGAGTCCAAATTTTGGAGCGGGGGAACCATTTTTGTAGCTATGCTACTTGGGGCGAATCTTTTTCAAGTAGGGAAACTCTCACTTCCCGAGTCCGACAGCTAACCTCGTAAGCGTAATGGGAGAGGAAGGTGCTTTTTGCCTATGTTACACACTTTGCCTCCTTAGTTATAAATATGGAATCGATATCAATCAGAAAACTATATTTATAGAAAAGGAGACTGGTACAATGTTACGTTTATCAGATCACGCAATAAAAATGATGGAGCAAAGACTTCGACTCGAACAACACCGCACATATCAAGCAAATAAAGTTGTAGATAACTTACATCACAAATACTTCTTTCAGCATATTTTTCAACCAAAAAGATAAAGAAAATGTTTATTTAATATTAAAAAACACAAGGAATGTCTATAAAGACATTCCTTGTGTTTTTTATATTCCCTATACTTTTTATAATATCCTCACTACATTTAAACTTGCTGTAATCGTGCCTGCAATAGTGGTCACATGCCCAACACCTAATGGACCATTTTGTAATATTAACGTTGAATTTGCACTCGCTACATTCACAAGAAGTGTATTTGAAATAGCTGGTTCGATTACTACAGTTGATGTCGTTACGTTTTGTATAAAACTCCCTGTTATTTGTGTTCCATTTAATAGTAACCTAACAGATACAGTCTCATTCCCACCATTCGCGTCCCCTTGGAAATAGTAGCTTACTAAATATATTCCTGGTGTGGATACCGTGACAGTTGTAGCACTAGTTAAAGATACACCAGTTCCATATACAGTGGATCCTGAATTAATTGGAATGTTGGCATTTGCTGCAATTGTACTTGTTGAGGTAGAAAAGAAATAGCCGCCACCTGTTGATATTGCAGACGATCCAGTTGGACCGGTTGATCCAGTTGAACCTGTAGCACCAGTTGGACCCGTTACTCCGGTTGAACCGGTTGCACCGGTTACTCCTCTTATTCCTTGTATCCCTGTCGGTCCAGTCGCACCTGTTGAGCCAGTCGATCCAGTTGCTCCAGTCGATCCGGTCACTCCTTGTGGACCTTGCACTCCTTGAATTCCTTGAGAACCTGTTACTCCAGTTGCCCCGGTTGCTCCCGCCTGCCCCGTGGCACCTTGTGGACCTTGCACTCCTTGAATTCCTTGAGAACCTGTTACTCCAGTTGCCCCGGTTGCTCCCGCCTGCCCCGTTGTCCCTTGTGGACCTTGGATTCCTTGTGGACCTTGTGGACCCGTTACTCCCGTTGGTCCGGTCACTCCTGTTGGACCGGTTGAACCGGTTGATCCGGTTATTCCTTGTATTCCTTGAGGTCCAGTTGGGCCTGTTGGACCAATCGGACCTTGCATTCCTTGTAGACCTTGAATGCCCTGTGGACCGGTTGGACCCTGAATTCCTTGTATTCCCTGAATTCCTTGCGGGCCTGTTGCACCCGTTGGACCAGTTGGACCCTCTGGACCTTGCACTCCTTGTATTCCAGTCGCACCGGTTGGACCTATATCTCCTTGTGGACCTTGTATTCCTTGAATTCCTTGAGGACCAGTTGGACCTGTTATACCACTCCTTGCACTCCTTGAGGACCAGTTGGACCAATCTGACCTTGCATTCCTTGTAGACCCTGTAAACCTGTTGGACCGGTTGCTCCCATTACTCCTTGCTCACCTTGTATTCCTTGTATTCCTTGCGGGCCTGTTGGACCAATTGGACCTTGTGCCCCTTGCACTCCTTGTGGACCAGCCTGGCCTGTTGCTCCTATCGGTCCTTGTACTCCTTGTAAACCCTGTAATCCAGTTGGACCGGTTACTCCCATTACTCCTTGCGGACCTTGAATGCCTTGGTCACCCGTTGGACCAGTTGCCCCCATTGGTCCCTGTACTCCTTGCAAACCTGTTAAACCAGTTACTCCGGTTGGGCCAATCACTCCTTGTACGCCTTGGATTCCAGTCGTCCCAGTTGCTCCTGTCATTCCGGTTGCCCCAGTTGCTCCCGTCGGACCAGTTGGACCTCCTGGAGATCCTGCTGGACCAGTTGGGCCGGTTGGGCCTCCTGGCGGACCGGTTGGACCAGTTGCAGATCCAGTTGGGCCGATTCCCCCAGTTGAGCCTGTTGAGCCTGTTGGACCTGGATCCCCTTGCAAGCCCGTTACTCCTGTTGGGCCTATTACACCTTGCACTCCTTGTATCCCCTGAGAACCTGTTGGACCAGTTAGACCCATCTCACCTTGTGGCCCTTGTAAACCTTGAACGCCAGTTGCTCCTGTTGATCCCATTGGCCCTTGTTCCCCTTGAATTCCTTGAGAGCCTGTTGGACCCGTTGGACCAATCGGACCCTGAATGCCTTGTATACCTGTTACACCTTGTAAACCACTACTCCCTAAATCCCCTTGCATACCTTGTATACCAGTAT
This sequence comes from Bacillus cereus group sp. BfR-BA-01523, assembly GCF_022662615.1. Taxonomy (NCBI): domain Bacteria; kingdom Bacillati; phylum Bacillota; class Bacilli; order Caryophanales; family Bacillaceae; genus Bacillus; species Bacillus cereus group sp. BfR-BA-01523. The sequence goes on from NZ_JAKUDX010000001.1 coordinate 800,971, forward strand.
TTCCTGTTGGACCAGTCGGACCTAATTCGCCTTGCACTCCTTGTATACCTTGTATTCCTGTTGGACCCGCCTGCCCAATTTCACCTTGCATACCTTGAATGCCTTGTATTCCTGTTAGACCTGTTTCTCCCATTGGACCAGGTATTCCTTGGATTCCTTGAATTCCGGTTGGACCGGCTGGCCCCCTTTCTCCTTGTATTCCTTGAACACCTTGTATTCCCTGTGGACCTTGTTCCCCCATCAGTCCTTGACTCCCTTGAGAACCTCGTGGCCCAGTTAAACCTGTTGGGCCTATTGGACCGATTTCTCCCTGCACCCCTTGCACTCCTTGAATTCCTTGAATTCCGGCCGGACCGGTTGGACCAATTGGCCCTTGTACCCCTTGTATTCCTTGCGGTCCAGTCGGTCCACCTAAAGGACCAGTCGGACCGGTTGGTCCAGTTGGCCCCGTAATACCTGACGGCGGAAAAGGAATAGGTGCTTGAAACTTACTACACTTATCTTGATGTTTCACAAGCATCTCCTCCCGTTTATAACGCATCAAACTATTTTTAATATATTTAAACTAGCTGTTATCACACCAGATAATGTTGTTACATGACCAACACCTAATGGACCATTTTGTAATGACAAAGTGGAATTTGGAGAAATAACTTCAATTATCATCGTATTCGAAATCGCTGGTTCTAATAAAAAAGTACCTCCTGTAACATAAAGAATAAAACTCCCTGCGACTTGCGTTCCATTTAAAGTAAGCCTCACGGAAATCGTTTCATTCCCCCCATTTGGATCACCTTGAAAATAATAGCTGACTAAATATATTCCCGGCGTACTTAACGTTACAGTTGTTGCATTTGTTAAACTTACACCAGAACCAAAAATTGTAGATCCAGAATTGATTGGTATTAGCGTATTCGCTGCAATTGCAGTCGTTGCAGTAGAAAAGAAATAACCGCCCCCGCTAGGTAAACCAGTCGCCCCAGTCGCTCCTACTATTCCTAGAAACCCTATAGGCCCACTCCCCCCAGTTACTCCTATAGGTCCCACCGCTCCAATTGGTCCTTGACTACCTTGTGCTCCAACTGACCCTATGCTACCACTAACCCCTGTCATTCCACTTACACCAGTTGGACCTTGTATACCTTGTATACCCTGGATTCCTTGTATTCCAGTTATCCCTGGTGTCCCTGTTTCCCCTGTCATTCCCGTAATTCCTTGTATCCCCATAATTCCTTGAACACCTTGCAACCCTTGCGCTCCAGCTACTCCTGTTACTCCCGCCTGGCCTGTTTCTCCAGTTACACCCGTAATCCCAACATTTCCTTGTGGTCCTTCGGGTCCCTGAATACCTTGCATGCCTTGTATTCCTTGCGGGCCTGCTATGCCGTCTTCCCCCACATTCCCTTGTGGACCTCTAATTCCTTGCGCTCCTGTTGGACCTGTTATTCCTTGGATTCCTTGAACACCTTGAGTACCTTGTGGACCGATTGGGCCTGATATCCCTTGTATTCCTTGAGGTCCTTGCAAACCAATCGCTCCTGTTGGACCTGTTATTCCTTGAACTCCTTGCATACCTTGAGCACCTTGTGGACCAGTCAATCCATTTTCCCCTTGTATTCCTTGAGGTCCTTGTATCCCTTGAACGCCAGCTGCTCCTGTTTCCCCTCGTATTCCTTGTAGACCTTGTATACCTTGTGCTCCAGCTGCTCCTGTTTCTCCTCGTATTCCTTGTGAACCTTGTACTCCAGCTGCTCCTGTTGTACCAGTGGAACCAGTTATGCCTTGTAATCCTTGCATACCTTGTGCTCCTGTTGTACCAGTTACTCCTTGTATACCTTGCATTCCTTTAGGACCTTCTGCACCAGTTGGACCGATTTCTCCCTGCGGACCTTGTATACCTATGGGACCTTCTACACCGGTTGCTCCTGTTATTCCTTGGTTACCTTGTGGACCTTGTGCACCTTGTACTCCAACTGCTCCAACTACACCTTGGGAACCTCGAGGACCTATTACACCTTGAGGACCACTCGGACCAGTTATCCCTTGTATTCCTTGTATACCTATTGCACCAGTCACACCTGTTACACCTTGTGCACCAGTTTCCCCCGCTGGACCTGTTGGTCCACCAGGTGGACCGGGTGGACCGGATGGACCAGGCACTCCACTAGATGGACCAATTGGACCAGTAGTGCCCATCGGACCACCCGGTGGTCCTTCTAGGCCTTGTGTACCAATACTCCCTGTTGCTCCTGTTATCCCTCGTACTCCTTTTACCCCTTGAAAACCTATTGATCCGCCTATTCCTTGTATTCCTTGAGAACCTTGTGGACCTTGTGGGCCTATCACACCTGTTATCCCCTTTATTCCACTTATGCCTTGTGCTCCTTGTATTCCAGTAGAACCAATTGGACCAATGACACCTTGAGGACCTGTTACACCTGATATCCCAGTCCCCCCCATTTCTCCTTGTATTCCTTGTGCGCCAGTTTGTCCTTGCTCTCCTATCTCTCCTTGTATTCCTTGGGGACCTTGTAGCCCTTGACTACCAGTAGGTCCTGTAATCCCTTGTATACCTTCTAGTCCTTGTAATCCAATATCACCAACTGGACCTTGCTCTCCAATTAATCCTTGAGGACCTTGCAAACCAACTGGACCTGTTACACCTTGCTCTCCAGTATCACCAACGGCACCTTGTATTCCTTGAGCTCCTGTTGTCCCTCGCGGACCTTGGATTCCTTGAATACCTTGAGGACCTTGTGGACCAGTTGCGCCTCTAGGTCCAGTGATTCCCGGAGGCCCGACCGGACCTTCATGCCCTCCAGTTGGACCTGTTGGACCACTGTTACCAGTACGGCCAGTTGCTCCTTCAAGCGGAAGAGGCAGTGCCACTCCAAATTTTTTGCACTTTCTATGATGACGCACAACAATCCCCCTTCCCCAAAATAATTACACTTTTTATATGAAATGCATTTTCATATGAAAAGTACATCTTTGACCTCATTTTTTAAAAAATAAAGAAGCCTATCATTTCATTTATTTGAAATGATAGGCTTCTTTTTATAAAGCACTTTACTTTCTCACCTTAATAATAAAAGTCGTTGGCACCATTCTAGCTTTATATAAAGAATAATATTTCGTAGACGGCTCAGCTAGTTCTTCATCAAATGAGCTAGATGGTTCAGGCTCTTCTATTTTCTCAATTGTAAATCCCACTCTATTTAACTCATTTATGTATGTACTTATTTTTCTCTTATATAATGTCGCTTGTACATTTTCTCCTTTAAATGTTTCAAACGTAATAGGAGTTTCCTCATGATAAGAAGACTTTAAAGCAATTTCTTCTGTACCATACTGTAAATTCGAATATACTGGGTGCTCCCAGCTAAAAATAAAACTTCCTCCTGGCTTTACATATGAATAAATCAGTTCCAACGTTTTTCCTAAATCTGAAGTCCATCCTAATGCATAGATGGAATATACAATATCAAAATACCCTTTCGGAATATCTCCTTCTTCTTCCATTGCTCCACATATTCATTTTGTTCAAACATTTCAATTGCCTTCTCGTTAATGTTCAAGTAACTACCTCCGAAGTGAATGAATTCATCTATTCCCTATCATTATTTTAATATACCAAAATTGTAATTTCCATAATAATAAGTTCGCTTCGTATTAAGTTCTTTCTCCTGTCTACATTTCATCATTACGAATTGGATATCCAATTCGTAATGATTTTATCAACACCGCTTTGTAAAGAAAATAAATACCTACTGTAAAATACTGATTCTCAACAATAAGTAAACTTTTCAACCTCCCTTAAATTGGATATATAACCTATTTTAATTTATATATTATGGTACAATAAAAAAAGTGCTAGCTAAACATTTACGTTCCACACTAGCAGTCTAGCAATACCAAAATCAAAAATCACTTGAAATTGGGGGATGTTATGAAAAAGAAATTAATTGTTCTTCTATTCATCGGAATCATTTTATCCGGATGTTCAACTATAGTAGAAAATTCTTTAGAAACCGGAAGCGGCAGTATTGAATTATTAACACCAACGATTACAACAAAAGATAATGAATTAGAAATTAAGACTGAAGGTATTGATGAAAATAAAGTAACTTTTATTTATGTTGCCAATAAAAAAGTATTGGAACAAAAAATAAATAATGGTGAATCCTACAAACTTAACATTAAAGATATCGAGCACGCTCATAGGACAGACTACAAGCCAAAAGTTCAACTTTTGCAAACGAAAGATGATAACGAAGATGGAGACATGGCAACCTTTAAACAAGTTAGATATACAGTTAAAAAAAAGTAGTTTTATAGTTATTTCATTTAAATATAACAACCGAAAATATACTTTTAACAGAGGGTAAATATAAGAGGTGCTAATATGAAAAGACGATGGATTTTTTGGTGGATTGGTAACATATTTTGGATTACCATTTTTGGGATATTGGCAGCTATCATTTGGCTAAGAGAGGTTGATGGTGCTGGTGTTACTCAAACACCAGAGCTTAAATTAGTGGCATTCATCGTTTTATTAATTGCATTTATATTACCACTAATTATTCAAGTTGTATGGTTAATTGTTAATCTGAGAAAAAGCAGAAAAAAATAACGCAAAAAAAGAGAGGAATCTTTTTCAATATAGATTCCTCTCTTTCTTCTATGGGGATTATGCCGTGCTTTTAAAGCTGCACTACTCCCTTTTCTTTACAATGCATGTTCATCTTTCTTCTTCTTCAACAATGCTCTCTTTTTCATCGCCTTCGTTAAATATCCACCTTTAAACGAACGGATTTCATAAGAAGACATAAACGCTTTCGGTGCAATTTCATTAATAATTTCTAACAGTTCTTTTTCTCTAGAACGCTTTGCAACGATATCTAAGCGATAACGTATAGAATTTATTCCTTCACCTTCAAATACTGTAACGCCAAATCCAAAATGGCGTAATTCATTTACTAATTCATTACAACGGTCTAGTAAACTAACTTGATACGTAATATATCCAATTGCTAATTTATTTTCTATATAACCGCCTAATAATAGTCCCGCACTAAAGCCGATGACATAGGCAACAATGTTCATCCAATTTGATAAATCTTGAAACACAATACCTAAACTGACAATATAAATTGCTCCTTCTAACAATCCTACACCTGCAGCGGATCTTGTTTGATTCTTTACAAGCAAAATCGTACGGATTGTTAAAGTTGGAACGTAAATAATTTGAAGCACAAAAATAAGTAAAGCTTGTAACATTGGTATCCACCTCTTTCGCAAATTCTTTTGTCATGATAACATACATAAGCTTTAGAAATCGATGGGTTTTTTAATTTTTTTTAATTTTTTTTCATACTATTGAAATGCCCAAAAAATAAGCGTATTATGTTTGGCATAAATTCGATAAGTACCAGTAAATCATTCGTATTATATCATTTATTTTTAAACGCAAAAAAGGAACCTGATTAGGTCCCTTTCATCAGAGTTCTATGTTTTTCGAAGCATTTTCCTTTTGCTTCTCTTCTTCTTTTACTAGCTGCATATTTGCATAGGCTAAATTCGCAATCATTAAAAAGTGTCCACCCAATATTCCAGTACCGAATGCCCACATTTCCATTTCATGCTCAATTTCAAACATAATGATAGCCCCTAATATTGCGGCTGCAAATCGGTTTAGAACTCCTAATCCAGGAGCCTTTTCTTTCATCACGATACTTCTTCCTAATTTCTCCACTCTGCGAGCTAATAGCCAAAGACAATATGCGCTAACTGCTAAACCGATACCGAACCCTGTCACTTGTTTCCCAAACGGAGTAACCGCCCACATTAGTAGTAAACCACTAAAGATCGTATACAATTGTAATCGATATACACGTAAGGCTACTTGAATCAAAATATCCGCTCCTAATTTCACATTTTATTATGTGTCAGAAGAAAAGCAGCAACTTACACAGTTGCTGCTTTCTCTTGTTCTTGTTCATGATCCATTTTTTGAATTTCAACACGTTTAATTTGATAAGCATCTTTTTCTAACACTTTAAATTCATAGCCTTCTGCTTCAACGTATTGTCCTTCTTCGATTTCATGATTTTGCATCATAATCCATCCACCGATTGTATCCACATCGTCTTCTTCAATGTGTAATCCAAACAAATCTTTTACTTCTGAGATAAGCACTTTTCCATCAACAATTTTATGATACTCGTTCACATGTTGAATTGGTGGTGCTTCATCTTCATCATATTCATCACGAATTTCGCCGACGATTTCCTCCAATATATCTTCAAGCGTTACAATTCCAGCTGTTCCTCCGTACTCATCATATAAAACAGCCATTGGAATTCGCTTCTTCTGCATTTGCAGTAATAAATCATGAATTGGAGTCGTTTCCATAACTTCAATAATCGGACGCATATACGTGCGAATCGATGATAAATCTTCTTGATCGTTGTTCATATATCGAATAAAGAAATCTTTTACGTTGACCATACCGATAATATCATCTTTATCTTCTCCAAAAATCGGATAACGTGTGTATCGTTCATTTTGGATTACTTTCATGTGTTCTTCTACTGAATCTTCAAGATAGAAACCAACGATTTCTGTACGCGGTACCATTATCTCTTTCGCGATGCGATTATCAAATTCAAAGATATTATTTACATACTTGTATTCAGCTTGATTAATTTCGCCACTTTCATAGCTATCTGAAAGAATAAGACGTAATTCTTCTTCTGTATGAGCTACTTCATGTTCAGAAGCTGGTTTCAAACCGAATAAACCAGTTATAACACGAGCTGAACCGTTCAATACCCAAATAAATGGATACATGATTTTATAGAACATCATTAACGGAGTTGCCAATAACAACGTTACTTTTTCAGCCTTTTGAATTGCCAGCGTTTTCGGAGCTAATTCCCCTACTACAACGTGTAAATATGTCATTAGCATAAAAGCAAGACCAAAAGTTAATACTGATGAAATAGAAGGATTTATGTTCCATTTCTCAAATAACGGGTGTAATAACTTTTCGATTGTCGGTTCACCTAACCAACCTAATCCCATCGCTGTAACTGTAATACCTAATTGACAAGCAGATAAATATTCATCTAAATTTGTTGTTACCTTTTTCGCTGCTAATGCGCCGCGTTTCCCTTCCGCAACAAGCTGATCAATGCGACTTGAACGTACCTTAACAATCGCAAACTCTGCTGCTACGAAAAATCCAGTAAATGCGATTAAAATCGCAACCATGACTAAATTAAATATTTCCAATGAATCCCCTTAGTTAAAAAACTAAGGTGTCCACCTCCTGTATACTATAATGTTTTCTTATTTGTTCGTTAGAAAACATAGCCCGATACAAAAATTAAAGAGGTCGGATTTCACTTATTCTATAATAATAGAGCAAGTGTCTGTATTAAAGCTGTCGTTTGACCAGATAAAGATTTCGATATTTTTTCACGTTGTGAATCAGTCAATTCATCTAAAAGAGGCTTTAACTCTGTTAGTTCTGCTTCTAATCTATGAATATGGTCTGTCACTTCATTCACTTGTTTCGAAACGTGTTCATTGATACCGAGCAGCTTCTTCTTCTCCTCGATCTTCTCTTTAATCTCACAAAGCGGCATATGCATTTCTTTGCACTTCTCAATAAATTGTAATGTCTCAAATGCTGTTTCGTCGTAATAGCGATAATTAGATTGAGATCGCTCCGCTTTTAAGATACCTAGATTCGTATAATAATCAATCGTTCGTTTCGACACGTGAGCCATGAGAGCCAACTGTCCGATTCGATACACCTTCCCAACGATCTTCCCCCCTTGTTTATATTACTACCATCATACAATACATAAACTGTACAGTCAAACGTGACGGTTTGTTATTCATAATTTATACAAAATTTATCGTCTCATCTTATACAATCCAATCTATTAATTTAATTATATAATAAAATACTTAAATTCAAAAAACCAAAACGAACGAAATATAACTATGAAATTTCCCGTTCCTTTCTAATTTAAGTACATATCATAATAACATCGATATCAAATTCTTTTTATAATTAGGAGGAAAAAATGAAAGCTGTTATTCTTGCAGGTGGATACGGAACAAGGATTGGGGAAGAAACTCATTTAAAACCAAAACCTATGATTGAAATTGGAACAAAGCCTATTCTATGGCACATTATGAGTTTGTATAGTCATTACGGCATTACTGAGTTTATTATTTGCTTAGGCTATAAAGGATATGCAATTAAAGAATTCTTTCTAAATTACAACTTACACATGTCCGATTTCACGATACATTTAAGCGACAATACAATTACTAACCATTCTCATCGTATAGAACCATGGACAATTACACTGATTGATACCGGTCTAAATACCGAAACAGGTGGACGAGTTAAGAAAATACAAAATTTCGTCGGGGACGAACCTTTCTGCCTCACTTATGGCGATGGATTAAGTAATATAAATATAAAAGAACTCATGGCATTTCATAAAAAACACAGCAAAATAGCTACTGTTACTGCCGTACAACCTCCAGGCAGATTTGGTTCTCTCGTATTAGATAAACAGTCTGTAACATCCTTTCAAGAGAAGCCACTCGGGGATGGCGGATGGGTTAACGGTGGATTTTTCGTTTTAAATCCTGATATTTTCAATTACATTAGTGGAGATAAGTCTGTTTTTGAAACAGACACTTTAGTTCAGTTAGTAAACAAAAACGAATTGGCCGCATATCAACATACTGGTTTTTGGCATCCAATGGATACAGTGCGCGATAAAAATAAATTAGTCGAGCTATGGGAAAGTAATAACGCTCCGTGGAAGGTTTGGTAATATGGCTTCATCATCTTTTTGGAATAAGAAAAAAGTATTTATTACAGGACATACTGGCTTTAAAGGCTCATGGCTTACCCTTTTTTTAACTTCATTAGGTGCAGAAGTAGTTGGCTATTCTTCTCACCCCCCATCCATCCCTAACCTTTTTGAACAATGTAACGTATCAAAAGAGTGCATAACAATTAAAGGCGATATTACAGATTACGATTCTTTATCCCATGCCCTGAAACAACATAACCCTGACATACTATTTCATTTAGCAGCTCAGCCAATCGTCACCACTTCATACAAAAATCCTATCGAAACATTTAAAACGAATGTTTTAGGTACTGTTCACGTATTAGAAGCGGCAAAGCATATAGAAAGTATACGTGGCATCATTAATGTTACAAGTGATAAATGCTATGAAAATGACGGGAGCGGTAACCGGGCATTCGCGGAAACTGATCGACTAGGAGGTTTCGACCCTTATAGTGCTAGTAAAGCTTGTGCTGAACTAGTTGCAGCATCATATCAAAAATATTTTTTTCACACGAACACCCTTTCACTCGCCTCAGTAAGAGCAGGCAATGTCATCGGTGGTGGTGATTGGGCAGAAAATCGCTTATTCCCAGATATCATTCGTGCATATTTACAAGACCGTCCTTTAAGTATTCGAAACAAAAATGCTATCCGACCGTGGCAACATGTTTTGGATCCTTTACATGGATATATCCTTTTAGCTGAGAAACTTTGGAAGCATAAAGAGTATGCAGAAGCATGGAATTTCGGACCAATTAACGAGGCTAACAGAACCGTCCATGATGTCATTCAATCTGTAATAAAATTATGGAATAAACCATTAACAATACTTTCTCCCACTATAAATACTCCTTATGAATCACCTATTTTAACACTCGATAGTACAAAAGCAGTAAATAAACTGGACTGGACTCCTAAGCTATCCACAGAAAATGCTATCGCTTGGACCGTTGAATGGTACGAAAAATATGCATCCGGTGAAAATATAGAATCATTCACACGACAACAAATCGATGCATTCAAAAATTTATAAGGAGGCTATAAAATGGAACAAAAAAAATGCCGTTTTTGCCACTCATTGTTAAAAGATACTTTTATAGATTTAGGTGTTTCCCCTCTCGCTAACTCATTTGTAGCTCCAGAAAACTCATATAAAATGGAACCTTTTTATCCACTGCATACATTTGTTTGTAACTCTTGTTTACTTGTACAATTAGATGAATTTGAATCTCCGCACAACATTTTTCATGACTATTTATACTTCAGCTCTTACTCCTCGAGTTGGCTACTTCACGCCAAACAATATGTTGAAATGGCAATTAAGCGTTTCAACTTAACAAACCATTCGAAAGTAATTGAAATCGCAAGTAACGACGGATACTTATTACAATACTTTCAAAAAGAACAAATCGAAACGTTAGGAATTGAGCCAGCAAAAAATGTGGCGGAAATCGCTATCAAAAAAGGAATCCCTACTGAAGTGAATTTTTTCAGCAATGACTTAGCAAAAAAATTACCGCAAGCAGATTTAATCGTCGCAAATAACGTATTAGCACACGTACCGAACTTGCATGATTTTGTTGCCGGTTTAAAAACGTTATTAAAACAAGATGGCACGATAACAATTGAATTCCCGCACTTATTAAACCTCATATCCTTTAAACAGTTTGATACTATTTACCATGAGCACTTCTCCTATTTCTCACTTATAAGTCTTCAAAAAGTTTTAGCTTATCATCATTTACAAATTGTCGATGTAGAAGAACTTTCAACGCACGGTGGTTCCTTGCGTGTTTTTGTAAACCATCATAGTGACTCATCCACTATTCATTCTAGTGTTACAAACTTAATCCAAAAAGAAGTAGATTACGGGCTAGATACATTAGATTGCTATCTCCTTTTTTCTAAACGCATCGAACAATTGAAAATAAATATTTTAAAGTTTTGTATCGAAGCAAAAGCTTTAAACAAACAAATTATCGGTTACGGTGCTCCAGCTAAAGGAAACACCCTTTTAAATTATTGCGGGATAGGCAAAGAATTTCTAGCTTATACAGTAGATAAAAACCCTCACAAACAAAACCTCCTTCTACCAGGAACCCGCATACCAATAAAATCTCCAGAAGAAATTAAACGTACAAAACCTGATTACATTCTCATATTCCCTTGGAATTTGAAAGATGAAATTATGAAAGAATGCTCTTTCATTCGTGAATGGGGGGGCAAATTTTTAGTAACAATTCCAGAAGTTGAGGTACTTGAGCCATGAAAAAAATCCTTGTAACAGGCGGTAGTGGATGGATTGGTAAATATGTTGTAAATTCTCTTATACAAAAGGGCTATGAGGTGCACGCCACTTACAATACAAATAAGCCTTCTCACCTTTCTTGCCATTGGCATAAAGTAAACTTACTTTGCGATGAAGAAGTAAAAAAACTCATTTACGACATTAAACCTAGTCATCTCATTCATTTAGCTTGGGAAGCAGTGCCGCCAGCGTGTTATGTATCTATTAATAATTACTATTGGCTTACGTGCAGTATCTCATTGATTCAACACTTCACATCATGCGGTGGAAAGCGAGTCATTGTTGCAGGTACTGGCGCAGAGTATGAATGGTTTAACGGCGTATTATTTGAAGATTCACCGCTTCTTTCCTATAAAACCCCGTATTCATTATGTAAAAACACACTACATTCCTGGCTACAATCATACGCTGGGCAAACCAGCCTCAGCGTATGTTGGGGACGAATTTTTCATATGTATGGCCCTCACGAACAAGAAAATCGGCTCGTTTCTAACATTATCACTTCTTTATTAAAAAATGAGGAAGCACTATGTACACATGGAAAACAATCAAGAGATTTCCTCCATGTGGGTGACGTCGCTGATGCTCTCGTAACAGTATTAGAACGCAATGTTACAGGCACAATCAATATCGCTTCTGGTCAATCTATACAAATTAAAGAATTAGCTTCTATTATTGCTAAAAAGTTAGGAAAAGAACATTTAATTAAACTAGGTGCGATTCCTTTCTCTAAATATGAACCTTTATTCGTCGGCGTTAATGTAGAGCGTTTAAAAACTGAAGTAAACTGGAAACCAACATACGATCTAAATACTGGGATCGAAGAAACAATTTTATGGTGGGAATCATTTATAAAAAAGCATAACGATACGCACTACTAAAACGCAGATCCTTTGCTCCTCCCGCTAGTTCTCTATACCATGCTTCTAATTTTTCAGGTGTAATAATATGATGCGTTCCCATTCCCCCATGCTTACTAGCTTCAGAAAGAGTCGGACCAATTTGTAATTTTCTCTTTCTCATCGCATCGTTCCACGGACTAAATCCAAACCATAATATGCAAGCAAGAGGCGGATAAATCATAGATTCATGCGCGGATAAATGTCTTCCAACCGTATAACTTCCGTGTTCATGATTATGAATAAATCTACCTCTTCTCCATAACGCCCAATCTTCTGGTAAATAACCGTGAAATCGCTGTTTCATTAAAGGTATTCCAAAGTTAAGGTCCGGATAATTATAGTTAAGATTATCGACCATAATAAGCCCTTCCAGCCAATACATCCTCCCTCCCAATTCATTTAGTGATTTCCAAAACTGATTCTTATCTTGCACACAAAGAAACTCAGTCGTATTTAAAATCATTTTCCAACCTTCTACTTCTTGTTCCGCCCTCATCACTTCATGATCTGTCGCTATTGCATCAAACTCTGGATTTGTAGAATCTCGCACTTCCCAATGCGGTGCGAATTTTTTACAAATTTCAACCGAACGATCTGTAGAACCTTTATTAATTAAAATACCATGATCAAACAGTTTCGTATGATGCACAAGCCACCACGGCAATAAATACTCTTCGTTATAAAAATGGGAAATAACGGTTGTAGTAATGTAAATCTCCTCCTCTTTCTCTATTAATCTACTTTTTCATCCTACTCTTAATATACTTATCAGTTATGTAATTGGTTTCTTTTATTTTTAAAATATGTTTTTCTACCATATACTATGCTTTCTTCGACAACCACCATTTTCTAAAGAATCAACTCCGTACAATTAACATCCAAATAAACTGAAAATTAAGTTATAATATCATTATAAAATTATGAAGGAGGAATGCGCTCATGTACTACAACACTTCATTCGAAAACGATCAACCTGTAGGCCGTCTATAATCTAAGACGGGCATTCATATAACAAGTGCACAATGCCTCGTCTTAGGGAATAAATCATAACCCTAAAAATAGACGGAGGTCATTCAAATGAAACAAACCATTTTAGGAGCTATATGTTTATCACTAGCAGCAAGTATTTGGGGCGGTATGTACGTCGTTAGTAAATACGTACTCGACTTTATTCCGCCACTTACACTCGTTTGGCTACGTTTTATTATCGCTTTTGTTGTTTTATATGTGATTTTGAAAACAACTGAAAAAAAGCAAAAGAAAAAAGTACCCATTCACAAAAAAGATTGGCTATTATTTGCTTGGATTGGATTCATCGGGTATTTCATTTCAATCACATGTCAATTTATCGGAACGAAATTATCCGATGCTCATACAGGCTCCTTAGTGACATCAGCTACACCTGCATTTATGGTTATATTTGCAGCGTTCATTTTAAAAGAGAAACTAACTACTCGTAGACTTTTATCAACTATAATAGCGACAATCGGTGTCATTATCGTTATCGGATGGGATATTGAAATCGGCTCCTATTTTATCGGTACAATCATTTTAGTTGGGGCCGCTATTACGTGGGCTTTACTGTCCATTTATGTAAAAATCGCTTCAGCTCGATTTTCATCTTTAATTATTACAACGTACGCAATATTTTTTTCACTCTTTTTCATTACACCTTTTATGGTATGGGAATTCCAAACAAACCCTATTGAACATATGAACATGTATGTAGTATTAGGCGTACTCTATTTAGGAATCTTCTCAACCGCAGGTGCATTTTTTCTTTGGAATAAAGGGTTAGAATTAATGGATGCTAGCATCGGTTCATTATTTTTCTTCTTTCAACCGATCGTAGGATCATTACTTGGCTGGCTCCTGTTAAATGAGACGTTAAACAGTAACTTTTTCATTGGTGGTATCCTTATTATATGCAGTGTTATAATTACTACTTTTGAAAAGCAAAAATAGTATAAAAAAAAACAGGCAGAAACTTAGTCTCTGCCTGTTCGCATAATTGGGTCTTGGTCGTGAAAACCGATGCAAATTGGTATATTACTTTGTAATCCACTGCATGCACTTATAAAACTACACACCGTTCTTGCGATTAAATATAAAGTAATACCTACAGCCTTTTTATCTGAATCAAAGCCATTTTCACCATAAATATCAGCTAACTCTCCTAAAGATGGTCCTTCTATTTCATCCGTCCAATCACTTGCCCAATCCTCATCTTCTTCTTCAAAAAACATATAATCGTCACAAATATAAAACTGACTATCCCACTCATTATCAAGATCATACTCAAAATAAATCGCCTTTGCTTCTTCACTTTCAGCAATTTCTAACGCTTCTTTCAAACCTATCCTCATACTTTCCTTGTATGAATCTAATGGAATCAATTTAATGCGCTCCGCATCCTCACTTGACGCTAGTGTGCGACAAATATCATAATACTTCAATTCTATTTGAGATACTGATAACAAAAATACATCTTCCTGCATTTCCTCTAAATACTGAAAAATATCCACACTATTACAACTCCCTACACTTTACACAGTCCAATGTGCTGGACGAGACAACACTTTCGGTAATTTCGTATGTTTGTCCCCTTTCGCCGCATTAATTTGAACTTGCGTAAGAAAAATACTATTTGTAAAATCTGCCCCGCGAATATCTGCATCTCGCAAATCTGCTCCGATGAGATCGGCTCCCCTTAAATTTGCATCTCGTAAATTAGCCGCAATAAGATACACCCCTCTTAAATTTGCTCCTTGTAAATCTTTCTTTTTCAGATTCGCTCCCATAAGGTCTGCTCCGCGGTGACTGATTCGTTTTTTACGTGCATCATTCATTTCTTTCCAAACTAATTCACTCGTCTCTAAAAGGAGAATGTTCACTTCTGCACGGTGTAATGGCACATTTACTTCCATTAACTCATCTGGACTTAAATTAGAAAGACGCTCAGTCTCTTCAATTGCTTCCTTCAGCTCTTTATGAATTGTCTGCGTCGCCTTTAATAGAATAGCCTCATTCAAATACCACAGCATTTCATGAAGCTGATGCATAACCGGAAAAGCATCATACATTTCTCTCGCATGCTCGGCATCTTTCCGCCAATCAATTCCTTTAAACGTAACTTGAGAAATCTTTTGTCCAGCACCGAAACATTCAAATACTGTACAACCTTTATACCCTTTTCCTCTAAGATCTCTATGTATACTACATTTATAATCTGATTGTAAATTTGTACAAGGTTTACCACCATCTTTATTCACCGCAAAATCTACTGATGCCGCAAACGGTAATGCCACACAACATAATCCAAAACATTTTTCACAATCCGCTTTTAAACTACTGTAATTTACATCCTCTTCTACACGAAAATAGTCGTTATTATTAGTCAAAATATATACCCCCTGTCGTCTTTTGACTATTTCATAATATTCCAACTGCACTAAATAATCAATTTAAAAACAAATGGACCTATTTCATTGCAAACAACAACATAATACATCTATTTCTTTTCATTTAAAAAGGACACCCACTACAATAGTAATTATAATTAAATTACGAACTTTCAAATAATAAGGAGGATTACGATGGCATTAGAAATGAAAACAAACTGTCAAATTTGCGATCATTCCCTTCAGCCCGATTCTGAAGCATACATATGCGTGTATGAATGTACATTTTGTGCACCATGTACAGAGGAAAGACAAAACGTTTGCCCGAATTGTGGCGGCGAACTAGTACGTAGGCCGAAGAAGAAATAGAAAAAAGCAAAGCGATATCGCTTTGCTTTTTTCTGTTTTTGGGGTATATAGAAATTCTACCAATCATAAATTAAACATTTAAAAACTTAACACAAATAGGCTCTGGTACAACAACATCAGATTGTAACAGTGTTAACTTCCCTGTCGTTTCATTTCTTGAAAATAGCACAAGATTATGTGACTTTTCATTTGTAGCAATAAGAAATTTTCCAGTAGGATCTAACACAAAGTCCCTCGGCCAATTTCCTTCTGTAGATGTATGTTCCACAAATGTAAGCCGACCTGAATTTTGATCCACACTGAAAACAGCAATACTATTATGACCACGATTCGCTACATATACAAAACGGCCATCAGAAGAAATATGAATAGCACTTCCTTGACTATTTCCATCAATCTCTTCTGGAACAGTAGAAATATACTGCAACTCTGTAAAAGACCCTTCTTCCGGATGATATGTTAACACAATGACTTCCGAACTAAGTTCAGTCATCACATAAGCGTACTTTCCGTCCGGGTGAAAAGTAATATGCCTTGGACCGCTTCCTGGGTTCACAGACAAGCTATTCACTTCTTTTAATGTACTATCTTTTATTCCATACGTAATTATTTTATCAATCCCTAAATCAACACCTACCACATATTTTTCATCAGGAGTATACCCCGCGTAATGTGCATGTGGTTTTTCTTGTCTTTCTTTATTTGGACCTGAACCTTCATGTGCCATAATAGATGCAGTAGGATTTACAGTTCCATTTTCTTCATCTACTTCAAAAGACTCAATCGTTCCTTTATGGTAATTTGCTGTAACTACCGTATGGTTTCCACTATCCACACTAATATGACAAGGAGAAGCCCCTACTACTACTTGTCTATTTTGTTCCTCTAGCTCTCCAGTATGACTATTAATCGAATAAGCAGCTACACCACCAGCTTCTCCTTCCTTTACAACAGAATAGAGATATTGATTACTTTTGCTAATCGTTACATATGTAGGGTTATCCAGCTTAGCCGCAAGTGTTACATTACTAACTTTTTGCGCTTCCGTATTTAAAGTAAAAGTATATATTCCTTCACTATTTTCTTTCGTGTAAGTTCCAACATATCCAATAAACTCTTTGTTATCCGTCATTTTCATAACCCTCTCCCTATAGTTTTTGTTCATCACACTTCTTACTAAGCAACCTAAAACTATTATTCATTGAAAGAGTATCCTAAAAAATCAGAGTACCTCTTTATACGCTACCATATTTTTCTGCCAAATAGCCTCTAAACCCACTTTTTCTGAAAAGTTGCTATACTTTCATATTCTTCTTCCAAGTGACGGGCCAAACGAATATAGATCGGTGTTAAATCTTTATATTTCTCCACACTTTCCATGTTTGGCTCATGATAAAAATTGGCACCTACCATATTAGAAACTACATGTAATGTATCTACTTCACCTAAGCTATATAAACCGAGGATTGCCGCTCCTAGGCAAGAACTTTCGAAACTTTCAGGAACGTATACGTCTTGATGAAAAATATCCGCCATCATCTGTCTCCAAAGTTCTGACCTTGCAAAACCACCTGTCGCTTGAATTTTTTTCGGTTCGCCAATTAGTTCTTTTAACGCAAGAAGAACTGTATACAAGTTATAAATGATCCCCTCTAAAACAGCACGTATAAGATGCTCTTTCTTATGATGTAGTCCAAGCCCAAAGAAAGATCCCCGCGCATTCGCATTCCATAAAGGAGCTCTTTCGCCTGCTAAATATGGATGAAATAATAAACCGTCAGATCCAGGATTCACTTTTGCCGCTATTTCCGTAAGCACTTCATATGGATCTTTTCCTAAACGCTTCCCATGCTCAACTTCTAACGTACATAATTGGTCGCGAACCCACCTAAAAATCATACCACCATTATTAACCGGTCCACCAATTACCCAAAGGTCCTCAGTTAACGCATAACAAAAAGTCCTACCTTTCGGATCCGTTACAGGATGATTTGTGACAACTCGCACTGCACCGCTCGTACCAATTGTAATAGCAACTACTCCAGGTTCTATTGCATTTACACCTAAATTCGATAGTACCCCATCACTCGCACCGATTATAAAAGGAGTAGCAACAAGTACATTCATCTCTCTTGCAAGTTCTTCATTTATCCCTATTAAACTGTGCGTCGTTGGAACAACTGTAGATAACTTTTCATCGGTAATTCCTGCAACACGAAGAGCTTCCTCATCCCATTTTAAAGATTTCAAATTGAACATTCCTGTTGCTGATGCAATAGAATAATCAATTACATATTCCTTAAATAACTTATAGAAAACATACTCTTTAATAGAGATGAATTTATAGCTTTTTGCAAACAACTCATCATATTCATTCTTAAGCCAAACTAATTTCGAAAGTGGTGACATAGGATGGAGTGGTGTTCCAGTACGAAGGTAAATTTCATGACCATTCATATCATTCTTTATTTTTTCTGCCCAGCTGGCGCTTCTATTATCTACCCAAGTGATACATCTCGTTAACGGCTTCCCTGCTTCGTCTACAGCAATGACACTATGCATTGCCGAACTAAAAGAAACACAAAGAATATCAACTGGCTGCACATTACTTGATTGTATAGTTTCTTTAATCGTATGTATGACCGCTTGAAAAATCTCTTCTGGATCTTGTTCTGCTGTTTCTGGTGCGGGAGAATATAAAGGATATTCAATCCCATGACTTGCAATAACTGATCCATCAATCGAAAACAAAACTGATTTTGTACTAGTTGTCCCAATATCTACACCAATCATATATTTCGAGCTCACTATGTAACCCCTTTCAAATTATTCCTATAACAAAAGAGCACCATGATGTATACAAAAAAGACGCTCCCTTATGAGAGCTACGTTTTAATAAGCTTCTCTCTCATAAGGAGGTCCTTTTCATAACTATAGTGCTATTTTGAAAAGTGAAATCTTCATTTCATTATAACTTAGGCGCTTTCGCCCAATCCGCAGCAAACTTTTCAATACCTTGATCTGTTAGTGGATGCATAGCAAGTTGTTCAATGACTTTATAAGGAATTGTTGCAATGTGAGCACCTGCCATCGCTACACGAGTGACATGGTCTGGGTGTCTGACAGAAGCCGCAATAATTTGTGTATCTAATTGATGAACATCGAATAATTCAGCAATTTTAGCAACTAATAATACGCCATCTTCAGAAATATCATCTAAGCGACCTAAAAATGGAGAAACGTACGTTGCACCTGCTCGGGCAGCTAAAAGAGCTTGGTTCACAGTGAAAATAAGTGTAACGTTCGTTTTCACACCTTTTTCTGTAAGATAGCGACAAGCTTCTAATCCTGCTAATGTCATCGGAAGTTTTATCGTGATGTTTTTATCGCCACCGTTAATTTTAATTAGTTCTTCTGCTTGGGAGATCATTTCTTCAGCTGCAACAACATCTGGAGTTACTTCTGCCGAAACAGATTCAACGTTAGGTACTGCCTGACAAATTTCTGCAATACGGTCTTCAAACTTAATGCCCTCTTTCGCTACTAAAGAAGGATTCGTTGTAACGCCAGCTAAAACCCCTAGTTTATATGCCTTTTTTATGTCCTCAAGATTTGCAGTATCGATAAAAAACTTCATGATTCATTCCCTCCATTTTTTAAACGCTAACGAGTTATAATTTTAAAATGTTTATTTCTTTTCTACTGCATGTCCGCCAAATTCATTGCGCAGAGCTGCTACAACTTTTCCTGTAAACGTATCATTGTCTAATGAGCGGTAGCGCATTAATAAAGACATCGCGATAACAGGAGTTGCTGTTTGAAGGTCTAATGCTGTTTCTACTGTCCATTTCCCTTCACCAGAAGAATGCATAACGCCCTTAATTTCATCCAGTTTTGCATCTTTAGAAAATGCATTTTCAGTTAATTCCATTAACCAAGAGCGAATGACTGAACCGTTGTTCCATACTTTTGATACTTTTTCATAATCGTAGTCAAATTCACTCTTCTCTAAAACCTCAAATCCTTCACCAATAGCAGCCATCATTCCGTATTCAATTCCGTTGTGAATCATTTTTAAAAAGTGACCACTACCAGCTTTGCCAGCATATAAGTATCCATTTTCTACAGCTGTATCTCGGAAGATAGGTTCAACGATGTCCCAAGCTTCTTGGTCTCCTCCGATCATGTAACAAGCACCATTTCGAGCACCTTCCATTCCGCCAGAAGTTCCTGCATCCATAAAGTGAATGCCATCTGTCTTTAGTTGCTCATATCGGCGAATAGACTCTTTATAATGTGAATTCCCAGCTTCAATTAAAATATCTCCTTTTGATAACAACGGTGTAACCTCATTAATAACAGAATCAACAACAGCGTGCGGAACCATTACCCAAAGAATTCTTGGTGATTCCAATGATTGAACGAGTTCGCTTAAACTAGATACACCTGTAGCACCATACTCTTTCATTTCTTCCACCGCACTCGTATTTAAATCGAATGCAGCTACTTCATGTTTATGATCCATTAAATTCTTCCCTAAATTTAATCCCATTTTACCTAAACCAATTAATCCTACTCTCATAATATAATTCCTCCTTGAATTACCTTTCATCATAAATACATGTTAATAAAATGATGAATATCTTTTTTCATATTGCTTTACTTATAAGAATGTACTTATTTTTTCAATCCTTCATCTAACCACCATTTAAATTCACTTTCTTGTAATAGAGCATGAGCAGCATCCGGACCATACGAGCCAGACTCATATTCATGAAGAGGTAACAAATTTTCTTCGAATGCTTCAAGTATTGGCTGCACCCACTCCCACGACAACTCAACTTCTCTCCAATGTGCAAAGAATGTAGAATCTCCGCATACAGCATCATAGATAAGCCTTTCGTAGGCTTCAGGTATTCCCACTCCTGTTTGCTCACAAGTAAAATGAATACGGATCGGTTCAAGCTCTCCATTGTTCAATGGATTTTTACTATTTAATTGGAGTGAAACATTTTCATTTGGGCTAATTTCAATGATTAACAAATTAGGCTCTGCATTTGGATTACTATCTTGATATTGCTGTTTTAATGTATTTTTAAACTCAATTACAATACGAGTAGACTTTTCTTTCATTCTTTTTCCTGTTCGTATATAAAAGGGAACGTCAGTCCAAAATGGGTTATCGATCCATAGGCGAGCCGCAACAAATGTATCTGTTTGAGAAGAAGGATTTACTCCTGGCTCCTCCCTATACGCTACAACTTGTTGTCCTTTTATCTCCCCTGAAGCATATTGCCCGCGAACGATATGGTTCTGAACGTCTTCTTTTTTCACTTTACGAAGAGTCTCCATCACTTTTCGTTTTTCCTCACGAATTTCACATGCATTAATTTTTTCCGGCAAATTCATAGCAGTCATCATTAATATTTGCAACATATGATTTTGAACCATATCGCGAATGGCTCCTGCATGATCATAATATCCTGCCCTTTCTTCTACCCCAACCGTTTCACTAGCTGTTATTTGTACATTCGCAATATGTTCTTTATTCCAAATCGATTGGAGAACAGGATTTGCAAATTCAAGTGCTTCAATATTTTGAATCATCGGTTTACCTAAATAATGATCAATACGGTATATTTCGTCTTCTTCAAACGTTCGGCTAAGCTTATCATTCAGCTCTCGGGCAGATTTAAGGTCATGACCAAACGGTTTTTCAATCATCAGGCGCTTCCATCCATCCGTTTTATCAAGTCCACTTTCTTTAATATTTAAAGCAATTGTCTCAAAGAAGTCCGGAGTAACTGAAAGGTAGAACATTCTATTCCCTTGTATATTTTGTTCTTCTTCCCTTTCACGAACTACTTGTAATAACCTTTTATAATCTTCTGGCTTATTCACATCTAACGGACAATAACGAAAATACTCTAAAAAATCTTCTATTTTCGGAGTACCTTCTTCTCTGCGACGAGAAAAAGTTTCTATGGATTCTTTTATTCTTTTTTGAAAATCTAAATGAGATACTTCACGCCTTCCAAGCCCAATAACGGATATTCGCTTTGGAAGCTTTTGATCTCTATATAAGTTATATAGCGCGGGGTAAATTTTTCTTTTAGCTAAATCCCCTGTTGCTCCAAATAAAACAAAGGTCATTGATTCCAATTTCAGTCCCCCCTCGTGATGTATAGTCATTGTCACTATAGTAAAAATGCATTGTACAGAAGCTACTATTATTGTTGATCCAATCTTATTTCTTAACTTCTAATTTTTTATAGTTGTCGCTTTCTAATTGTCCCCAATATTAATAGTGGCAATTCAAAGCATTTTTACCACATTCTACTTACCTACCGTAACTTATATAAAATAACTTAATTATTAAAAGTAATTAAGTTATTTTATGTGTATCATATTAACTACATAGATTATAATCGTCAAGCAAAGTGTTTCGAATTGAAGATTTTTTATTTCATAATATCTTTAAATGGTTGTTTACTAGGAAAACGTTGCCCCTTAGAATCCACGCTACATTCTCTTTGTACTTTTTAGGGATATCATCTCCCTGTCCATTTCCTTAAATAAATAATAAAAAGGCAAAAACGAACAGGAATATGTTCATTTTCGCCTTTTTATTTAACCTTTAAAATTACTTCTATTATTGATTTAAATGATTTTTAACTGCTCTTATAACCAATTCATGATCTACTTCTGGTGGTAATCCTGAGACTGTTATCATCCCAATAACCCCTACATTTTTTATTTGGATAGGAAAGCATCCACCAAACGCAGCATATTCCGAGCCATCTAAACGGTATTTTTCATGATATGGAACTCCGCTTATCTCACTTTCTATCTGCATATAATACGAGCTATGATTATGCAGGGAAACGACCCGTTTTTTACGCTCAATCCATTTCGTATTTTCCTCAGTTGTCCCTGTCATCTTGAAATGAAATAATTGCACACCATTTTTTGCTATATCAACAGCAATCAATTTCCCCTCTCGCTTTGCTGTTTCAACGATAAATAAACCTAATTGCAAGGCATCTTCATTTGTAAAAGAGGAAAATTGAAGTGTTTCCTCCTCTATTAATATTTGTTTACTTATTTCACTCAAATTTGAAGTACTCATATCTTTAACCTCCCTAATTGTCTTATACCACATTGGCACTTTTTAGAATTACCAGACTCTATAGTACTGTAACGCTTGTTTGCTTCTTAATGGTGCTATTATGAATTATATTTAACACTTTAAAAATGTATGTACTTTAAAGTGCTACAGGTACTAAACATTTAGTACAGGAACCGTCTACTTCTGTGATTAATTAAAATATATTAAGTTGGTTGCATTTTTGCAGTGCTACAATGCTCTTGCGAAAAGATACTATATTTTACTTATGTGAATACAAAAAAAGCAAAGCGCTCACGCTTTGCTTCTTACAGAATCTCTTTTAACTTTTCACAAATTAACTTCGCTAAATATTCATAACCTTGTGGTCCGAAGTGTAAACCGTCTTTTTCATCATCTTCTACAAATCTCTTATAATCCTTTTCTTGAATCATTTCAGCGTACAAATTTAGAAAATGACTTCCTGTTTCTTTCGCCACTTCCTCAACCACATTTGCATATTGACCGAGTACTTCATTCGTTCTATTATGTTGCCTTGCTTCATCAACCGGTGCAGGACTAATAAGTAATACTTTTTCTGATGAAATCGTACTTACAATTTCCTCTAAATTTTCTTTGTAAGATTGTAATGGCACTGGATCAAATAACACCGAATCATTCGTACCGATAAAAACTGTTACAAAGTCTGGTTCATGCGATAAAACATCCTCTTCAATCCTTTGTAGTGCATCGAGCGTATTATCACCCGGAACACCTGCATTAACCACTTTCCAATTTGGAAACATCTCTTGCAAACGTGGTGTTAACCTCGGCGTTCCATCAAAAAATGTTTCATCAGCTGTAATACTATCGCCAAAGCATACTAACGTTTTCATTAATCTAGCACTCCTTTTACGTATGAAACAGCTTTCCTTCTATCGCTTTCACATATCTTTCCGCAGAACGTTCAACTGCCTCATTTGCATTTTCTTTTACTACTCGGTGAAAGGCGTTATATAGACGATTAAATTGTAACGGCTTCACTCGATTCGCCATCTCTTCCACTTTCCTTGCTGGTAGTGGAATTAAGTTCGGATAACTATACATGAAACTCACCCACTGTTGGTCCGCTACAACTTGAATAATATCACCTGTTAATAATATACCTTTCCCATCATTTCCTTCTTCCCAATGTAATACAGAACCGCCACTAAAATGCCCTCCGAGACGATGCACAGTAATTCCATCTGCTAATTGTAAAGACTCACCAGTCCAATAAATAATACGACTACTCGGGCGCATACCCCACTCTTTATCGTCTTCATGTATATAAATTGGTACATCGAACGTTTCTGCCCATTCTACTTGCGTTGAATAATAATGCGGATGCGACAGTGCAATCGCATCTAATCCGCCCCACTCTTTTATCTTCTCAATCGTCGTTTCATCTAAATAAGTAATACAATCCCACAGCAAACGATATGACTCTGTTTTTACTACAAATGCCGTCTGACCGATCGCAAATTCTGGTTTTGTCGTAATACTATAAAGCCCATTTTCTTCTTCTATAATTTCATTTTTATATGTATCACTCGTTTGCAAGTTTTCTAAAGTTGTCCATGACTGCCCTTTCGGATTAACATATTGTCTCTCCTCATCACAAATAACACAACTTACCGGTTCTTCCACACTCGCTGCATACTGTACTCCACACGTTGTACAAACGAAATTATTCATAGTTATTCCCCTATCCCTTTAATTTTTTATTAAGCTGATATTTGTTGATCGTTTTCTGCTTTTTTATTTTCAAGTGATACGCTTATAAGAGTAATAAAGTAGACAACTGTAACCGCCATAGGAATTACAATAAATCCTTTTTCCGCAAAAAGAATCCCACATACTGACGTTACTAATACAGTTCCTATTGATAAAAAACCATAACTTTTACTTTCATAAATCCATACATATGGTAAAAAATGAACACCTATTAACATCGCTACTACAAAAGGTAACCACTCCGGAAATTGAAAATATGCAAGTAATACAAACGGGATATTCAATACATTTATCCCACCAATTATTCCAGCTAAAGTCCCTAGCGGATTTCCTTTCGCAAACATATCAATTTTCAATATAGCAGCTATCATTAAGCCACAAGGAAATACACAACCCATACCAATTAAATACACCCACACAACTTGTTTTTCTGAAAGAAGAATACCCGTTACACTCGCTACAATCCAAAACAAAATACCAGCTACTATAACAGGAATTCCCCTCTTCGTTCTTTGTGCTAAATCTCGTTTTGCTTCTGTTATGTTCATTTCACTATCTCCCCCAAACTATTTGTACTATAAAGCCGGATCAATTTCGTTCATCCAATAACGCCAAGCTACTAAGTAATCTTCTAAATCTTTTGGGTGGTGTCTCAAACATGTATCTATACGCAAATATAAACCTATGACTATTTCCTCATATAAATCTCGTTCTTTTTTATGAAATACACATTGTTTCATCACATAATCAATCGTTTCTTTCGTTAAATCTTCCGGAGTTGAACAAAATGCATAAATTAAATCATATATAGGATCTCCTAGCACTGGTAATGGATCAATTACTCCATACAGCTCATTCTCTTGGAATATAAAATTATGAAATCCGAAATCGCCATGTAATAAAAATGGCTGATTTACTCCGGCTTCCCTATTTGCTAGTTTAAGAACAATTCTATAATCTTCCTCACTTATGTAACGTCTTACATTTTCATAAGCTTCCATCACATTTGCCGTTAAAAATTCATTCCAAGATTGAACCGGACTTTCTTTCCATCCCCAGCCTTCTGCCCCTGGAACCATTTTATACTTATTGATAACTTCTTTTACAAGTGTACGAAGCGTACTTCGTTTATATCCTTGTTTACACGAAGTATTACCTTCAAGGAAAGAATACACGAAATATGTATGTAAAGGTTCCTTATACAAAAGCTTTGAAAATAAACTATTCTCCTCATAAAATGAGAGAAAATTAGCTTCTTCACGTATTACTTCCGCTTCATTCAGCTTTACTACATATTTTTCGTCCAACAAATATACAGTACTTGTCGTTCCTCCGTTCAACGCTTTTACGCTATTTGGATCATGTGAAATAACTTTCTCCTTAACTAGTTGTGCAGCAATTATTGAAATGTCCATTCTCTCACCCTTTAATTCCGAAGATTCCCTCAATTAAAAAGACAACTTTACTATTATTTGACAAACGAATAGGAAACCCCTTCCAAAATCTTAATATAACAAAAAATCATTTACTTTTATATTTCAAAAATAAGGAAATACTAACAACAACGTTACATACATATAGGAGGACAATATGAAACCTGAATTTTTAAAAGCTATACATGAAGCGATTGGAAATGTTGAGCATATTCATATAGAAGAAAGTGGTGCAGATAGTTTACTCATTCATCACGATGATGCACAGCAATTAAAACAAGTTGCTGAAACGTTAGAAAACAATAATTTCCGCTCTGCTTTAAGAACAACTGGAGATGCTTCGTATATTGAAGTGTTGAATAGATAATGAAGGTCTGGATGTATTCCGGGCTTTCTTTTTTTATCCCGCTATTTGCCGTGCAGTAAGACCTCCACCTCAAAATTCAGCGGAAGCAAAGAAGTTAGGTTGGGGATGAACAAAACCCCCACTGATTAAAGTTTCACTTTATATTGAAACTTCAAACTCTTTCACATACACCGCTGTTCCTGCAATATCTATTTGTAACTTTTCATTCTCTACATCTTTCGTTACATAAACCATTACACGACCATCTTTATTTATTTCCTGTCCTTGCTCAACGATTAACTCCAATTCATGGTCAAAATCTTTCTCCAAATACGTCGCATAATACGCTCCCATTACACCTGAAGCTGTTCCTGTCACTGGATCTTCAATCGTTCCAGAATAAGGTGATGAAAAATGACGACCGTGCATTTGCACCTGTTCATCATAAGTTTCTAGACAAACTGGATGGATAGAAGCCTTAGGTATTTCTTTTAATACCGATGGAAACGCCTCATTTTTAGGTTTCATTCTTTCACATGCATCTAGATTTTTAATCGGTACAATTACAGTCCAGTTCCCCGTACTTCCATATACAATTGGTACACTTGCATCTAAATCAGTTACTTCTAACCCGATACTATGAGCTAATTCTTCTTTTGAACCTGCAAAATCTTTAAACTGAGGTGCTGCCTGCCTCATTTTAATAAAGGTTTCTCCATTTTCATTTGCACCTATTTGTATTGGTAAAATACCTGCCTTCGTTTCAATCGTAAGGTTTGTTTTTTCTTCTAATAAACCTCTTTCAAGCAAGGCATATATAGTTCCAACTGTCCCATGACCACATAAATCCATTTCAAACCCTGGTGTAAAATAGCGCATTCTTATATCTGCTACTTCTGAAGAAAGAACGAAAGATGTTTCGTTAAATCCAACTTTTTCAGCAATACGCTGCATGTCCTCTTCCGTTAATCCATCCGCCTCTAATACAATACCTGCTGGATTTCCCATATTTGGTTTATTCGTAAATGCGTCGTAATGAAATACGTTTATAGTCTTCATTTTTTATCCCCTTATTTGTTCGTTTCATTATTTTTATAATAAATAAGAAAATCTGCCCACTTACCATTCCCCATAGAAAATGCCTCTCTCGTACATTCAAATGAAAAACCAGCTCTTTCTGCAAGACGAATAGATGGCTCATTATCGATATGTATATGTAATTCGATTCTATGAAATTGAAGGCCATTAAAAAATAACGGCAGCGCAGCTATTACACTTTCTGCTCCGTATCCATTTTTCCAATGTTGATTATGAATAGAGTAACCCATCATTGCCCATTGATAGTCCATACGTAAAATTTTTATAAGTTCTAGCTTTCCAATATTGGCGCCATCTTCTTTCTGAAAAATACCTAACACATACATTTCATCCCGTCGTGCCGCCTCATCAAATCCTCTTATCCATTCCGTAAACCACTCTTTCGTTGAAGACGACATGTCATGATAGCCATCATCGTATTTATATTGAGATGGTAACCTCTTATTGAATCCATCTAACCAACTTTCATAATCCTCTTTTTTAAATGGACGAATAATCAGTCTCTCTGTCTCTACTTGTAATAGTGGCAGCTTCATTTATATCTCTTCCTTTAATTGTTAATTGAATATTCTTTATTATCTTACACAAAATACAAAATCTAGTAAATCATTATGTTCTTTATAAACAAAAATCCAGTTATGCTTTTTACATAACTGGATTCTTCATTATTTAATAACCTTTTATTTCACAAGAAAAACATCCCTTAATTCCCTCTTCAACACTTTCCCTAAAGCGTTTTTCGGTAATTCGTCCATAAATACAACTTCTGGTATTTTATAGCTTGCTAGTTTTTCTTTACAATGCTGAATAATCTCTTCTTCTGTTAAAGACGTTTGAATGTCCTTTACAATGTAAGCTGTTGGGACCTCCCCCCAAAAGTCATTTGGAATCCCAACTACTGCAACTTCTAAAACGCCATTTATTTCATGAATTACATCTTCTACTTGATCTGGATATACGTTGTCACCACCGCGTACGATAACGTCTTTATATCTTCCCATAATATGTAGAAATCCATCATCATCTATCATACCGGCATCACCCATGTTAAACCAATTATCTTTTACTACCTTCTTTGTTGCCTCTTCATTATTCCAATATCCTTTAAACATGTACGGGCTTTTCACATGAATTTCTCCAACTTCATTTGTTGTTAGCTCATCACCTGTTTCTGGATGAACAATTTTCAGCTCTACATGTTTCAAAGTTTTCCCTACAGAAGACATTTTTTCTTTTCCCATATTTGGATGCCAAGAAGTTACTACCCAACCTTCTGTACTCCCATAACCTTGCACCATATAAATGCCTTTTTCCATATATTTTTGAATGAGTGTTTCTGGCACTTTTGTACCACCACTTTGCGCTACTTTAAAGGCCGAAATGTTGCGCTCTTTATTATCTAATTCATCAAGCATGTAACTATAAACAGCTGGGAACGCAAGCATTGTAGTGATTTTCTCTTCTTCAATCTTATCCCAAATAAGAGTAGGATTCGAATCAGCTAAAAAGACCATCGTAACGCCATGATAAATACAATTTAAAATAGAAAGCACACCACTCATATGAAACAATGGGTGCACTGATAAAAAGCGTTCACCTGCTGGAATTTCTCTTTGCCCCGCAATTTCAGTAAAATAATGGTGTAAGTTTTTATGACCAATTACACATGCTTTTGCCTGTCCAGTCGTTCCTGAAGTAAATAAGTAAATGGCATCATCATCTTCATGAACTTCCACATTCGGCTCTGTTATTGGCTGTTCCTTTAATTTTAATTCAAATAAGCCAAACCCTTCTTTTGTCGTCTCAATTACATAAGGAATTTCTTTAACTCCATTAATCTTTAATACAACTTCACTAAATTCATCATCAATAACTAATACTTTTAATCCCGCTTCTTTTACAATCGATTCTAATTCATAAGCAGTAAGCTGATGATTAAGCGGAATAAATACCGCTCCAATTTTTAAGCTTGCCATCATAACGCTTGGAAACGGATGATTATTTTTGCATAGAATTCCTATACGATCCCCTCTTTTCACACCGGTATGTAACAAATAATGTGCAAGCTGATTTACTCGTTCATTATACTGCTGAAACGAATACCTTTTCTCTCCACCGATAAGCGCTTCCAAATTTGGTGACTGCATTGCTCTTTTTTGTAATAATTGTCGCATCGTTCTCAAGTAAAACTCCCCTTTATATATGTTAGGATTTTATTTTACCAGATTAACTATTAATTTACTAAAGATTAAACTTAGTGAATTTAAATGAAGTGAATCTTTAGTCGATGTGAGGTGTTCATCCCGACTGATTATTAGTCCACACCTTACGGGCGGTTAATGCGGGATAAACAAAAATAGCCATCTACTTAACAAGTAAATGGCTATTTCTCCTTATATATTAGAAAACTCCTTATTCATCACATATTTCACATACTCAGGTGCACTTTTGTCAATCTCTTCATCACTGATTTCATATTCCGCACCATATAAATAAAATGATGGTATAAATTCCATTCCTGTATATAAGCTCGTAGCGTGGAATGGTTTCGTTAATTCATACATTGTAATTCCGCTATTTTTATAGTCTTTTTCTAACCCACCTATAGAAATAGCTACACCAAATTCTTTCCCCTTCACTTTATCCCCTTTTGATCCGTAGGCAAATCCATATGTTAATACATCATCGAACCATTTTTTTAATAATGGTGGTGAGCTATACCAGTAGAGTGGAAATTGGAATATATATCGGTCGTGCTCTACTAACAGCTTTTGTTCTTCTTCAATATTAAATTCCCAATTTGGTGCCACTTTATATAATTCATGCACCGTTATTTCATCTGGATATTTCTCAAGTTCTTCTACCCATCTTTTATTAATTCGAGACTTTTCAATATCAGGATGTGCTACAATTACAAGTGTTTTCATATATTTTCTTCCCCCTTATAAATAATTCAAACGCTTTAGTATTAGTATGAATGAGTCACATATAATTGAAAAGTACGTACTTTAAAGTGCTATAGGAACCTTAAGGTACCTTTGGAGGTGTTATATGAATCAAAATGATAATTGCCCAATCGCAACGACACTCGACGTGATCGGTGGAAAATGGAAAATTCATATTTTATGTGTTTTGGCGGATGGAAAAATGCGAACAAATGAAATAAAACGAGAAATTCCAAACATTACACAAAAAGTTCTCACACAGCAACTTCGGCAACTTGAGGCTGATGGGATTATCCATCGTACTGTATATCAAGAAGTACCACCAAAGGTTGAGTACACAATAAGCGAACATGGAAAATCTTTAATGCAAATTATGGATGAACTATTTGAATGGGGAAAAGACCATCAGATCAAAAGATTACATGACTA
Organism: Bacillus cereus group sp. BfR-BA-01523; assembly: GCF_022662615.1. NCBI lineage: Bacteria > Bacillati > Bacillota > Bacilli > Caryophanales > Bacillaceae > Bacillus > Bacillus cereus group sp. BfR-BA-01523. The sequence goes on from NZ_JAKUDX010000001.1 coordinate 831,974, forward strand.
AAAAAACTACCAAATTCTTTACATACTAGTGGGAATGGCACATCACTATCAAGCTAACAAAAAGACCCTAATAAGAAAACTTTCATTTTTATAATCCATTTAAACTTTAGCTTGATAGTGATACGGCAAGACCCTAATAAAGAAATGTATTAAACAAATTAAAAACAACAACACATACGACTAATGTTAATAAGAAAATTATAGTCGCTGAATTGCTTACTTAATTTTGAAATCTAAACAGTTACCCTTTAAGCCAAGCTTAATAATATCGCTTTTGTACGATTATCTGTTACTTCATAATAAATTTCTAACCCTTTCCGAGTACCTGTAACGACCTTTGTAGCTTTTAGTTTAGATAAATGTTGACTAATTGTACTTTGAGGCATTTGTAATGTTTCATACATTGTCGTTACGTTAATAGGACCTTTTGCAAGCATTATTTTTACTAATGATAAACGGACAGGATGTGCTAATACCTTCAATACTTCAGTGATTTCTTCATACATTTCTTTCATATTTTTTCTCCCCTTTTATATAAACATTAATGATATCCATATATATAATTCGAAAGGATATACGATTTTATGTCCGTCATTTTAAAAAAATGTTAAAAAATATCTTCAGATAGAAGGAATCTCCCCTCCGTTCAATATTCTATAGATTTTTCTTTCACTAAATATTATGTGGTAGGAGCTTTCCTTACTGAGACCCTCTGCCATTGTTCTCTTGCTGATGTCCATTATTCCCTTGGGACCCTCTACCGTTGTTCTCTTGCTGATTCCCATTATTTCCTTGGGACCCTCTGCCGTTGTTCCCTTGCTGATTCCCATTATTCCCTTGCGATTCTCTTCCGTTGTTCCCTTGACCATTCCCATTATTCCCTTGCGATTCTCTTCCGTTGTTACCTTGCCCATTGCCATTATTCCCTTGCGATTCTCTTCCGTTGTTCCCTTGACCATTTCCATTATTCCCTTGCGATTCTCTTCCGTTGTTCCCTTGCTGATGCCCATTATTCCCTTGGGACCCTCTTCCGTTGTTTCCTTGCCCATTTCCATTATTTCCTTGTGACTCTCTTCCGTGGTTTCCTTGCCCATTTCCATTATTTCCTTGTGACCCTCTGCCGTTGTTTCCTTGCCCATTTCCATTATTTCCTTGTGACCCTCTGCCGTTGTTTCTTTGCCCATTTCCATTATTTCCTTGTGATCCTCTTCCGTTGTTCTCTTGCTGATTCCCATTATTTTCTTTTATTTGCTTCGGTTGTTGTTCATTAGATTGCTTTTGTTCTATATGCTCTTTCTTCTCGTTGCTTTCTTCTTTTACAGGAGATGCGTCCGATGATGCATCAGAAGATGACTTTTGTTGTTCTTGATTAGACGGAGGTGCAGGTGGAGTAAGCGATTTTTGCTTCTCATTCTCTTGTTTTATATAAACGCCCGTTCCAACCCCTGCTTTCTTGGCATCCTCCCGCATTTGCATCGTACTGCTTTGATATTCAACTGTAATATGTTTTATCTCATACTCTTTCTTTAATTCCTGCATAACCTTTTCCAACTGTGGTTCTAGCGACTTGTCCTTTGCAACAGCTGTTAGCATAACTTGCTTATCATTCGTTAAGTACTTATCCTCTTGACTCTGCTTTATAATAGTGCGTATCACATCTTGCAGATGCTTATTTTCCCACCCTTTCATTTCTTTTAAAATACGCCTTCCGTCATCATTACAAGCCCGCAAATCTATAACACGAAGATCTTCCGTTACGCTCGCCTCTAAACTTGGATTTATATCAACTGAGACATAAGCAAACACTTTTTCTTCTGGTTGATTGTAAAAAAACAGCAATACGCATAGAAAACCAGCAACAATTACTGTTGTAGGCTTTAAGAAAGGTGGCATTGAAAAACGTGGTGCTCTTTGCTCTTGTTCGTTAAACGAGATTTCCTCTCCAATCATGTAAGAGTGTACTTTTCTTTTAAACGTAATAAACTCTCCATTTGGAGTTAAAACAACTACGTTATGTTTCTTTATATCCATCACAATTCCTTTATTCATCATGCTTCTCCCCTCTTATATAATCCAGAATATATGTATAGTTGTTTGCAAAGATAATACACATCGCAATAATGTATTTTCGATGTCGCTCCAACGTTTTACGACTTACCCTAACACGTGGTTCAATATGTTTAAGGGGTAATTTTTTCTTTCGGAACAGCTCTTCCATCATTTTCTCGTCTTTTATAATAATCTTTACAATTTCTATTAAGTGCTCACGCGTATCACGATGCTTAGGGGATTCCTTAGCAAGCTCTGAAAATGTGATTTTAAACTCAGCTAGTACACTTTGAAAATGAAGAATTTCCTCCTTACGGTTACTATTTTCCATCTCTTTCATATACTCCGTAAGCGACACTTGCATTTCTAACATTTCCTCTTGCTTATCTTCTTTTAAAAAGACAAGATTATGCTTAGACTCCTTGCGTATATAGTCAATTACATCTCTTTTTATAAGAAGATCAGCAAACGCTAGAAAAGATTTTCCTTTTTTATATGAATACTGTTCAATTGCTTCGTTAAATGCAAATAACCCAATGCTATATTCATCATCCTGCTCTGTAATGTACCTGCGGCAGACAGACGATATTGATTTTCTAATAAACGGCTGATACTGTACGATAAAAGCTTCCTTATCTCCACCGTTGTTTTGTATGTTAAATACGATATCTTCTATTTTCGTTTTTTTTAAGATTTTCATTACTAAACTCAACACTAGTAATCTCCCTGCCTCCTTCTGCTTCAAATAGCAAAATGGTCACTAAACAAGTGACCATTTAACCACATTTTCTTAGTACTTTTCTTTGGGCTTGTCTACTTGCTATTGCTCATATTTTTCGAGGCCGATTTTTTATATGACTATTTTTTCCACTTGTACTAAAGTGAAGTCTGTATTTTGTATTACTTTCTTGTTTTCTTTTGCAATACCACTTGTTCTTCTTGCTCTTTTCTATTTTAGCTGCAATCTTTGAATAACTCTTCGCTATATTTTTGGTAATTTTAGCTTTTTCTTCTACTGTTTTCTTCTACTTATATATATTCGAAGGAACAAATAATTTTATGGGGGTCAAAAAAATATTTTTTATAAAATAGTTATTTTTTCAAAAATAAAAACCATCAATTGGAAGAAACTCGTTATAACTCCTCCTTATGGTAATTCCTTTGTAAACCTCTTTATTTAAATGTATAATTGCATTAAAAGTCTAAAATTTCAGAATATTAGGGCATCGTCATGAAAAGTTTGGTACGTTAATAATCTCTACCGTCATTTCAGCAGGCTTAGTGTATTATAATATCGATTCCTTTTATAATAAATTTACATCCGGGAATACATATTACTGGGTAAACGGTATCCTAGCTGCTGGATTCCTTATATCCTTAATTATCAACATAAAAGATATCATCAAGGAAAACTACACAACTTCTGAATCAAATTAAGGAGCCTATTATGGTTCCTTTTTCTATGCAAAATAAAAAAGCAGCTGTTAAGCTACTTTGAATTCTTCTTATCCCCAAATGAAATGATATATATATTCTCCCGTTACACGTTCATTAATTCCAGCGATCCTAGCGAATCTCATTAAGTCCGCCCCTTGAAGAAAATACACCGAGATCGTAACTGGTACTTGTGACCACATGAATTGATAAAGCTCATTCACTCTCTGATTCGTCGAAACGATTAAATCATTTACAGGTCCATGATTCCATGCAGAGGTTTGAACTGAAGTGAACGGAAGGTCTTTCCCATTAACCACTATTCTTACCACACTTTGAGTTATGTCCATAACAATCCCCTCCACCATTACAGAATTTAGACCTGTTTCTATACTCATATTCTTGATTAATAATAAATGTTTAAGGCAAACCCCTATTTTCATTTCTACTCAAGAACAATTTATTTGATAAAATAAAAAAGCAGCGCATTCGCTACTTTAAAATCTACATACTTCCCTTTTCTTTTGCTCTCTCATAAAGAACCGTGCGGCTTACACCTGTAACTTCACATATCTTCTTTACTGTAAACTTGTTTTCCTTTCGGTTTGCAAGCAGATCTAAAGCATGTTCCATATTAGGATTATCATCATCGTACTTCTTAGGGCGCCCTTTATAAACACCACGCTCTTTAGCTAGTTCAATACCTTCTCGTTGCCGCATTCGAATTAGGTCACGTTCTAACTGATTAACACCAGCCATTACAGTGAGTAGGAAAGTGCTGTATGGATTATCGCTTGTAGTATCAAGCCAATTGTCTTTTAACGACTTAATAGAAGCGCCTTTTTCTTTAATTGTTTCTATGATACATTTCATTCGCTAGATTGATAAGCATTTCAAATGCCATCCCACGGTTTCCGAGTCCCATTGTTATTCCTCTCTTTCTATTAAAAGGATTATTTTGTTAAAAAATTGATTCTAATTTATAACCTCTATCTTTTTCTTTTATTTCCCATTAAAATTGAGTAAAACTATTTTGATAACATAGGAGAAAGCTATGAAACATAACCTCAATCTATGGTCCTTTATATGCTCTTTGATTTGCGTTGGACTATTCCGTTTATATTTTGAAATTCCACTTGAATTATTCAAATTTTTCACGGATTCATTACACATTCACCCTTTATTTATATTACTAGTTTTAACAATAGGAACTTTTTTTGCTGGCATTATAGGATTTTCTAAGATGAATAATTGGATTGCGATGCTTAGGAGTGTAGCAACAGTCTTACTAACATTGTTATTATCAGTGTTTTTAACACTAACTTTGATTGTGGGTTATGCATTAAGTTAAACGTAGTTTTTTATGAGTAAAACTCAATATTCCGTCAATAATATAGATGACATTAGATTTTTCTCCTTGTTCCCCCTTGGAGATGAGATTCTTTAGAATGATTCTTCTTTATTTCTCAATATAAGGAGCCTTGGATTTTCATTAAAACTCCTGTAGTATATGAACAAAGAGTAAGGTAAGAGTTACTCTTTGCCATTTTAGGAAAGGTTCTGTTGGAAACAACAAGACCTTTTTTCGTAAAGAGATGGTTTTGTTTAATTTCTCACCACTAACCACAAAAATATCTTATAATCGTTATATACTAAATTAAAATAAAAGATTAGGAGTAGATCAAATGCCAGTTACACTAGAACTTATTCTTTTCATTCTTCTAGCAATTAGCGCTATTGGCTATTTAGTAAAAGAATTTCAAAAAACTAGGAAAAGAACACTTGGAATTTCACTAGAATTCTTGGTTCTTTTCTGGTCAATATGGAGAATATCGACTATCATAATCTGATTTGTAAAACATGAATTCCTTCGAATAAAAATCAATATTATGTCCATAATGTTGATAGGCTGTATGCCAAAATCCATTTGGTTTTCTCTGTATCTCCTTGTATTGAGCAGTTAGTTTTTGCTAGCTGCTCTTTTATTTATGAAAAAAGATAAAATTTTTTATAATGATTCTTCTTTATTTCTCAATATAAGGAGCCTTGGATTTTCATTAAAACTCCTGTAGTATATAAACAAAGAGTAAGGTAAGAGTTACTCTTTGCCATTTTAGGAAAGGTTCTGTTGGAAACAGCGGAACCTTTTTTTCGTGATTTAAAGGTACTAAGACAAAATGAAATATTTACCATGAAGGTAATTGTTAAATATTTTACGCTTATACAGTATAATGGGATAGTTATTGTGTATTGGCATTAAGAGGAGCGTCCTGATTAAGCGCTTCTCTTTTTTTATAAAATAGCTCCAAATTACTTGGACACATTTACCAGTTTATTCAACACAAATATCATGTTAAAATCCCTTTTGAATACGACATAACTCAACTTGGCGAAGCCCTGTAATATTTCCTATAGGGCTTCTTTTTTTACAAGCAGTTATTTCATTACGCTGACTACCTTGTTGTGCAAAATAACAATTTTGTTCACTTTTTTGATACATTTATAAAACATTCATATGTTATCTTCAGTAAGTTCTATTTCCTTTATAATATTGTGTGAAGTATACCAACGAACGAAGCCTAAAAAACTCTAATGAAGTGATGAAAAAAACCTAATTTCTCTACAAAACATTGAGAAATTAGGCTTTTTAATAGAAAAAGTAGCATTCATAAATAATGAATACAGTTTAACTCTTCAATTCTATTTTCACAGATTCATATATTCTTCTAAAGTCAATTTTTCCTTATATATATTTTCAGCAATATCTCCTACATAGCGAATATGCCAAGGTTCATATGCATAACCCGTAATACTTTCCTTCCCCTTAGGATAACGAATGATAAACCCTGCACGATGCGCGTTTTCTTTCAGCCATTTTCCTTCCTTCGTATTCGCAAAGGATAGCTCTAGTTCATTGTTCGCACTTTTAGAAGAAACATCCATCGTTAACCCTGTTTGATGTTCGCTATGCCCTGGCTTTGCAGAGAAGCGATCCGTATGCTCTTGCCCTTTCTTTTTAACATTGTTGGCATACAGACCTTTTTGATACCCATAGGAACGAAATCCTGAAACAGCATTCAACTGGATCCCATCTTGCTTAGCTAAAAGGAATAGTTTTTCTAACGCTTCCGCTGCTTCTTTACGAAGATGACTCTTTTCTACCGTTCCACTAAATGAGAACGGTACATTTGGTACAACTAAATCCTCTGGCATATAGTCTTCGGGTAAACCATATTCCTTATTTACTACAGCCTGTATACTAGCAAAGGAACTTGCTATTTTATTTGAAGTCCCATTTTGCTTACTATTTTTTTCTTTATTTATGGAGTTTTCACTAGTTTCATGGTTTGTCTTATATGGTTCTTTACCAATAGATATATTGGTGTAAATGATAAAGATACCTAACATTACTACTATACAAGTTAAGGTTCCTACTAATTTAAGTCTCATCATTCATTTCCTTCCTGCAACTCCTACTGTTACTCATTCATCATACTTCAACCATATCAAATCCATATTAATTCCCTGTGAACTTTTCTTCATAACGTATTCCTTAATAGATTGATAGTATATCTTCCCTTTCTTTTGGCACCCTTAAAATATCAGCTCTATTCATACATGTAGAAAAACAATCTAAAAATTTGTATAATAAGATAAGAAGTGCAGCATTCTATTATAGAAAGGTCTTGGTATAATGCTAGGTATTGATGTCAAAAAAACAAAAGAAGAGTTAATTATTTCATGGCAATTTGCGGAGGTCACGATTCCATTACGTGATGTGATTGAGGTTACCGAAGATGCTACCTATGCGGGTGTTGAAGAACCAAGTGCAATCCGTATCGGAACAGCATATGGGACAACTGATCGTATATTAATTAGAACTGTAAAACAAAATTATGTATTATTTACTACGAATAAAGTGTCGATTTTAAACGCAATTCACGCGTAACAATGAGTAGATAAACGCGCTTAAACAAAGTTCAAGTGAAATAAAAAGGTGCAAAGTCATAGAATTGACTTCGCACCTTTTTCTATATTTGTGAGGGTAGCATGTAATTGGTGCCGCAGAAATTGGGATGCAAAATTGCATCTTTAATTCAGATATATTAATAATAAAGATGAACTGCTCAACATTTTTCTTTTAAGTTAGTATTTCAAACCCTAGCTACCTAAAGAACTCAAGTAAACGTATCTTAAATCCTTTTAAGTGGCACAAAAAGCGTCTATGTAGGCGCTTTTTGTATAAGAAAACACCTTATATGCATAAGGTGTTTTCTTATTTCATCTATCTAGAACTTCTCTATTTGAACTGTAAAATGTGGCTTGAATTTTACTTCGATTGTTTTGTTTTCTACGCCGCCTTGGACATATAATGAGTCATTACGGGTATAGATTCGTTTCGCCGAATGTATCTTGGTTTCAAATATGCGTTTATTTTTGTAATACAATTTTAATTCAACAGTTTCCTCGTAATAACACATAATCATTACTAATTCAAATCCTAATTTATCTATTTTATTATATCTATATGCACCTGCACCAGGAATAAAATAATCTTCTGGTTCACTCTCGAATATTTCTAATAATTCGTATTCATCATATTGAATATTCATTTTAACAACTCCTTTTGTGAATGGGCTTAATCTACTTTATTTATAATATTCACGATTTATTAGGTACAACGGAAACAACATCGCCATTATCATTCAATACGACTCTAACATCTTTCCCATCGTATTACCATAGACCAGGTTTATTTCCTGGTTTTTTAGTAGCATGCTTAATTGTTTCTTCTACTACGCTTGGTGTTACACCTCGCGGATCAACTTTTTTTAATTCCTCCATATATTCTTTTGATCCGAATGTGTAACCATTCCTTTCAGCTCTTTCACGTGCACGCTTCGTAAGTTCTGCCCGAACCTGAATTGTATCAGGTGCCATTCTTTCAAGAGCATGTTCAGTATACTTACGCCCATCAATGACCCTCCGCCTCTTGGCATACTCCATCCACTCTCTTCAGTTACCTTTGATACTTTTCCTAAATCCTTCGCTTTTTGTTCTAACTCACCATATTTACCGAATACACGTCCAATAACTTTAGGAGCCCCACCAAAAACAGTAGAAAAGGTTCCCCATACATAGTCATTTTTGTCATACTCTCTATCAGTGAAATATTCTTTGCCGTTAATGAGTTGTAGCCCTTGTTTGATTTGCCCAATAACTGGCATGAAATCAAGTGACATCGATCCAAGTTCATTTGTACGCTTCTGTTCTGCCAAAAACTCTTCCATTTTTTCAGGTGGTACACCAAAATCTTTGAGGCGAGTAGATAAACCATCCATGTTTCCAACATTTTTAGCTATATTAGACGTATCTATTTTATAGCCTGAAATCTTATTAGCAGAGTCCATAATGTTATTGGCAGCATCTAATCCAGACATGATATCTGTATGCAAGGTTGGGAATGCTTGTTGAGCTTCTACAACATGCGTTGAGACACTATTAATTAGTCCATCAGCCATTACTGCTTGTTTATGAAGTGATGCCCCAGCTTTTTGTATGGTAGAAAACTTGGCTTGGAGCAACGGACTTGTAAACAGTGTGGCCATGTCATTCAAAGTAAAGCTAAACTACGTCTAGGTCTCTGCCCTAGCTGTTACGAACACCAAGTAATTATGAATCAATTAAATGTAGAATTTAAGAATTTTAAATCCACATGTATTATGGAAATGTACGCCGATTATGTAGATTCAAAAAGATGGATTTCATTAAGTGATGCAACGAAATTAACGATTAAACACCGAGCAGCTGCTGACTGTTTTGCTGTCCTGGAATTATTACAACAACTCAAAAATAAGCAAATAGATTAAAATACTGTAACTAGGACTAAATTATTAACATAAAAATAAGCACATCTTGTAAAAAAACAGATGTGCTTATTTTTTAATTTTTATGCATTTTTACGTTTTAGGAAAATCACTCCACCAACAATTAACAATAATGCACCTGCAGCCATAGAGATCCAGCTTGTAAGGTCAGCACCTGTTTGGGGTAACCATCCAATTTTAGATTGAATTTCTTTCTTAGGTTGTGGTTGCTCTTTTACTTGCTCTTTAGGTTGCTCTGATGTTGGAGTATTTTTATCTTGATTCGGCTGTTCTGGTTTAGGTTGTTCCGGTTTTACCTCTTTAAATTTCACCGTTTGACCCTTATCTTCGATGTCAACATGAATAGCAACCAAGACATTATCTTGATACAATTCTTCAAACACTACCACTTCTTTACCTTGTAATGCAGATGCATTAAATGTGAAATCGAGTGTGATAGAACCATTTTTTTCTTTTGCAGTAAACTTAGATTCTACTGTTACTTCTTTATCATCAACTAATAATGGTTTTTTTGTTGCTTTATCCATTAGTTTGCCTTTTACAACGTACTCTTTACCCACGATTAAGTCTTTGTATTCCACTTTATCTTGGATTGTTACAGATTTAGAAGCGTCTAACTCTTTAGAACCATCAGCTTTGTTTGTAGCTGTTGTTTTAATGGAAGGCTCTACAAATCGAACTGTTTGACCTACATCGTTAATGTCAGCGTGAGTTGCAATTACTTGACCTTCATGCAATAAGTCTTCAAACACAACTACTTCTCTTCCTTGCTGTTCAGCACCAACGAAAGTAAAGTCTAATGTTACAAAACCATTCTTTTCTTTTGCAATGAACTTAGTCTCTGCTGTTATTTCTTTACCATCAATTAATAATGGTTTGTTAATAGCTTTGTTCATTAATTTACCTTTTACAGTGTACTCTTTACCAACAACTAAGTTAGTATACTCTACTTTATCTTGAATAGTGATAGAATCCTTTGAATGAATCTCTTTTCCACCATCAGCTTTGTTTGTAGCAGTTGTTTTTACTGATGGCTTAACGAACTTAACTGTTTGACCTTTATCATTGATATCAGCATGTGTAGTAACAACTTTTCCGTCTTTCAGTAACTCTTCGAATACTACTACTTCTTTTTCTTCTAAACCAGTTGCATCAAAAGTGAAATCTAGTGTAATAGAACCGTTTGCTTCTTTTGGTGTAAACTTAGTTTCAGCAGTTACTTCTTTACCATTTACAACTAATGGTTTATTAGTCTCTTTATCCATTAATTTACCTTTTAAAGTGTACTCTTTACCTACTTGTAAGTCTTTGTATTCCACTTTATCTTGGATTGTTACAGACTTAGAAGTGTGCATTTCTTTTGTACCATCGGTTTTATCAGTAGCTGTTGTTTTTACTGATGGAATCTTTTCATCTTTGACAATATGTTTAATGATTTGACCATTCTCTTTGATCTCAAAAGAGAATATTTCTTCATTCAATACATAACCTTTTGGTGCAACAGTTTCTTTATATGTGTATTTTCCAAATGGTAACTTTTCAAACTTCGCGATACCTTTATCGTCTGTTTTCCCTTTAACTACTTCTTTTCCTGCTTCATTATAAATAGTAAACTCTGCATTCGGAAGCTTATTGTTTCCATCAGCTACATCAACTTTTGTAATTTCTAGATCACCTTTGATAAGATGATTAACTGCTAATAGCTCAATAATTTTTCCGTGTTCCTTTATTTCGAACACAATTGGTTCTGTAATAAGAACGTAACCATTTGGAGAAGCCTTTTCTACAAATGAATATTTACCATACGCTAAATCTTTGACGTTAACTTCACCATTTTTATCTGTCTTATATTCCCCAATTACTTTCCCGCTTGCATCTTTTAGCTCGAATACTGCACCTTCTAATTTTTTACTGATATCTTCATTATCTACTTTTAGTAATTTCACACTACCTTTCACTTCTGTATTTTCCACTGTAAAAGTAAGTGTTTTATTGTGCTCTTTAATTTCAAAAGGATACTTTGTTTTATTTCCAATATATCCATTAGGTGTTTTTGTCTCTAAGAAATAATATTTACCATACGTAAGACCATCAACATTTGCAATTCCATTTTCTTTTGTTACTACTTTTTTCACTTCTTTTCCATCTTCAGTAAAGAGCGTGAATTCAACATTAGGTAACATCTTACCTGAATCACTAAGTTTTTTTATTTCGATGTTACCTTTTACTTTGTTGTTTACTACTTGAACAGCTCCTATTTCCCCTGTCTTAACTTCAATAGTTTGTGGTTTATCACCTGAAACATAACCTGTTGGTGCTTTAATTTCTTTTACTGTGTAGGTACCAATTGGTAGGTTATTTAATTCTGCAGTACCATCAGCACCCGTCGTGATTTTTCCAACTGATTCATTATTTGCATTAAAGACTTCAAATACTGCACCAGCTAATATTTCTCCATTTTCCCCAACCTTTTTAATTTTTAAAGAACCAGCAGCTTCCCAATTTACTGCAAGGTCACTACTAAGCTTTTCCTCATTTCTTTCTAGTAGCACTGTAGCATTCTGAACAGTATCAGTACCGCGATAAGCAATTGCTTGAACTTTAGTTACATTTGCAGCAACACTTAGATTAAATTCACCCGTTTTTGTATCTTTAGGAATTTGGATACGGAATTTTTCCCCAAGTGAAAGCTGATCTTTCACTTCTCCATTTTCACTAACAATTTTAACTCCATTAGGTGCATTTTTCGCTACTACTTTATAAGAACCACTCTTAGCATTTGTTTGTACTGTGTATAGGTTTGTTTCAAAAAACTCACCCTTTAATTCTGCCTTTTGCTTTTCAGCAGGAATCACATTCATAAAAATATCTTGAGTATCTTCACTTGTATTTGCAGCATTAATAATTGTCTTAGCCGCTTTTTCAACATTTTTATTTTCATGCTTTAATTCATTTACATCAAGTTGACCTAATGCATTCCAAACCGCAAGCTGAGTTGCATAATGTGCTTCATTCTTATTAGCTACTCCCAGTTGTTCTATACTTTTTTGTGGGAAACCATTTAATAGAACCCTATATACTACATTATCTGTTTTCCCCATTTCAGGAAGATCTTCACCATTTGGTGATTTTAAGCCAAGAGTTAAACAATAAGCAATTTGACCGCTTGAATTTTTAATAATTTCAGTTCGAATGTACTTACCTAAACTGTTACTATAACTCCAGTTCATTGAATACTTTTCATGCGTCATAACCTCCGCATTTGCCTTCGGTAGAAACACATTAAAGAATAATGCTAGTACTGATAATAATGCAAAAACTCTTTTAACAACTCTTCTCCCCAATTTTAAAACCTCCCTAGATAAAATGAACCCGATGTATTATTCAAATATTTAAAATAATCACAACGAAGATATTTCATATTATAAGACATAAAGTTACAAATATTATATTATTTTTACAAATTATTTATTTTCTCAACATTCACTATAAATTATAATATTAAAACATTTAATTTCACAAAAGTAACAATATTAGGATACCTTAACAAAATAAGAAACTTGGTAAAATACTAGAATAACGGTAGTTGGAGTACGGAAACGATTCTTCGCATGAAGGACCACTACAAAGATATTTTCAGATTGAATATATGTATTAATAATGAAATTTTATTGCATTTACACCTGCAATGTTTATATAAAAGATAGTAAATTATGTTTTTATAGGATTTTTTCTATTAGTTTACTAGAAATTTGCATTATTATGTGACAATAAATATCATTGTATTTAATATAAAATGATATAAAAAAAGGGGTACGTAGGTAATTATCGGAACTTTCAATCGATTAATTATACTAAAATTAGTATTAAGAATATTAGGATAAAAGTAACAACGTTATTACTAAGTTCGAATATTGGTCTAAGTACCCTAGCACCTCAATGGTAACCTCTTGAATACTTTTACTTTTTTAAATAAATTAAAATAACAAAAAAATAATAATTTTTAATTTTTTCTTTGTAATTTAATAAGTTGCATGTTAATATGGCGAAGGTTATAAAATGGATTTCGCCATACATAATGTTTTTTCGGAATATTCACTCCAGAGAAACGTAACTATTTCAGTAATTTGCTTCATCTTTTACCTATACAAGGGCTACTTTCAATTTTTTTGTTCATAAGTAAAAGTAACTTTTTATTCTATCTTCCTCATCGATTTTAATATAAATGGTAAAAAAGCACTTTTTCAAGTGCCCTTCCTTTTCTTTTTTAAAGCTAGAAAATCTAATAAAATCAAACACCTAGATTAAACACATACATAATCCTACTTACAAACTCTCAGAGAGGTATAAACTATGGGAATTCCTACACTATTATTAAATACATTTATTATTATTATTTGTATCCTTAGTTACCAAGTATTTTGGCTAGAACATAAAGAAAAAATGGCATGTAATAATATATTAATTTCTGTACTTTCCTCCATTGCAATTATTTTTTGTATGACTTTTCCTTTTCATTTACACGCTGGGTTCATTTATGATTTACGTTTCATTCCCATTATATTAGTTTTTCTATATGGAAATACAAAGAGCATTATTTGTATTGGAGTTTTATATCTTTCTTATAGATTTTACTTAGGTGGAAGCGGAGTCTTCCCATCATTTATTATCTTTACTGTTATTTCTGTTATTACAATCATGTTTCGTTACTTGTCACCTACTTATTTCAAGGAAAAGAAGATATTATTAAGTATTCTACTTATTTTGATATGTACAACTTCCCTTTCTATCTGCGGTATTGTAACGCAAATAAATACAGGTGGTAAAATTGACTCTACTCTCATTGAATTTTTATTCAATTATATAATCATAAATATTTTCACAGTATTATTATCAGTTTATTTAATAGAAGGAATGATCGAGAAATATAAAATAAAAGAAAGAATGCAAAGAGCAGAAAAATTTTATATAGCTAGCGAACTAGCTGCATCGATCGCGCATGAAATTCATAATCCACTGACCACGGTACGTGGATTCACTCAATTACTAAATGAAGATGAGAGTGCTAAGATGTCTCAAGATAAGTACTTAGAAATTATGTTACTTGAAATGCAGCAAATACAATCTACTATTAATAACTATTTATCTTTAACCAAACCACAAAACATTATAAAAGAGGAACTAGATATTAATTACATATTAAATCAAGTGAAAGATAATATTTCACCACTCGCTCTTTCATATAATGTTGAAATAAAACAGCATATTACAACAGATTCCCTTTACATAAATGCTAATACTGAAAAATTAAAAATATGTCTAACCAACATCATACAAAATGGAATTGAGGCTATGAAAAATGGTGGCGTATTACAAATAAATATACAAAAAATAAAAGATAATATTGTAATTGATATTATTGATACAGGAATAGGAATGTCTTCCCAACAAATAAAACGTATTGCCTTGCCATTTTATTCAACAACAGAAAAAGGTACTGGGCTTGGTACTATGATTGCGTACAGTATTATTAAAGAATTACACGGAGATATAGAGATAGAAAGTGAACTAGGAAAAGGAACACACTTTTCTATCACTATCCCCTGCTAATATAATAGAAGATTTATATGGTTATATTATTTTGTAGCTAATATAACCATATAAAAAGAAGATGTAACTATTCGTCCTCTTTTTATATGGTTTTGGTGCAAAAATGTTAGTTAGAAACATAGAGTAGCAATTTCCTTTTCATTTCTATCTTATGAAGCTAAGCCAAACAATTTATGAATAAATTCTTTCTCGCCTTAGACAGACTTGTCCGGTAAAACAAGTGGTTCTGGTGCAAAAATAAAATACAGTAGAATAACGCACATATATTCCTAACGGAATCGTATCAGAAATGGATAAACCCCGTTCTTCTAGCATTTCCACCAAATCACGAAAACTAAGGTTGTACCGTTAACAAGATGATGTCTGGTTGATAATGCTTCCATTTGAATACATTTCCCTTTTCCATACCAATCACGCACTCTTTCTAAAGTAATAGTAACAGTATGTCCAAGATTTATAGATTCATTGCAATTATCCTTAAGTTTTTGCACCAGAACCCTATTTAGGTATGTGACCGATTCGAGGTATGGGGCCATCCTTTAAATTAATTCCATGTATAAGGGTTACAAAGCTAATGTTCACTATAAAACCCGACATAAGATCGATTATGTTGGGTTTTATATAATTGTCTTTATCGAAAATTAAACATTATTTATAGAATTTATAGAATCTAAAGAATTGTCTATAACAGACATTCAAATTACATTTTTTGAAGTGTGGTCCCCGAAACCCCGAATTATTCACGTACCCCTAGCAGATGACAGTACTCCCTCTTACGAGAGTAATCCTGTATCTCTTGCTTTTTGCACGGCTTCTTCCCGATTTTTAACTTCTAGCTTGTCATAAAGAGTAGAAGCATAATTTCTAACTGTGCCATTTGATAAGTAAAGTTTCGAAGCAATTGTTTTATAACGGATTCCTTGAGACAAAAGATTCAAAACCTCTAACTCGCGTTTCGTTAAGCCATACTCTTTTCCATCTGACTTCAATTCGACTGACTCTTCCTCATCATTTCCATCCCACATCTTATGGAACAAATCTTGGTCAATCATCGTGCCTCCCCGATAGATGAGGCGAATCGATTCAGCTAGTTCACGAGAATCTATGGATTTCAGCAAATAACCGTCAGCCCCATTTCGTATGATTTCCTTCGCCCTTTTGGTATCCTGAAACGTTGAAAGAATGAGGACACGAATGTCTGGCCATTTCCCCTTAATTATTTTGGTCGCACGAATCCCATTCAGATTGGACATCTCTAAATCCATTAATACTAAATCTGGTTTTAGTCTTTCACACAATTCTACAGCCTGTTCTCCATCTTCAGCCATTCCCACTACTTGCAAGCCATCCTGTCCATCCAAAATTGTATGAAGACTTTCTCGAATAAAAGAATGATCATCGACGATACACAAGCGGATTGGTTCATTGGACAATTGTACAAGTCTCGGTAACACACATGAAATTAACGTCCCTTCTCCTTTTTTGGAGTAAACAATAACTCTCCCTTGTAACTGACTCACGCGCTCTTTCATCGCAGTTAATCCGAAGCCATCCTTCCATTCCTCTACCCCGCAGCCATTATCCTGCATATCCAATCTTATCTGTTGCGGCTCAAAATGAAGTGACACAATGATTTCGGTGGAGTGTCCATGGCGAACCGCATTTGTTAATGATTCCTGTAAGCTCCGATACATTGTCAGTTTTGATTGCTTGGAGACCGTATACTCTTCTCCTATTATTCGAGTACGTACATTTACTTTTGCATGCTTCTCAAATTCCTCTGTCAATTGTTGTAATGTGAGAGTTAAGGCAAGCGATTCTTGTGGTAAGTCCATCTGATGTAGATACATTCTTACTTCTTCCATACTGTTACGGGCCAATTGTAATAATGAGTCGAGCTTTTGCTCTCCTTCTTTAGTCTTTAATTCCGTACGTAATGTTTCCATCCCCATAATAATTGAGGTATAAGAATGCCCCATCGTATCATGTAAATCTTTTGAGATCCTGTCACGTTCCTCCAGTAAAGTAATCCGCTCAACTTGAGATACGTACTGTTCCAATACATGCTTTTGGTTCCGAATCGTTTCACTTTGACGGTAATTGACAACTAGTAAACGAAAGGAAGAACCCACAGCAAAAGCCAGACCGATTTGTAGAATAATCACCCATACATCTATTCCATGGGAAAATATTGCAATGAGCAACGGAAATAAAACAATTGTGATAGAAGCCGACCAACGGTATGATTTATGAGCACTATTTGCTGCAATCATAAAAGTCGGCATTAAAAAAGCAAGGTACGCTGACGGAAATAATAAAGTTAAGTAGAAGCATACTCCGCCAAATAAAATTATCTCAGTAAATAGATAATAGCGATAACTGAACATTAAACAAATCCATGGTATTGAAAATGAAGTGACTTCCCAAAGGATAATGATCCAAAGCGGTATAGTCAAATGGTCTCGGTGTTGGATAGTCGTTACCATCAATGATAGCCAAATGATAAAACGTATACAAAGTAATACCCAATCATACCAGAGCCATAGTTTCAAGGTCTTAAACAAATTATCACCCCTTAATAGCTTTAAACATGGAACGCGTGTACATTCCAATTGTTCGAACTAAGCTGTTTCCAATACAAATACATATCCAGATGAGAATACACCCAACAATCATGACAAAAATAGCCTTCTGCCATGAATTCACAACAATTCCCAATAAGTATAAATCAAAATATTGAAAAAGCAATGGTGTTAAGGTAAATGCAAACGGAGCTACGTACAATATAACGGCACATATAAGGCTAATCACTCCAACAAAAGATTTTTGCATGAGCCAAAAAATAGCTCTCCAATTGCTACTATTAAGAATTGCCTCTCTCGCTTTAATCCATTTATCCCCTTCATTTTTTGTCATTGGCAAGATTGGCTCTATCGATATACCCGTATAAACTTTCGTCTGAATGCGTTCATACTGGACAAACGTGTGAGTTGTTTGCAGCACCCATGCCAACAAAGGAATACCTATGAAGATAACCGTCAGCACCAATGCAAATGTCATACTGACCAAATAAAAGAAAAAGTAAAATAATCCAGATCCAAAGGTAAACAACAAAAAGTAGAAATCTTGCAAGCTTTTTTGAACAGATTCTTTTGTCATTAGATTCTCTCCTCCATTTTCTTTTCTTTGCTAATACCCTATGAGTCGCCCTTCGATTCTAACTTTTCATCTGTCACACACAGTAGTGTCAAAATGTCATAACTTGTAGGTCGTGGGTATAAAACTAGCCGTACTCCGCTCTATTTTTTATGTCATGCATGAATATGACGAAAGGTCACTAGTTACTATGACTTGCTACTTGCTACACTCGGTTCATACACTAACGAGCTGACAACTCGTTGTGCAAACAAGAAATCTTCAATCTCATAAAGGAGTGTACAAAAATGAAAAAAGCAATCAATAAACTGGGGCTCGTCGCAATTCTGCTCACTTCTACAAGCATGATTTCTGCATGTTCCCAACAATCATTAGAAGTTGGAAAATCAAAGTCATCGACACTTGCAACCAATATCAAAATGACGAAAGCACCTAATAACAAAAAAGAAGTAGAATTTTTTGCTGATCCGTTATTCGAAGAAAAAATGAAGAAGTACAATGTGAACGGTTCAAGTTTTGTCGTCGTTCATGATGGAAAGGTCGTCGTCAATAAAGGGTATGGTTATGCAGATAAAGAAAAGAAAATTCCCGTCAATAAGGACACGGTCTTTCAAATCGCTTCAGTCTCGAAAACTTTTACCGCCTTGGCCGTGATGCAACAAGTTGATAGAGGAAAGCTTAAACTAGATCAAGATGTACAACAATATCTCGGTGGATTGAAAATCCCCAATAAAACAGGAAAACCCCTCACCCTGTTTGATATGTTGACCTATACCAGCGGCGTAGACCTGCCCGATATCACCACGCTAATCGGGCCTGAATATGTAAATCAAAATATATCTATTAGGGAATTTCTACCTAAACATATGCCGACAGTGGTACGGCCGCCCGGTGAAGCTTATACGTATGACAACTTTGCATTTTTACTCGCAGGATTTGCAGTGGAGAATGTTACAGGTACATCTTTCTCACGATATATGGAAAAGAATATTTTCAAACCATTAGGCATGAAGTCTACAAGTGTGCGCTTTACGCCTGACCTTCTCAAAAGAATGGCTACACATTACGGTCCCACTGGCGATCCTCATCCAACAAATGGGCACGCTCCAACAGATGGACCACAAGGAAGCATTTTGTCCACCGGGGAAGACATGTCAAAGTACATGATTATGCAGCTACAGAATGGAAAGTTTGAAGGTAAAGAAATCGCAAGTAAAAAAAGCATGGATATGATGCATGCCTACCAAGTTTTCGCAGATAAGACGATTCCCATTGCGACAGTTGGATTTGAAACATATTTCAATGATCTTGCCAACGGTCAACATGTCGTATTAAAGGGCGGGAATATGCCAGGACATTCTTCATTGATGGTTTTGATACCTGAACAAAAAACCGCATTCTTCATGTCTTACAATAATGATTCTATGATGAGTCGAGAAGTGTATGAAGCGTTCATGGACCATTATTTCCCTGCTCCCAAGGCGGAGAAAACAGTATATCTCTCGTTAGAGGAAAAAGAAGCCCAAAAATACTTGGGCATGTACCAAAACACACGTGCGTTTGCGATTCGTACCCACTTTACCTATGAGAATGGAACGTTGGTCATGGAAGATGAAACAGCTGGCAAACAACTCCTTAAAATGATTCACCCTTTGTTGTTTGAGGATCCAGAAGGAAATAAGATTGCTTTCCAAAAAAATGCGGCCGGAGAAATCGCATATTTTTATTACACCAGTCCTAAAGGCCTAGGCATTGTTGCTCAATCTCAGAAAATCAATATCAAACCACCTTTTGCAGACGTCTCGCAAAAGAGTAACTATAGAAGCCATATCGACAATCTTCATGCTTTAAACATCATGGATGCTAAAGCGGATAATCTATTCGATCCGATGGGCACGATGACACAAGGAGAATTTACGGATGCCTTGTTGTTGGCACATGGATGGAACATTTTCCCGGGTCAAGCCGAAGGGATTAAGAAGCAATGTATAGCAGGTATACCAGGATATGACCGCGCGACTCCGATTAGCAGACAAGTTGCAGCAACCATGATTCAAAACTTGAAACAGATTCAACCTGACCAAGCCAATCATGTGAAATTGCTCGACACTGCGGATGCCTGGGCGGTCCAGTCCATTCAATCCCTTGCCTCACAAGGAATCATAGACCCTGATACTACCATCAATGCTGACGGATCTTTTACCTTCCGTCCGAAGGATCTGTTACTGCGTCAAGAAGCGAGCGCCTTGCTCGATTTGGCTTTTGGCTATTATGCACTGCCTATTAAACAGAAGTAAGCATTCATCCAAACATGAATCATGGCAAATGTTTAGGGGGAGTATCCCATCAGCATAAAGATAGAGGGTTCTGGTGCAAAGATTGCATCTATTTGAAAGAGGCATATAGATGATGAATAAACTTCATTTCATTTTGGACAGACTTGTCCCGTAAAATAAGTTGGCCTTTTTTAATGATATGCATAGCTTCTATTCCTGAAAGAATAGATTTAGCTGTACGAAAAGATTTCAATCCCAACATTGAACGAACTCTCTTTTTAATAAAACGATGATCTTGCTCTACAATGTTATTAAGGTATTTTATATCTATCAAAACTGACTGAAATATGTTTAAAATTCAGTTCAAAAACTCATGACCAAAAACAAAGTTTTATATCAAACATCAAATACCGTTTATGGAACACTCTTAATGTACGGAAAACCAAGTTTTTTAAATAAAAAGTTCCTTAGCGTACGAAATTCGCGTTATGTTGGCGGGACCCCATCGCCATCAAGTTAAGGTTTTGCAGTACCCCCTAAACGAAAAAGTTCTTTCTCTATAGGGGCACCATATCAAAAAAGAAAATTGTAAGTTTAGACACATTTTAGATACAAAATAACCGATTCCTTATACGTTAAGGGACCGGTTATTTATTTCCCTACTTTTTTAGGGAGGTTTTTCTCGTAATGGTCTTAAATGATTGATTTAAGGTTATAAACTTAAATCATAAATAAAAGATAGAATAAAAACTATATAAGAAATAAATGTAACGAAAACAAGAAAACATATAAACTGAGCATTAGATACATATTGTTCTATTCTTTTTTTCATTTTAATTAGTATTATTTTTCAGATGTGAAGTATCAATTTGAATTTCACCTTTCCAAGATCCAATTACTTTTCCAATTCTATTTATATTTACATCTAAAGTAAGGGGCTGTTTAAAATCGTCTTTTCCCTCAGAAACTATAACAAATGTAGCAACGCCTTCGGGTTTATCATTATCACGAATACCTACATCATTTAATTTTTTACCTGCTGCCATAAGTTCAAAAGGAAGACGGTCATCTGAATCATGGATAAATGATAGTCTCCCTTCATGTTTAATCTCAGGGTTTTCCTCTTGTTGCCCATTAATTTTACCATCACTTTCGAGCTCTAATCCTGATGTATCAAATTCAAATGGTACTAAACTTCCGTCAGCTTTTTCCATTCTATAATGAACTGATATACGTGAATCTGCGATATATAATTCTTTGAAATGTACAGTAATACCTTGATCTGTAATTTTTTCATCAATAGGAATATATTCACCATTCTTCATCATATCTTGTGTGACACCATTTTCATCTTGTATTCCTTCATTTACAACTTTATCATTTGTAATTGCATCAGAAAAATATGAGGCAACATTTGTAGCCGCTACTTGTACTTGTGGAATCATTGTTGTTGTGAACAGTGCTGCTGCAGCTACTGCTGTATACATGAAACGTTTTGATTTTTTACTCATGTTTGTAAAGAGTCCCTTCTTCTGTTGTTTTTTGTGATTTATATTAGAAACATTGTCTAGCTTGGAACGACTTTCAAATGTTTTCCATGCTTGTTCTATATCAATTTTGATTTCTTGTGGTGAATTTGCAGATTCTTCATCTAGCATTACGTTTTCCCATTGATTTAATTTACTGATTTCTACTAATAAATCTTGGCATGCTTCACATGTATCTAGGTGCTTTGTGAATTCCTTTCTTATATCATGAGAAAGTTCTCCATCAATATATGTTTGAATAAATCCGATATCATAACATTTCATTTGTTATGCCTCCTCCATTTGTTTATAAATCTTGCGAAATTTCATTTTGGCTCGGACCAATAATGTTCCAATAGAAGATATTTCAATTTGAAGTATTTCTGCAATTTCTTTATATTGAAAACCAGAGAATTTCATTAGTAAAAGGGCTCGTTCTCGATCATTCATTTTATTTAGTATCGTTTGTACCTTTGTAATTTCTTCTTTTCTTATCCAATCATCGTCTAATGATGAAACATTTTGTACTTCATGGTATTGTATTTCTTTATCAATCTTCGCTTGTTGCCTTTTTTCAGATCGCAAATGGTTATAAGCTACATAAGTAGAAGATTTAATCAACCATCCAGGTATGTTTTCAATTACTTTCCAGTCGCTACGATATAATTGTAAAAACACTTCTTGTGCTAACTCTTCAGCGATAGATTGATTTTTAACAATCCATATAATCTGCTTCACAGCATAAGCATAGTACTGCTTAAATAAATCTTCAAAAGGCATATCAGAAGCATGACTTTCCTCATTTTCTATGGTTAACATGTTAGTTTAAACCTCACTTTCAATTTGATGCCTGTATTATAGAGAAACCAGAAAAACGGATTTTGTGACAGTTTTTCTGGTTATTTTTTTATTATGTACTAAAAAAAGCATTCATCTGATTAAAAGATAAATGCAAAAAGGGAAATGAAAACATAAAACTATAACTCTTTTAGTAGTTTTCTATTAATGGGGTACCGCCACATCGCTATCAAGCTAATAAAAAGAAATGCCCCCTAGAATGAAAAAAACGCCATCCTTTCCTATAATTCTACAGAAAGAATAACGTATTTTTTCATTTTAGGGGAATAATTAATCTCTTAAGTTGATGAGCATGCAGCAAGCCCCTTTAAAGGTAATATTGCGGTACCAGGCTGCCCTCTATACTGAAAAGGTAATATCACAACTCAAACTGCTATATTTATTTCCTGTCGAATACACTCTTTTTTATTAGCACGTTTCCATAAATATATGGTGTAGAAGAATAAAATTGCAATAATAACATATGCAAAAAGCGACGAGGCTTGAACATTCCCCATAAAATTAAAGAAATTATTAAAAGTGTGGAAAGTAATGGTGATAATAATTGATTGCTTATTTACGATAAGTAAGGACAGAACAAGTCCAACTAAAAATGCATATATGATTTGTAAAATGGTATCTTCAATAGACTGCCCACCAATTAGTTGTAATAAATGGGTGATACCAAACAAAAAACTTGAAATCAAAACTGATTTTTTTATCCCCTTTGAAAACAACATTTTGAGCATAAATCCCCGAAAAAAGATTTCCTCAATAAATGCAACAACAAAAAATTGCATGATAAACATAAAAAATAAGTCAGATACCGATGTTGTGTTTAATCCTTTATTACCAAGTAGTATTACTAATAGAACAAGCACTAATGGGAAATTTAATAAAATGGTATTCTTCATTGAATTATTTAACTTAATATCAAAGAAATAGAATTTCCACTTGTTCTTTATTGTTAAATATATTAAAATTCCCACTGCTAAAGGAACAAGTCCAATAAATTGTAATACTGGACTGGATGGCTTAGTAATAATTTGATAGGCCCCGTTAAGCGTGTAAAAAATCATTAATAAAAATTCTAACCCAATAATTTTTAAAACAATATTCTGATTTACCTTCATCTAGAATCCTCCCCTATTTATCGATTTGAGCATTTTTCTTTTGGATTACTGCACTGTTACTATTTATAGATTAATAGTAACTTATTAATTCATCAAATAATTTACTGATATTTCAAAAAATATAACATAAAACACTTTATTGTCCTCATGATAAGGTAAACAAATACCTCAAACGAGAAAATCGATCTCTTCAAATTGAAAATATATAAAATTCCTTTTTGGGGGTTTTATATATTTTTTTAGTTGATGGCGATGTGGTGAGACCCCATAAAGAAAAGACACCCATATAAGAGTGTCTTTTCCAATAGTTTTTTAGCAGAAGCAACTGCATCCGATAATGATTAATAAAATAAATAATACAACAAGTAAAGCAAATCCTCCAGCAAAACCGCAGCCTTCGCCGCAACTACCACCATATCCCATAATAATATTTCCTCCTTTAGATAAGAGGGTGAAACTAGGGTTCATTCCATGTATTTTAACGGGTTCACTTTACCTTATGTTTTTACGCCTGAATTGAGCAGGTCCTAAAAAAAAGACGCCATAAGGCGTCCCCCACAATTGGGTAGATAAGGTTTAGTTTTCCAATTTAAAGAAAGTATGTATCACACCTTGAGAGTATATCATAATATCTGTTAAATTTAATATTCTATGCATTATTACATAAAAAAAAGACACCCTAAGGTGCCGGTGCCTTCCTCCGACTTGAACCACTTTAATTTAATAATATGTATTGGACATTAAGTAAACACGTCCTATAAAACAGAATCATTTATTTTCAACAGATTGTTAGTGTACAAATACAAGAGAATCGAGATCGTTTGTTTGGCTAGATTAAAGCAACGCCACACCTATATGGTTGAGATGTGTTACGCCTTCTAATCGGAGAATCAGCTTTATAGAACGTGTCCACAATTTATATTTTACTACATGTAATATTTATTTTATGTAATTTTTACAAATATGTATAATTACATAAAATTTACGAGAAAAAGAGAGTATACTTTGATATTGTGTAATAAAGATAAGGCCCACCTACGGAAATAGGTGGGTTTTTTGTTGGGCATTACTATCTCATTGCACAAAAGGGAATTTGCATTAAAATAATATCATATTCTTAGAGTTCTTATATTGAGAAAAAAGACACTCTTATGAGTGCCCCTTTTTTTAGTAACCGAATCCGCCGCTACCGCCGCCCCAACAACTACATCCTATAATGATTAACAGGATGAATAGAACGATCAGTAAAGCAAATCCGCCACCTAACTGTCTACGCTTAAAGACTAAAGTTACCTTTAGCCCTCCAAGACTCGCTACGAGCGAATGGCTAGTTCTTACTCGACGGGAATCCCACCCGTTATATGATACGACCTAGGCTTGGCCGCACACCTGCCTCGTTAGTTAATATGAAAATGAAACCCAATGTCTTTCAGGCGAAAGTATAATCTTGGTTTGGAAATATACAACTGTTTGGACATAAAAAAGACCATCGAAATGATGGTCTTGCAGACTGTAGACAAATGCATAAAATAACGGATGAACATTTCTCTGAACACTTACTTTACTTCTTTCATAAATAGTCTAACGTTTTCAGCGATTTCTTTGAATTTGGTATGGTGTAAATAATGTGATCCATCCATGGTTACTACTTTTCCATGTACCGAGTCTTTGATCTGCCCTTCATGCAGAGGTATCCATCCTGCTACATCTTCACTATTCGCTTGTACAAAGAGAAGAAGTGGAAGATATTTAGGGAAGATTAAACCTTGAGCCCCTTTAAAATTAGACGAAATATGGTCCATCTCATTCAAGGTTGTGTCATTATACATGTTTTTATTCGAAATCATTTTCATTTGCTCTACGGTTTTTTCATCAAATGCCAGTCCAGCATAGGGGTCAGCACTGATTTTCATAGCCAATCTTAAGAGGCCTGATTTTTTGAGATATGCAAACGTTTTTAATGGAAAATTGATATCCATACCCGGTTGTGTTGCAACACTGCTATCGATTCCGACAAATGCAGTCACCTCGTTTGGATATTTGTTCACATAATCAATTCCATAAATACCTGTAATGGAGTGGCCCATGAGCATGTATCTGTTAATATTAAGCTGCTGTAGAGCTTCATGAACTTCACTTACCATATTCTCCGTGGTTCGCTCTTTTACAGTTTCATCACTTAATCCATAACCGAAAGGCTCTACCGCAACAACTTTGTAAAATGGAGATAATTCATCGATAAGAAGCTTAAAATCAAGCCCTGGAGTAGCTGTTCCATAACCAGGCAGGAGCACGATCGTTTCCTCGCCCTCGCCTTGAATTAACACATTCATGTTTTTCCCGTCTACAGATACGTGCTGACCGTAGGGCACTATTCGTTTTTGCTCCGAATGACTACTCATCACATTTACGATATAAACAATACCTAAAAAAAGTACAATGGCTAGAACGATTGCTCCTATGATTTTAAGTAAGATGTTTCGCACTTTCTTTATTTTCATTCCACTCAGCGTTTTCTTTTCCTCTTGTTGTGTCACTGTCATCTTCTCCTGTCCTGATCTGTTTGCCTTCCTTCATGTGCCTGTAATGAAAACTTAACCAATGAAGATGTACTCACCATGACGACAATATGAACTGAATATGAACTGCCAAAAAAAATGCTACGGCTCTATATACAAGTAAGCTTGCATATGAGTCGTAGCATAGAGAATGAATCTAACTAATCTGTTGGTGTAGTGATTGGCAAGGTGACAATGAAGGTCGTTCCTTGACCAAGTTCACTTTTCACTCGGATCTCACCTTGATGAAGCGACACGATCTGTTTAACGATAGCGAGTCCCATACCACTTCCGTCATACTTACGACTGTGGGAACGATCGGCCTTAAAAAAACGCTCGAATATACGCTTCTGGTCGTCAAGGTGAATACCAATACCAGTGTCGGATATTAGGATTGTGACGTTTTTGATATCTTGTTTGATGCTTACGTTAATCACGCCGGTATCCTCGGAAAATTTGATGCTATTTCTGAGGATATTCGTCCATACCTGATTTAACAGGTCATGATCAGCCGTTACTTTAACTGTCTGTAAATCAAGCTCGAAATGTATATCGCGAGCAGACCA
Source organism: Bacillus cereus group sp. BfR-BA-01523 (assembly GCF_022662615.1). Classification (NCBI taxonomy): domain Bacteria; kingdom Bacillati; phylum Bacillota; class Bacilli; order Caryophanales; family Bacillaceae; genus Bacillus; species Bacillus cereus group sp. BfR-BA-01523. Next base: position 859,007 of record NZ_JAKUDX010000001.1, read on the forward strand.
TTGTGGCTGGAGCGCCACAATTATCCGTCGGATTTGTTCATCGAGGCTGAGCGTGACGAGCCGCAGTTGCTTTGACTGCGATTCAAGAAAACTCAGCTTTAACAGGTTATCGCTCATTTTGGACATCCTTTTCGCTTCAGCGATGATAATATCAAGATAACGGCTTCGTTCGTATTCTGAAAGGTCAACTTGCTTAAGCACTAGAGCATAGCCGGATATCGAAGTGAGCGGAGACTGAACCTCGTGCGACACGTTCGTTACGAATTCCCTGCGCATTTGCTCAAGTTGCTGCAGATCGTGCATCATTTCTTCGAAGCTGCGAGCCAAAGTACCCAGCTCACTCGTTTGCTTAATATTCAACTTGACGTTGAAATCTCCAGATGCTATCCGCCTGGTCGCTTTTGTCAGCTTTTTTATCGGTCTTACCAGGAATACAGAGGCAACTAGAATCAATAAGCTTCCTGCAATCAACGAACATGTTGCAAAGACCAATGCCCACTTTGTGACAAAAGAGGCTGAAGGAGGGGCGAGCGCTTCCAAAAATATCGCTTTCGTTCCCATTTCCGTTTTCAACGGCAACCCTAAGAGGACCGTGGCAATACCATTAGGAGTGTCCTGAACAACACCTCCATCTAATACTTTCTTTAGTTGCTCCATCGTCACAGGCGCAGGTTTGTGTCCGTGAAGTTTACCGTAAGACTTGAACTGACCCGTTGCTTCGTAAATTCGAATATAATAAGAATCGAGCTGCTTCATTTCACTTACGAACAAGTCCGCTTCACGTAACGGAAAGGTCTTGTAAATCCGGACGATGTCTTGGCCAAAGTTACGTGAGTTGATTTGAGCGTTTTCGTTCAATTTATCTTCGAATATCCAAGTTGACACCAAAAAAGAAATGATCGTGCCCCCGATGATGGAGACTAAAAATGTCAGGACAACACGTATATATAAGGATCTGATCATTCATAAACCTCAAGCCGATACCCAAGCCCGCGCACCGTTTCGATCCGAAAATCGGGTGTTGTCGCGAACCGTTCACGCAGCCGTTTAATATGTACGTCTACCGTTCGATCATCTCCGGCGTAATCGATACCCCAAATCTGATCGATCAACTGCACGCGCGTATAGACTTGTCCGGGTGTTCCAGCGAGCTTATACAGCAATTCGAACTCCTTTAGCGGCAACGTAAGCGACTCCGTCCCTTTCATCACCTTATAGGTCTGTCGATCAAGGATGACGTTCCCTAAATGGATCGTCTGCGTGGAGCCAATCTTGTATCGTTTGAGTAGTGCCCTAACACGAACCGTCAACTCTAACGGATCGAATGGTTTGGTTAAATAATCGTCCGTCCCAAGTTCGAAACCTTTCACTTTCTCCCATGTTTCTCCTCTCGCAGTCAGCATAAGTAAAGGTAGATCAGGATTGGCTCTTCGGAGCTCCTTGCTTAACGTCCAACCATCCATAATCGGCATCATAATGTCAAGTACGACAAGATCGACATTCGTTGAGATGTAGACGGCCAGTGCTTCCTTGCCATCCGCTGCTTCAGCTGTTGCGAATCCATCGTTGCGTAGAAATAAACAGACGAGCTCGCGAATGTTCGCATCGTCGTCAGCAACTAGTATAGTAGGCATCGGTTCCCTCTTCCCCCTGTTTTCCACCGCATTATTTCAAGCAATCATTATACTATAAATTAACACGTATGTTGATTAACCAAAGTAATACAGTTTCTTGATTTATCGACCTGTAGAATTCAAGTGTTTCTTTCAAACTAATTTGCCACTCAATTGACAAGGCTTCACAAAGAAACAGGCGTGTGAAACCTGCAAATGACAAGCGTTTATTTTGTCTTTTGGCCTTGTGCACGAAGAAATTTCAGCAAAGCATAGGCAATTAATTATAGCTGTGAATAACTGATTGAACAACGCATTGGATGTTGTGCCAAACAATACGGAAACGTTCAAATTCAGCTAAATCCAGCGGAAAAATGATTCAATTGCCCAGCGCTATTTTTACATGGCGGCGATTCCTTCGGACAGATAGATTGGTAGAACGCATATTCCCCAAACTACTCCAGTAATTACACCATCTGAAATAACACGCCCCATACCCACTAATTATTTTTCATCAAATGCGTAAATGGCGTATCAACTTTGATTGCACATTCGTTCCAAATCAATACTTGTTAATTTAAGTGAATTCCACCATCAAGATTCATATAGGTTTAGTAATTAGTCAAAGTTATTAGGGTATTCTGTCGTATAATTTATATATTACCATATAATTACCTCCTGATTTTTTTATATTATAGTTCTACATCAACACATAATATATAACTTTTTCTCATTGCTTATTGAACTAATCTGCTCCGTTCAAGAAGAACCCTATCAGTTTAAATAACTCAGATTTTGGCAAAATTAAATTGATTCAAATGATACCCACCTTTTAGTAATCTCAGAAAATTTCTTAGTCGCGAGTGAGGTTGGTTTTCTTATAGCTAATCCAATAGTTCGATAGCTATCACTTTCAAGTGGAATGGCTGCAAAAGAAATTTTTGATGTCGGTATAATCATTTCTGGCAATATACTAATTCCTAGATTATTCTCCACCATGGAGATCACTGAGTATTCATTCATATTTTCGAATCGAATATTGGGGCTAACTTTATTCTCCCTAAATATTTTTTGAATATCATCATAACACTGATATGTTGGCATAATAAAAGGTACATTTTCTATTTGTTGCATTGATACTTGGTTTTCCTTACATAATGGGGATTGGTTAGATACAACACATAAAAGTCGATCCCTCTTCAATTGTACGATGTCAAAGGATTTTTCAAAGGATTCAAAGTAAGTATCATTATTAATAAATCCACAATCTAATCTCCCGTTTTGTAACCAATTCTCAACCTCAGCATAGTTTCCTTCCAGTAATTCGATTTCAATATTTGGAAACTTTTCCTCCATTTTTTTAAGAATACCAGGAATCCAGTTTTTAGAAATACTCGAAAAAACCCCCACTCTTACTGTTCCTTTTTGGAACCCATTGATAGCGGCTACTTCCTGCTTCAGCATGTTGTTATAGTATAAAATTTTCCGAACGGTAATTAAAAGCTCCTCTGCATTTTTGGTCAATGTTAAAGTAGAGTGATTACGAATAAATAAAGGAAAGGAAAACTCTTTTTCCAAACTGCTAATTGCATGACTTACAGCAGATTGGGTGAAACCTAACACTCCTGCAGCTTTTGTAAAACTATTGAGTTCTGCCACTTTGTTAAATATTTCATATTTTGTTAAAGTCACTATGGTCCTCCTCATGAATTTTATTCATGTCTCCATTATATTTCTTCGTTTTATTTAATGCCATTACCAACATACAATAAGTGCATGCTCTATTATATGACCCTTGACAAGGGATGTATTTTTTATGGAAGGATGAAGTGAAATGCAAAAAATTTTAGTTACAGGTGCTGCAGGTAAAATTGGCCAAGATGTTACAAGATTCCTAGATAAGCAAGGGAATTACCAGTTACGGCTAGCAGATATTAACTTATCTGCTTTAGAAACTTTTAAAGATACAAATCATGAAATCGTATATTTAGATGTTTCTGATTTAGCTGCTTGTCAAGAATTTACGAAAGGTATAGATATAGTTATACACTTGGCAGGTAATCCTTCGCCAAATGCTGATTTTTATGGCTCCTTATTAGAAAATCATATAAAGGGAACCTATAATATTTTTAGAGCTGCTAGCGATAATAATGTATCCAAAGTGATAGTTGCTTCCAGTGCTCAAACAATTGAAGGCTATCCTTTGGATTATCAACCACATGCTTATTCACCCACGAGACCCAAAAATATGTACGGGGTAAGTAAGTGTTTTGCAGAGGCTGTTGCTTCTTATTTTGCTTATGAAGAAGGGTTACAAAGTCTTGCTATTCGTATAGGTGCATATGATGATTATAATCCATATGGTAAACCACTAACAGCTAGAGATATGAGTGCATACTTAAGCCCAGAAGATTTTATGGACCTTCTCTTAAAGTCGATGACGGCAAAGAACTTACCTCCATTTTCAATTTTACATGGTGTATCTAACAACAGGTTTAAACGAATTGATATTGAAGGAACAAGAAAGTTAGTTGGTTATAGCCCAAGTTCTGATGCTTTTGTACTAAGTGGTATTAAGTTTTTTGATTCTTGATAAAGGCATATCTAGAAAAGAGATTATATTATTGTTATTTAGCTTTTATTTGTTCTATTTTCAATAGCTACAGTTTCTAAAATCATAATATTCCAATTTTCTCAGATAGGGCACACTATTCTTCTGTCTCATTTGTGGAACAACTCTATTGTCACCACTAGTTCCACAGATGTTCTTTTCCTTTTCAACATAATGGGGGAGCACCACATGCCCATCAAGCTAACCAAGTAAATTACTAGATACGAAATGATTCTTGTTTCAAAACTAGCAAGTGATAAAAAAGTAGGCATGCTAAAGAAGCCTATTAAAATGCGATTTTTTCGCTAGGCAGCTTGTCTATGCTTCACCGTCGTTTTATACACAATCCCTAGAATATCAAAGACGGTCATCTTCTTATACCTATGACATTTACGACCGTTTTTTTTGAGTAGCTGATAAAGGCGATGCAGAATTTTTAAAAGCTCTTCTGTGCCAACGGCTATCGCTTGAAACAGTAAAGGGAAGTAATCTTTAATCATATAAATCGCTTTGTATTCACTCAGCTCCTGCTTTTTCTTTTCAAGCAGAAACTGTCGCATTTGAAACATTGTAGAAGAACAGAGGAGAATGCCCATGAGTTGTCCATATAAATGGCACTCTAGGCGTTCTCTTTTAATATTTTTACATTCATCAATTTCAAAGAATGACTTCCACGTTTTAAACAAAATTTCAATCTGCCAACGAAGTGAATATAATGAATGCACGTAGTTCGTCGGTACTTCTTCTAGCGACGTGTTCGTGATATATACATTCATGCCCATTAAACGTTTACTTTTATCCTTCATGACAATGCCTTTCTTCTTTTCACGTATCGCTTGGTTTTTCAGGCGTGTTTGCGTTTGATCATCGGTTAAACGATGGATAATAACATATACTGGAAGTTTCTGGTTTTGGCCAATGTATACCTCGGGGATTTCTATCGTTTCACCAGGGATTAGACCAGACATCATTTGTGTCATATCAAGTTGGATATATTCTGTCTGCTTTTTTAACGTACCATTGTTGAAGTATTCTGGTTCAGGGTTCTTGATATAAATGCGTGTATTCAACTTCAACCTCGAGATATAATAAGCCTTTTTATCATGAATGGTTTGTAAGTCTCCTAAATCGAAGTAACCAAGATCACGTAAACACAAATCGCCCGCTTCTACGGTTTCAAGGCAGATAGTACCGTATGTTTTATCATTATTCTTTCCTGGTCCAAGCTGCACGTTAAGAAATTGACCACTAAGTAAATCATATTCCAATTGGATTTTCACGCCTGCGGTATTACTACTCCCACCTGAACCTTGATAGTCAGTGGCGAAATGGTCAGGCAGTTGAAACACTGTTGCATCTAAAATACGGATACGATTGAAAGTAGAGATCACGTGTGCAGAAAGTGAGTGATTTGAACAGAGTTTTTGTGTGAGAAGAGAAGTAAAGACTTCTCGAAGAAATGCGACAGCTGCTGGATTAAAGCGTTGATTCAGTCCTTCTGAGCTCATAAGTACCCCAGTGAAAACTTCTAACTGACTGCACAATTGTGTAAGTGATGTGCTAGCAATTTCTTGGCTGATCCATACGCAAAGGGCAATGATTTCGTTGGCTTGATACTTGCTAGATCGCTGTACAAAGCCAACTTGTTTGGCGATATCTTGTAGGAATACTGGAGATAAAAAGTATTGTAGCTCTTGTGCGAAAAGATTCAGTTCATTTGAAATGATAGGATTCATCAAAAACGCTATCCTTTCTGTATATTTCTACAAAAAGAATAGCGTTTTTTTCGTTTTATGGATACAATTTTTTAGCTTGATGGCGATGTGGTGCTACCCCATACCCATCAACTTAAGAAATTATTAAAGGTTGCTACAAAAAGACTATATATTTCGCTCCTCATACTCAAAGGGTTCTTTGCACGAGTAAATTTTATGAAAAAATCCCATATACGGAATATCGTCTTCCAAGCATTTTATGCGATATGACAACTCTTCATCGCATTCCGGTTCTTCACCATTGTTCCGCATACAGTCGAATTCCTCTATAATAGATTCCATGAGGTTTACCTTGATAAATAAGGGTAACTTTTCTAACATCGCATTTTCAATTTTGGTCTCAGATTTGTATCCTGCGAGGACTACTTCAAAATAATTATCCATAAACTTTTTACGTTTATCCGCATCTGGTTCAAATTGTATCCAACCCATTCCGTTTGTCCAGAGACTTGCAAGGTCAAACATATACCAACAGTAACATGAATTATCGAAATCATATACGGTTATTTGCCCCGTATCAAAATCTATCGAATAATTCCCATCGTTGTAATCAAAATGGACCATACCGAAAGACTCACGGTTCCTGTCCAATCCTTCTAAGGTTTTAAGGAGCTGTATCATCTTCTCCTTAAGTAGCGATAACGAGTCAGGTATAAGTTTATCGACATATTCGGCATTATACTTTTCAGAAAAACTATTCCGGTGGTGGACAGGAGTATACCCCTTTGATATTTGGTGCAGTTTTCCTAGGGATTTACCACAATTATAATAATACTCGGAGATCGGAACTCCTTCCCGGTACCTATAATTATTTTCCACAAGCATTTTTCCTTTTGCCTTTTTAAATAGACAGATAAAAAAGGTATGATTATTATAGATAATCTCTTCCAGCAGTTTCCCCTTCTTAGAGCTGATTACATCCGATACACTTCCTCCATGCTTAAATAAATACCTGATGTACTCAACTTCTCCCAGAAAATCTTCTTGGCTTCTGTCATTTAAAAAGGAGATTCTAAGTATCTTGGCATCAGTGCCCTCTTTCTCACAGGTATAAACGACATTACGCCCTCCGGTATGTGCCTTAACCGGCTTGACTTCATAGCCTTGCAACCCGTACAAGTTTGATACTAATGGAAGTAAATATGCATCACCGATTCTAATAACCTCGTTATGGGTCATAATACCTACACTCATAAATCGACGTCCCCCGCTTCCTTATTTTTCCTTGCATTATTATCATATTGTGAATAGGGAAATTTCACAATTATTTTATTTGCTTTGGGGAACGATGAATTCCCTAAGTTGATGGGTATGGGGTCGCACCACATCGCCATCAAGCTAAAATTTTATAGCACCCCCAGAACGAAATTTTGTACTAACTTGTAACAAAAAAGCTCATTTTTTCGTTTTGGGGTAATTCTGAATTCTTAAGTTGATGGGCATGGGGTAGCACCATCAAAACGCGAATTTCGTACGCTAAGCAAAATTTCATAAGAAAAAGAAACTGTTTTGATTAGTTTATTTAAAACTTTTTTCAAAATCGTTTCTTTTTATTAGTTATCTATTTTGAATTAAACGAACATTTTTAGTGCTGCATTATTTCTTGATTACAATGGATAATTTATAGTTTGCATACTTGTTTAAATCCATCAAAAATTGATCTAATGATTCATTAGATGGAAATCTGCATTCAAGAAGATAACAACCTTCCCCACTAATTTTATAGTTATTTATGATGTGTTTCTCATATGTTTTAATAAATGAAAGATACGGTTGATGATGTGTATCTTTTATATAGATATTAATAAAAGCATACATAAAGCAACCTAATTTAACTTGATTTACTTTAATGCTATAACCTTCAATTACCCCATTATCCTCTAATTTAGCAACTCTAGATGCGGCGGCTTGTCCTGTCAAATGAACTTTCTCTCCTAATTCTTTCATAGTGATACGACTATTTCCAGATAATTCTTCTAATATTCGCATGTCTGTATGATCCAGCATAAAATCAAATCCTTTCAAAAAAGTATAAAAATCTTTATGTAAATGAATTGCTTTTTAATAAGTTTGTTAATGCTAAAAATTGTGCTGATGACAAAATTTTTGGAAATAGCTCAGCACATTTACTTAAAAAAGAATAAAGTGACTCTTTTTCTCCACACATTATTTTAAATGAATCTTTATATTTTCTTCAATTGAAATGTGGTTTAGCTTAATTAATACTCATGAACACAAAAACATGTTGGGTCTTTCAAAATTCAAGTCAAACTACAAAAACACTTGATTTTATCTATGTAAATATATATTGCAAGTGTTATAGAATATACGTAAGTTACTAAACAAAAATAGAAGGAAGTGTAAATATGAAGATCACACAAATTAGGAATGCAACGATCGTTGTAGAATATGCAGGAAAAAAGTTTTTAATAGATCCAATGTTAGCTGAGAAAGGTACTTACTCACCTTTTCCAAATTCACCAAGACAAGATCAAAATAATCCTTTAGTTAGCTTACCAGTATCCGTTGAAAATATTATTAATAATATAGATGCTGTCATTTTGACTCATTTGCATTTAGATCACTTTGATGAGGCAGCTCAAAGAATATTGCCAAAAGATATAAAAATGTTTATACAAAATGAAGAGGATGCTACAGAAGTTAGAAACGCCGGTTTTCAAAATGTGGAGGTTTTACAAGAGGATACAGTCTTTGAGAATATCCAATTAATCAAAACAAAAGGCGAACACGGAAGAGGAGAAATTTTAAAACTTACTGGTTTAGTGTGTGGCTTTGTCTTCAAGCACTCAACTGAGCAATCATTGTATGTAGCTGGGGATACAGTATGGTACGAAGCTGTCCAAGAAGTGATTGATACACATAAACCAGAAATCATTGTAGTAAATGCTGGAGATAACCAATTCTTTGAAGGTGGTTCTCTTGTCATGGGGAAAGATGATGTTTATGAAGTGTATAAGACTGCTCCCAACGCAAAAATTATTGCTGTTCATATGGAAGCTATAAACCATTGGGCATTGTCTAGAGAAGAATTAAAGAGCTTTATTCATGAAAAAGGAATCACGTCTAATGTGTTAATACCAGACGATGGTGAATCTTACATGTTTTAGGTAAAGAAACACACAGCAATCTTAGCTAAACATGAGATCCGTAAAGGGTCTCATTAATTATTTTAAAAGCCGATTATTCTGAAGTGCACCCCGATTGTTAGACACAGTCTAACAA